>NZ_JBXWOA010000001.1:0-797924 GCF_059610645.1 Ruegeria sp. CDSC054 | reverse complement strand
ACCAGCAGGTCGGACAAGGTAGCCCCGTACGTCGCCGGTCCCATTTGGCGAGGGATAGGTGATGTAGTCTGCATGGACATCGGGATCGTTGAATGACACCTGCTCGGCCAATGCATAGTTCGGGCTGAGCATGTTCAGCAACGCGACCGCAGATAACCCACCAACCGCGAACTTACCTGCGCGGTCCAGAAACTGGCGCTTAGTGATTTTGCCGTGCGCGTAAAAATCGTACAGGTCCAGAAGTTCCTGGTCGAAGTCTTTTGCCGTCATGCGAGTCATGGTCAATCTCCTGATGAGGTGGCGGTTCGGAGTGAGAAGTCGTCAGATCATGGTGTCGTTGTTGGTTTGAGTTTTTTTGTAACTCTGTCCAACGTCAGGCAGCCTTGAGATGCTCCAAGGCAGCCTGTGTGCCGCCTCCGTTATGAGGCATACTGTTCTTGGCTAGCCCCATTTCTACGCCAGAAAGGGTGGCCATCAACATTAGGTCGTTGAAGTCGCCCAAATGACCAATGCGGAACACCTTGTCGGCTACCTTGGACAGACCATTTCCTAGTGAGATGTCATAGTGCTCCAGCGCCGTAGCACGAAACGCATCGGCAGAGTGACCCTCTGGGACCTTAACCGCAGTCAAGACGCCCGATTCCTGACCTTGATGTGTGCACAAAACCTCAAGACCCCAGGCGCGCACGGCAGCCCGTGTCGCGGCTCCGTGTCGGGCATGACGGGCAAAAACATTGTCCAACCCTTCCTCGTGCAACATGTCGATGGCCTCATTTAATCCATAGAGAAGATTGGTGCCGGGGGTGTAAGGAAAGAACCCCTTCTGATTTGGTCCGACCATATCTTGCCAATCCCAGTAACTTCGCGGCGTGGTCACGAATTTTGAGTGTTTCAGCGCCCGATCGCTCACGGCGTTGAAGCTCAGACCAGGCGGTAACATCAATCCCTTTTGCGAGCCGGAGACACACACATCGATCCCCCAGTCATCGAACCGAAAATCAATCGACGCAAGGCCGGAGATGGAGTCCACGATTAGAAGTGCAGGGTGCTTGGCTGCGTCTATGGCCCTGCGCACTTCCTCAATTGGTGAGACTGACCCGGTTGACGTTTCGTTGTGGACGACGCAAACCGCCTTGATGCCGTGCTGCTCGTCTGCACGTAGACGGTCTTCAATCTGATTGGGGTCCGCGCCGCCACGCCAATCTCCTTCAATCAGCTCTGGTTGCAGCCCTAGTTTTCCAGCCAAGTTGCACCACATGAAGGCGAAATGCCCTGTTTCGAACATCAGAACTTTTTCGCCTGGCGAAACCGTGTTCACAAGTGCGGCTTCCCATGCGCCGGTGCCGGATGAAGGATAGATAAAGACGTTCTGTTTTGTCCTGAAAATCGTCTTCATGCCATTTAGGGCCTTATTCCCCACTTCAGCAAAATCCGGTCCTCGATGATCAATGGTCTGCGTGCTTATGGCTTTCAGGATGCGCTCTGGCACAGCACTCGGCCCCGGAATCTGCAAAAAATGTCTGCCTGCCTGACGCATTTGAACTGATCCTTACGCTGGTGCCAAAAGAGTGGTGCTATTGCCTATTGCAAAAGGTAATTATGAATTCATTATTCAGTCAACGGTGAAGTGAAGCGTTTTATAAGACTTGAAGGGAAGGGAAGGCGAACCTGATGGTAGAGAATGGATCGTTGTACCGCCGACTGTTGTCTGATGTTCGGGGAGAGGTGATGTCAGATCCGGCATCGCTTGCTCGATACTCGACAGATGCCTCAATCTATCAGATGACACCGGACGCTGTGGTGATCCCTCGGTCCACTGAAGATGTCCAAGCTGTAATGTCCATTGCGCGGGACGAAGGAAGTTCGGTTCTGCCTCGCGGCGGCGGCACCTCGCAATGTGGGCAAACGGTCAATCAGGGTGTTGTGCTGGACAACACAAAACACTTGAATCGTATACTAGACGTAGACGTTGAGAAGCGTATTGCGCGCGTTCAGCCCGGTGTTGTTCTGGATCAATTGAACCAAGCGTTGAAGCAGCATGGCCTGTGGTTTCCCGTGGATCCGTCAACAGCGTCTCGTTGCACTCTTGGGGGGATGGCAGCAAACAATTCTTCAGGCGGAAAGTCTCTGCGATACGGGATCATGCGAGACAACGTCCGTGCGATAAACGCAATCATGGTTGACGGCACGGAAGCGCGGTTCAGCGCTGATACGGCCGCATCAGGCGATTATGCGGATCTTGTTGGTGATATGCGCGCTCTTGGGCGTCGCGAGGCAGCTGAAATTGACGCTCGTTTTCCTAAAGTCCAGCGCCGTGTGGGCGGGTACAATATCGACGCGCTCGTAGGTAACGACATCAACATGTCCCATTTGTTGGTGGGGTCAGAAGGCACATTGGCCTATTTCACAGAACTGGAATTAAGCCTGGCTCATCTACCGGGCGCGAAAGTTACCGGTGTGTGCCATTTCCCGACATTCCGTGCTGCCATGGAAGCCACCCAGCACATCGTGACACTCAACCCGCAGGCGGTAGAGTTGGTCGACGACACCATGATTGCCTTGGGGCGTGAAATCCCATTGTTTCGCGAAACGATTAATGCATTTGTTGAAGGCAATCCCGAAGCCCTGCTGCTGGTGGAATTCGCCGAGGGCAGCGCCGAGGCCAATGCTGCAAAACTGGTCGAGCTTTCGCAACTGATGGGAGACCTCGGTTTTGCTTTCAGCGGTGCGGAACATCGGTGGGGCGGCGTTGTCTCTGTTACGGACAAATCTTTGCAGAATGCTATCGCCGAGTACCGAAAATCCGGGTTGAATGTCATGATGTCGATGAAAGAGGCAGGCAAACCGATCTCTTTTGTCGAAGATTGCGCCGTCCCTTTGCCCGACCTCGCCGATTACACCGTTGGCCTAACCGAAATATTTGCCCGGCATGGCACAAGGGGAACATGGTATGCGCATGCCGCGGTGGGGTGTTTGCACGTGCGCCCTGTGCTGAACATGCGGCAAGACAAAGACGTCCGGACAATGAGGGCGATCGCCGAAGAAACATTTGATCTGGTCAAAAAGTATAAAGGATCTCATTCAGGTGAACATGGTGACGGGATCGTACGATCAGAATTTCATGAAAAGATGTTCGGTCAGCGTATCGTTTCTGCGTTTGAACAGGTTAAGAAACGGTTTGATCCAAACGGGGTAATGAATCCCGGCAAGATCGTGAACGCGCCTGCCATGGATGACCGCCGACTGTTCCGCTACGGCCAGGACTATTCGGTTCCTGAATTCGAAACGACGCTGGACTGGTCTGCTTGGCCGGGTGCCGGAGGAGGGTTTCAGGGCGCCGTCGAGATGTGCAACAATAATGGTGCATGTCGCAAGCTCAAGGGCGGCGTTATGTGCCCTTCTTTCCGAGCGACCCGAGACGAGCGAGACGCTACACGTGGGCGGGCAAATTCGTTGCGGTTTGCCATCAGCGGGCAGATGCCAGGCGGTTTGTCGTCTGATGCCATATTGGACACAATGAAGTACTGTGTGTCCTGCAAAGCTTGCGCTCGGGAATGTCCGACTGGTGTCGACATGGCGCGAATGAAAATCGAAGGGTTGTCAGCAAAGCGTAAAAAAGATGGGCTGACGTTGGCAGACAAATTGATAGCTTACCTGCCCCGATATGCACCAAAAGCCGCGAAAGTCGCGTGGCTTATGAATTTACGAAACAAAATTGCACCCTCGCGTAAGCTATTGGAGGGACCGACTGGTATTTCAGCGCGACGTGATCTGCCAGTGTGGTCTTCTGCTCCGTTCCGTGATGTCGAGGCTCAGGACAATGATCCGCAGGTGTTGCTGTTTGCCGATGTGTTCAACCGGTATTTCGAGCCAGAAAATTTACGCGCTGCAGTTCGGGTATTGCGGGCAACGGGACTTCGAGTGGCCGTGGCCCGAGACGATCGATCTGACAGGGCTTTGGATTGCGGACGTACGCTCTTGGCTATGGGGTGCGTGGACGAAGCGCGACACGAGGCACAACGCGTGATTTACGCGACGCGAGAGGCGGTTGCAAAAGGTGTTCCAGTAGTCGGGCTCGAACCTTCCTCTATCCTCACGTTCCGGGATGAATTCTTGGCTCTTTGCCCGGGGCCGGAAACTGAGATGTTGTCGAACGCAACGTGTACCTTTGAGGAATTTCTGGCCGATCAGCCGGACTTGCCCCTGAAGCCGTTGGATCGCCCGATCTATGTGCATGGGCATTGCCACCAGAAAGCACACGATGCCGTCAAACCGATGCTCAACCTTTTGAATCGTATTCCGCAGGCACAGGTGCACATGATAGAAAGCGGTTGTTGCGGAATGGCCGGGGCGTTTGGGTATGCGCCTGACACTATCGATGTTTCGATAAAGATGGCACAACTTGACTTGTTCCCGGCGTTGGAAGCAGCACCTATAGATGCAGTTATCGTGGCCGATGGGACATCTTGCCGCCATCAAATCGCCGAAGGTACGCAGCGGAACCCCATGCACGTCGCGCGCCTGTTGGATATGGTTCTTGATGTTTAGGAAATGGAAATGAACCTGACGGACAGCATTAAACGCCCGACCCTTCACGAAGAACTGGTCGAAAGGCTGCGTAACCTGGTTGTCGAAGATGTGCTAAAGCCGGGTGAAAAAGTGCCCGAGAAGCAGCTTTGTGACTCGTTGGGGGTCTCACGGACACCTTTGCGAGAAGCTTTAAAGGTGCTTGCATCAGAAGGCTTTGTGGTACTTCAAGCCAACCGGGGGGCCCGCGTCGCAAGTGTCACGCGAGAGGAATTGGAGAATACGTTTCCAGTGCTTGCGACGCTTGAGCAACTGGCGGGAGAGTTGGCATGTCAGCATATGGATTCCGCTGAAATTGAACTAATCGAACGTCGCCACGCCGATATGCTGAAAGCCTATAAGTCACATGACCGACAGGCATATTTTAAGGCCAATCAGGACATTCATCAGGCACTGATACGTGGCGCGCGAAACGATATCCTTGCGAGCCACCACAAGCTGTTAGCCGCACGGGTCCGCCGCGCACGTTTTATGGCCAACTTGTCGGACGAGCGCTGGGCGCAGGCCATTGACGAACATGAAGCCATGATGGAGTTACTCAGGGCCCGTAATGCAGATGGGCTTGGAAAATCCATGAAGCTTCACATGATGAACAAACTTTCTGCTCTTGTGAAAGCGCTGGAGGCAGAGGACGAGACACCTCGCTAAACTTTCGTCAAAAGCGCCTACCAGCTTCCGACGGATGCGCTGTTAGTCAACGCTGAGACTAGGAAACAGAGGGGATAGCCTACAGTCCTCAGCAAGTTTGTTGAGGTCTCGACAAAGAGCGGGGTTCAGCCTCACACCGTCTTTGCGGCGGGCTTCTGCGGCAGCCGTTTTGCCTTCGCCCGGCAGGCGCACGGGATCATGACCAGGCAGGGGGGGAGATGCACGCATTTCAGAAAACACGCGGGCTGCGTTAGAAGCAAAGTCTTTGTCCAATCCAAAAGCTGCCGGATCAAGCGCCATTACAAATTGCCCTGTGTTCGTGGACGACGTTGTGTCTGAGGTGAAGTTAACCACATCAGAGCCGAAGGCCGCGCCGTTCAAGACCCCGGCCATCAACCCGATAGCCACCGAAAGACCGAACCCTTTCGGACCGCCGATCGGCAAAAGAAACCCTTCTGACTTGAGGGCGGGGTCCGTCAATGGGTTTCCATCACGCCCAACCATCCAGCCTTCGGGCATGGGCTTGCCTTGCTGCAACAGGGTTTTGATCTTACCCATCGCTGCAACAGTTGTCGCCATATCAAACACAAATGGGTCGGGGCCATCGACAGGGGCGGAAAAAGCAATGGGATTGGTGCCAAGAAGCAAATCGCTTCCGCCATAGGGCGGGACATGGTTCGCGCTGCCCACTGCTGCTGCCATACCAAGCAACCCTGCCTCAGCTTGTGGACGCACATAAAGTGCGAGTGGTCCAGCATGGTTGCCGCGCCGAACACCAACCCATCCGATGCCGGCCTCTTTTGCCTTTTCAATTGCAAGATCCCGAGCCGCCGACATAGCCAGATGGCCGAGGCCGTCATCTCCGTCGATCAAAGCGGTTGCAACAGTCTCATGTACTACTGTGACTTTTGGCGTAGGATTGGAGCCACCTCCCGCCAGCCGGGCTAGATACTGTCGCAGGCGAAAGACACCGTGCGTGCCATAGCCATAAATGTCGGCCTCAACCATCGTCGAGGCCACCTTGTCCGCATCTGATTTTGGCACACCTCGAGTTTCGAGTGCGGCCGCCACAAATTCACGCAGGGTGTGGCAGTCAATTTTCAAAGGCTCAGAAGTCATCTCTTCCCACCTGTTCCTTGTGCCAGAACACCAATTTACGCTGTGTCCAAACCACCGACGCAAATACGACCAGACCGACAAGGCTGAGATACAGGATTAACGAGAAGACGCGCGGCGTGTTGAGCTGCGAGGCGGCAACCCGAATAAGTTCGCCAAATCCCTTGCCACCGCCTAGGAATTCTCCTGTGATCGCACCGGCCATAACGCCGACTGCTCCGATCTTGAGGCCGGTAAAAATCTGCGGCAGGCCAGTCGGCAGTTTCATCTTGAACAATGTCTGCATCCGACTTGCGCCCATCGTCTTGAAAAGCATACGCGCGTTTTCATCGGCGGCGTGAAGCCCAGCCGCAGTACCGACCACGATTGGAAATGTCGCGATAAAGGCAGCAAGTGCGACCTTTGATTCAATACCAAAGCCCAACCACGCTACAAAGAGTGGGGCAAATGCCACTTTTGGCATGGTATCTATCGCCACCAGGTAAGGCATCACTGCCTTTTCACCAAATGCCGTTTCCCCCACCAACACGCCCAGCGAAAATCCGATCGCGATTGCCAGTGCAAAACCATAGATAACTTCTTTGATTGTGATCCACAGCGCCCCAAGCATGTAGCCGCCAGTCAATAGATTTTGTCCCACGAAGATCATATCTTTTAGGGTTTCCATCGGTGTCGGCAAAATGATTGGGGAAACCAGCCCAAGGCTCGTGACACTTTGCCATGTGCCCACGAAAACCACGAAGACAAAGGTCATCGCCAGCCAGCGTGGAACCGAGTCGATAAAGTGAATTTTCTGTTCCCATACAGTGTCTTCTGCGGTGTCAGAATCCTTTAGGGAAGGTGAGTGGTTATGAACGTCGCTCACATTTCTTCTCCCTTATCCAGGAGGCCGCGAATGTAGTCTACAATAGCGCCAAACTTGGGCGTGGTCATCATATCCAACGTGCGTGGGCGTGGCAGGTCGACCTTCACGATCTCGGCAATCCTGCCCGGGCGTGGTTTCAACACGACGATTTCGTCGGACAAAATCACGGCTTCCTGAATAGAGTGCGTAACAAGAAAAGCAGTCGCATCCTGTTCATGGCAAATCCGCTGCAGTTCCATATTCATCATGTCGCGTGACAGTTCGTCCAGCGCGCTGAACGGTTCGTCTAACAAAAGCACGGCTGGTTCTGTGATCAGCATTCGGCAGATTGAGGCGCGCTGTGCCATGCCGCCCGACAATTCGTTCGGGTATACGTTTTCGAACCCCTTCAAACCCACGATGTCCAAAAGTTCGTGAGCCTTGCCCATTGCTTGCTTGGCGGCTGCCTTGCCATCGCGGATCTCGATTGGCAGCACGATGTTTTCCACGGCCGTTTTCCAGGGGAATAGTGTCGCCTGCTGGAACATCATACCAATGTCTCGCCGGGGACCGGTCACTGGCAGACCTTGTAGGATCACACGCCCTTTGGTGGGAGGGATCAAACCCGCCATGATCTTGAGCAGAGTGGATTTCCCGCACCCGCTGGACCCAATGACAGAAGTGAAGCTGCCTTTCCGTAGCGTCAGATTAATGTCCTCAAGCGCAACAACAAGGTTGCGTGCATAGGTCTTGCTTAAATGGGTCAATTCGTAGACCGGCGTGCCCAAGGGCGCGCCGGAAAACTCTTGTGCGGCTGCAGCGTTCATTTGCTGGCGGCCTCGTTGCCAATGGCGGCAAATTCATTGGTCCAGGCGGCGCTCAAGTCATCAAGCGGTCCCGGAATTTCGCCCCCTGCGACAAGTGCGTCTTGCCATTCTTGCCAAACCTCGGCGGGGTACCATCCCAGACCATTGCTTGGATCCGCTGCTATGGTCTTCGAGCGAACAGCATCGAACAGCGCGGCCTGGAATTCTTTGTCTTCGCCTTCCTGCGGATTGCCGTCCGCCAGATGCTTCAGTACGGCTTCACGGTTAGCATCATCGAGAGCAAAGGCATGGCCGCGTGCGAACGCGCGGCTCCAGGCCTCGACCAATTCGCGATCGTTGGCGATTGTGTCAGCCATTGTGGCGATACCGTTTCCGAAGAAACGCCCGAATTCCGCAGGCGTAATGTCACGCACCTTCATTCCGCGCTGGTTCAGGATTGCTGTATCAGCCGTCGAAGCAGAATATGCGTCGATTTCGCCGTTCAAGAAAGCTGCTGTCGCCGGGCCGCCGTCGCCAACGGTAAGAAATGTGAAATCCTCACCTTCTTTCATACCTGCACCGGTCAAGACGTTTCGTGCAAAACCCACTTCGGCACCGTCTGCGGTGCCGGTTCCGATGACCTTTCCGCGCAGTTCCTCAACGCTTTGGACTGCAGAATCTTCTGGCACTGCGATGCCAAAGTTGCTGCGCGCTGCCACGTTGTAGATATGTACGGCATCCACATCGCGCGACCGCGCTGCAATCAGAGGTCCGGGTCCAGGGCGACCGAAATGCGCTTGCCCAGCAGACAACGCCTGAAGCACGGCGCCTGAGCCGTTGATCGCCTCGACCGTCACGTTCAATCCTTCATCTGCGAAGTACCCTTCGCCAATGGCGACAAACACAGGAAATGAGTTGATTGCCGAAGGGCTTGGTTGCACGAAGGTGATTTCACGCAAGTCTTGCGCAAAACCCATTGTTCCTAGTGCTCCTGCTACCGGAACAGCAGTAAGCAGGGACGCTGTGAAAGTCCTTCTGTTCATCATTGTAGTCTTCCTCCCTTGAATGTTGACGCCTCACAGCGATTGCTGCGTAGGAGCCATTATACGGCGCGCACTGTGTTCCTTAGCGTGCCGATTTCGGAAACCTCGCAAACTACGACGTCCCCGTTTTTCAAAAACTGCGGCGGTTCCATTGCGTATCCGACGCCTGATGGCGTACCTGTCGCAATGATGTCTCCTGGTTCTAGTGTCAGGCCTTCTGACAAGGATGTGATCAACGTTGGAATGTCGAATATCATGTCCGACGTCATCCCGTTTTGGCGCTGCTCACCGTTTACTGTCAGTCCGATCGACAGAGCTTGCGGATCGCGGATGGCATCGGCGGTCACGATGTAGGGACCAATTGGGCAAGATCCATCAAGCCCTTTGCCTTTGAAGTACTGGCCGCCATGGCGGCGCTGTATGTCTCGGGCGGTTATGTCGTTCAGAATAGAATACCCAAAGACATGATTAAACGCATCTTCCTTGGTGATATTACGCCCGCGCTTCCCTATCACGACTGCCAACTCGACTTCGTAGTCGATGGACTGCGACACCGAAGGGAAAAGTAGGATGTCGGCGTCTGGTGCAACGACCGAGGTCGGCGGCTTGGTAAAGAAAACCGGATGTTCGGTGATGCCGATTTTCTCTTTTTGCGCCCGTTCGCCTTCTGCGATGTGCTCAGCGTAGTTTCGCCCCACACAGAACACGTTCTTACGTGGCGTGGGAATGGGCGACAGAAGAGGCGCGTCTTCGGGGACGAGCAAGTCCTTGAGTTCGCCTGCCTCACCCGCAGCAACAACGGCGTTCAACGCCTCCAGCGCGGTCTGATCGCCTTCGATAATCAGCTGCATCGTGCTTACATCAAGAGCCGTATCCGGCATGAGCATCTTAATCGCACGCGAAACATCCAACCTGCTTCCGTTAGCAAGCATTGCGACACAAACGGCGTGGCCATCTAATGAAACAGTCGCTAAACGCACTCGGCTCTCCTCCTACATGCTGGCGCCCACTTAGGTCACCGATCTTGGCAGGCGACTCAGATTTGGTTGTCACTTGCCCTTGAGTTTTTGCCGACTTGGCGTTTCAATCAATCAACCAATCAGCAAATTGGGTGACAATGTGAGTGAGCCTTCAGAACTTTCGCAACGTGTCCGGGACCTGATCGACAATGCGGGATACCGGCACAACGATAGACTTCCACCTGAAAGGGAAATGTGCCAATGGCTGGGCACAACCAGAAATCAGCTGAGGCGCGTATTGGCCGAACTAGAGGCGCAGGGCCTTATCTGGCGGCATGTGGGTCGGGGCACGTTCGTTGGTGCCCGACCGGTTCTAAATCTGACGGACGTGACCTATTTGGGTGCACAGATCAAGCCTGAACAGGTTGTGGGTGTTCGGTTTACCATCGAGCCGCAGCTTAGCCGCCTTGCCGCGCTTCATTCTACGCGTTCGGATCGCGAGCAAATGAGGCTCTGCGTTGAGAGGTGCCGAGCCGCAGAAGACTGGCGCACATATGAAGCATGGGACAATAATTTGCATCACGCGATAGCCCGGGCAACGCGTAACCAGCTTTTTCTGTATTTCTTTGAGACTCTGAACTCCGTTCGAAGGTCTATTGTGTGGGGGCAACCTCGTAAAACCTATAAACCCCCCGATGATTATTCCAGTTTTCGAGAGCATGACTTGATCCTGTCGGCGATATCGAGTGGAGACGGAGAAGAGGCGGCGCAGGCCATGTTGGCTCATCTGAGGTCCGTTTACTCCCGCGTGTTGCCAGCTAGTCTTGAGGCCGACCACTAAACTAGAGCCCGACCAATTTGGGAAATGGTTTGGCTGAGCTGCGGCTGAACCTCTTGCAAATCGACGGTCACATTGGCGATGACTGAGACAAGAGCTACGTCTTTTCGGGCGTGGCACAGCATCGATCGGAACAAGGCCACAGATTGGCAAACCGATCTTTGGCAACGATGTGTTCAGGAGGATAGCGATGCACGATCTTGTAATTCCCGCGGTGAAGGTTCACGAAATACCGGTAGAAGGCGGTGGCATATTCCCGGTACGTCGGGTTTATTGCATTGGTCGAAACTACGCGGCGCACGCCATAGAAATGGGCCACGACCCAAATCGTGAACCCCCATTTTTCTTCCAAAAGAACCCTGACAACCTCGATCCATCCGGAGAATTTCCATATCCGGCTCACAGCTCGGACGTACATCATGAAGCTGAAATGTATGTGGCGCTTAAATCCGGCGGCACGAATATTTCTGTGGAAGATGCTCTGGATCATGTCTACGGCTACGGGCTTTCACTGGATATGACCCGTCGAGATCTACAGGGCGAAATGAAGAAAATGGGTCGTCCTTGGGAAATCGGGAAGGCATTTGAGCGCTCAGCTCCATGCGGACCGGTGCACAAAGCAGAAGATGTTGGGCCACTCGACGAAGGCGCAATTCGCCTATCGGTGAACGGAGAGATTCGGCAGGAAGGTGATTTGAACCAGATGATCTGGAAAGTCCCTGAAATGATCTCTTACCTGAGCGATTACTTCGAACTTGCCGCCGGTGACGTTATCCTGTCTGGCACGCCCTCTGGAGTTGGTCCAGTAAACCGCGGCGATGTATTGGTGCTGTCGGTCGACAAATTGGGTAGCCTAACTGTCAAGGTAACTTAGCAACCACACCAAACCCTCTCCGCGAAATAGGCCAACGCTTTTGTAAACGGATCCCAGATGCCCCACTTAGTTGCCGAATTGATCGCACCCCATTCTGGTACCGCAAATGCTATCGGTGCCCCAGGTCGATCTTGGTTGAACTACCTCGGGCTGCGAGAGCTTTGCGCAAAGGTCAAAAAAGATCTCCATCAGATCGGAGTAGGTCGTGGCGACCGAGTGGCAATTGTGTTGCCCAATGGCCCCGAAATGGCAACGGCCTTTATGTCCGTTGCCCAAGTGGCGACGACGGCACCTTTGAACCCGGCGTACACTTACGAAGAATACGTTTTCTACCTCAAGGATCTGAAGGCCAAGGCCCTTCTTGTAAATGAAAACGACGATGGACCTGCCGTAAAAGCTGCTGGGGACCTTGGCATCGCAATCTTGAGGACTTCTCACGATAGCTTACATTCGGCCGGACAGTTCTCCATATTGTCCTGTGACCCAATTGGCACGGCGGACACATCCGCACCGGGTGAAGATGATGTCGCCCTGATACTGCACACGTCAGGAACTACGTCGCGTCCCAAAATCGTTCCTCTGACGCAGGCTAATATCTACGCATCCGCGCGAAATGTGGCGTCGTCTTTGAGACTGACAATCGACGATCGCTGTCTGAGTATTATGCCGCTGTTTCATATCCACGGGTTGATTGCGGCTGTTGCCGCGTCTTTAGGTGCTGGATCTCAAATTAGCTGCGCCCCCGGGTTCAACGCTCTTAGTTTTTTCTCACAGGTCGCTGAAGTTGATCCGACCTGGTACACCGCAGTTCCGACGATGCACCAAGCCATTCTCACCCGCGCTGCACGAAACCAAACGATCATTGAGCAATCGCGGTTGCGCTTTCTTCGATCTTCTTCTGCTTCGTTGCCGGGCCCGGTAATGGAAGAGTTGGTGGCAACTTTTAATGCGCCCGTCATCGAAGCCTACGGCATGACTGAGGCGACACATCAAATGTGTTGCAACCCGCTTACTCCCCAAACTCAAAAACCCGGATCTGTTGGAATAGCAGCAGGCCCCGAAGTCAGAATTGCAGATGAGAACGAAAATGTTCTGATCTCTTCGAGGGACGTCGGAGAAATCGTTATCAGCGGTCCGAATGTGACGCCGGGATACGAAAGCAACCCGCAGGCAAATGCCGACAATTTTTTTGAAGTGGACGGAAAAACTTGGTTTCGCACTGGCGACCAGGGGTCGTTCGACGAAGAGAATTACCTACGACTGACCGGTCGTCTTAAGGAGCTTATCAATCGCGGTGGAGAGAAAATCAGTCCACTTGAGGTTGACGCTGTACTCTTAAGCCACCCAGAAGTCGCTCAGGCAGTTTGTTTTGCCGTTCCCCACGAAAAACTGGGTGAAGACATAGCGGCAGCTGTGGTGCTTTCAGAAGGAGCGACGATCCAAGGTCAGGAGGTCAGGGCTTTTGTCGGCGCGCGGCTCGCAAAATTCAAGGTGCCGACTTCGGTGGTTGTTCTTGAAGAAATTCCAAAAGGCGCGACTGGCAAGATACAAAGGATCGGACTAGCTGCTAAATTGGGACTGGCAAAGGCTTAGACACATGAAAGTTTGTATCTTTGGTGCCGGAGCTATCGGAGGTTACGTTGCCGCGAAACTTGCACAGACTGATACAGAAGTCAGTGTCGTCGCGCGTGGCCCCCACTTGGCAGCAATGCAGGAAAAAGGACTGACCCTTCTTGAGGAAGGGCAGGATCCGGTTTGCGTTCCAATACGCGCTTCAGACAATGCTGCCGATCTCGGCCCACAAGATTATGTCTTCATCACACTGAAAGCGCATTCCGTCCCAGCAGTCGTAGACTCAATGCAGCCGTTGATTGCAGACGAGACAACCGTAGTAAGTGGAGTGAACGGCGTGCCCTGGTGGTACTTCCACAAACTGGGCGGTCCGTACGAGGGGACGAGGTTGGCGTCAGTCGATCCGGGAAATGTGCAGTGGGACGGTTTTGGACCAGATCGCGTCCTCGGATGTGTTGTTTATCCTGCCGCCGAGGTCATTGCTCCGGGATCAATCAAGCATATCGAAGGCAATCGTTTTTCGTTGGGCGAGCCCGATGGTGCTAAATCAGACCGTGCTGGCAAGCTTTCGGCTGCGCTATCCGCCGCCGGACTGCGTGCGCCCGTCAGACCAAGAATCCGGGATGAAATTTGGTTGAAACTGTGGGGTAACTTGTCGTTCAACCCGATTTCCGCTCTTACCCACTCAACACTTGATGTCCTGTGTGCCGACGAAGGCACGCGCTCGGTAGCACGCGGAATGATGCTCGAGGCTCAGGAAGTCGGTGAAAATCTTGGCGTAAAATTCCCGATAGATGTTGAAAAACGCCTCGATGGTGGAGCGGCTGTTGGTGCGCACAAAACCTCAATGTGGCAGGATCTGGAGTTGCGCCGACCGATGGAAATTGATGCCTTGATAACTTCGGTGCAAGAACTGGGGCAACTTACAAGGACCTCAACGCCCATAATCGACATCGTCGCATCACTGATCAAACTGAGGGCAAAGGTCGCAGGTCTTTACTAGAGTCTTTGTCGGCCTTGCAACGAGAGCATTGCTTGAGGCGGATAACTGAGACGGTCTTGTCAGAAGAACTTTGCTTGAGCGGGGTAGGGGTGTTGCGTAGCTTTTGCCCCTGACCAGACCTGCCTCTTTCAAATACTTTAAAACCAGCCCCGAGATCATCCGCCTTGCGGTGATGCTGTATATCCGTTTCCCGCTCTCGCTTCGGAATGTCGAAGATCTGTTGCACGAGCGAGGCATCGACGTGAGCCACGAAACTGTCCGATATTGGTGGAACAGGTTTGGCCCGATGTTTGCTGCTGAGATCAGACGGAAGCGTGTTCAGCAGCTGCGCGCATTCTCCGAATGGAAGTGGCACGTGGACGAGGTTTTCGTGAAGGTGAATGGCAAGCGGCACTATCTTTGGCGGGCTGTTGATCATGAAGGCGAGGTGCTGGAAGCAATCGTTACCAAACGTCGAAACAAGCAAGCGGCATTGAAATTTTTCAGGAAATTGATGAAGCGACACGGCAAAGCGGAAACCATCGTCACGGATCGCTTTGCCTCATACAGAGCCGCGCTCAGAGAACTGGGCGCGCTTGAAAAACAACAGACGGGCGGGTGGCTCAACAACCGCGTCGAGAACTCGCACCTGCCGTTTCGACGACGCGAACGCGCGATGCAACGTTTCAGGCGCATGCGAAGTTTGCAGAAATTCGCCTCCGTCCATTCCTCTGTCTACAACCACTTCAATCAGGAAAGATCGCTAGCCAGTCGAGACACCTTCAAGCTGACCCGCGCCGCCGCTCTTAGCGAGTGGCGTCAACTCTGTTCCGGATAGGTTCGCGGTTTCCGCGGCAAACTGAGACTGGTTCGAATTCGTCTGACAGCACCGACGTTAGTGCTAATTGCAGCGAAGGTCTGCTCTGAGCCCAAAGCGGACGTTCCGATGCAGCGAAAAGCCATGTAATGCTCAGTGCATCTCAATGAATGTGACATCACCTGAAAACACGAATAGCATCGCGTTGTTTAGACCATCACAATCGTCAATAAGCCTGAAAATTAGACGCTCCTTCCCTAGGCAGCATCCAACCAAGCCCGAATGACTTGAAAAATCTGATCTATGCGTAAAACTAAGAGCATGAGTGAGTATTTTGATGAAATGTTCAACGGCGATGGATCACTTAGAGGTCCATACGAAGAGATCGGCCGCTGGTTCAATGCGGAAGACGCATCACGACTGAGGGCGAAACAGCGCGAAGCCGAAGAAGTGTTTAGGCTGACGGGCATCACTTTTAACGTATACGGCAAAGCCGAGGCCGAGGAACGTCTGATACCGTTTGATATCGTACCACGAGTTATTTCAGCGCGGGAATGGCAGCGGCTGGAACGCGGTATCGAACAGCGGGTGCGGGCAATCAACGCATTCCTACATGACATTTACCACCGTCAAGAAATTGTCCGGGCCGGGCGCGTGCCGGCAGAGATGATTGCCGGAAACGAGGCCTTCCTGCCGCAGATGCTTGGTGTCTCACCGCCCGGTCAGGTCTATACGCACATAGTCGGGGTCGATCTGGTGCGAACCGGACCAGACGAGTTTTTCGTTCTGGAGGACAACGCCCGTACACCATCCGGGGTCAGCTATATGTTGGAGAACCGGGAAACGATGCTAAAGATGTTCCCCGAGCTCTTCAGCGCGACGAATGTTCGTAATGTTTCAGACTACCCCCGCAATCTGAGACGATCTCTTGCTGCCTGCGCGCCGGCTTGCGCCGACGGGGAACCAACCGTCGCGGTGTTAACCCCAGGCATCTATAATTCGGCCTATTACGAACATGCGTTCCTCGCAGATCAGATGGCTGTGGAATTGGTCGAAGGCCACGACCTACGCGTTGTTGATGGGCGGGTCTGCATGCGTACCACCAGAGGCTACAAGCCCATCGACGTACTTTACCGCCGGGTAGATGACGACTTTCTGGATCCCCTGAATTTCAACGCCGATAGCGCTTTGGGCGTACCTGGTATCCTGGACGTTTACCGTGCAGGAGGTATCACAATCGCCAACGCACCGGGGACCGGTATTGCTGACGATAAGGCGATCTATTCCTACATGCCTGAAATCGTTGAATTTTACACGGGTGAGAAACCCTTGCTGCAAAACGTCCCGACCTGGCGCTGCAGTGATCCCGAGTCTCTCTCCTACGTGCTGGACAACCTGTCCGAGCTTGTTGTGAAAGAAGTACACGGGTCTGGCGGTTATGGAATGTTGATCGGACCGACCGCCAGCAAGAAAGAGATTGCGGCGTTCCGCTACAAGCTCAAATCGCGGCCCGGGAACTACATTGCTCAGCCGACGCTGTCGCTTTCGACGGTTCCGATCTTTGCGCGCTCGGGACTTGCGCCCAGACATGTTGACCTAAGGCCGTTCGTTTTGGTGTCACCCGAAGGGATCAAGATCACACCCGGCGGTTTGACCCGCGTGGCGCTTAAGAAGGGATCTCTAGTCGTAAACTCAAGCCAGGGTGGCGGGACCAAAGACACCTGGGTTCTGGAGGACTGACCATGCTGGGAAAAACTGCAGGTGGGTTGTTTTGGATGTCCCGATACCTTGAGAGGGCGGAAAACACGGCCAGGCTGCTTGAAACAGGTCAGCGGATGGCGTTGACCCGTACCAAGAATTCCGCCGAGGAATGGGGCTCTGTTCTGAAAACGGCCGGCGTTCTGGATGCGTACTACGCCAAATACGATGATGTTTCAAAAGACAACGCGGTAGATTGGGTGCTGCGCGATGCTGATAATCCATCCTCGATCAAGTCAGTCATCAAACAGGCACGAGACAACGCGCGCCTTGTTCGAACCGCGTTGACCCATGACGTCTGGAGTGCAGTAAACTCCACTTGGATGCAGATCGATGAGATCATGAAGCGCCGTGTGAATGAGCGTGATTTGCCTGCGACGCTGGAGCTTATTCGCCAACAGGCGGCTTTGGTTCGTGGTGCCACATTGGGAACCATGCTGCGCAATGACATCTTCGACTTCACCCGTATTGGTACGTTTGTCGAGCGGGCCGACAATACCGGGCGAATTCTGGACGTTAAGTACTATGTTCTTTTGCCCACGGCCTTTTCAGTGGGCTCATCACTGGACAATATTCAATGGGAAAGCATCCTCCGCTCTGTTGGTGCGGGTGGCGGGTATCGAATGACCCATGGAGAGAAAACGCGGCCGTCTGATATTGCCCAGTTTCTGATCTTGGATCAGCGCATGCCTCGCAGCCTGCACTTTTGCTGCAGAAAAATTCAGGAGAACCTGTCATACCTGCAGAAAGACTATGGCTTTGCCGGGCCTTCGTGCGAAGCGTCTAAAGTTCTCTACGAGAAATACCTGGATCAGCAAATCTCCGATATTTTCGAGCTCGGACTGCATGAGTACATTCAGGATTTTCTGATAGATCTCGGCAACTTAAGCCGTCAGATAGAAATCGATTACCGGTTCTATGAGTAGCAAATGAAACTGCACATTCGACACGAGACACGATACGATTTCGACGCGCCGGTTCCCTTCGGGCTGCAGCAGCTGAGGAAAACGCCAAAGTCATTTCGCAATCAGAGCATTTTAAGTTGGAGTACCGAGATCTCCGGCGGGCGCAAAGAGCTTACATTTGAAGACTACCACCGCAATACGGTGGAGTTGATCAGTTTCGAGCTAAATACCCGAAGCATCTCGTTGATCTCCAAAGGCGTTGTTGAGGTGGAAAACACACATGGCGTACTGGGGCGTCACGAAGGGTCGACACCATTGTGGCTATTCAAAAGAAGCACACCTCAGACAATGCCGGGGAAAGGGGTCGCCGATGTGGTAGGCGCTTTGCCAACAGGCAAACCACTTGAGCAGATGCATGCCCTGTCTGAAAGAATTCGAACACAGGTCGCGTACGAGGTTGGAAGTTCGCACCCGGGTTGGAGCGCAGAAGACGCTCTCAGAGCAGGTTGTGGCGTGTGTCAGGACCACGCGCATATTTTCATTACCTGCGCGCGGCAGATCGGAGTACCAGCACGCTATGTATCGGGTTACCTGATGATGAACGAAACGGAACTACAGGACGCGACCCATGCCTGGGCCGAAGTGCATTTGGATGGGTTGGGGTGGGTCGGGTTTGACGTTTCAAACGGGATTTCACCTGACGATCGATACATACGCGTCGCGACCGGTCTGGACTATTCCCAATCTGCACCAGTAATAGGGAACAGAATAGGGACAGCGGGCGAGCAATTGACAGTGCAGTTGCAGGTCGCACAGCAGTAACGGAGAATCTGATGACCTATGCTGTGGGCATGCGGCTGAACCGCGGACTGGTTTTCATGTCCGATACACGCACAAATGCAGGCGTGGACAATGTTTCGACCTTCAACAAAATGTTCAACTGGACAGTCGATGGTGACCGGTCGATAACCATCCTAGCGGCCGGAAACCTGGCGACTACTCAGTCCACAATAAGCCTTCTGGAAGAGCGGACGAAAGTGCCGGAAGAACGCTCGCCGTCCATACTGGAAGCGCCGACAATGTTTCAGATTGCGCAATTGGTCGCCACTACTCTGAACGACGTTATCGAGGAGCATGCCCGGAGCGGTCAGCAAGCCGACAGTGCCTTTCACGCGACACTCATTTTAGGTGGGCAGATAAGGGGCGGCCCGTCACGCCTGTTTCTGATTTACCCCGAAGGCAACTTTATCGAGGCTGGCGACGACACTCCTTTCTTTCAGATTGGAGAGACAAAATACGGTCGCCCAATTCTCGTACGCGCCTATGATCAGGAAATGAGTTTTCCGGAAACCGTAAAACTCCTGCTTGTAAGTTTCGACTCCACAATTAAGGCCAACCTATCTGTCGGAGCTCCGCTTGACCTGCTTCTGTACGATGAAGACAGCTTTGAAAGTGGTACACGGTCCAGATTCGAAACCGACGACCAGTACTTTCGCATTATTTCCGAAGGGTGGGGCGACGCATTGAAATCTGCCTTGTCCAAACTTCCGGAATACAGCTCTTAGGGAAAACTAAACGGTTGAATGCCGGCTTTGTCCGCATTGCGGTCGCTCATGCAGGCCAAATGTGCTGCGGTGCGGCTAATGGCGGCTTCGTCCGCGATACGGACGTTCGTAGATACCGCAGCGAATGACCGCCCGGAGCCCAAAGCAGACGTCGGACTTTGGACTGATATAATTTAGTTGTAACATAGATTGCGTCAGCAAGTCGGAGGAAGCTGTGCGTCTAAGATTATTACCGGCATTGAGTTTTGTATTTGCATCGATTTGCTGCGGCGCTGCTTCAGCTGGTTCATCCGGAGAGAGAAAGTTCTATTATCCAAACACAGAGCCGCTCGGTGAAGCGGAGATGCGAGTTATCTCGCTGGGAACTGGAACACCTAATTTTCGACATTCCCAAGCGTCAGCGTCGTGGTTGGTTGAACTTGGCAATGGCGACAAGTTTCTCTTCGATGTCGGAACCGGTTCGTTAGCAAACTTAGCCGCTTTGAAAATCCCATACACTTATCTCGACAAAGTGTTCATCAGCCACTTGCACGTAGATCATATAGGAGACCTCGATGCACTTTTTGTGGGTGGCTGGGTGTCAAACCGAACGGTTCCACTGCAGATTTGGGGGCCAAGTGGCTTAAAGCCAGAATACGGGACCGCTGCGGCCATGGATGGCCTCCAGAAAATGTTGGCCTGGGACGTGGCAGGCCGGCGCGGGAATATGCCCTCCGCAGGTGGACACCTTTCGGTGACTGAGTTCGACTATTCGCAGACACAAGTAGTTTATGAAAGCGACGGTGTTGTCATTCGATCCTGGCCCGCGATTCACGGCATAGACGGTTCAGTGTCCTACAGCTTGGAGTGGAAAGGACTAAAATTCGTCTATTCAGGTGACACCAACCCGAACAAGTGGTTCGTGGAGAACGCTAAAGAAGCGGATCTTGTCATTCACGAATGCTACTTAAGGATCCAACAATTCATCGATATCAAAAACTACGACCCTGAACGCGCCAGATTAGTGGCAACCGTGGTTCACACGCCACCGGACGCGTGCGGAAAACTATTCTCGATGATCGAGCCGCGGCACGCGATTGCCTACCATACATTTGCCGATTTCGATATTGCGCCCGAAACAATAGCTGCAATCCGAAAGACCTATGACGGACCGCTCACTTTGGCTCAGGACATGCTCGTTTGGAATGTTTCGGAAGATACCGTGAGTGTTCGAGAGATCGTCGGATCAGAGAGTCCATTGCCTGTTGACCCCCCAAAACCTGCTGGCCCACCTGACCCCAGTGAAAGAACAGAGTTGTCAGATTGGCTTAATGCAGGTCGCCTTAAATTTAGCGGAGACTAGCCCGCAATCCGCTTCAGTGGATTTAGCGGCTGCTTTGTCCGCAAAGCAGAAGTTGAGCGGATTTCAATAAATAGCCCACTTCAAGCCCAAAGCAGACTTTCATGCACGGACGTGATAATACCTTTGCATTGGTTAAAGCGACTGAGAACACTTCATGCTTGAATTCGATGCAGAAACCACCCGGCTTCTGGACAGCGTGTACCAAGGCGCTGATGTCACACGACGGCGGCAGGGGTCCTTTGATGCCCTTAAGCCCGGTCCAGGTGAAACTATCCTTGACGTTGGCTGCGGCAACGGACTTTTGACCCTAGAGCTTGCCCGGGCGGTGGGGACCAGCGGTCGTATTATTGGCGTGGACCCAAGTGAGAACATGCGTCAGTCGGCTCAACAACGGTGCCAAGACCAAAGCTGTGTTGAGCTTGCCGCCGGTTCAGCAGACAGTCTACCGATTTCGTCCAGTACGATAGACAAGGCGGTTTCGGTACAGGTATTTGAGTACTTAGACGATATCCCTTCGGCTTTGTCTGAAATTCATCGCGTGCTCAAACCCGGCGGAATACTCGTCATCGGCGATATTCACTTTGACAGTCTGATTTGGCACAGCGACGCTCCGGACAGAATGGAGCGAATGGTTAAGGCCTGGGACCATCATTTCGCCGAACGCCGAGTTCCGGTCCTATTGCCACTATTGCTGAAGGAGGCTGGCTTCTCGGTAGAAAGCGTCACGCCAATCACTATTTGTGATACGCAACTGAAGCCCGACGGGCTGGCGAATATGATGATCATCTTGATGCGCGGATTTGCTGAATCCAGGAACCTTGTTCCGGCCGAGGAAGCCAAAAACTGGGCGGAAGAGCAACGTTTACTGGCTGACAGTGGGCGTTTTTTCTTTTCTCTAACGCACTTTGTTGTCACGGCTCGAAAATCGGTTTGAAGTTGGTACCAGAAAGGTTGGTCAACGAAATAAATGTCCGCACTCCGGTCACTGATGTAATGAGCAGCGAATGACTGCTTCGAGCCCAAAGCAGTCAATTGGCAGAACAGTATCCTATCCGAAAATCGCCTCTAAGCTTCTGGGTCGCTCGAAGTTTTATCGAGCTCAGCGAGTTCTTCCCAAAGGCGTTCAGGGATGGACCACTCTGCCCATTCCATCGCCTGTTGAACGTGCTGAGGCCATGTCACTCCGCAAACCGTCGAAGTGATGTCGCCATCTTTCAACGAGTATTGCAACGCGACAGCCCCGACTGGGACATCGTAGTGCCCGCATACCTCTTCAACAGCACGTATTGGCGCAAGTACTTCATCATCTGCTGGTCGATAGACATAAAAGCGATGGATCGCACTGCCTCGGGCAAGTGCACCTCCGGAATAAGGTGCTGCGTTTAATATCGAAACGCCTCTTGATTTCGCGAGTTCTATCAGGGGTGCCGCGTTATCGTTCACTAGCGTATGCCTGTTGTGTGTCAGGACCACGTCAAAATCCCAACCCTCCAAAATTGGCATCATTAAGTCGATACGTCCCGCCGCGATTCCGACCGCCTTTGCCAGACCTTCCTCCTTGATACGGAACAACTCTTCAATCGCGCCACCTCGTCCTTTGACCTCAGATAGGTCATTTGCATATTCGACATCATGGACGTGGAGTATATCAACGCTGTCGACGCTTAGGGCCGCGAGACTTTCCTCGAATGATCTACGTGCCTGTGAAGCATCAAAAGCACCGGTTTCCATGTCCCGGTCGATTTTGGTGGAAAGCACCCGACCGTCCGGCCAACCGCCAAGCTCACGAATGACTTTTCCTATGCGCTCTTCACTTCGTCCCATGGCATAGCAACGGGATGTGTCCAGGAACGCATTTGGCTGCGATAGAATTGCTCGAATTGTATCAATCGCGCGGTCTTCCTCAACTTCATACCCATAGATTTCCGGGATACTTCCCAACCCCGTCGACCCAAACCCGATGCGAGGGACCCGTATACCTGTCTTACCAATTTCGCGTAACTCTGCCATGCCAACCTCCCAATTGGTTCCGGACATTCGCAGATGTTGCGCGAGTAGTTTATTGAAAACAAGTCAGACTTGTCGCCGGAGTTGCTCTCCGGCCTAAACGCAATCTTTCAAGCGGCAAATTCACTAGGCCTTTCGCGGATGGCAGAAATGTCCGCAGAGCGGTCATTGAGACGGAGCGCAGCGAACGACCGCTCTGAGCCCGAAGCGGACAGCCAGAAACGGCCGATCGCTGGACTAACCTACCGAGTGGAACTCAGCCGATCGAGACAGGTTGCGGGTATGATCCGAAATTGCTGGCGCTTCGTAAGCATTCCGAACCCGATAGAGTGGATCAGAATATGCAAGTTAATCTCGATCGATCATCCTTTTCGCTTCTATGCTCAGTGATTGTCCCGACGTGCGCGGCCACATCAGTGAATGCTGAGCTGCGCGCCAGCTTCATCGAAAGTGCTCCCAAGGATCGCTTTCAGATCAGGAACGAAAGCGAGTGCATACTTACAGATGAGGAAGTCCTGGTTGATCTGGTGGTTCGAAAGCTCAGGCGAGAGCAACGGCATACCCCTATTGGCCGCGGAGCAACTTTCGAGGAGATTGGATTCCAGATTCAAAGCTAAGGGAAGATCAAGATGCCGGATCGTGTGACATCAAAACAAGCCAACGAAATTTGCCACCGTTACATTTCAGCGATGGAAACAGGCGATCTACAAGAAATCGATGCTCTTTTTGCTCGATCCGCCACGGTCAAAACACCGATTTCAGGTCACAAACCGGCACGTGAGTTTTATTCGTATGTGTTTGAGGTGATTTCAGATCGCAAGATGGTCCTCAGAGATGTATTTTTGAGTAGTTCAAATCCTAACAAGATTGCACTTTATATGGCGTATACTCGCACGGTCAGAGGAAGCGCTCCCGGCACGATCGAGACGATTGATATGTTCGACTTGACGGAGACTTTAGATCAGATCAGCGCCGTTAACATCTTATACGATACCGCAACCGTCCGTTCAGATTTTGACGCCCCGGAAAATCGGATCGACCATTAGAAGTTGCTTAACCGATCGTTCGAGGGACTTAGAAAATTACCTGCAGACTCGTGAGGCAATCTGCGGTTCTTCAATTCTGGGGGATTCGACCCGACGGCTGGTTTGTGCATTACGATCGGCAGCTTTGTGCGCGTTGCTGCCGTTTGCGTCTTACAGTTAAGGTCCGAAGTGAGCCCAAAGCAGACTACTTCGCTCTATGCCTTTCGGAAAATCATAAATTGGCTGAAATATCGAGTTCCATTAGCACACAAGCTCCCTCGTACTTGATATCCAGAAAAGGCCGTTGTCCGTCCAGTTCGAAGTCTTCGTAGTCAATCGAATGAACGCTGTCGAAGCCCGCTTTCAAAAAAATGCGTTGTGAGAAACGGTTCGTCGCTTCCGCAAAAGCAATCCGATAGCCGGATCTCTTGGCTTGACTTACACAGGCATCCAGCAAGCTTTGAGCAATTCCCTTTCTCGAGAAATCGTCACGCACAGCGATCATGAAAATATGAAGATATTTCTCTGCATGAACGTTGTGCGTATTCAAAAAAACGCTTTCTAGCTCATCAATTAACGTGATGACTGGCTCGGAACCTAAATCCATCGCATTAATCCCATCGGGCGGCGGCTGACCGAAATCATGTGCTAAAACAGCGCCTACAATCTCACCAGAAGCTTCATCAAGAGCGACAGATGACAAACCTTCTTTTGCAGATTTTAATCCAAATACTGCGGCGAGCTTTTCGAGCTTTTCGGGCGAGAATTTAGTCGAAACGGCGGGTGGATCTCGCCTGCTCAAAACGTCGCCAAGCAGCTTTGACATTTCACCATTATCTGCTTCCGACATTCGTCGTATAACAATCTGTGAACTGCCCACTTGGTACTCCCCCAAAACAAGTGGCGTCAATTAACTCAAACACAGTCCGTTGTGTCTAACAGTTTCAGTTTCATAGCGATCGCCCGAATTATCCGCACAGCAGGCTTTAGGGCTGTTAGAACCGGGTCAATGAACTACTGAATGTCCGGTTCGAGCCCAAAGCAGTCGTTCATCCGTCGATGCAGAGTAGGTGCTCGAAACATGTTTGGTGCCGCCGCTACTGACGGTGAGTTATGATGTTAAAACCTTCTTCGGGTGATGGTGGCACGAAATGCCGCGCAATACGGCGATATTGATCTTCTGTTGGTGCAAAGGCATGCGCGCCTTCTCTGTTGCGCTTATGCAGCCGGTGCAGACAAACCTCATCTGGCAAATCCAAAAAGTGAAGGTGGTGCTGCGCAGTAGTGTCTTTCAGCAAGTCGCGCATCCAAGCTCTATTTTCAATTGTGTTAGCTGGAAAATCGAGAACCACTGAAACGCCAGCCTTCAGCAAAGAAGCCACGTGACGCCCCATGACCGGTCGCAGTTTCAAAGCGCAATTCACGTAGTCCTGCAGGGACTTCATCTGGTCGCCAAACAGGGCGCTAAGCCATTCATCTTCCGAAATGAGCACGACTGCGTCTCTTTTCGCTAGTTCCGCTGCCAGAGTAGATTTTCCAGAAGCGACTTTGCCGCATAGCAAGTGAAGCGTTGAAATAGCCTGTGACATAGAACGAACTCCCGGATTACCTGATGGTCCCTGCGCTAAGTTGGTCCGCCAGTTGATCAAACACCAACCTGATCCTTCGTGCGGTGTGTAACTCGGAGTGTGTCGCCAACCAAATCGGGAACTTAAACGGCTCGCTGTCGGGGAGCACGCGCTCCACACCAGGTGTTAAGGCAGCCACATCATCCGACATTACACTTATGCCAAAACCTTGGCGCACCAGTTCCCAGGATACAATCCCGCTTTGTGAGCCAATCCTGAAGCTTTTTCGGGTGACATTTATGCCCGCCGGATCGAGAAAACCGATCATCGTGTCGATGTCCCCAAACCCGACAAAGTCTAAGTTCGCAAGTTCGTTTTCATTTTTTGGCCGTCCCACCTGATCAAGATACGACGGTGCCGCGTAAAAATGGGCCGTGGCCTCGGCGACGAGCTTTGCTGTCAGATCCGGCTGAGTTGGACGCACATGTCGGATTGCGATATCAGCCTCACGTCGCTGTAGGTCTCGTATGTCATTTGCAGCAACGATGTCGATCTCTAGTCGCGGTGCCGCAAGTCGGATCTTTTTCAGGATAGGCGGCAGCTGATAGGCAGACATCACATCGGACGCAGTAATCCTGACTTGCCCTTCAACAGCTTGCGACTGACTTGTTGCGGTAAGAGAAATCCTGTTTGCCACATCCGCCATTTCTCTGACATGCAGCAAAAGCTCGGCGCCAGCAGTCGTCAGATTAAGCGACTTTCCGACTCTTTCAAACAGGGTGATGCCAAGCGCCGTTTCCAGCGCAGCAACTTGACGGCCGACAGTGGGTTGAGTTTGCTCAAGAACGCGCGCAGCTGCTGAAAACGAGCCTTCTTCGGCTGTCGCAAGAAAAGACCGCACTTGATTCCAGTCGAAATTGATGGCTTTCCAGTTCATGCATTTATGCATAACACTTCTGCAGATTGTGGCAATTCCATAAATGATTGTTTGGAAGTAGAGCATACGGCAACGACCTTGTAAGAGAGTGATGAAATGGCTGCTTTGTCCAAGGATGCCGCGTTCTGGAGCAAAATCTCGCAAAAGTATGCGGCAGACCCAATCCGCAACATGGAAGGGTATCTGAAAACACTCGAGGTTACGAAGTCGTACCTGAAAGCAGAGGACAACGTACTGGAAATCGGGTGCGGAACGGGTTCAACCGCATTGCTTCTCGCACCGCATGTTGCTCATATCACTGCCACGGATCTCGCTCCGGGCATGATCAAGATTGCCGATGAAAAGCGTGCTAAAGAAGGATTGGAGAATGTCACTTTCAAGGTGGCTGAAGTTCTCGAGCACGGTCTTGATGAAGGTTCTTACGACGTGGTCTTGGCGCATAATTTGCTTCATCTCCTGCCCGATTTGGAAAAAGCGCTCCAGCACATTTCCGCGCTTACAAAACCCGGTGGGCTTTTCATATCCAAAACCGTCTGCGCACCTGAGAGCGGTGGTTTCAAGTATGCGATGATCAGTCGGATCGCCATCCCAGTCATGCAGGCTCTTGGGAAAGCCCCGTTTGTGCATTTTGTGTCTGGATCAATGCTTGAAAGGAAAATCGCGTCCGCAGGCTTCGACGTGCATTATACTTCTGATCAAGCCTCAATGCTCCAGAGCCGCTATATTGTCGCGCAAAAATCTTGAAGTGTTAGTTCGTTTAGCTGCATCCGTTGAAACGATCTTTGCGTAAACTTGCACGATACTTTCATACTGGAAGGAACGGAGTTACCTCGGTCTGCTGTACCTTAAGAGTGTTGTTGCGAAAGGCCGTTTTGTCCGCAAAGCGGTCGTTCAGACGGTCACGTTGCGCGGCGCTGCAGCGAATGACAGCTTTGAGCCCAAAGCGGACTATGTCAGTCGGCTTCAAGTCGTTTGAGTTTGGTACGTAGTTTCCGAAGTGCTGCGAACGTGAAATTCGTTGGAGGCTAATATGATTACACTTGAACCACCGTTGAGGCTCGCTGACGAAACGGATGCTAGCGAACTCGCCGAATTGGTGAACTTTGCCGGAGAGGGCTTGCCTCATTACATCTGGAAAGGCCTTGCAGAAGGCGGACAAGATGCATGGGAGGTAGGCCGTGCGCGGCAGGCCAGCAAAGCGCGTGAAGGTCAAATTGTCGTCGTAGACTACGGAGCTGGCGCAGTTGCTAGCCTAACCGGTTATGCGATCGGTTCAGAGCCAGTTGAGATTGGGAAAGATTTCCCAGCGCTTTTCCGTCCGTTTCAGGAACTGGAGAACAAAGTAACTGAAAGTTGGTACGTGAATGTCTTGGCTTGCTACCCCGATCATAGGGGAAAAGGGCTTGGCTCACGCCTGCTTGGCATCGCTGAAAAGATAGCACATTCCGAAGGACTGAACCGAATGAGCGTAATAGTGGCTGACAACAACATCGGTGCCCGAAGTTTGTATGAACGCATCGGCTACCACGAAATAGCATCTGCACCTTGCGTAAAAGAAGACTGGGAAACTGAGACAGAAAACTGGATGCTGCTGTCAAAGTCGCTGCCGTGAATGATGCCGCAATAGTCTTCATAGCAATCGTTCACGCGGAGTACCGAAAATGTTTACAACGAGCCCAAAGCTGCCCTGGTAAATAATGCATCTTTGTGCTTGCGGCTTCTGTGGGTAGCAGGCTTTAGGTAAAGTTGCATCAGAATATCGAACGACGACAATGAGATGCATAGCTGCGGTTCGGTTCTAAACCTCTGCGCTCGTAACCCATTTAGGCCTCTATGCTTGGATTGGGTTGCTTGGCAACCCTATCGCCTCTCTGATGTGGTCAGGCAAATGAAGGTTCTGTGCTAAGATATCCGCTTTTTCTGGCAATGCTTCCGCATGTTCTACGGTCGTTTCCGCCTCGCAGTGCATTCCCGACTTCCTGAGTATCCACGCCCTCACCAACCAGAAGTGTCGACAATAGGGGCGCATTTCAGTCGCGTCTGAAATTGCTTCAATCGCGAGTTTTTGATCACCTGCCATCATGTGGGCAATCGAAAGGGGATAAAGCCGGTACGGCAGAAACGGATCCTCGGTGGAACGACCCACAGCCTCCACCAAACTCTTCCGAGCAGCTTCCCAGTTGCCGGCAATAACTTCGGTATAACCGCTCGCCTCCATACCCAAAACGTAACTAGGATTCAGTCGGAAAATTCTATCAATGTCCTTCCGTGCACCATGCAAATCACCCGCGAGGCGCGCGCGCACCTGTGCCCGCGTGTACCAGCAATAGTCGGAGCGAGGCGCGGACTGAACAGCCTTGTTCGAAGACTCAATGATCCGTACACGCAAATCAGGATCAGCCTCGCGATAGCATGCTTCTAAGGGGTACAGTTTGGCTTCACACCACATTGCAAGCCCGGACCCATTCTCGGGATCGAGTCGAAGCGCTCGCTCTAGCAATTTACTCGCGTGATTGTAGTCCTCGACGGTGGCACGATAAAACAGCATTGCCGCTCGGGATCTCAACTCACTTGAGCTCAATTGATCGTCTGGAATATCATTAAGCCGGTCACCGTCAAACGCATTGATCTGCAGACGTAAATCGTCTGACAACTGTTCTGCAGCCCGGTCGCTTAATTCAAACAAATCCTCTGAATCTCCGTTTAAGAAGCGCGACCAGGTCACCTGTCCATCTCCCAACCGGGTCAGGCTTGACGATATCCTTGCTTCGGTCTCCCGGCAGCGCAACCTGCACCTCAGGCTGTAAGTCGCTTTGGTCTCGGATGTTGAATCTGTTGCAATTACACGAACACCGGTGCGGCGCGAAAGACTGTGGACCAGCTGCTCCTGCAGGTCAGCGCAAACCTCAAGCGTCTCTCTCGTTTCGGGAGCACTTGTGACCGGTTCGACTGCAATGGAAGGCAATTCGGTAAGTTCAATTTCACGCTGCGTGGCGGGCCGCCATTGAAACCCATTCACCGGGTTAGCAACGTTCTTTAAATCGAACCTACCCGCATCGCTGAAACCCGCTGAGAGCTTTTCGTCCAACTGCCGCTTGAGGTCTTCGGAGATCATCACGCCACCGGGTGGCGCCTCGGTTTGCAGGCGCGCGGTGATGTTTATTCCGGCGCCATAAGTGTCGGCCTCGTCTTGAACGATCTCCCCAAGATGCGCTGCCATCCTCAGTCTGATTTTTTTATTTTCAACCAATGCCAGTTGCACAGATTGAGCTGTTTCGATTGCGGCTGATACTGATGGAAAGGCAATTATCCATCCATCACCCATACGCTTAAGTATCTCGCCGCCTCTTTGTAAGGCTTCTGGTTCCAGTAATTTATCACGAAGGTCTCGGACCAGCTCAATTGCGAGCGCCTGATCCGCCTCCATTGCGGACGTATAGCCGACCAGGTCGGCCATCAAGATCACAGCAAGGCGAGCTTTCATAAAGCGAGGTTAAGACAACGTTCAAACATTGTCATCTTTTGAAAGCGGACGATTCAACCTTGATACATCATCACATCGATGCAGCGAATGACGGCTTTGTCCGCGTAGCAGTCGTTCATGCCGAGTGCGGCGAATGACTGCTCCGAGCCCCTAGCAAACAAAATGCTGCGTCCTGCACGAAGTTCCGCTTTCCCCGATTAGGCTATCGTTCCTGACCGCAATCATTGCACCACTCGTGAATAATTAGTGGTTGCCGACACATGACCTTAAGGAAGTTTTTCTGTGATGATGGGGATCACTCCAATGGCTCTGTCTGGAACGTTGATTTTCTTTTTCAAACCAGCCTCTTAATGATGTTTCGCAACTCCTCCTCATTTTGGCTTTTGGGCAGGTTTTGGGCAGGTTTGTTTTGGGTCAGGTGTTTGAGGACTTCGGACCACGCAAGCATAGTGCGTTGGCGCTCCGGCCATCGGTGCGAGGTTTGGTAGGCTTGCGTGACAGCGTCGAAGGTCGCGGATGCGCTGTGGTTGAGGCACAGGTCCAGCAGGCCGTGATCGAGGCCCAGCCGCGCGCCATCGGTAAGCAGCGTCTTTCGCCAGTCATGCAGCTTGCAGTATCGTCGGTCGCCCTTTTTGACGAGAGGATCACGGTGTGCGTTGACCCAACGGATGAGGTCGGCGCGGTCGACCTTGTGGATGCGGTTGCCGTTGCCGTTGACGAACAGGGGGGCGCTGCTTTGGGTTCTGTCGCCGATGGCATCCTTCAGGATTGACCGCAACCACGGCGAGATCGGAATCCAGTGGGTCTTTTTGGTCTTGGTGAGCGCCGCCGGGATTTCCAGCCTGTTCTCGTTCAGGGACACGTCGCCGACGTTCAGCGCGCTTGTTTCTCCAGTTCTCGTGCCGATCAATGCCAGCGTGAACAAAAACCTTCTTTGCCAGTCGCGCAGGTCATCGGCAGCGGCGAAGATGGACACCACGTCGTTGAGCGTGTAGCGGGCGGTTCCGAACGGCCTCGGAGGCAATGCCAAGGGCGCGGTTGGATCAACCTCGATCAGGTGTTCTTGGATGGCAGTGCGCAGGATTGTCCGAAAGGCCACCAGAGCGTTCCGGGCGGTGGTTTCTTTTGATGCCCGGAGGACGGTGTAGATCGCCTGAACATCGGATGTGGAGAGTAGGGCTGCCGGAATGGACAAGAGCGGCTTGAAATTGCGCCTCACGAGTCTGGCACGGTGTTCAGCTGACTTCTGGGGGCTTTGGGCCTCCCAGCGGTCCACCAGATCGGCGACAAGCAGGTCTGCGCGGCGTTGGGCATCCGAATAAGGGTCCAGCCCCATCTTTGCCCGCTTGGACGCCGTCTTGTGGGCTTCCACCGCCGCTGCTACGCTGAAGGCCGGGAAGTAGCCCAGCCTCACCTTGTGAGCGGTCCCGTTCAAAGACAATCGGCTCGTCCACGTGGCGCGGCGTTTTCCGACTCTCAATTCCAAGCCGGGTACGTCATCGGCCACAACGACGCAACCTGGCCCCGCTGTTTCGGCCACCAGCCGTTGCAGAGACCTTTGGGTAAACTCGTGTACCCGGTGCCTCACTCGTCCGCTTGTCCGTTGCGGTGGTCGGCCAGCCTGCCTCGGAGGGCATCGAGTTGATCCAAGACGGAGTGGGTAAGAAAGTTGACCCTTCGCGCCTGCGCATGTTCCACAGCAATATTCGCGATCTCGGTCATCAACATTGACATGGCCGTTTCAAGCTTTTCGGTTTCAGCCTCAAGTTGGGTTATCAAGTTTCCATGTTCCATCGCTTTGCGACTCCTTTTTGAATCTCTGAAATTTCGTCTGAAAAAGAACGCGCCGGGTCGCTCGCTGCTTGAGGGCTGCTCCCCGGCGCGGTCTTTTTTATCTTTCTACTAACGGTGGGGCGTTCTGCCCCAGTTAGTGGGGCGTTCTGCCTCAGTTGGGTAGGGCGTTCTGCCCCAGTTGGGGTGGTGCATTCTGCCCCAGTTTCCACCACTTCGTTCGGCGTCCATCGGTGGTTGATGCGGACCTCCATGCGACCCTTTTCCGGCCCGCGCCTGCGAAGATGGATTATCCCCACCGCCTCAAGCCGTCGCAGCGATCTCCGGCAGGTTTTTCTGTCCACGTTCATTTCGATTGCCAACGCATTGACGTTTAGCCGCCGGAATTTGCCTATCGCCACCTCGTCCCACGCAAGCTGGTACATCGCGCTGTGACAATTACCGGGCGGCAAGTGTCGTTTCATTTTGCGAAAAAGTGCGAAGGCTTCGCGGCTCACGCGCAGGATTCCCGATTTAAGGAACTCTGCTAAGGTTGCCCTGCATTTTGTCAGAATTGCGGGACTTTAGCGGGTCCAGTTGACGCGTCGCTCACGGGCGGCGCGTTTTCGTTGGCAAGCCTTCACCGTTCCGCAGGGCGCGCCTGCGGTTGGATGAAACCAGCGATGTTGGGGGGTGCTACTAGGCGGTTAGTCTAGTTCGCGCCGGTAGCGGATTGCGCGTCCGTAGCGTCTAAATGCGAAGACGGGGTTCTCCTTGGCGCGGTCCTGCGCAAGGAAGGACGCGCTCATCCCGGTCTCTTCGGATTTTTCGTGGATCGTCATGTTGAAGCTGTTCCGGCGCTCTTGCACGGCGGCGTCCAGTTGGTCGGTGGCGTTACCCATGTTGCAGGCTCCTTTCACATTGCGGCCCTCGGCGAGGCCTATTGCGGCTTCAAGGATTGCGATGCGCTACCGCCGAGTCAAAAATAAATTCATTGGGCTGGTGGAGCCAGTTAAGCCAACAGCGCAACGCACGCCGCAAATGCACGATCTGCAAAGGTTTGGACGGGGGTTTTGAAAAGCTAATCCTCGGAAAGGTCGATTTTTAGAAATAATTCGTGTTTGCCCAGAAAGGCAAAAGGCCGCGCCATCGGCACGGCCCTTTAAGTCCATGGTGTCATAGTTACTGAGAATCGCCCAGCAGCGCCGACTCAATTTTGGGTGCCCAATTGGGCAATTCCTGCTGCAGGGTCAGCAGGTATTCACCGGTCACACCGTCCAGTGCGTGGCCGACCAGCAGCTTGTAGATCGGTCCCGGCACATTGGCCTGCGCCGCCGCTGCGATGAACCCTCGCCGCAAATCGTGGTTCACGGCTTGCACGGGCAACTTGGCGAGCGATTTGCGGGTGTCGGTTACGTGCCCGTCACCGCGCGCGGCAGGGAACACCCATTTGCTCTCCGGGCTACGCGCGCGTTGCTGTTCTAGGATGGCACGCATCTCGGCGGTGATGGGACGTTCGAGTTCCACGCCCGATTTCATGCGCTCGCCCGGAATTGTCAGCCAGCCCGGCTTTACGTCGATCTCGTCCCACGCCAGTTCCAAAACCTCATTGCGGCGAAGCCCGGTGATGTAGATGAACCGAATGGCTGCAAACGTGGAGTAGGGCGCAAACTCGTCGTGGAGTTTGGCTGCATGATACCAATCCGCCCGTTGGTCGGATGGGATCGAGTTTGTGCGCACGGGCGTTTTGACACGCACCTCTTTTTTTCGGCTGACACCAAAAGTGGGATTGTTGCGTGGTCGCGCGTCCTCGTCGCCGTGCGCCTCCGCCCAATTTTCCCAGATTGACCCGAGGGAGCGGATCATCGCGTTCGCCGTTCCGATGCTCTTTTCCTTGAGCAGCCGTTCGTAAGCCGTCTTGACGGTCACGCGCGTGATTGAGGTCATCGGCAAGTCGATGGCGGTCGTCACGTATTCCCAAATCTCGGGAGCGTCCGCCGGGCGCTTGGTGCCCACCAAATCCAGACAGCTGTAGGCGTAGCGGTTCAGAGTGCCTTGCCGGGTGCGTGGCTTGTGTTTTCTCAGCAGGGCCAGAGCCTCGCCCAAAGCCATCGCTTCCATCTGGTCAACGACGTTTTTCAACTCAGCCTCCCGGCGCTCGGTTTCCTTGCGCTGCTTCGGCGACACCCATGTCCCGTTTCCCATCGCCTTCGATGTGGATGACGCCCACGCCATCAGTTCGTGGACCGGCGTGACCGTGGTCCAGCCCGCCATCGTTTCGTAACCGTTGCTGCGAGTGCCTTTGAGTTTGCGGCGAACGCCTGCAGACCAAGAGCCTCTCTGCTTGCGTAGGAACAGGCCATTTACAATGGTGTCTCGCAGAGTGACGTCCGACTCGTTTTCCAACGCCGTGAACGCCTCTGCAAGGCTGGACCGCGTGAATTCAAACTTCGCCGAGATGGCGTCTGTGCTGTCGTTTGCCTTTGCTTTTGCAAATTGTAAAATCGTTACAGTCATCGTCGTTACTCCTAATAACGTCTGTGGTTAGCAGTCCGGTTTCCGTTGGCGCGGAGCCGGGCTGCGTTCGTTTTGAACACTGGATACTTAGTTGGTCCAAAATCACCCATCAAGCCATTAGTGCACCATTAGTGCACCAAATCGCGGATTTCAAGTCAACGACCTAGTGCATCGTTGCAAGCCGCAGTGCATTAGGGTGCATCAAAAATTCAAAAATAACGAAATTATTTCAAGAATTTACGTCTTTGACTTGGGGCGGGATGTATTGCCGTGCATCTGGGTGAAAAATCGACGCAGCGGATTGTGGATCCAGAGGTCGCCGGTTCGAATCCAGCAGGCGGTACCATTTTCCCTTATTCATAACGCTTTCTCAGTACTTTCCTGAGATTCTCGGCAAGAAAAAACCGGGCCAAAAACAAGCCCGGCTGTCGAATTGTGTGGTTGCCTGACTTAGCGCGCCAGGTTCAGACGGAACCTCATCTTGGCCTTTCTGGCCGCTGGCAAGTGGCGGTTCAGCCGTTTGTTGATCTGCCCGAACACCCCGACAACTACTAGTGTCAGCAGGATGAAGTAAAAGGCCAGAATCGGGTAGGGAATGAACGGATTGAACGTCTTGTCGGCGAAATAGCTGGCGTAGTACAGCGCGTCGCCACGTTGCTGCCAGGCGGGGAAGGCCGAGAAGAAGACCAGCGTGGTGGCGTGAAACAGGAAGATTGCTTCGTTCGTATAGGCAGGCCAGGCCAGACGCAGCATGGTGGGCCAGATGATCCGACGGAACCGCGACCAGCCCGACATGCCATAGGCATCAGCGGCCTCGATATCACCCTTGGGGATCGAGCGCAGCGCGCCATAGAAGATCTCACCGGTATAGGCGGCGGTGTTCAGGAACAGAACGATCAACGCCCCCAGCCATGCCGATGTCAGGGCGTCGAACATGGGATAGGACTTCTTCAGCGACAGGAAGAAGAAATAGGCAAAGAAGAACTGAATGAATAGCGGTGAGCCGCGGAAGATAAAGATAAACCACTCGGACGGTTTGCGCAGCCACTTGTTGGTGGATGCTTTGCCCATTGCCACGGCGGTTGCCAGAAAGAACCCGGTGACCAGTGCCATGATGCCGAAATAGATATTCCAGATCATACCTGAACCGATCAGGGTGAATTGCTCGCACAGGGTAAAGTCGTTGCGCGGCAGTAGCCGCTCACCAAGGCCCAGGGAACGCAGACCGTAATCTTGGATGGTCTGGATGCAGCTCATGCGGTGGTCTCCTTGCGCAGAAGCTCTCCGCCCGACGTGGCCTGACCGTGGGACAGGCGGCGCATCAGCTTTTCAAGCCCGATTTCCGAGACGCGGGTCATGCCGAGGTAGAAGATCAGCAGAGCCAGGAAGTACCACATGCGCCAATCGCCATGGGGGTATTGTGTGAATTTTGTGGTTTTCGTGCCGCCCAATTCGCGGGCCCAATAGACGATGTCTTCGATACCAAGCAGGAACAGCAATGGAGTGGCTTTGATCAGCACCATCCACAGGTTCGACAGGCCGGGCAGGGCATAGACCCACATTTGCGGCACCAGAATACGCCAGAATGTCTGGCTGGGGGTCAGACCATATGCGGCGGCTGTTTCCAGCTGCGCATGGGGCACCGCCCGCATGCCGCCGAACAGCACATTGGCCGCGAAGGCACCAAAGACAATCGAGAATGTGATGACCGCAAGGAAGAAACCGTAGGTTTCATGCACAATCTCCGGCGCGGTGCTGAGCGGCAGTTTCGCCGCCTGACAGACGATGAAGTCATTGCCCTGCCGGATCGGGTCCGTCCAGTCAGGGCAAAGGATCTTATGGCGCGTCCATTCAAAAGCTTGATCCAGCGCGATCACAAAGAACATGAAGAAGGCGATGTCCGGCACACCCCGTACAATCGCGATATAGCCCTTGCCCAGCCAGCTGACGGGGGGGATATGCGAGCGGGCGGCCATGGCACCAACGAACCCGAAACTCAACGCTACGGGCGCTGTGACGGCCAGCAACAGCAGGACCTTCAGGAACGACAGGTAGAACGACCAGTGTACGCCGTTGGTCAGATAGCAGGAAAACCAGCGGAACGTGCCCAGCGTATCGGGATCAGTGCAAAACGAGAAAATGGCGGGCCTCTTGAGGTGCTAAGGCGCAGGGGCAGCCCGCCCCGGTATTGGGGCGCGCAACCTGATTCAGATCAGAAGGTCGAGGACACTTCCCATTTGGTGATCAGCTCGTTCAGGCTGCCGTCATCCTTCATGGACTGGATGGCAGTGTTGAGCTTTTCTTTCAGATCACCGTCCGACTCGCGCACACCGATGCCGACACCACCGCCCAGCGGGACATCTTCGGCGACAAAGCGCAGGTCCGCGTCTTCATCTGCAATCGGTGCAAGGAAAGACTTGTCGGCCAGAACGGCGTCAGCTTCACCATTGCGCACGGCTGCGATGGTTTCCTCGGGGCTGGCGAACTCAACCAGAGTTGCACCGGATTCGGCAATATAACCGGCCTGAATGGTACCGGTCTGCGCCGCAATCACGCCGTTCGCGACGTCAACGTCGTCAGAGGTCGCGACATAAGCCGACGGATCAGGTGGTGTGTAGTTCTGAGTGAAATCAATCACTTCGTCGCGCTCGTCAGTGATCGACATGCCCGCGATGATGACATCATAGTTGCCCGACACCAGGTTCGGAATGATCGAATCCCAGTCGTTCTTGACCCATTCGCATTCCAGATTTGCGCGCTTGCACAGCTCGTCACCCAGCTCACGCTCGAAACCGTCGATCTCGCCGGCGTCATTGATGAAGTTCCACGGAGGGTAGGCGCCTTCGGTGCCCATGCGGACCGTATCGGCCATGGCCATACCGGCGCTCAGCGCCAGTGCTGCTGTGGTCAGAATCAGGTTTTTCATTGTTACTCCCCTTTTTGGTTCTGTCCTGAATTTATGCCGCCATGGTGGCGGAGAGAAAACCCTGAAGTCGCGTGGATTCAGGGGTAGTAAAGATGTCTTCTGGCAGGCCTTCTTCTTCGATGAGGCCTTGATGCAGGAACACCACATGGCTCGAGATATCGGCAGCCATTTTCATATCGTGTGTCACGATGATCATGGTGCGGCCTTCGGCGGCCAGATCCTTGATCACTTTGATCACTTCCTGTTCCAGTTCGGGGTCCAGCGCCGATGTGGGCTCGTCGAACAGCAGGGCCTGAGGCTCCATGCACAGGCCGCGCGCAATCGCGGCGCGTTGCTGCTGACCGCCTGACAGTTGCGCGGGATATGCGTCGCATTTGTCGCCGATGCCGACCTTTTCCAGATACCTACGGGCGCTGTCTTCAGTCTCGGCCTTGTCGCGGCCCATGACGGTCACGGGGGCCTCCATCACGTTTTGCAGGATGGTCATATGGGCCCACAGATTGAACTGCTGAAACACCATCGACAGGTTTGTGCGAATACGCAGGACCTGTTTGGGATCGGCCGGACGGCGGTTATGTGCGTTGCCAGTCCAGCGGACAGGTTCGCCCTTGAACAGAATTTCGCCCTCTTGGCTGTCTTCCAACAGGTTGCAGCAGCGCAGAAGCGTCGATTTGCCAGAACCGGACGAACCGATAAGTGAGACGACATCACCGCGTCTGGCGGTGATATCCACCCCTTTCAATACCTCAAGATTGCCAAAGCTCTTGTGTAGGTTTTTGATCTCGATGACCGGAGTGGAATCTGTCACGGGTGGTCCAGCTGCTATTGGTGTTGGTGCGGTACTAGGGCTGAAATTTCAGAGCAATGCAATGCGCAAATGACACGGAACGGGCCACAAACTGTCAAAATGACCAGACGTTCTGACCAAAGTGGTCACGGATCGATCAATTTGGCAGCCTCAGGGGACGGGTCGGGAACGGCAAGGTAATGCTCGGCTGGAATGTCGATCAGACCACGCAAGTGCAGCATCTTTTGGTCGGCGGGGGAAAGATCGTTGATGGCTGCACGAACCGCCTTTGCAATCTGGGGCGCATCCTGACCATTGGCCGTGATGCAGGGCAGGGCGGGCGAAGGTTCGGTTGCTGCGACCTCGCGAAGCTCAGTCCCCAAATTCGAGTGTTCCTTGAGTAATTCCCACGTAAGCGCATCCAGCGCGGCATAATCCGCGCGGCCTTCCGCAACAGCGGCTGCCGAAAGGGCATGACCGCCGGTTTCCAACACTGAACTTGGAAGGCGGCTGTGACGTGACAGATGGACCATGGGCGCAGCCCAACCGGACTGAGAAAGCGATTCATTGTAAGCAAAGGTGCCGTCGGCAAGCTGGTCCAGATCGCGGGTATCGTCTCTTCGGGCCACGATAACAGACCGGTAGTACCCGGGCGGACAGCCTGCCAGACCGTAGTCCGGCGTGCCGACAAGCTGAACCATCCCATACAATCGGGTGCGGTAAGGCATGCCACACGTCTGAGAAAAAACTAGGTCGGGGCTATGCCAGACATCCCAAACGTCAGCGCCACGTGTCAGATGCGCGGGGCCAAATCCAAGATGCGCCCGAATCGACGACCAGAACCGATCATTGGCTGGTTGCAGCGCGGGCATGTCATACATGCCCAGCATTGCAATCACGATTTGGCTGCCTTTTGCCGGGCCAGGGCAGAATCGACATCGCTGACACCCAGCAGGCTGACCACCAGACGCAACAGCGAATCTTCTTCGCCGGTCCGATGCCCATCGGCCAGTGCGACCGACCACATCGCCTGAACCACGGCCAGACGATCTTCGTAAGCGACAGCCTCTTTGATCGCGCGGGTAAAGCGGACGGTATCGGGGGCTTCGGCTTCTAGATCCTCGGCGCTGGCGCGAAGGGCTGCGGCCTCAAAAGGGGACAGGCCATAGCGTTCCGCCGATATCCGGTCGATTCGTGCCATTTCCGTGTCGGCATAGTCGTTGTCGGATCTGGCGATGCGCACCAGAAGGGCCGTTAGGGCCAAACGGGCGTCGTTATCGGCAAGTGGGTCGGGCTGCGGCTGCGTGAGCCGGGACAGAAAATCGCTGAACATGAATTGGTTATAGAAGCGGACTACTTCTGTTCCAAGCGCGTTTGTACCCGTTCATGCGCTTCTTGGCTGTCTTTAAAGCTCAGGCCCATGGCGATGCGGGCTTCTTCGACGATCTTCATTTCGCCTTCGTCCGAATTGCCATCGGCCAGAACGACCTCCCACAAAGCGTCCAGCGCGGCCAGACGTTCCTGCAGGTCGGTTGTTTCGCGGATCAACTTGCCGAATGTATCGGTGTCTGGCGCGGCGGCGTGCAATTTTTCGCAGGTGGCGCGGACCTTGGCGGCCTCGATCGCGTTGTGCTGATAGAGCCGCGCAAGAATGCGGTCGATCAGGCTGATTTCTTCCAGTTTGTAATCCCGATCCGCCTGCGCCACGCGCACCATCAAAGCACCCAAAGCCAGTTCGGCGTCAGGATCGGGCAAATGGTCGTGCTGTGGCGGGCGAAACGCCTGAAGGAATTTTTTCAACATGCCGCGAGGTTATTCCATATTTTGTGGCCCGCCAAGCGCTGACTACCCGTCATAGCCCTGAATGGTCACAACTTTGCCGGTATCCGCTTGTATCGGTATCTACCCGCTGGCTAGGCGCCTGACTGCAGTGCCTGTTTCGCTTGTTCCTGCAGCCAGCCCAGCATCTTCCGATACGGCACAGGCCCATAACTGATCCGGGCGACGCCCAGCGACGCAAGCGTCGCGGTATCCGGCGTCCCGGGCAGGGCAATGATATTCACAGGTAGATCAGTCGATTCGCAAAGCCGGGCGATCATGTCCTCATCCTTGAGGCCGGGTGCAAAGAACCCGTTGGCACCCGCATCGGCATAGGCTTTGGCGCGGGCCATCGCATCGTCCAGCATCGCCTCGTCATGCGTTTCCGGCGCAGCCTTCAGGAAGATGTCCGTTCTGGCGTTGATAAAAGCAGGGACGCCAGCGACGTCACACCCTTCGCGCATCGCACCAACGCGGGCGGCTTGGGTTTCGATGTCGTATAGGTCCTTGGTGCCGACAATCTGGTCTTCGAAGTTGAAGCCAACGACACCTGTTTCAAGCGCGTTCTGGACATTGGCGATAACCCCCACCGCGTCCTCGGCATAGGCCCCTTCGAAATCCAATGAGACAGGAAGATCAACGGCACTGACGATTTGGCGGGCGTTGTCCAGGGCGACATCCAAGGGGATATTCTGGCCGTCGCCAAACCCCTGCGCCATTGCCACTGGCGCGCTGCCGGTCGCCAATGCCATGGCGCCTGCATCCCGCACGGCACCGGCGCTGCCAGCGTCCCAGATGTTAAAAAGGATGACCGGATCGCCCTTTTTGTGCAGGGCCGCAAAGGTTTCTGCGTTTTGGATTTGATCGGTCATTTGGGCCTCTCCTGTCATCATTTACTTAACAGTAACCACTTGGAACTGTGCCCGAGTAGTGTTTTTTGGCCGCACAGCGTCACTTTGCGGTGACGAACGAAAATGGGCCAACATTTGTTGGCCCGAATTCTTCGACATGGTGAGATCAGTTGCTGAGGAATCAGTCTTCGCCGGCTGTGCTCGACACGTATCGAGCGCTGAACGCCGGCTCACCCAATCGTTTGAGCAGCGACAACTCGGTCTCCAGCCACGCCTTGTGACCTTCTTCTTCCAACAGAATTCGCTCAAACAGGGTTCGGGTTCCCACGTCACCGGCCTCAGCCGCCTGTGCCGCAGCTTGGGTGTAGAAGTCGATGGCTTCCATTTCATCCTTCAGGTCCGCGGTAAACATCTCTTCCAGGTCGTCCGCCGCCTTTGGGTTTTTCTGAAGCTCAAGCTCTGGCTTTGCGCCAAGGAAAAGAATGCGTTCGATATAGGCATCAGAATGCCCCAACTCTTCCTGCATCTCGCCGCGCATCTTCTCGGCCAGGATGTCCAAACCCCAATCGTTCAGTACATGCGAATGCAACTGGTACTGATGCGCTGCGGTCATTTCCATGTGAAGCGCTTGTTGGAGGTTTGTGATCGTTGTCGCATTGCTCATCTGAAAACTCCTAAATCTTTGAACTGCATCCATGGTGCACGGCAGGTGGACCTGCTTGTTCAAATAGTTAGGAGGTTACACCCCACAAAACAATGCGGGGTGACAGTCCGACACAGACACCACTTAAACGAGGCGCGAGGTGTCTTTCGCTGCGCGCACAAAGTCGCGGAACAGGGGGTGTGGATCAAATGGCTTGGACTTCAGTTCCGGATGGTACTGTACGCCGATGAACCACGGATGGTCTGACCATTCTACGATTTCCGGCAGACGGCCATCGGGCGACATCCCCGAGAAGTTCAAGCCAGCTTTTTCCAGCTTGTCGCGGTACTTGATGTCCACCTCATAGCGGTGCCGGTGGCGTTCTTCGATATTGGTGCCGCCGTATACCTCTGCCACTTTCGAGCCATCGGCCAGTACCGCGTCATAGGCGCCCAAACGCATGGTACCGCCTTTATCGTCACCGACCTTGCGTTCGACCTTGTGATTGCCCTGCACCCATTCTTTCAGGTGATAAACAACAGGCTCAAAACGTTTTTTGCCCGCTTCGTGGTCGAACTCTTCTGAGCCCGCCTCTGTGATGCCAGCGGCGTTGCGGGCTGCTTCGATTACAGCCATCTGCATACCAAGGCAGATTCCCAGATAGGGCACTTTGTGTTCGCGCGCGTATTGCGCGGCTTTGATCTTGCCTTCGGTGCCGCGTTCGCCAAATCCGCCGGGAACGAGGATCGCGTGGAAACCTTCCAGATGCGGGGCTGCGTCTTCGGTATCAAATACCTCGGCATCGACCCATTCGACCTTGACGCGAACCCGGTTGGCCATACCGCCATGGGTCAGGGCCTCGGCAATCGACTTATAGGCATCTTCAAGCTGAGTGTATTTTCCAACGATGGCGACTTTGACTTCGCCTTCGGCATTGTGGATGCGGTCGCTGACGTCTTCCCATTTGGCCAGATCGGGCTTGGGGGCAGGGCTGATCTGAAACGCATCCAGAACCGCCTGATCCAATCCTTCGCGGTGATAGGCCAGCGGGGCGTCATAAATGGTCGACAGATCCTGTGCCGCGATCACGCTGTCGGGGCGCACGTTACAGAACAACGCCAACTTTTCGCGTTCTTTGACCGGGATGGGACCCTCGGAGCGACAGACCAGAATGTCAGGGGCCAGACCGATCGAGCGCAGCTCTTTCACCGAGTGCTGGGTCGGCTTGGTTTTCAGTTCGCCCGAGGCTTTGATGTAGGGCAGCAGGGTCAGGTGCATGAACAGGCATTGGCCGCGCGGCTTGTCCTGGCTGAACTGACGGATAGCTTCAAAGAAGGGCAGGCCTTCGATATCGCCGACGGTGCCGCCAATCTCGCACAGCATGAAATCGACCTCATCCTCACCGATCGAGATAAAGTCTTTGATCTCGTTGGTGACGTGCGGAATCACCTGAATGGTCTTGCCCAGATAGTCGCCGCGGCGCTCTTTCTCGAGCACGTTGGAATAAATCCGACCTGAACTAACCGAGTCGGTCTTGCGGGCCGCCACGCCGGTGAATCGTTCGTAGTGACCAAGATCCAGGTCGGTTTCGGCCCCGTCATCGGTCACGAACACTTCGCCATGCTCGAACGGCGACATCGTGCCGGGGTCAACGTTCAGATAGGGGTCCAGCTTGCGCAGACGCACCGAATACCCTCGGGCCTGCAACAGCGCGCCCAAAGCCGCCGAAGCCAGTCCTTTGCCCAAAGACGAAACCACACCACCAGTGATGAAAATAAAACGCGCCATGTTTTCGGCTGCTCCCGTGAGACGTCAAAATCAGCTGCCCGACGGTTCCGAAAAACCGCTGCACCACGGGACTTCACATATAAAGGATTCGCGCCAATAGCGCAAGAGAACCGCAAGATGCTGTTGCAGTTCTCTTTCAGGTTTCTAGGTTTTGTGGATCAGTTGGCTTGTGGGATCAGCGGCGCGTTGTCGCCATCTGCCGGAGGCAGCAGATCGTCAGCCGACGGAACCGCAGGTGTGCTTTCCTCGGTTGGTGCCGGGGCCGGAACGCCCAAACGGTCGATCACCGAACTGCCCGAGGATTTCTGAGCGGCCAGAATGGTCAGCGTGATTGAAGTCACGATGAAACAAGCGGCCAGGATCCACGTCACCTTGCCCAAAGCAGTCGCTGCGGCGCGTCCGGTCATGGCGCCGCCGCCCCCGCCGCCCATGCCAAGGCCACCGCCTTCGGACCGCTGCATCAGAACAACGGCAATCAGGCCCAAGGCCAGGAGGAGGTGGATGATGAGAACGACGTTTTCCATGGTGTTCCTGTACAGCGTGGCGTGTATCGCGTGGTACTTATGCAAGTTTGCCAGCGGGGGCAAGTGAGGAGTTGGCATCAAGATCGGTGATGTTCCGGATCACGGCAAAGGGACTGGACAGCATGGCCGCACCTCGCGCAGGCTGCGGCCATGCCACATGATGATCACGACCACCCGCACACCCTTTTGCCACCTGATCCTGCGCTGCGGGTAAAGGCGCTGGAAACGATTCTGACTCGCAAGGGACTGATCGATCCGGCGGCGCTGGATGAAATTATTGATACCTATCAGAACAAGATCGGCCCGCAGAACGGCGCCCGCGTCGTTGCCAAAGCCTGGACTGACCCGGACTTCAAAGCCGCGTTGCTGAAAGATGCCACATCGGTTGTCGCCGATCTGGGTTATTACGGGCGTCAGGGCGAACACATGGTTGTCGTCGAAAACACACCTGAACAGCACAACATGGTCGTGTGCACCCTGTGCAGTTGTTACCCGTGGCCGCTGCTTGGTATTCCGCCGGGTTGGTACAAATCAGATGCCTATAGGGCGCGGGCTGTGCGTGAGCCGCGCAAGGTTCTGGCTGAGTTCGGGGTGACCCTGCCCGAGACGTCCTCGGTTCGCGTTTGGGATTCGACGGCCGAGGTGCGGTACCTTGTACTTCCGATGCGGCCAGAAGACACGGATGGCTTAACAGAAGACGAGTTGGCGGCGCTTGTCACACGCGACAGCATGATCGGAACCGGTTTGCCAAAGGTGCCATCATGACCCGAGTTCACGATATGGGCGGGCGCTTTGGCGATGGGCCTGTGCTCCCTGAACCCGAAGATGCCCCGGTCTTTGCCGAAGACTGGCATGCAAGGGCATTGGCCGTAACACTGGCAGCGGGATCGCTTGGGCAGTGGAACATCGACGTATCCCGGCATGCGCGCGAGAGATTGTCGCCTAAGGACTACGCCCGTTTTTCTTATTACGAGAAATGGATTTCGGGGCTTGCGGACCTTCTCGTCGAAACAGGCGTGCTGACAGATGAGGATCTGCGCGGCGAGACAGACGGCGACAATCACCCCCTGGCAAGCCGCGTGCTGAAGTCTGACGCGGTTGCGAAAGTGTTGGCCAGCGGCGGGCCTGCGGATCGCCCTTCAAATGTGCGGGTGAAATTTGAACCGGGGCAAAAAGTTGTGACCGCCCGTCAAGCCGCGAACCGCCTTGTCGACGGCGGGCATACGCGTTTGCCCATGTACGCCACCGGGGCAAAAGGGCGCATCCTTATGATGCACGGAACGCATGTGCTGCCGGACTCTAGTGCTCATAGGTTGGGGGATGCACCCGAGCCGCTTTACGCCGTGGTCTTTCCGGCATCCGAGCTTTGGGCCAATCCCGAACACTCGCAGGATGAAGTCGTTTTGGATCTTTGGCAAAGCTATCTGGAACTCGCATGAGCGACTGCATAACTCATACTGCTCCCGAACCAGCCTTCGCAGAGCCCTGGCACGCTCAGGTCTTTGCTGTGACGGTTGCCTTAAACGAGGCCGGACGGTTCGACTGGCCGGATTGGGCGGCGCGCTTTTCGGCCAGCTTGAAACAGAACGGTTTGGATCGCGAACTGAATGGAGGGGATGACTACTTTTTTGCCTGGCTGGAAACGCTCGAGGTGTTTTTGGCCGAGCAAGGTGTCGCAGCTCCAGATGAAGTGGTCCAATTTCGCGACAAGTGGGAAGAGGCTTATTTGACCACCTCTCATGGACAGCCGGTGCGGTTGGCCAAGGGGTAGGGGGCTCTGCACTCGTTGCCCGTGCCGGGCACTTCCCCCGGGGGTATCTTCAGCCAGATGAAGCGGGGGATCCGTTTCTTCACCTGGCCAAAAATATCCCCGCCGGAGGCATCGTGCGCAGCACGATCTCTGCATGCGTCGAATTACCGGTTTCCCTGTCGCTTTCCCCCCGTTATACGAGCCGAGTTTGATAACTCAGCGCAAAAGGACCGGATATGGCCAATGTGGTTGTTGTCGGCGCCCAGTGGGGTGACGAAGGAAAAGGCAAGATCGTCGACTGGCTCAGCGAGCGTGCAGACGTGATTGCACGCTTTCAGGGCGGACATAACGCCGGGCACACGCTGGTCATCGACGGAGAAGTATACAAGCTGCACGCGCTGCCGTCGGGTGTTGTGCGTGGCGGCAAGTTGAGTGTCATCGGCAACGGTGTCGTTCTGGACCCATGGCACCTAATCAAAGAGATCGGAACCATCCAGGCGCAGGGCGTTGAAATCACCCCTGAAAACCTGATGATTGCGGAAAACACACCGTTGATCCTGCCCTTCCACGGGGAACTGGATCGGGCACGTGAAAGTCAAAACTCGGTTGCGAAAATCGGGACGACCGGTCGCGGAATTGGTCCTTGTTACGAAGACAAGGTTGGTCGCCGCGTGATCCGTGTGGCTGATCTGGCTGACGATGCAACGCTGGCATTGCGAGTTGATCGCGCTCTGGTTCACCACAATGCGCTGCGAAACGGGCTTGGACTGGAGCCAATTGACCGAAATGCACTGATTGCCCAGCTGAAAGAGATCGCGCCAAAAATCCTACCCTTTGCCGCGCCGGTTTGGAAAGTGCTGAACGAAAAGCGCAAGGCTGGCAAACGCATCCTGTTCGAGGGCGCACAGGGGGCGCTGCTGGATATCGACTTCGGTACATATCCGTTTGTAACCTCGTCCAACGTCATTGCCGGTCAGGCATCAACAGGCGTCGGCATCGGTCCCGGTTCGATTGACTTCGTTCTGGGCATTGTCAAAGCCTATACAACCCGCGTGGGTGAGGGCCCGTTCCCAACCGAGTTGGACGACGACGATGGTCAGCGGCTTGGTGAGCGCGGGCACGAGTTCGGGACCACCACGGGCCGTAAGCGCCGTTGTGGGTGGTTTGACGCCTGCCTTGTGCGCCAGACCTGTGCGACCAGCGGTGTGAACGGCATCTCGCTGACCAAGCTGGATGTTCTGGACGGTTTCGAGACCCTGAAAATCTGCGTTGGGTATGAGCTGGACGGCGAACGTCTGGACTACCTTCCGACGGCCGCGGATCAACAGGCGCGCTGCAAACCGATTTACGAAGAGATGCCGGGTTGGAGCGAATCCACCGAAGGGGCGCGCAGCTGGGCGGATCTGCCGGCCAATGCCATCAAATACGTGCGCCGGGTCGAAGAGCTGATCGATTGCCCTGTCGCCCTTTTGTCCACCAGCCCGGAGCGGGATGACACCATTTTGGTGACTGACCCGTTTGCAGACTGATGGCAGAGGAACAGAAACGAGGCCTCAGCTATAAAGCGCGCCGTCGCTGGTCACTAGTGCTGCTGCTGGTTGGGTTGCCTCTTTATATTGTGGCGGTCGTGACGGTTGTGAATTGGCTAGACCGCCCGCCGCTCTGGCTTGAGCTGCTAGTCTATATCGGTCTGGGCATCGTGTGGGCCTTGCCTTTCAAATTCGTGTTCAAAGGCGTTGGGCAAGCAGACCCGGATCAGTCGCAAGACTGAGAGGGCGATTCATTTCCCGTACAAAAAAGGGCCGATGATTGCATCGGCCCCGTTTCTTTTGATTTTCTTAAGTTCAGCCTGCAGCGCGCTCGTCATCGGGGCGGAACCCGATCTGTGTTGAGGCGGCAAAACGACCACCACCGGCTTTTTCGATCTTGCCGTCCCGAAGCAATTGACCGAACGAGCGCAGGCTTTCTTCGCGGTTGAAGTCGTCCTGCTTGAGTGAGCGGATCTTATTCATCAGCTGCGGGCGCGAGAATTGTTCCTGACCTTCGATGAACGACAGGTAAGCGGCGGCAGCCTCTAACAGGTCAGGCAGAGATTGTGCACCTTGTTCCTGTGCAAAAAGGGCAAAACCACCTTCTTCGTTGGAATCGTCGGCTTCGTCTTCTGATTTGGACGTGACGCGGCGGGGGGTCACGGGGCCGGCGTCCTGTTCATTTGTGTCAACCCGCTGTTCTGCAACCAGCTTCAAGGGGGATGAAGTGTCGGATTGCGGGCGCATGCTGGTGACTTGAATCTCGGGGCGGCGCGGGCTTACGACCGACGTCAGATCGCCACGATATCCGCTTTCTTCGGAGTCTTCGTCCCGCGGCTGGTTCCCGCGCTCAGCTTCGGTCGCAGCGACTGCCGTGCGCAGATGTGAATATGTTTCGCGCTGCGTGCTGGTCGCCGGGTCATCCATCTGGCTGTCCGCCTTGTCCATCAGGCGGGACAAATCCTGATCCAGGGCCGTTTCGTTCGGTGATTGACCACCCATTGCGGCCTCAACCTTCGAGATCTCGCTTAGAACATTGGCCTCATCCTCGGCGGTCAGATAACCCTCTTGGGTCTCTGCGACTTCATCTATCAGATCCTCTTCGGTCTCTTCGCTCAGGATATTGACGGGCTCATCAGTTTCGGTCGTTTCCTCAAGATCGGTGAACAGCGCCGAGGGTGCAGGCGCCTCTTCCTCGTCTTCATAATCTGCGTCCTGCTGCATCGAGAATGGCTGCACGGATTCTACCGGTTCTTCCGTTGCTTCGGCCTCTGCCGCTGGCGCTGCCACGGCGGGGGTATCCGCGATTTCTTCTGCTTCAAAAGCCGGTGCCATCGGTTCAACGGCTGCGTCAGCCTTGTCCGTTTCCGAAAGGTCCGATGCGTCGAGCGAGCCTGCCTCGAACGCGGCGGCGATCGCATCCATCGGTGCAGCTGGCTGATTACCCAGGCTTGCGTCCTCGTCTTCTGTATAAATCACCGAGTTTTCTTCGGAATGCGAAACGACGGCGCGGATGCGCTGCAGTTTGGCGGCAATGCTGTCCGCAGCCGGGGCAGGCGCGCTTTCGACCGGCTCGGCGTCAGCGAAAAACGAGTCGGCCCCTTGTGCAGGGGGGGTGGCATTGGGGCTCATCACATGGGGGTCTGTTTGCGCAGCGGTTGTAACCGCAGCAGGGGCTGGCTTTGCAGCCTGCTGGGTTGCACGCAGCAACAGGCCGGAATCGCTCTGGCTGGCTTCTACATGTTTTGCGGCGTCGCGCTGTGCGATCCGGGTCAGCATTTCTGCGTCAGGTTGCGGGGGTTCAGAACCAAAATACCGATCATCGGCAGAAAGATCGCGGAAGTATTCAGCGATTGCCTTCATCGTTTCGAATGAATCGTCGAATCCTTCCAAAGTGCAGGAGAAGGTTCCATAAGAAACGGTCAATACCTTGTTGTTCTGTACCATCAGACGCACGTCCTCTACAAACTACGAGAGCCAACCACCTTATGCAGGCACACCTATTGGCTCGGAACTCTTTGCATGAACCTATCATTTTGTGGTCTCAATGTGTCCAAATCCGGAAAAAATGGTCAATCTAAGTAAAAAACGCCCAATTGTGCGGTCATTTGAGCCAATTGCACTGGTCGGAGGCGGGGAAATCGGCCCTGACGACCTAAATGTGATGCTGATTCGCGCCAAGACGGTTGTGGCGGCCGATGGTGGGGCCGCCCCTTTGGTAGAATCAGGTCGCATTCCGGATGCCGTGATTGGCGATTTCGATTCGCTGGACAGCCGGCACAAAGACCAAATTCCGGTGGACCGGTTGTATCCTATACGGGAACAAAACAGCACGGATTTTGACAAGGCTCTGCGCAGCATCGAAGCGCCTGTCGTGTTGGGGGCCGGGTTCCTGGGCGGGCGGCTGGATCATCAGCTTGCTGTTCTTAACACATTGGTCCTGAGGCAGGATCGCCCCTGCGTCTTATTGGGTGAGACTGAGGTCGTCTTTCACGCGCCGCCGCGGGTTTCCCTTAGTATCACACCCGGCGATGTCGTTTCACTGTTTCCGTTCCAACGGGTAACCGGTGCCAGCAAAGGCCTTGAATGGGCCATCGACGATCTGGTTATGGAACCCGGCGGGCAAGTAGGCACATCCAACCGTGCGCTGGCAGATGTTGAGCTGACGGTGGATGCGCCGGGATTGCTGGTGATGGTGCCAAGGTATGCGCTGGATCAGGTTATGCAGGCGTTTGTGTCGGGGCAGACCGGGCGCTGGCCCGCTCGCGCAGAATGACATACAGGCCCGCGGCGACGGTGATGCCGATGCCGACGGCGGCCATGCTGTCCGGAAGGTCATGGAAAATCAACCAGCCAAAGAACGTGGCCACTGGGATCTCAAGATATTGCATGGGGGCCAGCGTGGCGGACGGCGCATAGCGCAAGGACCAAGTCATGAACAGATGCGCGACTGTGCCCAAGACACCGACCCCGATCAGCAGCAGGTGGCTTTCGCGCTCGGGAACAATGAAGGACAGCTCCCAAATATTGCCGAGTGTTCCCAGCGCTAGAACCGGCAGCAGCAGAACCGTCGCCATCACTCCGGATACAGCCTGCAAGGCAATCGGATCGGTGTCCTTGGCAATCTGTCGTGTCACCAGCATGAAAAGGGCAAAGGCCACCGCAACGACCAAGGGCAACAGAGCTGCGGCGCCAACCTGAACAAAGCTGGGCTGGATGACCAGCAGAGTGCCCGCGAACCCGACACCGCAGGCGATCAGGCGGCGCATACCAACCTCTTCACCCAGCACGCACTTGCCCAGCAACAGCATGATGAAGGGCATGACAAAGGCGATGGCGACAGCGTCCGCCAGCGGCAGGTACTGCAGTGCGCTGAACATTGCCGCGATAGCAATGATGTGCAGAACTGTTCGGATAAGCGCCAGCCAGACAAGATGTCCGCGCATGCGCCAGTGCCGACCGGTCAGGGCCACCAAGGGTATCAGGATCAACGACTGAACGGCAAAGCGGATGAACACCAAAACGCCGACCGGTGTCGTCCCACCCAACAGCTTGGCGATGGAATCGCCCATCGGTGCAATCACGCAAAAACACAGCATCAAGAAGATGCCAAAGACGGGACGATCCTGGGTCATGCGGCGACGCTACGGGTTTTGGCACCCGGTTGAAAGCGTCTATGAAATCGGCTGCACCTTTGTGTAGTCGGGTCCGATGCAGACGGGCAGGTCGTCATCCAGTTTCAGCCAATTCAGCCGTTCCTCATGAGCCACGTGCAGTGTGGGCTGCAATTGATTGGGATCCTCTAATGTGGCGACATACAGATGCAGCACGTCCGACATGGCTTGCGATCGAAACGAGATCGGCGTGCCGCAATCGGGACAAAAGCTGCGCTCGACACCGGGCGAGGAATTAAAGGTTTTCGGCGGCTCGCCAGTCCAGCGCCATTGCCCGTCGCGCACGCCAAAATAGGTCGTCATCGGGGCCGCACATTGCCTGCGGCAACTATCGCAATGGCAGCTCACGCAGGACAGGACCGGAGGATCAACCTCGTAGCGGATGGTGCCGCACAGGCAATGTCCTTGCATCGTTGACCTCCATTGCTGTCACTGTCAGCAGTTTGGCACGTTCACCGCCAACCCGCCCAGAGACGTTTCCTTGTACTTCTCATGCATATCATGCCCAGTCTGGCGCATGGTTTCGATCACTGAATCCAGCGGTACGAAGTGTTTCCCATCACCGCGCAGCGCAAGTGAAGCAGCCGAGACGGCTTTGATGGCCGCCAACCCGTTGCGTTCGATGCAAGGAACTTGCACCAGACCAGCGACCGGGTCGCAGGTCATGCCCAGATGATGCTCCAATGCAATTTCGGCGGCGTTTTCGACCTGCTCGGGCGTACCACCCATCACGGCGCAGAGGCCCGCTGCAGCCATTGCCGAGGCGCTTCCAACTTCAGCCTGACAACCGGCTTCTGCACCCGAGATCGAGGCGTTGTATTTGACCAGCCCGCCAATGGCCGCTGCCGTAAGGAGGAAATCCTCGATATGGCTTTCCGAGGCACCCGGAACGTGGTCGAGGTAATAGCGCAGTACGGCAGGCATCGTACCAGCTGCCCCATTGGTGGGGGCGGTGACGACTTGCCCGCCAGCCGCGTTTTCTTCGTTTATCGCCATCGCGTAGACGCTCATCCAGTCGTTGATGGTGTGCGGCGCGTTCAGGTTCATACCCCGTTCGGCCAACAACGCGTCGTGGATGCCCTTGGCGCGGCGGCGCACTTTCAGGCCGCCGGGCAGAATGCCATCCGTCTTCAGTCCACGTTCGATACAGTTGTTCATGACTTCCCAAAGCCGGGCGGTGCCTTTGGCGAAACTGTCCGCACAGCCACGCGCGATTTCATTCTCGCGCTTCATCTGGGCGATGCTTTTGCCGCTAGCGTTTGCCATCTCAAGCATTTCGGCCGCCGAGTGGAACGGGAAAGGCACGGCAGGGCCGTCATTGGTGGCTTTGCCTTCGGCCAGTTCTTCCTCGGTCAGGACAAAACCGCCGCCTACGGAATAATAGACCTGCCGCAGGATCACGTCGCCCTGCGCATCGGTGGCCATCAGGATCATCCCATTGGCATGGCCGGGCAGGTTGTGGTCGTAGTCAAAGATCAGATCGGCCTTTGGATCGAATTGCAGGGTCGGCAACCCCTCGGGCGTGACAGAGTGCGTTTCAGCAATAGCAGCCAGCGCGGCCTCGGCCTTGTCGTTGTCGTACGTGTCGGGAACAAACCCGGCCAGCCCAAGGATCGTGGCCCGGTCGGTTGCGTGACCTACGCCAGTAAAGGCCAGCGATCCGTGCAGCGATCCGCGAAGACCGGCGAATTCAAACGGCGAGGCGCGCATCAGGTCCAGAAACCGTGCGGCGGCAACCATCGGCCCCATTGTGTGTGACGAGGACGGGCCGATGCCCACTTTGAACATATCAAAAACAGACAAGAACATATCAGGTAGCAGAGCCTTCTGGAGGGTGAGCATAAGATGGACTGGTGAAGGGGGTAACCCCCAACCCCTCGGCCGCGATGGCAGCCCGGGTTGCGGGACGGCTTTCCAGGCGCATCAGAATGGATTGCAGGTAAGGCGTATCCGCCAATTGATACCAACTGCGATCAGCGCGCGCCGGGTAAAGGGACATCCACCGCATCTGGCAGGCAAGGTAGTATGTAAGGACCGAGGGCAGATCGGCGTGCAACCAGCTGGGCGCAGTTTTAGCAACGTCATCCAGAACCCGAAGATGTTGGCGCAGGCGCGGGCGGATACCGTTGCGCAAAGTTTCGGCCTGTGCCGTGTCGATGTATTTTTCGGCATAGAACAGGATGCGCAGATCGGCATGTAAAGTGTTCGATGCGAAAAAGAGCCATTTCAGGAACGCAGCCCGATCCGGGTTGTCAGTGGCGGGAGCCAGTTGCGCATGCGTATCTGCCAGCCACAAAAGGATGGCAGCTGTTTCAAAGATCGGGCCTTGTGGCGTTTCAAGAACCGGGATCAGACCGTTCGGATTCAACCCTCTGTAAGCCGCGCCATCCTGTGCGTTTTGCCGACGATCCACCAAAGCCGTCTCATAAGGCAGGCCCATCTCTTCCAGCACCAGTCTGATCACCAGAGAGGCATTGTCGGGGGCAAAGTGCAATCTGTAGGGCGCGTTCATGGGCTGTATGTATACACCAGCAGGGATGTCGAACGTCTCGATTGCGACGTTTCCAATCGGAAACGCGTAGTTTCGCGACAAGTTGGCCTGTTGGATCGGCGAATTGGCGCTCGCAGTTGCGTCGGACATTCCCTATAAATTCCGCAATACCAAGGGGGAATGCAACAATGACCGGAGATTTGTCACCCATAGACAAAGCCAAATATGCCGCGGCGCGACGGGCCGCTGACATGGTTCAGGACGGGATGCGCGTTGGGCTGGGCACCGGATCAACGGCCGCCTGGATGGTCCGCCGTCTGGGAGAGCGGGTGCAGCAGGAAGGTTTGCGGATCAAGGCTGTTCCGACCTCAACCCGCACCGCGCAACTGGCCCGTGAGTTGGGGATCGAGGTTGTCTCGCTGGATCAGGCTGGCTGGCTGGATCTGACCATCGACGGCGCGGATGAATTCGACGGCGATCTGAACCTGATCAAAGGTGGGGGCGGCGCGCATCTGCAGGAAAAGATCGTTGCCACGGCAAGCGATCAGATGATCGTCATTGCTGATGCCGGGAAAGAGGTCGAAACACTGGGCGCATTCCCGTTGCCGGTCGAGGTTATCCCTTTTGGCTGGCAGACTACGCGAACGCTGATCCAAGAGGCGCTGGATACGATGGACGTTCTGGGCACTTCTGCCGCGCTGCGCATGAACGGAGAGGCACCGTTTGTCACGGATGAGGGCAATCACATTCTGGACCTCCACCTTCAGCGCATCGGAAATGCCAGGCAACTGGCGCTAGTGCTTAATCAGGTTCCGGGTGTGGTCGAGAATGGTTTGTTCATCGACATCTGTGACAAAGTTGTGATCGGCCACGGCGATGGTCGGGTCGAGCTGCGCGATATCAACGATGGAACGATCGAACTTGATCAGTCGGTGGAGGCAGGCGAGAACTTGTTCTCGGATCTGGCGGATTAAGCGGAACAGACACAGATCGCTGTACTTCACTCGTTTTATTCGGACGCTACATTGTTTTGAGAGAAGTCGTGACCGCGAACGATTTGGGAAACGTACAATTTGGCACTTGGTTTGACCAATCCAAGACGCGGAGGCCGCCGTTGAATAAAACAAATGCAACCATATCTGGCCGTTTGTTCACAACGCTGCAGCGGTTCCCTGCGCAAGTTCGAGAAATCGAAGAGGCCGGAGCCCCGGCGATCACTCTGGACAGCAGCGCGAGATAGAGTACACCCCATGCAAGGCCTGCGGGCGCTTGCGGAAATTTGGAAGAGGCAGGACAAATGAGCTTTGACTATGATCTGTTCGTTATCGGCGGAGGCTCAGGTGGGGTCCGGGCCGCACGTGTGGCAGCTGGTGAGAACGGTGCCAAGGTGGGGCTGGCAGAAGAAGACCGTTACGGCGGCACCTGTGTCATCCGGGGCTGTGTGCCCAAGAAACTGATGGTCTTCGCCAGCGAGTTTTCTGGCATGGTCGGTGATGCGCAAGCCTATGGCTGGGACATTCAGGCCGGTGCTTTGAACTGGGATACTTTTCACGGCAAGCTGGTGACTGAACTGGACCGGCTTGAAGGCATCTACCGCAATATCCTGAAGAACAACGGTGTCGAAAGTTTTGACCAGCGGGCGACCGTTGTGGATCCACATACGGTCGAATTGGCGGATGGGACACGCAAGACAGCCAAGCACATCCTGATCGCCACAGGCGGTCGTCCGGTCGTACCGGAGTTTCCGGGATCGGACCTGGCGATCACGTCGAACGAAATCTTTCACCTTGAAAAACTGCCCCAAAGCATTCTGATCGTCGGCGGCGGCTACATTGCCAGCGAGTTTGCCGGAATCATGAACGGGTTGGGAGTCCAGACCACTCAGTTCTATCGCGGTGCGCAAATCCTGCGTGGCTTCGACGAAGAAGCACGTGGCCTGATCTGCGAAGAGATGCGCCAGAACGGCATTGATGTTCGTCTGGGCACCAACGTGCTGGAAATGACCAAGGAAGGCGACAAGATCCGCGTCAAGGCCACCGATGGCACCGAGGATCAGTTCGACGTGGTCATGTACGCCACAGGGCGTGCGCCGAATGCAGACAACCTGGGCCTTGAGGCGCTGGGCGTGGAACGTGGCCGCAAAGGTGAGATTGTAGTCGATGAGTACAGCCAGACAGGCGTGCCCTCGATCTATGCCATTGGCGATGTTACCGACCGCGTAAATCTGACGCCGGTTGCGATCCGTGAAGGCATGGCGTTTGTAGAGACCGTTTTCAAAGGCAACCCGACTCCGGTGGATCATGAACTGATCCCGACCGCGATCTTCACCCAACCGGAATTCGGCACTGTGGGCCTAAGCGAAGAAGAAGGCGCGGCACAGGAACCGATTGAGGTTTACGCGACATCGTTCAAGCCGATGCAAAAGGCCTTTGCCGGTGGAACGCAGCGCGTGTTGATGAAGCTGATTGTCAGCCAGGCGACCCGTAAGGTTCTGGGTTGCCACATCGTCGCGCCGGGCGCGGGTGAGATGATCCAGCTGGCTGGCATCGCCGTTAAAATGGGCGCAACCAAGGAAGATTTCGACCGCACGGTTGCCGTTCATCCGGTGATGGCAGAGGAATTGGTAACAATGCGGCAACCTGTGCGCACTGCTTGATTTGCAACCGCGCGCACACAAGTTACAAGGGAACCCGTGATCACACGGTCCAACACAAGGGAATAGATACATATGGCGGGCAATAGCGGCGGCCCCTGGGGGGGCGGAGGCTCTTCGGGCGGCGGAGGAAATCGGGGTGATAACGGTGATGGGCGCAAGCCCCCCGAAGGCGATGGTCCGCAAATCCCCGAGATTGATGAATTGATGAAGAAAGGCCAGGAACAGCTGCGCGTCCTGATGGGCGGCCGCGGTGGTTCAGGCCGCGGTGGCAACGGTCAGGGCTCTGGCGGCGGTGGCCCCATCTTCACAAAAGGTACGGTTCTTATTGGTGTCGTCGTCGCGGCGGTATTGTGGGGGGCGGCCAGTTTTTACACGGTCAAGCCCGAAGAACAGTCGGTTGAGTTGTTCCTCGGCGAATTCTCGGCCGTCGGAAATCCGGGTCTAAACTTTGCGCCGTGGCCTTTCGTTACCGCCGAAGTCATCCCGGTCACCCGTGAACAGAACGAAGATATGGGCGGCGCGCGCGGCAGCGATGATGGCTTGATGCTGACCGGCGACGAAAACGTGGTCGATATCGACTATCAAGTCGTCTGGAACATCAACGACCCTGCGAAGTTCCTGTTCAACTTGCGTGATCCGCGCCAAACGATCCGTGCGGTGTCGGAATCAGCGATGCGCGAGATTATCGCTCAAAGCGAGCTTGCACCGATCCTGAACCGGGATCGTGGTGTTATCGCGGATCGCTTGCAGGAACTGATCCAGTCCACAATGGACAGCTATGATTCAGGGATCAACATTGTCCGCGTGAACTTTGACAAAGCCGACCCGCCTCAGGATGTGATCGCCGCCTTCCGCGACGTTCAAGCTGCTGCGCAGGAACGGGACCGGTTGCAGAACGTAGCCGATGCCTATGCGAACAAGGTGTTGGCAGAAGCGCGCGGCGAAGCTGCGCAGGTTCTGGAAGAGGCAGAAGGATATCGTGCCCAACAGATCAACAGTGCGCGGGGTGAAGCCAGCCGCTTTAGCGCAGTTCTGGAAGAATACTCCAAAGCACCCGATGTGACGCGTAAGCGTCTGTATCTGGAGCGAATGGAGCAGATTCTGGGTGACGTTGACAAAATCATTCTGGACCAGAACTCATCCGGGCAAGGGCAGGGCGTTGTGCCCTATCTGCCGCTGAACGAGCTGCGTCGTAGCCCTGCCGGGGAGAGCAACTGATGCGTAAATCACCCATTATCCTCATTCTTGTCGTGATCCTTGGTGTCGTTGGCCTGTCTTCGATCTTCATCGTGGATGAACGTGAACGCGCGCTGGTCTTGCAATTTGGTCGTGTCGTCGCGGTCAAGGAAGACCCCGGTCTGGCGTTCAAAATCCCGGTGATTCAAGAAGTTGTCCGCTATGACGACCGTATCCTGTCTATTGACGTACAGCCCCTTGAGGTGACCCCTCTGGACGATCGGCGTCTGGTTGTCGATGCATTCGCACGTTACCGGATTTCAGATCTAAACCAGTTCCGTCAGGCCGTTGGTGTCGGTGGTATCCCGGTTGCCGAGGATCGCCTGGATCGTATTTTGCGGGCCGAAACCCGCGAAGTGCTGGGTTCGGTTTCGTCCCGTGACATCCTGAGCTCGGACCGTGCGGCACTGATGCTGCGCATCCGAAACAGCGCGATTGCCGAAGCACAGGCGCTGGGCGTGACTGTAATCGACGTGCGATTGAAGGCGACCGACTTGCCACAGGCCAACCTTGAGGCGACCTTCGACCGTATGAAGGCCGAGCGGGAACGTGAAGCAACAGACGAACGTGCCCGTGGTAACGAGGCGGCGCAGCGTGTGCGTGCGCAAGCTGACCGGACCGTGGTCGAACTGGTGTCAGATGCACGTCGTGAGGCCGAAATCACCCGTGGTGAAGCGGACGCCGAACGGAACGCGATCTTTGCGGAAGCCTATGGCGCGGACCCGGAGTTCTTTGAATTCTACCGTTCGCTGACCGCGTATGAGAATGCGTTGCAGGGTGGCAATAGCTCGTTGGTTCTGAGCCCGAATTCCGAGTTCTTCAACTACCTCGGTTCGCCAACCGGACGGCAAGCTCCGGCTGCTGCGGCCTCCGAATAATGGGGCTGATCCTTCTGGCTTTCGGGCTGGTATTGATTGTCGAGGGGCTGGCCTATGCGCTGGCCCCTTCGCTTATTGAGCGCATGTTAGAGGCATTGCGGTCACTGCCCGAGCAGGCGCGGCGGCTGGCCGGTTTGCTGAGCGTAGTCAGTGGCTTTATCCTGCTATGGGGGGCTTATCAGGTCGGGTTTTGATGCGGTGACCTCACTTGCAGGTGATTTCCCCGCGATCCCGAGTTGCGGGCAAGGACAAACCGACTACATTGGTTCCTGAGAAGATTTGCCCGAGGGCAGTTTTACAAGACTTGTTGACAAGGAGTTCCCAAGTGCAGGCACAAGCACGCAGTATTGCAGTCCGGCAGGACGAGGGTGTTGGTTTCATGCGGCTGATGTGGCTGGCCATTGCGGGGATGATTCTTGTTCTGGCCCAAGCCGTCGCAGCACAGGCGCGGAGCGAAAGCTTGGCGCCGCTGGCAGAAAAGATCAGCCCGGCCGTGGTCAACATTACCACCTCGACGTTGATCGAAGGCCAGACCGGCCCGCAGGGCATTGTGCCCGAAGGGTCGCCCTTCGAGGATTTCTTCCGCGATTTTCAGGACCGGAACGGTGATGATGAAAGTCGCCCGCGCCGCAGCAACGCGCTGGGTTCGGGGTTCGTGATTTCCGAGGACGGCTACATCGTCACCAACAATCACGTGATCGCCGAGGCCGATGAAATCCTGGTGGAGTTCTTCCCCGGTGATGGACAGCCGCCTGAAGAACTGCCTGCCAAGGTGATCGGCACGGACGAGAAAACCGATATTGCGTTGCTGAAGGTCGAGGCCCCGGGCCCCCTGCAATACGTGCAGTTTGGCGACAGTGACGTCGCCCGTGTCGGTGATTGGGTTATTGCCATGGGCAACCCTTTGGGGCAGGGCTTCTCGGTTTCGGCCGGGATCGTTTCGGCCCGCAACAGGGCGCTGAGCGGTTCGTATGACGACTACATCCAGACCGACGCGGCCATCAACCGGGGCAACTCGGGCGGCCCGCTGTTCAACATGAATGGCGAAGTGATTGGTGTGAATACAGCGATTTTGTCGCCCAACGGCGGCTCGATCGGGATCGGCTTTTCGATGGCATCCAACGTTGTCGTCAAGGTGGTCGATCAACTGCGCGAATTTGGTGAAACCCGCCGCGGTTGGCTGGGCGTTCGTATTCAGGACGTGACCGAGGACATGGCCGAGGCAATGGGGTTGGCCAAGCCGGGCGGTGCGCTTATCAGCGATGTTCCGGATGGGCCGGCCAAGGATGCTGGTCTGTTGGCTGGTGACGTGATCCTCAGCTTTGATGGGGTCGAGGTCGAAGATACACGCGGCCTTGTGCGTCAGGTCGGTGAGACGACCGTAGGCAAAGCCGTGCGTGTTGTCGTGCATCGCGATGGCGGCACACAGACCGTCCTGGTTACTCTGGGACGTCGTGAGGATGCCGAACGGGCCGAGCAGGGCGATGAGGAAACGTCTGAGGCTCCAACGGAAGAGAACGCTGCTATTCTGGGCCTGACCATTTCGCCACTGACGGACACGCTACGTACGGACCTTGGTCTTGAAGAGGACGCCGAGGGACTGGTTGTAACCGAAGTGGATGAGGCCTCTGAGGCGTTTTCCAAAGGGTTGCGCGCCGGTGATCTGATCACCGAGGCTGGACAGCAAAAGGTAACGTCGATTGGAGATTTGGAAGCACGCATGGAAGAGGCGCGTGAGGCCGGGCGTAAATCGCTGTTGTTGCTTGTACGTCGCGGTGGCGACCCCCGCTTTGTGGCGCTGAGCCTGGGCGAGTAACGCACCACATCAAACGTTGTGACAAGGCCGGGGCAATGCCTCGGCCTTTTCCGTTCCACGTGGCGCTGAAAGTAAGTGAGCCACACGCCGGGGAGGCGCATGGCTCTGGTACAGGGAGAGGCCAGTGGACAGATATCGGGGATGATTCTCTGGCCCCCTACGGTAACAACTAAGACATTAGCTATTTTGGCATGTGCCGTATGTGAAGGAGGTCACAAGGTCAGATTAAGTCGGATTCGGCCAGTTCTTTCAGGGCGTTGAAGTCCTGGATCATCAGTCCGCCGCGGGATGCCTCGACGACATTGTCGCGTTTCCAGGTGGAAATCGTCTTGGATACAGCCTCGCGCGTGGCACCGACGAACTCGGCCAATTCGCTTTGGGACAGGGTGATGCGCATTGCGGGGTCGTCCTGAAGGGCAGACAGATGCAGCAATTTGCGCGCCAGACGAATGGGCATTGGCAAGAACACTTGTTCGTTCAACTGAGACCCCATCCAGCGCATGCGCAGGCCCGCCAGACGGATCATGTCGACGGCAAGATCGGGATGCTGGCGGATCTGGTCCATGACGTCGCTGCGGCGCACGCGCAGCACGCTCGATGGCTCGGCTGCTGCGATCGTGGCGGTGCGCGGCCCGCTGTCAAACAACGCGATTTCGCCAAACACTTCGCCCGGCTTCATAAGTGTCAAAGACAGCTTGCGCCCGCTCATCGCAAGGAATGAAACCTCAAGCGTACCTTCAGAAATCACATACAGCGCATCGCCTTCGTCCCCCTGCTCAAACAGCACCTGGCCCTGATCCAAAGAAATCTCGGTCGCGAGTGCCGAAAGCATAGCCCTGAGTCGGTCTGATGCCTCGGACAGGAATCCGCTGTTTGGGAGTGCCTTCATGTGGTTGAGGGGTCTCCGGCTGCTGGTGTTGAGTGGTGCCCCAATGTTCCACAGCCGGGCTATTATTCCAAGGTTTTTATTGGTTTGCCTGATTGCGCGCTGTGTGACGGCTCAAAATGAAAGCAAACGCTTAAGCTGCGCGCCATTTATCGGTGTTCGCCTATTGGTGGTCGGGGTCATCCATGTAGCGTTGCAGCAGACTGAACTGAAGCATCAGAAACGCCATCAGCGCGATGGGAAAGGCGAAAGTTTCGATTTTGACCCATAAGTCCGTCGACATGGTACGCCAGACAAATTCATTGGCTACGGCCAGAACCGCAAAGCAGCCGCACAACCGGCGGGTCAAGATCATCCAGCCCTCATGGCGCATCGGGAGCATATCTTCGAGGACATAGGCTAGATAGGATTTCCCCTGCAGAAGGCCAATACCAAGGATGACCGAGAAGAAACCGTAAACCAGCGTGGTTTTCATCTTGAAAAACCGCTCATCATTGAACCACGCGGTCAGGCCCCCAAAGAAGATGACCATGAAGGCAGTAAATATCTGCATCCGGCTCAGTTTCCCGGTCAAGTACCAGAGGATACCCATAGCGGCCAGCATCAGCGGGACGAAGATGATCGTGGCGACGATAAAGCCGGAATATTCGGTACCTCCGATCAGGAAACTGTCGTCACGCAGGCGTAGGTAGATGAAAAAAAAGGCCAGTGGGGGCCCAAGCTCCAACGCCTGTTTCAGAAATGGATTGATTTCTTTTTTGCCTGGCATGTCGGTTTCCTGATTTTTACCCGCCCATTTCAACTATTACGGCGCCCAATGCAATCAATGCCATCAGCGCGACCCGTCTTGGCCCCACAGTTTCTTTTAACACCAGCCACCCGATAAGCGCCGCGAAGACTGTCGAGGTTTCTCGCAGAACGGCGGCTTCGCCGACCTTGTCCAGACGGGTGGCCAGCATGATTGCTCCGAAGGACATAGGGGCGATGATGCCTCCGGCCAAGCCCCGCAACATTAATGGGCCAACGGCAGGGCGGTTGATCATGGCGCGCCATCTTAGGAATGCGTAAATCGGCATCGCAAAACCGTCGATCATGAAAAACCACGCCAGAAAGGTGAACGGGTCGGCGGTGGCCCGGATACCATAGGCGTCATAAGTGGTGTAGAGCGCGACGAACAGGCCGGTTGCGATGGCCAGTACCAGCGCTATGCCCAGCGTTTCCCGGTTGGTTTCCAGAAAACGCAAATTATAGGCGGCCAGGCCGAAGATACCGGCCAGCAGGACCAAAACTCCAAACCATTGAATCCCAGTAAAGGTCTCGCCAAAGAGCAGATAGGCGCCGATGACCGTGAATAGGGGGCCAGTGCCGCGTACGACCGGGTAGACGACAGTGTATGAACCCTTTGTATAGGCCATGGCCTGAAGGACTTTGTAGGCGATGTGGATCACCCAGACCACGGCGAAGATGGACCACATGTAGGGTTCAGGCCACGGTACCACGAAAAAGGCAAAAGGGGCGGCCATCAGGCAATAGCAGGCGTCGATTGCCCCACGGGACAGCCAGGGATCGTGACGGCCTTTCTGCAGCGCTCCAAATACCGCATGCAGGAAGGCGGCCATCAGAGCGAGGCCAAGAGCCAGCTGATGGCCCGCTTCGGTGCCTTCGAGAGAAATCAGCCAGTCGCTCAAATGTCAGTCTTTTCGCTGGGTGGAGAGGCCGGGGGCTTTCCGCCCCCAGACCCCCGGAGGATATTTGGGGCCAGATAGAGGGGGGATCAGGCCTGGTCCAGGCCAGTGAGGGCGGCGGCGAACTCTTCGGGGTCGAAGGGGGCGAGGTCGTCGATCTGTTCTCCAACGCCGATGGCATGGATTGGCAGGCCGAATTTGTCGGCCAGTGCAACCAATACGCCACCCTTGGCGGTGCCGTCGAGTTTGGTCATCACCAGCCCTGACACGTCAGCGAGGTCGCGGAATGTCCGAACCTGGCTTAGCGCGTTCTGGCCCGTGGTGGCGTCCAGCACCAGCAGCGTGTTGTGCGGGGCGGTCTCGTCGATTTTGCGGATCACGCGGACGATCTTGGCCAGTTCCTCCATCAGGTCCGATCGGTTTTGCAGGCGCCCGGCCGTGTCGATCATCAGCAGGTCTGCGCCGTCTTGCTGCGCGCGGGTCAGGGCGTCGAAAGCCAATGAGGCCGGGTCTGACCCCTCGGGTGCGGTCAGCACCGGCACACCGGCGCGGTCGCCCCAGACCTGGAGCTGTTCGACGGCGGCGGCGCGGAAGGTGTCCCCGGCGGCGATGACGACTTTTTTGCCCGCGGCTTTGAACTGGCTGGCGAGCTTGCCGATGGTCGTGGTTTTGCCGGACCCGTTGACGCCAACGACCAGCACGACCTGCGGGCGCTCGGGGTAGATGGGCAGAGGCTTGGCAACCGGTTCCATCACACGGGCGACTTCCTGGGCGAGCAATTGCTTGATCTCTTGCGTGGAGAGTTTCCGGCCCAATCGCCCCTCGGCCATGTTGGATGTGACCCGCAAAGCGGTGTCGACGCCCATATCCGAGGCGATCAGCAGTTCCTCTAGCTGCTCAAGCATATCGTCGTCCAACGTACGACGGATGACGGCCTTGGCTTCGTTCCGGCCAAACAGGCGTCCCAACACCCCTTTGGATGGCGCGGCCTCGGGCGGGGGCGGAGCAGGGGTTGGGTCGACCGGTGCGGGTTCAGGTGTTTCGACCGGCTGTGGCACAGGGGCGGGTTCAGGTGTCTCTGGCACCGGCTGTGGAACTTCGGGAACCGGTTCCGGCTGCGGCTCAGGCTCGGGGATAACTGGATCGGGGGCGGTCGTTTCCTCGCCACCGTCTTCGACGATGGCATCCAGCCCCTGTTCGAGGCGGGACGAGGATTTGAACAGCTTGTCCTTGAGCTTTGAGAAAAACGCCATTTTTAGTCTCCGCAGGTGTTCCTCTCACCTAATGCGGATTTGCGGCAGTTGCAAAGGGTCACAAAAACGCAATTAACAGCCCCGCTTGCGCGCCCCAGTATAGGATCCAGATCATAAAGGGCGTGATGCGTAGCGCCGGATGGCCGTCAGGCAGCAGAAACTTTTCAGTCGCCAGTATCAGGTCCGACGCGATGAAGGCCAGTGCGGCGGGCAGGGCCCAGCGTAACGCGCCCGCCTCGGGCAAGGCGAGGACCGTAATGCCCATGCCAAGGATGATCGGGATATAGCCCAGAACCGGTACCTTGAGGTCACCGGCGCGGGGGGCGAGCAGGGTTGCAGCAACGATCCCGAGGATGATCAGCGACCAAAAGATGCCGGGCTTGTCGAAGATCAGAGCGGTGTCGCTGGATGGGTGGCTGAGGAACAGAGCGATATAGGCCAGGTGGCCTGCTGCAAATGCACCGATCCCTGCCATGAAGGTCGAGTCCGTCTCGCGTGATAACAGCGCGTCGCCCAAGGCGCACAGGACTAGCGCAAGGGTCAGTAGCATGGGGGCGCCACTTAAGACAGCAACCAGCGCCAGTAGCGCGACAGAGGCCGTCTTGAAGAGGGATCGCAGGGGGCTGGCCGGGCGCGGTGACATCGGCAAATAGGCCAGCGCGCTCGCGGCAGCGATCCAGAAAAAAGCGGTTGTCATCAAATGTCCCCCATTTGGCTTTTTTTGGCAGCATCACTGGGATCGCCATTACAACTCAAGCGGTGACGTGAAGGCAGCCGTTTGTGGGGAATTGTTTATTGGCGATGCCGAACTGCATCTGCCAAAATGATCTCATGCTGACGCGTCTTGCGATTCTTATGACACTCACTGCGCAGGCGGCCGTTGCCCAGCCGGCCTTGTCCGGGTCTGAGTTTGACAGTTATACGCGCGGAAAAACCATGTTCTATGGGTTTCAGGGAACGGTTTACGGCGTCGAACGCTATTTGCCCAATAAACGCGTGATCTGGTCGTTTCTGGATGGCAATTGCAAAGAGGGCGTTTGGTACGAACAAGGAGGGCAGATCTGCTTCATCTATGAAGACAGGATTGATCCGCAATGCTGGGTCTTTTCCAAGACCGACAGGGGGTTGACCGCCTTGTTCGAAGGCAACTCGGAAGCCACCGAGCTGTACGAGGCCGAAGATATCAATGAAGAGATGGTCTGTCTCGGCCCCGAGATTGGCGTCTGAAGGTCGCTAGAACAGAGAGCCCTGATCAGGTGCATCTTTCTTGGCCGGTTTTTTTGGTGCCGCCCGCGAAGCCGTGGGCTGACCAGTATTTAGGAGGCCATCCGCGAATTCGATCTCGAACGTGCTGTGTTTTGAGGCCTGTTTCTTGGTCGTAAGAACCTCTCCCTCGGCCCGGACCACAGCATAACCACGTTGCAGTGTAGCTTTGTAGCTTAGTGTTTCACGCAGGCGGTCGGCGGCGTCCAGCTGTTGCCGCATCCGATCCAGTCGCGTGGCCTGCGCCGTGTTCATTCGTTCTGCCAACCTGTTGATATTTTGTTGTTGTTGTTCGATTTCGCGCCGGATTGGGCGCAGGGAAAGCCGGGATGACAGGTTGCGCAAGGCCTCGTTTCTGGACGAAACGAGATTGCGCAACGTCGACGGGCGCAGATGTGCGGACAGCTCGACAACCTGCAGACGTCGGTTTTGCACGCCGCGATTCAGTGCGGGCGCAAGTCGATCTGCAATCAAATCAAGTCGTTGGCGTGGGGTGTTCAACAGGCTTTCCGGGCGCGGCAACGCGCGGGACAGGTCGCGAAGCCGTTGAGACCGCCTTTGAACCGCGTCCGTCGCGGCACGAGACAAACGCGCGCCTTGCTCACCCGTCCAAGCCAGTAGTTCCATTCGAACCGGCACGGCAAGCTCGGCCGCGGCGGTCGGCGTTGGCGCGCGGCGGTCTGACACAAAGTCGATCAGCGTCGTATCTGTTTCGTGACCAACGGCCGAAATCAGCGGAATGTCCGAAGCGGCCGTCGCACGCGCGACAATTTCTTCGTTGAACCCCCAAAGGTCTTCAATCGAACCGCCGCCACGGGCGACGATAATCAGGTCGGGTCGAGGCAGTGAGCCGCCCGGCGTCAGTTTGTTGAAACCGTCGATGGCCCGCGCAACTTCTGGTGCGCAGTTGGAGCCCTGTACAGCGACGGGCCAGATCAGCACCTTGCGCGGGAAGCGATCCCGCAGGCGGTGCAGGATGTCCCGGATCACAGCGCCAGATGGTGATGTCACCACGCCAATAATCTGGGGCAGGTAGGGCAGAGGCATTTTACGTTCGGGTGCGAACAAACCTTCAGCCTCAAGCTGTTTCTTGCGCTTTTCCAGCAGCGCCATCAAAGCGCCTTGCCCGGCGACCGCGACCTCATCGACGTTCAGGTTGTATTTCGACTGCGCGCCAAAAGCCGTCAGGCGACCGGTGACCACGACCTCAAGACCTTCTTCCGGCACCACCGATAGGCCGGAAACCTGACCTTTCCATGTTGTGCAGGCCAACACGTTCCGGTCATCCTTGATGTCATAGTACAGGTGGCCCGACCGCGCCGTGAACACGCGGCCGACCTCACCACGCACACGGATTCGCCCGAACGTGCCTTCCAGCGTGCGTTTCACCTCACCCGAGATGTCCGAAACGGTATATTCTGGTGTGTTTTGGCCCGGGATCGGGTCATCAAGCAGGTCGGACATTTCAGCGCCTTGTGTCAAATGCCCGGCCAGCTTAGAACGCCCGGAAGGCGAGGCCAAGCAGATCGGAGACCTTCATGAACATCCTTATTCTCGGCAGCGGCGGGCGCGAACACAGCCTCGCCTGGGCGGTGATGCAAAACCCCAAATGTGACCGTCTGATCGTTGCGCCGGGAAATGCCGGAATTGCGCAGATCGCTGAGTGCGCAGCGCTCGATACTGAAAACGGCGGCGCGGTTGTCAGCTTTGCTGAAGAGAACGCGATTGATTTCGTGATTGTTGGCCCCGAGGCCCCATTGGCCGCTGGCGTCGCAGATCGTCTGCGTGAAGCGGGTGTGCTGGTCTTTGGGCCGTCGGCCGATGCAGCACAGCTGGAAGCCTCGAAGAGTTTTACCAAAGAAATCTGTGACGCGTCGAACGCTCCGACCGCAGCTTATGCAAAGTTCACCGAGGCCGATCCTGCCAAAGCCTATATCCGCGAACAGGGCGCGCCGATCGTGGTCAAAGCCGATGGTTTGGCGGCAGGCAAGGGTGTGATCGTCGCGATGGACGAACAGGCCGCGCTGGAGGCTATCGACGACATGTTCGGCGGCGCTTTTGGGGGCGCGGGTGCCGAGGTCGTTATCGAAGAGTTTATGGAAGGCGAAGAGGCATCTTTGTTCGTGCTGTGTGATGGTGAGGACATCCTGTCCATCGGCACCGCGCAGGACCACAAACGCGTGGGAGAAGGCGACACGGGTCTGAACACCGGCGGTATGGGGGCGTATTCGCCTGCACCCGTTCTGAGCGCCGAGATTGAGGCGCGGGCGATGGAAGAGATCGTGCGTCCGACTATGGCCGAGATGAAGCGCCGGGGTATGCCGTTTCAGGGCGTTTTGTATGCTGGCCTGATGATCAAGGACGGCCAACCGAGGTTGGTCGAATACAACGTCCGCTTTGGTGACCCGGAATGCCAGGTTCTGATGATGCGGCTTGGTGCCCAGGTTCTGGACCTACTTCATGCCGCGGCCGAGGGCCGTTTGAGCGAGACGCAGGTAAACTGGGCCGACGATCATGCGATCACTGTTGTGATGGCGGCACAGGGGTATCCGGGCTCCTACGTAAAAGGATCTGCGATCAAGGGGTTGGAAGCGCTTCCTGAAGACAGCAGCAACATGATCTTCCACGCGGGCACCAAGGCCGTTGATGGGCAAGTGCAAGCCGCAGGCGGGCGCGTGCTGAATGTGACCGCGCGTGGGAATACATTGCAAGAGGCGCGGGACCGGGCATATGCGATGGTTGAGGGTGTGGATTGGCCCGAAGGCTTTTACCGCCGCGATATCGGCTGGCGGGCTCTTTGAACAGTCGCTAGGTCAGGGGGCTTTGCCCCTTCGGCCTATCGCCTCACTCACAGGAAATTTTTAGCCAGATGAAGAGGCGGATCAGCACTTGAGTGCGTTGTTCAGGCTTTTGTGGCGGGTAAACGCGCCGAGGTCGTGGGTGGTCCAGTCGTTTTCGTAAGTGACGCTGATGACGCGGGTCCAGTTGCCGTTGGCAAGGATCAGTTCCGGAGTGCCGCCGCAATCGCGCAGACCGCCGGAGATGAAATCTTCTCCAATGCGGTGATTGGTGAGATTGGGCAGCGATGCGATTTCGATCAATTCGCCGTCTGTAAATCGCCATATGCGCAGGGTTTTGGCCAAGTGAGGGCGATCAACATAGGCGATCTCGACGTTGCCGTCGCCATCCAGGTCGGCGGCACCGACCGGAGCGAGCCAGCGAAAGCGGGTGCCGATGTAGGGCGTAGCGGCGATCAGACCGCCGCCATTGTAGATTGCAAGCCGTGCACCTTTATCACGATGGCTTTCAACCACCAAAGCTTCGCGACGGCCATCATTGTCAACATCAATCAGGCGCGGACGAATATCTTCGAAAACGCGCTCTTTTGGCAGCCGGATTGTGTATTTCGCCCATTCCGGCGCATATTGCAGGATCAGAGCGCCGTATTCAATCTGATCACCGAGTACGCCGTGCGGGTATCGCGCAGTGGGTTCGGAGTACTCTGCCGAACCCAGCGGTTCATACTGCCATGGCTGCTGAGATCTTGTCTGGCTCGGACAGATTCCAATTGCGATCGCGGCCGCCGCGATCGCTTTGAAAAGCATCAGATCTGCTTTTCGGGCATTTGAACAACCAGCCCGTCCAATTCATCAGTGACCTTGATCTGGCAAGTCAGACGTGAGCGGGCGGGGTCGGGTTCAAAGGCGAAGTCCAACATGTCCTCTTCCATGTCGTCCTTGGCCGGAACTTTCTCGACCCAGTCCGGGTGGATGTAGACATGGCAGGTCGAACAGGCGCAGGCGCCGCCGCAATCGGCCTCGATGCCTGGGATATTGTTGTCACGGGCCCCTTCCATGACGGTCAGGCCGTTGGCGACTTCGACTGTATGTTCGGTACCGCCGTGCTCGACATAGGTGATCTTTGCCATTGCTTGCGTCTTCCTCTTTCGCTTGTCGAATTCTTCCTTAGTGAAGGCATTTAGGTCTTTCCAGCCTCATTTGCGACTCGTCACGCCGTCTATGGACTTTCCTTGCGGATGTTCTATTTTTGTTCTCATGATTGTGTTGCCTACCCGCCCTATATCTACGAACCGGAACTGGCCGCGGCCGCCCGCGTGTCTGCCCGCCAATCGGTTGAACGACCCGCCCGAGGGCGCGCTGGTGGCGGTCGCGGGGCTGGTGATCTTGCGGCAGCGGCCCGGGACGGCCAAGGGGGTGATCTTTGTCACGCTCGAGGATGAGACCGGCATCGTGAACGTGGTGGTTTGGCGCAAGATCTATGAACGTTTCCGCCGGGCGGTGATCTCGGGGCGGCTGCTGCGGGTCACGGGCAGGATGCAGCGGGCGCATTCGGTGACCCATGTGATCGCGGAAGAGGTTGAGGATATCTCGGGCATGCTGGATGTGCTGGTGCGGGGGGAGGGGTAGTCCGTCAGCGGCAAACGGGTCCACTACGGCGGCGCGCTGTGTCAAAATGGAAGTGCCCTTTGTGATAGCGATCGGCGTCAGGACCCAGCACGGTGCCAAACAGACCGCAGGCGCCTGCGTGCAGTTCGTGCATAACATCGCTTGTATCTTCGGCTGCCCATCCGTCGCGCACAGTGATCACGGTGCCATCCAAAAGTATGAAGGATGAAATGTCGATTGCGCGGCCACGGGCATGTTCCGAAATCCGCGCGCGTGGCTGATTGTTCTGCGTCTTGCACGCATAATGACCAGCCAGACGCAATCCTTTCAGGCCGCCGCCCAGATTCGCAAAGGCCGGTTTGGCTGTGTTCTCCAACCATGTTTTGAGTGTGACGGCGGTTTCACAATCCATCAACGCCAACTGGCTGAGAAGGACGTCAGATACCATGCGGATGCGCACGGGATCAGCAATGCCGCATCCCTGGTACTTTCCTCTAAAGGGTTTTCGCTTTTCGCCGAGAATAGTCCAGTCGCCACAGACTGCACCACGTTCGCGCATCCTTTCGCGGCCGACTTCGATCTGACGAAACTTGCAGGGCCGCAGCCGCGGTCTGGGGGAAACAGTCAGCTCTTGCTTAGGGGGAACAGGTGCGGTGCCTTCCTCCAAGAGAACGTCCAGTTCAGTGGACGGTTCAAACGCAACAAGCTCATGCGCTTGAGCCTGCGCAGGTTCTTCGCAATCCGGCGTAGCACTCGCCATGCCTGCGCATAATACAAACAGAGGGGCCAATACTCGCATAAAATAACTCGTTCCCTTGTCAGCTCGGACCGATTGTATCATGACCGGCCTTGGTACGTCTGCGCGAAGTGCGGATAGGGCGGGGCTTTGTACAATCCTTTTCCTATACAAAGCCAGAGTATAGCAGAAAAACCTTATCGCTTGAACAAACTGCTCTGCGCTTGCTTGTCCCGGTTGCCCGAGCTCAAATCAACATTCAGCGGGCGCATTCGATGACCGATGTGATCGCGGAAGAGGTCGAGGATATCTCGGGCATGCTGGACATGCTGGTGCGGGGAGAGGGGTCGGGCTGACCCCAGAATAAGACTATCGCTCTTCAGCGCGCCAAAAATGGTAGGCCTTGATCTTTTGGGCTTTGAACTCGGCATGCATTTCGTCGGACATTAACAGTGGCAGATGTAGGTATCTTTTCTCACGCCAAAGATTGTTCCCAGCAGTTTTCTCCTTTCGCAAAACTAAGTCTTTTGAGGATGGAGGGGACAACTCCATTCGCTCAGTCGTTTTGATACCTGAAAATTGCCAAGACATCTCAACACTGGATGCCTCATCGATGACTGTGTCTAGGCGCTTGGTCACGTTCATGAAAAAATATGCTGTATCGGGCTTTGACCCATCTCTGTAAAAGGCTTCGATCGGAAGGATTTGGTGTACACCCGGATCGAATGCTTCCAAAATTTGACGCACGCGATCAGTGATAATCCGAGCACCACCCGACGCAGAGAATATGTCTGGGAGCTTTGCCGCCTGTTTCTTGAGTAGCACTTTTTTCGGTGCCTCACCAGGTTCTAAGCGCCGTTGACCAGTATGAAAGACGCTCGCAACATCATCCGCAATTTCGCCGGAGTGGTACTTTTCGCTCCAACCGGGCAACTTGAACCCTTTTAGGTAACGACCGGTTGCAGGGTAGTAACAAACATATGCCATTTAAACTTCTCGCCTGAAAATGTGTTTTAAATCAAATATGTGTCGCGCCATTGCAATGCCAGCGATGGCACAGTGTTTTGTTGTGTTTCAAGAGTGAATTGAGCTTCACCGTTTAAAAAGGTTGCTCTGAGCTCGCTTGTCCCGATGATCCCCGCGCAACTCCGCATGTAGCGCGCGTCCGGCCTGAACACCGGGGCGGGCACTTACCGTTTCAAGCCAGCGGGCGAAATGGGGTTTGTCATCCAATACCTGCTGCTGACCTTCCCACAGGCTGGCCCAGCCCCAGACCGACATGTCCGCGATCGAGTAGAAATCGCCCGCGACGTATTCATTTTCGGCCAACCGCCGGTCCAATACTCCGTACAGCCGCCCGACCTCGGTGCGGTAGCGGTCTTTGGCATAGGGCAGGTCCTGCGGCGGCTCGAGGTTTGGCGCGTATTTCAAGAAGTGATGCGCCTGACCGGCCATTGGGCCGACGCCGCCCATTTGCCACATCAGCCATTCCTCGACGGCGATCCGGTCACGCTCGGTGTTGCCGTAAAAGCGACCTGTCTTGCGGGCCAGGTACATCAGGATCGCGCCGCTCTCAAAAACCGAGATCGGCGCGCCATCCGGGCCGTCCGGGTCAACGATGGCAGGCATCCGGTTGTTAGGCGCGATTTTAAGGAACTCGGGGTCGAACTGATCACCCTTGCCGATATTGATCAGGTGAGTGGTGTAGGGAAGGTCCATCTCTTCCAAAGCGATGGACGCCTTCCAGCCATTCGGCGTGGGCCAGAAATATAGATCGATCATGGTGCCTCCTCAGGTTGAAGCGATGATGCGGTATTCTGCGCAATCGGCAAGAGGCGGTTACGAAAGCGTGACACAGGGCAACCGGGCTTGACGGCCAAGAATGCGCGGCGTATTTGCATCGCAGAAGCTACGTGGCGATTTGTTACCGGATTGCGGGCCACGCTAAACAACACCGCTAAAAGGTCAGGATGAAAGGCCCCTTTCGCTTGACCGCGTCTGGGGTTTTTTTGATGCCCTTGCCAGACAAGGGTCGAGAGGAATGAGATGAGCGAGAGCTGGAACAAACGCACCCAAGCCGTCCATGGCGGCATCCGTCGCAGCCAATACAACGAAGTCAGCGAAGCAATTTTTCTGACGCAGGGCTTCGTCTATGAGACAGCCGAACAAGCCGAGGCGCGGTTCATCGAATCCGGCCCGGATGAGTTTATTTATGCCCGCTATGGCAACCCGACCGTTTCGATGTTCGAACAGCGCATCGCGGCGCTGGAAGGTGGCGAGGACGCGTTTGCCACCGCGTCCGGCATGGCTGCGGTGAATGCGGCGCTGACGTCGATGTTGCAGGCGGGCGACCATGTGGTTTCGGCCAAGGCATTGTTCGGGTCCTGTCTGTATATCCTCGAAAACATCCTTTCCCGTTATGGTGTGGACGTCACCTTTGTCGACGGCACCGATCTGGACGCTTGGAAAGCGGCGATCCGCCCTGAGACCAAGGCGGTTTTCTTCGAATCCATGTCAAACCCGACGCTTGAGGTCATTGATATCGAGGCAGTTGCCAAACTGGCCCATGCGGTTGGCGCGCTTGTCATCGTGGATAACGTCTTTTCCACGCCCGTCTTCTCGCGCGCAATCGAACAGGGGGCGGATGTTGTTGTCTATTCTGCGACCAAACATATCGACGGGCAGGGGCGCGCTTTGGGCGGCGTTATCATTGGCACCAAGGATTTCATCCGGGGAACGGTTGAGCCCTATCTGAAACACACCGGCGGAGCGCTGAGCCCGTTCAACGCCTGGGTCATGCTGAAAGGTCTGGAAACGATGGCGCTGCGCGTTAACGCTCAGGCCGAGACGGCGCAGACCATTGCAGAAGCGCTTGAGGGGCATCCGGCGCTGGAACGGACGCTTTATCCGGGTCTGAAAACCCATGCGCAAAACGCGTTGGTCCAAGCCCAATTGGGTGGCAAAGGCGGAACTGTTCTGTCGCTGGACATCAAGGGCGGCAAGGACGCAGCGTTTGCATTCCTGAACGCGCTGACGATCCCTGTCATCTCGAACAATCTGGGCGATGCCAAGTCAATCGCAACACACCCCGCAACGACGACGCACCAGCGTTTGAGTGACGATCAGAAGGACGAATTGGGCATTACACCGGGCCTGATCCGCTTTTCTGTCGGTTTGGAGGATGCGGGAGACCTGCTTGCAGACATCAAACACGCGCTGGACGTGTCGCAACGTTAACTAACGGCAGCGGTTTACTGACAACCGGGTCGAAACTAGGTGAAAATGACGTAAGTCATGCGATTTTCGCCGAATTTCGATCCGGGCTGTGTTTTTCAGCGTATAAAGCTACACTGGAAAGCAAGCCGAATACAAACAAGGTTCGGCGACCAACCGAGGAACCCGATCGATGAACGTGCACCCCCGCGACATTGAGGACACGCCCGACAATGACGAAGCCGCAGCCGCTCTGAAGACGCTGCGCAAATGGGCCGAGTCCGCAACCGAGGCCGAGATCAGCCAGCTCGACCCGGCGATTGCGCGCCTTGTGCCTGGTCTGGTGCCCGTGAATTATCCGTCCCTGTCGCGCGAATACCCTGATGGGTTCACGGTCGACAGCGCGTATCGTGCGACCTTGCCGGACCTGCAGAATGGCCCGTCCAGCTTGATCCGGGGCGCAAAGCAACAAATCCAGCATGTTGGTATCTCGAACTTCCGCCTGCCGATCCGCTTTCATCGCAAGCGCGGCGATGACTTGACGCTTGAGACCTCGGTGACCGGGACTGTCAGTCTGGATGCCGAAAAGAAGGGCATCAACATGTCCCGGATCATGCGCTCGTTTTACAAACACGCCGAGCGTACGTTCAGCTTTGAAGTCATGGAGGCCGCGCTGAATGATTATATGACTGATCTGGATAGCTTTGACGCCCGTATCCAGATGCGGTTTTCCTATCCCGACCGTGTGCAAAGCCTGCGGTCCGGTTTGGAAGGGTACCAGTATTACGACATCGCACTTGAGCTGGTTGAACAGGGCGGAGTGCGCCAGAAGATCATGCATCTGGACTATGTCTATTCCTCAACATGTCCCTGTTCGCTGGAACTCAGCGAGCACGCACGCGCAACACGTGGACAGCTGGCCACACCGCATTCGCAACGTTCAGTGGCGCGGATATCTGTTGTGGTCGACTGCGACACGGATTGCCTGTGGTTCGAGGATCTGATTGCCATGTGCCGCCGTGCCGTTCCGACAGAAACGCAGGTGATGGTCAAACGCGAGGATGAACAGGCATTTGCCGAGCTTAACGCGGCCAATCCGATCTTTGTCGAAGACGCCGCCCGGCTGTTCTGTGCCGAATTGCTGGCCGATCACCATATTGGCGATTTCCGCGTGGTCGCAAGCCATCAGGAAAGCCTGCACAGCCACGATGCGGTGTCGGTTCTGACCGAAGGTCCGACCTTTGTGTCACCCAGCCTGGACCCGCGGCTGTTCACCACCCTGTTCCACGTCGGGTAGACAGGGCGGGGTGGATCAACAAAGTATCATTTTTAGACTAAGAGCGGTTTTCCGCCGCAGCGCGGCAATTCGTGCTGCATTTGCACAGTCCTTCAAGTAACACTGGTGTGGAATGCAGCCGTGGCAGGCGAATTTCTGTTCGTGCGTCTGCCACTCTGAAAGGAAGCTGAGACGTGCGACGCTCAGGACTTCGTGACTGCTTGATCCGCCCGAAAAATCGGGACGGGCAGCTCAATTCACTCTTTTGCAGGCTGCATCGCTTTCAGAGGAGAACTAAAGTATGAATCCAATTTCCCAACCGCTGGAATTTCAGGCTGCGGCCATCCGAATGGCCGGCTATGCGGTTAGCAACCAAATGAAAATTATGCAGATTTTGACCCGTTCGGCGATGGAGCTGCCGTTTGTGTCGGTTAGTGCCTTGCACGCGTCGGCTGCTGCTCCGGCCCCGGCTGCACCCTCGGCAAAACCCGCGCCGAAGGCCAAATCGGTTGCCAAGGCAAAACCTGCGGTGATGGCCAAGCCCAAGCCTGTAGCCCGCAAGAAAGCCGCCGCAAAACCTAAGGTCGAATCACCCAAGCCGACCGCGCCCAAAACGGTGGCTGCTGTAACCAAACCCACTCTGGTTGCAGCCAAATCGACCGAAGTTGCAGAAAAGCCTGCCGCCAAGCCTGCCGTCGCCAAAGGGCAGCCAGCGGCCAAACCCGCAGCGGCAGCCAAACCAAAGCCTGCCGTTGCTAGAAAAACACCTGTGCCAAAACCGGCAGCGGTTGCCAAGCCGAAACCTGTGGCAGCAAACACCACTGCGCCGAAGACCCCGGCCAAACCGGCCGCACCCAAGCCGGTCGCGGCGAAACCAGCACCCGGCAAGCCGGTCGCGGCGCAGCCTGCGCCTGCAAAAGCCGTTGCCACAAAGCTCGAGGGGGCACAGGCAACTCCGGCACGTCGCCCGCGCGCCCCGTCTAATCCGCCCGCGATGCCAACAACGGCCCGCAAAACGGACGGGTAAAACCCGACACCGGCTTGACACAGTCGTGCAGGCGCGCCAACGCTGCGCCTCATGACGGATATGCGCCCGGTTGGATATGTGATTGGCCTATTGGTCGCCATTCTTGGGGCGACCATGCTGCTGCCTATGCTTGCGGACTTCATCGAAGGCCGGGGCGAGTGGCACGTTTTTCTCGAAAGCGGCGTCATAACGATTCTGACCGGCGTCGTTCTGGCAATGAGCTGCTCGAACGGAGTAGGCGAAGGTCTGACGATCCGTCAGACCTTTTTACTGACCACAGGGGTCTGGGTCGCATTGCCATTTTTTGGCGCCATTCCGTTTCTTTTGGGCGAGACCGAACTGCGCTTTGTCGATGCGTATTTCGAGGCGATGTCGGGCCTGACGACGACAGGCTCGACCGTGATTTCCGGCCTCGATAACCTGCCACAGGGGTTGCTGCTTTGGCGTGGCCTGCTGCAATGGCTGGGCGGCATCGGCATCATCGTCGTGGCCATGGTCTTCTTGCCCGAGCTTCGCGTCGGGGGGATGCAAATCTTCCGCTCGGAAGGATTTGAAACCATGGGGAAAATTCTTCCACGGGCGCAAGAGATCGCGGGCCAGATTTCCCTGATCTATGTCTTTCTGACGATTGTTTGCGCGTTGGTCTATGCAGGTCTGGGAATGGGCTTCTTTGATGCCGTGGTGCACGCCCTGACGACGATCTCAACGGGCGGGTTTTCAAATTATGACGCGTCCTTTGGCACGTTTTCCGGCCCAGCAGAATATGCGGCCGCTGTCTTCATGATTCTCGCTGCACTGCCTTTCGTGCGCTACGTCCAATTCGCCAATGGCAATACGAGGTCCATTTTCCGCGACAGCCAGATACGGACCTTTCTGGCGACCATTCTTGTGCTGGTGGTCATTATGGCGGTCTTTCTGACCTCCGTTTTCCCGCATCATTGGGAACAAGCTGTTCGGGAATCCCTGTTCAATATCACCTCGATCATTTCGGGTACCGGGTATGCCAGCGTCGACTACATGGGTTGGGGCAGTTTCCCGATCATGATGTTCTTCCTGATCGGTCTGATTGGCGGCTGCGCGGGTTCAACCGCCTGTTCGATCAAGATCTTCCGGTATCAACTGCTGTTTGCTTCGATCAAGACCCAGATCCGCCGCATCCGCTCACCTCATGGGGTTTTTAAGCCGCAATATGATGGCCGTTCGATTGGTCCGGACGTCCTGACCTCGGTTATGAGCTTCTTCATGTTTTTCGTGCTCTCGTTGGGCGTGCTGGCCTGGGCGCTGGCATTGACGGGATTGGATTTCATAACTGCCGTCTCCGGGGCGGCCACAGCGCTGGCCAATGTAGGGCCGGGACTGGGAGACCAAATCGGACCGGCCGGCAATTTTGCAGGGCTCAGCGACACCGCGAAATGGCTGCTTTCAATCGGAATGCTGGTGGGACGGCTTGAGCTTTTGGCCGTATACGCACTCTTCACTGTCCAGTTCTGGAGGAATTGATGAAAAGACCCCTTGGTGCGCAGCTTTCGCATATGCTGCGGGATCGCGGAGTGGATGTGATCTTTGGTATTCCCGGCGTGCACAATCAAGAAATGTATCGCGGGATCGAAGAGGCCGGAATCACCCATGTGCTGGCCCGGCACGAGCAGGGGGCAGGGTTCATGGCCGACGGCTATGCCCGTGCGACCGGCAAGCCGGGTGTTGCATATGTCATCACCGGACCGGGGTTGTGCAATATCATGACGCCGATGGGGCAGGCCTATGCGGACTCGGTCCCGATGCTGGTGATGTCCTCGTGCCTTGATGAAACGCAAGGGGTGCACGGGCAGTTGCACCAGATGAAAGACCAGCGCGCCGCAGCTGAGACCGTGACGGACTGGTCGCATCAGGCCAATACGGCGCAGGCAGCCTACAATCTGGTCGAGCGTGCTTTTGAGGAGTTCGAACTCAACCGCCCACGCCCAAAACACATCCAAGTGCCGATTGCACAGCTTGAGGCCGATGCTGATCCTGCACCGTTTCCCCACCAACCTGGTTTGCGCTCAAAAGTTTTGCCGCCGGATTTGGCTCCGGTAATGTCCATGCTGAACATCGCACGGCGCCCGTTGTTTATTCTGGGTGGGGGCGCGCGGTCGAATCTGTGGCGGCAAATCCTGACGCAGTTGGGCGCGGCCTGTTTCACCACGTATGCCGGGCGCGGAATGGCGGGGTTGGGCTATGCCTTGGACTATGGAGCCATGTTGCCACGACCGGGCAGCGCTGATGTTATCGCCTCGGCCGATCTTGTGGTCGTCGTGGGCGCGGAATTGGGCGAGGTCGACTTGTGGCGAAGCACATTGGGCCACACGGGCAATCTGGTGCGTATAGATGTGGACCCGAAGGTGCTGTCGGATCAGCATCGCGCAGCGGTCAAGCTGCAAGCTGACGGGGAAAGCTTTGCCCATGCACTTTGGGCTGCCATTGATCATGTCAAACCTGCAACGGGGTGGACAGCGGAGGACGTAGCTGACACGCGCCGCCGTTGGCGGGCCGAAGTGGATGCGGAACGGCCAGGTATCGTCCCGGTCCTGGATGCCCTTCGCGCGGCGATGCCCGGCGACACTATGATCTATTCTGACATGACCCAGTTCGCTTATGTCGCCAAAGAGGTTTGGGATATGGGCTATCCCTATCACTGGCACCATCCGACCGGGTTCGGCACGCTTGGCTATGCGCTGCCGGCTGGAATTGGCGGGGCTGTGGCGCGCCGAGGCAAGCCTACAGCGGTGATCGCCGGGGACTACGGTTTTCACTATACGATGCAAGAGCTTGGGGCAGCAGTCGAACTGGGCCTGTCTCTGCCGATTATTCTTTGGGACAACGGAAAGCTCAAAGAGATTGAGGACAGCATGGTCCGAGGTCAGATCGCCCCAAATGCGGTTGTCGCGCGGAACCCGGATTTCTGCAAACTCGCCGAGGCCTTTGGCGCGTTGTCCTCTGCGCCCTCCAGTTTGCCCGAGATGCAAGAGGCGGTCCGAGCCGCCTTTACGGCCCCGGTCCCGACACTGATCCGTGTCACGCCGGATATCCTTTAGCCAACAAAAAAGCGCCGCTCGGACGAGCGGCGCTTTGTGCGATTTGGCGCAGAGATCAATCCCAGCAATGAACCAATACGGTCATTCCGGTCGCCCGGCGGCTGAGTTCATTGGGCGAGATTTGCGCCGTCGGCTGACCCGATTGACCGGACACGCCCGCCTTGGCCAGAACTTCGTTCAGGCTGTTGGCCGTTGCAGCAAGGCTGACGGACGCGGGCAGGGTGCGTCCTTCGGTCGGGGTTGGCAGCAGCATGCCAACAACCTGGCCATTGCCGTCAAAAACCGGTCCGCCCGCATCGCCGGGTTGGGCCGCCAATGCCAGACGTTTCACGCCGTCTTCTCCGTTCAGGCCACGCACATCAGCGATCTGACCAAAGGTGAGCGTCGGTGCGCCCAAGGCGCCCTCATACGAGAAACCCGACACCGCGATCTCAGATTGAATACGCGGCGCATCGGCGCTGAATTCTGCCACGTTGACCGGAACCAGATTGCGGCTGGGGCGCAGAACCGCCACGCCCAGATCTGCATCTGACAAGGCGACCTGGAACTCCTGATCGTCATCAAGCGTGATGCGTGTGCAGCTGTCCGCTGCCTCAAATACGGTCAGGACCGTGCCGCTGGTATCAGCAAAGAAGCCCGAACGGGACAGGCGCGGTGTGCGTACCTGCAGTCCGGACACCAGATCAATCCGCTGCTCGGCATTGGCACCCGCTGCGGCGTCCAGCACGGTGCCAGTTGCGGTAAAGCCGCTCTTCATTGCGGCTAGCACTCTGGCGCGCCGGGCATCGTCACCCTCGGGCCAAACCAGTGCAAAGCCTTTGATCTGGCCATCGTCCAGCCGTGCTTCGCTATAGGTCACGATCCCATTACCGCGCCCTTCCAGCGTAAAGCTGTCGCCACGCAGCTGCCGTGGGCCATCGAGCGGAACGATTTCCAGCGATTGCAGCACCTCATAAAGGGCGCGCAGCGTGGCTTTGTCGCCTTTCTGACTGATCAACAGGGCCTTGGCGTCCAGATCGGTTGTGCTTTTGAAGTGAACAAACGGGGCCTCATAACGGTCGAATGCGATGACACCCAGCGGCAGATCCAAATCGATACCGGCCTGCGGGTCGGAGTAACGCTCCATCCCGACGCTCAGAAGGGGGGCATTAAAATCGTCAATCAACGCCTTGCGCTGTGCGGTCGTCAGAACGCCGGTTGCTTCAAAGCCGTTGAACCGTTGCCAGTCGCCCATGGAGCGCCGCGTGCCTTGGCCAAATGCGCCATCGATCGTTGAATTGTAAAAACCCGCGGCCTGCAGGGCGGTTTGCAAATTCATGCGTTCCTGCGTGCTTAGAAGACGCTCGCTTTGCAACGCTTGTGAGCGTGTCTCGTCCGAGGCCTGCGGGGTTACGCCAACAGCAGGCTGTTCAGGCTGGGATTCAACTGGTGGCGTCACGACGCCCCGGTCCAGAATGTTCTCTCCAACCGGCCAGAATTGCTGTCCCAATGCGCTGGAAAAAGCGATGTAGCTGTCCGCAGGGATTTGCCCCTCGGCGCGGTAAACGCTTAGAACCTGTTCCGCATCGTTGCGTAAATAAGGCCCGATAACAATGGCATACCAACCAGAGTTCAAGCGAAACCCGTTTACGTCCGGTAGGGTGCTGGCATAGACCCGCGCACGTTCCTGCGCTTCGCGCAGCGAGGGCTGCGCTTCGACCTGCACCCAGACGCCTGCGTCCTGCTGTGCAAAAACAGCGCGCGCGCCGATGAGAAAAAGAAACAAAATTGCCGTGAATATGCGAGTCATTGTCTGCCCGTGTCCGCAGTGTTTTATCTTTGCCGGACCCTACGCGAACTCACGTACCGAAAGCCATGCCCGGAATACGGGGAATTTACAGTGTGGCTGCGCAGTGACAGCATAGGCTTTGCCGCCCGTTGACGCCCAACGGCCCCTTGCATAGGAAGGGCAAAACCCAACGGAACCGGGCGCAGTGGCGTCCAAAGGGAATGTCATGACCGACCAGTCCAGCGCACCACGTTCTTTTCAAGAGATTATCTTGCGGCTTCAGACCTATTGGGCCTCGAAAGGCTGCGCTATTCTGCAGCCCTATGACATGGAGGTTGGTGCAGGCACGTTCCACCCGGCGACCACCTTGCGCGCGTTGGGGTCGAAAACCTGGGCCGCAGCTTATGTGCAGCCTTCGCGCCGTCCGACGGACGGACGCTACGGCGAGAACCCCAACCGGTTGCAGCACTATTATCAGTATCAGGTGCTGATCAAACCCAGCCCGCCGGATTTGCAGGACCTGTATCTCGGCAGCCTCGAAGCCATCGGCATCGACATGAACCTGCATGACATCCGGTTTGTCGAAGACGACTGGGAAAGCCCCACTCTGGGTGCCTGGGGTTTGGGTTGGGAAGTCTGGTGCGACGGCATGGAAGTCAGCCAGTTCACGTATTTCCAGCAGGTCGGTGGCCATGATTGCGCACCGGTCTCGGGCGAGCTGACCTATGGTCTGGAGCGTCTGGCGATGTATGTACTTGGTATCGATCACGTGATGGACATGCCATTCAATGATCCGCAGTCACCAAGCCCGCTTTCCTATGGCGACATCTTCAAACAGACCGAAGAAGAATACGCCCGCTGGAACTTTGACGTGGCCAACACCGAAGTGTTGTTGCGCCACTTCGAAGAAGCCGAAGCTGAGTGCGCCGCCATTCTGGCACAAGAGCATGACGACCCGAAAACCGGCAAGCGCATCATCATGGCCCACCCGGCCTATGATCAATGCATCAAGGCCAGTCACGTGTTCAACCTGCTGGACGCGCGGGGCGTGATCTCGGTAACCGAACGTCAGGCCTATATCGGCCGCGTGCGGGCCTTGGCGAAGCAATGCGCAGACGCATTCCTGCTGACCGAGGCCGCCGGGTTCCAGGCCTGATGCGCCGCTCAGGCCAGTCCGGGCAGCAAAACCTTAAGGCCAGCAGCGATCATGCTGATTGCGATGGCCGACAGGATCATGCCCATGAACCGGCTCATGATAACACGAGCATTGTCAGACAGACGTTTGGCAATGGCTGCGGCGTTCCAGAATGTCACGAACAGCAACAGCAGGACGGCCAGGAAAACGCCAGCGTAAACAATGGCATCTACCGGTTTATGGATGTGGCTTGCATACAGGATCAACGTGGTGATTGTGCCCGGCCCGACAAGGATCGGAAAAGCCAGCGGATAAAAGGCAACCGTATCAGGTTCGGGGTAGGATTGCCGTTCCCCCTCGGTTCCGTGATGCGACGTGCTTGGCTTTCCGTTCAGCATGTTCAGGCCAATCATCAGAACGACCAGACCACCCGCGACACGCAGGTCATCGACGCTGATGCCGAACAGGCTGAGCGTTTGACTTCCCACAGCCGCAAACGATGCGCCAAGGATCAGGCAGTAGAGGGCCGTCTTTGTAGCCACTTTGCGTTGCTCAGCCGGGGCAAGGCCGTCGGTGACGCTAAGGAATACTGGCAGGTTCGTGATTGGATTCATGATCGCAAAAAGCGCTCCGAAGAATCCTACGGCAAGGGTGCTGTCCATTTCAAAAGTCTCTTTCCGGCCTGTAATCAATTGGAACCTGTCCTATTTTTACCGATCGTGAAAGAGGCATCGTGAGCAAAAGGAAAAGACAATGACAGGAAAAGTGCTTGCGATCATAGTGCTGATCTCGGCGGCAGTAGCCGGTTTTGGGATGTATTACCTGCAGATATACGGATTTTATTATGACGTGGAATCCAAGCCCGGGCAGGATGTCATGTTGATGACGGAAGGGGCCGAGGCGCCCACGCCTATATCCTACAGTGCGTTTCAGGCGATTGACGCGGACAGCTCACCCATCCGCTACCGTGCCTGTTTCGAAACGGATCTGACGCTTGCGCAGATTGAGGAAACCCATGTCGCGGTCGAGAATGCAGAGCCGCTGACCGCGCCCGGATGGTTCGATTGCTTTGACGCCGTGGCGGTGGCGGATGCACTGAAATCAGGTGAGGCCAAAGCCTTTCTGGGCGCCAAAAACATCCACTTTGGCGTTGACCGAATTGTTGCCGTTACAAATGGCGGCAAAGGCTATGTCTGGCACGCGCTGAACAATTGCGGCGAAAAGGCCTATGACGGCACCGTGATTGGCGAAGAATGCCCGGACCGGCCACAGAATTGAGGATATGATGACCGCCGAGACCCTGCAGATACCTGATTTCCTGACCGCTACGTTGGGCTTTGCGGTGTATCTTTTGGGGGTCGAGATCAATGCGCGCGTCGCCGCACTACGCCAGTTTAACATTCCCGAACCTGTCACGGGTGGCCTGCTGGCCTCACTGGTCGTGCTGATATTGTATCTGGCCTTCGATCTTGAGCTGTCCTTTGACCTTGCCACACGGGATTTTCTGTTAGTGGTGTTCTTTGCGGGCATCGGGTTAAACGCGCGGCTCTCTGACCTTATATCAGGCGGCAAGCCTCTGTTTTTACTTTTGATCCTGACTTTGGCGACGATTGTCGCGCAAAACGGGATCGGGGCAATTGGGGCGTCTATGTTCGGGTATCCGGCGCAGGCTGGGGTTCTGTTCGGCTCGGCATCTCTGATCGGCGGGCACGGAACTGCGATTGCCTGGGCCCCCGAGGTTGCCGAGGCCACCGGCCTGGACGGCGCAACTGAGCTAGGCGTTGCCGTTGCAACACTTGGGCTTGTTCTGGCCGCATTGATTGGCGGACCGATCGCAAGGCTTTTGGTTGAGGGTCGCAACCTTAGCCCCGCGCGCCCGGATGAGGACCACACCGTTGGCCTGCCGATGGATCCCGACGAAACGGCGGTAAAGATCGACCATGTCACAATCATGCGGGTCTTGTTGTTTCTCAATCTGGCGATTATCGCGGGGTATTTCTTGGGAGAGGTGATCAGCGCCGCTGGTCTGAAGCTGCCCCTGTTTGTGCCCTGTCTGATCATGGGCATCGTTATCGCAAATCTGCGTGCAACGTTTTTCCCCAACCGTCCACCGATTGAACGTACACCCTCACTGGCGCTGATCTCGGAATTCTCGCTGGGTGCGTTTTTGGCGATGTCGTTGATGAGCCTGCAGTTGTGGACCATCGCGGAACTGGGTCTGGCAATCGTGGTCATCATGTCCGCCCAGACACTGTTTGCCATCGCCTTCGTGATCTGGGTTCTATTTCCCGTCATGGGCTCAAACTATCGCGCTGCCGTGCTGGCCGCAGGTTTCGGGGGCTTCGCCCTGGGCGCGACTCCGACCGCAATCGCAAATATGACCGCCGTTACCAAGCGATATGGTCCTTCGCCTATTGCCTTTATCGTGCTGCCCCTTGTATCCGCATTCTTTGTGGATATCGCTAATGCCATCGTCATTCAGACGATCGTCAATTTCTAAGGACAGAAAATGCCCGACCTGCTGATCGAATTGTTTTCCGAGGAAATCCCCGCGCGCATGCAGACCCGTGCCGGCGATGACCTGAAAAAGCGGATCACCGATGGTTTGGTCGAGGCCGGTTTGACATATGCCTCTGCTGCCTCTCTGACGACGCCGCGCCGTCTGACACTGGCGGTCGAAGGGTTGCTTTCGGAAAGCCCGATGATCCGCGAAGAACGCAAGGGTCCGAAAGTTGGCGCGCCGGACAAAGCCATAGAAGGTTTCCTGCGGGGCGCAGGTCTGACACGCGATCAGTTGGAAGAGCGTGAAACTCCCAAAGGCGCGGTTTATTTCGCCACTATCGAAAAGCCCGGCCGTCCGGCGGCTGAGATCGTGGCCGAGGTGCTTGAGGCGACGATCCGCAACTTCCCCTGGCCCAAATCCATGCGCTGGGGCAGTGGCGGTCTGCGCTGGGTGCGTCCGTTGCACTCGATCCTGTGCATCCTGACTGATGAGACCGGCGCGCAGGTCGTGCCGATGGAAATCGAAGGCATCACGTCCGGCGATACCACGGAGGGTCATCGTTTCATGGCGCCGGGTCGGTTCGCCGTGTCTTCCTTTGAGGATTACGCCGCCAAGCTGAAACGCGCGTTCGTTGTGCTGTCGCCTGCAGAACGCGCTGAGCATATTTGGAACGACGCCCAGAACCTTGCCTTTGCGGCGGGTCTGGAAGTGGTCGATGACGCGGGCCTCCTGGCCGAGGTTGCCGGCCTGGTCGAGTGGCCGGTCGTCCTGATGGGGAAGATCGACGACGAGTTCCTGGAACTGCCGCCCGAGGTGCTGCAGACTTCGATGAAGGAGCATCAGAAATTCTTCTCGGTCCGCAATCCCAAAACCGGCCGGATCGAACAGTTCATTACTGTTGCAAACCGCGAAACCACCGATAATGGCGCGACCATTCTGGCAGGCAACCAAAAGGTTCTGTCGGCGCGTCTGGCGGATGCCAAGTTCTTCTGGGAGAACGACCTGCGCGTGGCCAAATCGGATATCGCCCAATGGACCCGCGCGCTGGAGAACGTTACCTTCCACAACAAGCTGGGCACACAGGCCGAGCGGATCGACCGTATCGCCGCACTGGCCCGTGAACTGGCCCCGGTGGTCGGAGCGGATGCAGATCAGGCCGCGAAAGCCGCGCGTCTGGCCAAGGCCGATTTAAGCTCCGAGATGGTCTATGAATTCCCGGAACTTCAGGGGCTTATGGGTCGATATTACGTCGAATCCGCCGGTGAGGACGCCGCCGTGGCCTCCGTGGCGCAGGAACATTACTCGCCGTTGGGGCCGTCGGATGATGTGCCCACCGCGCCGTTGTCAGTAACTGTGGCGCTGGCCGACAAGTTGGACACGCTGACCGGGTTCTGGGCGATTGAGGAAAAGCCCACGGGATCGAAAGACCCGTTTGCCCTACGCCGCGCGGCGTTGGGCGTGACGCGATTGATACTCGAAAACGATTTGCGTCTAAGATTGGATCGGTTCTTTGATAGCCAGTTGGTTCGGGCAGAGGGTGCCATCAATGACGCGTTGCCGAAATCAGATGTCGAGGACCTGCTGGAAGAAATCGCGGATCACGGCGTCTTCGGTGCAGCCTTCAAAGCGGTCAAAGACAATCTCGGCGACAAGCCGACCGCTGAATTTCTGGGGTTGGAGAAGAAAGTCCCGGACGCGTCCGACGATCTCCTCTCCTTCTTCCACGACCGACTCAAAACCTTCCTCCGCGACGAGGGCATTCGCCACGACATCATCGACGCCTGCATCGCGATGGACGGCAATGATGACCTCAACCTGCTGGTCAAGCGCGCCCGCGCGCTGAATGCCGTGATCGCGACCGAGGATGGCGAAAACCTCGTGCAGGGGTTCAAGCGCGCCAACAATATTCTGACCCAGGCCGAGGAAAAGGACGGGGTCGAGTATTCCTATGGCGCTGATATCAAATTTGCGGAGACTGACAGTGAAAAGGCTCTGTTCGGCGCGTTAGAAGCTGCACAGGCCAAGATCGACCCGGCGCTGAAAGCCGAGGATTTCCCAAGTGCGATGTCGGCCATGGCCGACCTGCGCGGCCCGGTGGATGCGTTTTTTGAGGATGTTCAGGTCAATACCGACAATGACATCCTGCGCCGTAACCGCCTGAACCTGCTAAGCCAGATCCGTCAGGTCTGCTCCAGTGTTGCTGATCTGAGCCGCATCGAAGGCTGATCCAGAACGCCCTTGCGCCATTGGTGCAGGGGCTTATGCTGCGGTGAAATCAAAAGGTGCCGCAGTGCAGAATAATCCGCATACTACGCTTATCACGTCCGAAGCGCCCGTTGCTGCCAACACGCATGGCGGGCGGGCGAAATGTCTGCAACGTCTGGTTCGTCTGGAACTGCCGGTTCCACGAACGGTCGCGTTGTCGTTTGATGCGGTGCATCAGATATCGGATGGGCAGGTGCCGGATTTGGCCGCTGTTCTTGAGCAGTTTGAACAGACCGCGCTGCTGTGTGTCCGGCCCAGTTCAGAAGATCCCGATTGGGGCGGCCCGGGTGCCATCCTGAACATCGGCATGAATGACGCGCGCTATGTTGACCTGTCGGATTCGATGGGGGTCGAGGCCGCGGCTGCGCTGTATCTGCGCTTTGTCCAAAGCTACGCGGTTCATGTTGCGCGGCTGGACCCGGATGTGTTTGACGAGATCGATGCAGATGGCCGTGAGGGGCTGCAGGAATCTCTGCGGGCTTACGAAGACGAGACTGACGAAGCCTTTCCGCAGGATCGCGGTGAGCAGCTGATTGCCGTGCTGCGTTCGATGGCACGCGCATGGGAGGGCACCTCGGCCCGATTGTTGCGTCAGGCCAAGGGTGCACCAGCGGATGCAGGCTTGGGGCTTGTGATCCAGGAGATGATCCCTGGCGTTGGGCAGGGGGAATGCGGATCGGGCGTGCTGCAACTGATTGACCCGACCACTGGATTGCCTCAGATCACCGGTCGGTATCTGAGTCAAAGTCAGGGACGGGATGCGCTAGGGGAAGGCGTCGCGGCGCTGTACCTCGAAAAGGACCCGCGCGGAGTGTCTTTGGAAGATGTCGCGCCCGAGGCTTTTGCGGACCTCAAGACGCATGCAGCGCTGATGCGGGTCAAGCTGCGCGAGGAAATGCAGGTCGAGTTCGTGATCGAAAACGGCCACGTTCACATTTTGGACGGTGTACGGGTGCAACGCAGTGCCCGGGCCGCGATGCGCATCGCCGTGCGGCTTGCGGAAGACGGGATCATCCCGCCGCAAGAGGCGGTGATGCGGGTGGATCCGCATTCCCTGAACGAGCTGTTGCACCGACAGGTTCACCCTGATGCGGAACGGGACATCCTGACCACCGGAATTGCCGCCAGTCCGGGTGCTGCGACCGGCAAGATCGTGTTCACCTCGGCCGAGGCGCAGGCAAGCGCCGCGCGGGGAGAGCCGTGCATTTTGGTGCGCCGTGAAACCTCCCCGGAAGATGTGCGCGGTATGCATGCCGCCGTGGCGGTCCTGACGGAAAAGGGCGGCATGACCAGCCACGCGGCCGTGATTGGCCGGGGTTTGGGCCTGCCGTGCATCGTCGGCGCGTCCGAGATGCGGTTTCAGACAAAGAAAAAACAGCTGATGGCTCCCGACGGGCGGGTATTCAATACAGGCGACACATTGACCATCGACGGTAGCTCGGGTCAGGTGTTGGCTGGGCAACCGACCATGCTGGAGGCTGCGCTGGATGACTGTTTCCAGACCCTGATGGGCTGGGCGGACGCAGAGCGGGATATTGCCATCCGCGCCAATGCGGACACACCTGCAGACGCGCAAACCGCGCGGAACTTCATGGCACAAGGGATCGGGTTGTGCCGGACCGAGCACATGTTCTTTGACCCCGGCCGCCTGATCGTGATGCGCGAAATGATCTTTGCGCAGACCTCATCCGGTCGCGAAGCGGTCTTGGAACGCTTGCTGCCGATGCAACGCGATGATTTCGCGCAGCTATTCCGGATCATGGAAGGCCAGCCTGTCTGTATCCGTCTATTCGATCCACCGTTGCACGAGTTTCTTCCGACCACGCGCACCGGCCAACGCGAACTTGCCGAAGCGCTGGACCTGCCGGTCTCAGATGTCGAACGCAGGGTCGACGCCATGACCGAATACAACCCGATGCTGGGCCTGCGCGGAGTTCGTCTGGGCGTGACGGTTCCCGAAATATACGACATGCAGGCGCGTGCGATTTTCGAGGCGACGCTTGAAGCCAGCAAAGACGGGGCACCGGTGGTGCCCGAGGTGATGATCCCGCTTGTCTCTGCCAAGCGCGAAGTCGAGCTGGTCAAGGCGCGCATCGATTCCGTGGCGGCAGCCGTCGCCGCTGAACGCGGGCAGGAATTTGAGTACCGGCTGGGCGTGATGGTCGAAACCCCTCGGGCTTGTTTGCGGGCAGCCGAGATCGCGCCGCAAACCGCGTTTTTAAGTTTCGGAACCAACGACCTGACGCAGATGACCTATGGCCTGTCCCGCGATGACGCAGGCCGGTTCATGTCGGCTTATGTCCGGCAGGGTGTCTTTGTCGAAGATCCGTTTCATGTGTTGGACGCGGACGGAGTTGGCGAATTGCTTAAACTGGGGGCTGAACGCGGCAGGCAAGCACAACCAGAAGTCACATTGTCAGTTTGCGGCGAACATGGCGGGAACCCCGAATCAATCGCCATTTGCCGGGAATTGGGCTTTGACTATGTGTCCTGTTCGCCCTTCCGGGTGCCCGTCGCTCGGCTGGCTGCCGCTCAACTGGCGATTTCGTCCAGACTTGGGGGTTGACAGAAGGGCGGCACTCTAGAATTAGTAGGTAACAGAAAGCGCCGTCGTCAAATATTGTTGACGAAACGGCGATTTTCCACTTGCTTTTCCGTCAGAACTGGACGTCGCCGTTTGAATTCGGTATGAGCCTCATCGCGCCCGCCGGGGGAGGGTACGGCGCTAATTGTGCCTGTGCGAGGTTATCTGATGCTACGATACATATTGGCTGTTGCCACATTGGCGGCAACCGTGCTGCCGAGTGTTTCCGTCGCCGAGAGGGAAGCCACCGAATCTGCCAAACGCGAACTAGTAACCCGGAGCGAATTGCCTGGGCAAAAGTTTCGTGATTACTTAGGCCTGTTTAAGCCACGTAAAGAACCTGTGCTGCAACAGGTGTCCTATTCCAAGGATTGGCTGGATCAACTGCCGACTGCCGCTGGTGACGAGAATTTCAAATGTCTGGCTGAGGCGCTTTACTTCGAAGCGCGCGGCGAAAGCGTTCGCGGTCAGTTTGCCGTGGCCGAGGTGATCCTGAATCGGGTCAAAAGTAGCCGCTTTCCAAGTTCGCTGTGCGGGGTGATCAAGCAGGGAACCGGTAAGAAGTACCAATGCCAGTTCACCTACACCTGCGATGGTCAGAAAGAAGTTATTCGCGAGAAAAGAGCCTATGAGCGTGTGTCCAAGGTTGCCCGTGCGGCAATCGACGGCGTTGGCGTCGGGCTGACCGAAGGGGCGACCCATTACCACACCAAGGCGGTGCGCCCGTCATGGTCGCGTGTCTACAAAGAAACGGCCCGGATCGGCGTTCACATTTTCTACCGCCACAACTATCGGACCGCGAGCAACTGATTGACGCACCCGCGCTGGAACCTTGATGGCGCGGGGCGTTTTCTGCCTTATGTAGCGGACCAGGAGGTCCGCCATGATGTTATCCCGCAGACGGTTTCTGCAAACTTCGACCGCGCTTGCCTTGCTGCCAAAGGTGGCGCATGCGGCCAGCTCCGATCTGGTTGCGCAAGAAGCGGTGCAACAGATTGCGCCTGACGGATATCCAGCTACGCCGGTTTGGACCTATGGCGGTCGCGTTCCCGGTGTCGACATCCGGTTGCTTCAGGGCGGGCGCGTCAGTCGCAAGCTAATAAACAACCTGTCTCAACCGACGGCAGTGCATTGGCACGGAATTCGGATCGACAACGCCATGGATGGCGTGCCGGGGTTGACGCAGGACGCGGTCGAGACGGGCCAATCCTTCGACTATGACTTTGTTGCACCCGATGCAGGAACCTATTGGTATCACTCGCATAACCGGTCTACCGAACAGGTTGCCCGAGGTCTCTATGGATCTCTGATTGTTGAAGAATCCAGCCCGCCGGATGTTGATCAGGATCTGACGCTGATGCTGGACGACTGGCGGCTGGACCCGGAAACAGCGCATATCGTGGACGATTTTGACAATGGGCACGATCTTAGCCATGCGGGGCGGCTGGGTAATCTGGTGTCCGTCAATGGCGGTTTCGATCCGGCATACCCTGTTGGATCGGGGGAACGATTGCGATTACGTCTGATCAACGCATCGAACGCTCGGATATTTGATTTGGCGTTGGACGGGCTTGCAGGTTGGATTGTGGCTTTGGATGGGATGCCGCTGGCAGTTCCATTGCCTGTAGAGGACAGCTTCCCACTTGCGCCCGCACAACGGGCGGACCTTGTCGTGGATGTAACGTCCGCGTCCGGGGAAGTCGCGGGTCTCGCCAGTATCGAGCGGGACGGCGGCTATGGCTTGGTACGCTTTCAAGTTTCCGAGGCCTCCATATCGCAAAGGCAGGGTATTGAACCATTGCCTGCGAACAATATGCCTGAATTTCAGTATGATCACGCACCGCTGCATCGTATGTCCCTGCAGGGCGGTGCGATGCGATGGCTGGAAGGGGCCAAGCTTGGCGATCAGGACCTGACAGGCCGTGAGCTGGCTCAACTGGGCCGGTTCTGGGCGTTGAACGGATACGCGGAACGACCCAAGGATCCGTTTCTGGATGCGCGTCTGGGTCAGGTGCACCGGATCGAGTTTGTGAACGAAACCGCTTTCCCTCATGCCATGCACCTGCATGGTCACCACTTCCGGCTCATCCTGCCGGATGGCAGTTTGGGGCCTTGGCGCGACACCGTGCTGGTGGACCGGGGCCAGACCCGTCAGATCGCGTTGGTCGCGGACAATCCGGGAGACTGGCTGCTGCATTGCCATATGCTGGGACACGCTGCTTCGGGTATGATGAGCTGGTTCCGCGTAACCTGACGCCGCATTCGATGGCTGGAAAGACGCATGTTGCGGTGTTATACGCCCGCGCATCGTTTATTTTGGGCAAACACGTCCACAAAGCCCGAAAAGGTCCGCCTGTATGAGCTCTGAAATCCGTCTTGCCTTTGCGCACCCGTCCGAGCGGTCCGAAGCGACCGCTGCCCGGGGGCCGTTGGATCGTATTTCTCTGCGTGATCATATCGTCGAGGTTGAAATCGGCGCGTTTCAGGCCGAGCGTGGAACGACCCAGCGGATTTGCTTTAACATCGTGGTCGAGGTTCGCCCCTTGAGTGATCCCATCGACGATGACGTGGATCGCATCCTGTCTTATGACCGGGTGACTGAGGCGATCGCGTATGAGCTTGCGGCGGAACGTCTTAACCTGCTTGAGACTTTGGCAGACCGGGTGGCCGAGCGAATTTTACTTGAACCGCAGGCCGTAAGAGCTTTTGTCAGAATAGAAAAACTGGATCGTGGTCCTGGCGCTTTGGGTGTCGAGATCGTGCGCGGAAAAGACAAGACTCACCACGACGTCGTCGAAGAGGAACGCCCGCATCCCCGTCTGGCTTTCCTGTCGAATGAGGCCATTGCCTCGCCCAATCTGACCGGGTGGATCGATCAGTTGGAAAACCGCGAACGACCCCTAATCCTGTGCGTCGGTGCGGCGGATATGCCTGTTTCACAGACTGGCCACGCGATGACCCAACGCCGAATTGATCTGTTGGCGATTGAACAGAATGCCTGGGTTTTAGCTGCCCGCGATCACCGCTGTGTCGTCGTTTCAACGCGGACTGAGCTGGATTGGGCCATGAAAAATGGTCAGATTTGCGTCTGGGCGCCCTCGAAAATCGTGCTGGATGCTGTTGACGGCCAATCGGCGGCACCTTCGGATGCGGTCGCGCTGGCGGCATGGTTTGCTGCCACTTTTGAGGCGAGTGAGATGATGGTGATCGGCGGCGCGCTGCCCGACGCCCCTGAAACCCCTTTGCGTGCGATCTCGGTGGATCAGGCACAACTGTGACCGCTTATTTTCGACCTCTGGTTCAGCATGGTCCGAACCGTCCGCCGGGTTCAGTGCCGCTAGCTGGCCAGCCGCTTTGGTTTACCCATGTTGAACGGTTAAGCCGAAAAGAACGTCCAATGATCATTGCCGTGCAGGATGTACCAGGTGATGCGCTGGACCGACTGACGCGTCCGCGTGCCGATGTTGCGGGCCTTGCCATGGATCGCCCGCACATTATGGGCATTCTGAATGCGACCCCAGATAGTTTCTCGGATGGCGGTGTGCACAATTCGGTCAGCGCGGCCCAATCTGCGGCTGAACAGATGGTTTCACAAGACGCAACCATTCTGGATATCGGCGGCGAATCGACCCGACCCGGCGCAACCTTCGTGCCCGAAGATGAAGAGATCGCCCGGACCCGCCCCCTGATCGAAGCCATCAAATCCCGCACTGATGCGTTGATATCCATCGATACGCGCAAATTCGCCGTCGCCAAAGCCGCGTGGGAGGCCGGAGCAGGGCTGATCAACGATGTAACAGGATTTACCTTCGACCCACAGCTTGGGCCGTTTTGCGCGCAAGTTGGCGCTCCGGTCTGTGTGATGCACATGCAGGGCGATCCGGGCACGATGCAAGACAATCCGACCTATGACGACGTTCTGCTGGACGTCTACGATTTCCTTGAAGGTCAGGTGGATCGTCTCGAAAACCTCGGGTTGGATCGGGATCAGATTATCATTGATCCGGGCATAGGGTTTGGCAAGACCGAGGCACATAACCTGGCCTTGCTGCAGGGGATCAGCCTGTTTCATGGTTTAGGTTGTCCGATCCTGTTGGGCGTGTCCCGCAAAGGTATTATCGGACAAATAGGCAAAGAGCCGCGCAAGGACGCCCGCGCGCCGGGATCAATCGCCGTCGGGCTGGCTGGATTGTCACAAGGCGTTCAAATTTTGCGCGTGCACGATGTTGCTGAAACCGCTCAGGCCTTGCGCCTTTGGGTCGCCGTCCGGTAAGGCGGAGGCAGGCAAGAAATGACGGAGTGACATTATGCGCAAGCTGTTCGGAACCGATGGGGTGCGGGGTACCGCCAATACCCATCCAATCACGGCCGAAATGGCATTGCGCATCGGGGCCGCCGCTGGCCGTTACTTTCGCCGTGACCAATCAGACGTTCACCGTGTGGTGATCGGTAAGGATACGCGCCTGTCCGGTTATATGGTGGAAAACGCCCTGACGGCCGGATTGACCTCGACCGGGATGAACGTGTTGCTGCTTGGGCCGGTTCCGACGCCCGCTGTCGGTCTGATGACACGGTCGATGCGCGCAGATCTGGGGGTCATGATTTCGGCCAGCCATAACCCGGCCGAAGATAATGGTATCAAGTTCTTTGGCCCTGACGGATACAAGCTGTCTGATCAGGCGGAGCTCGAGATTGAAAGGCTGATCGAAGAAGGTGTCAAACCTGCGCAGGCCCAGAATATCGGCCGTGCCAGACGGGTGGATGATGCGCGATTCCGATATGGTGAACGCGTCAAATCTTCGCTGTCGCGTGACTTGCGTTTGGATGGGCTAAAAGTTGTAGTCGATTGCGCCAATGGGGCCGCGCACCGCACGGCGCCCGAGGTTTTGTGGGAACTGGGTGCCGAGGTGATCCCGGTCGGCATCACGCCGAATGGTAAGAATATCAACCTCAACTGTGGCTCGACCAAACCGCAGCTGGCTGCCGAAACCGTCGTGGCCCATGGTGCAGATGTCGGGATTTGTTTGGATGGTGACGCCGATCGCGTCGTCATGATCGACGAGAATGGTCAGGTCGCGGATGGCGATCAGTTGATGGCGCTTTTGGCGACCAGTTGGGCCGAGGCAGACCGCCTGAAAGGCGGTGCGTTGGTTGCAACGGTGATGTCGAACCTAGGTCTGGAACGTCATCTTGAAAACCATGGTCTGCGTCTGGAGCGCACCGGCGTCGGGGACCGCTATGTCGTTGAACGTATGCGCGAAGGCGGGTTCAATCTGGGCGGCGAACAATCAGGCCACATCGTCATGAGCGATTACGCGACCACAGGTGACGGCCTGATGGCGGGCCTCCATTTCCTGGCGGAGATGGTGCATACGGGTCGCAAAGCATCGGAATTGGCGGTGCAGTTCGAAACCGTACCGCAAATGCTGAAGAATGTGCGTTATGGCGAAGGACAAGCCCCGCTTGAGGCCGCCAGCGTGCAGGCTGCAATTTCTGACGCTGAGGCGCGGCTGAACGGGCAGGGGCGGTTGCTGATCCGCAAGTCGGGTACCGAACCTCTGATCCGCGTCATGGCGGAATGTGAAGATGATGCGCTGCTGACCCAGGTTGTCGACGGCATCGTTGCCGAAGTCGAGGCCGTCACAGGCTAGCGCCCAGTCAACATCTTTCGCAGGCTGAACCACTGGCTGATGGCCAGCCCGGTCAGGATCATGGCCAGCGCCACGAAAAAGCGCAGCGGCAACGCTTCGGACAGAACCCATGCGCCGAACACCATGGACCAAATCGGGACCTGGTAATTCACCAGCGTCATAAAGACCGATCCTGCGCTGCGAATGACGGATACGCGCAGCAGTGTTGCAAATGCCGTAGGGACCAACCCCAAAACGATGATGGCAATGCTTGGGCGGGTACCTTCCCACGTGGGGACGCCTTCGGTCACGAACATGATCGGCAAAAGGATTACTGCGCCGACCAGCAGGGTCAGGGCGGCCAGAACCACCGGATCAATGGGCGGACATTGACGGGTGAAGATCGACGCCAGAGAATAACACAAGGCGGCCCCGATGCAGGCCAGTTGCGCCAAAGGTTCCGACCCGTGGCCGAGTTGCGCCAAGCCGGGGCCGATCAGCACCAACGCACCGCAGAATCCAAGGATCACGCCCACCAATTTTCTCAGGTTCAGGGGCTCGTCCGAAAAGAAATGCGCCAGCGGCAGTACCATCAGAGGGATTGCGGCCATGGACAGACCCGCGAAGGCGGACGGTACGTATTGCTGCCCCCAGCTTAGCAGAACAAAGGGCAGGGCCGAGGACAAGATACCGATCACGATGACCGAAGCCCACAGGGCGGTCGACCCCGAGGGTAGCTTGCGGTTTGTAGCGGCCATCAGCCCCAGCAACATTACTGCGCCCAGCGTCGTCCGCGCGGTGGCGACTGTGATAGGTCCATACCCTTCCAGCGCCATGGTGACGACCATGAACGTACCGCCCCAGATCAGGCCAAGGGTGATAACGCCGCTCCAATCGCGGGATGTGGGGTGCTGAACCATCTGCGTCTCGGCTTGGGGTAAGGACAAAAAAGGGCGGCCTGATGGGCCGCCCTTTCGCATTCGCTTGGTGGAATCAGTTCTTTTCCTGATCGACCAGCTTGCCAGCAGAGATCCACGGCATCATGTCGCGCAGTTTCTTACCAACCTGCTCGATCTGATGCTCATCATTGTGGCGGCGAGCCGCTTTGATGGTCGGCTGACCGACGGCGTTTTCCAGCATGAAGTCACGCACGAACTTCCCTGTTTGGATGTCCGACAGCGTCTCTTTCATCGCTTTCTTGGTCTGCTCATAGGGCAGGATCCGTGGGCCGGTGACGTACTGGCCGTATTCGGCAGTGTTTGAGATCGAGTAATCCATGTTCGCGATACCGCCTTCATAGATCAGGTCAACGATCAGCTTGGTTTCGTGCAGACACTCGAAATAGGCCATTTCGGGCGCATAACCTGCCTCAACCAGAGTTTCGAAACCACAACGGATCAGTTCGACGATACCGCCGCACAGAACGGCCTGCTCGCCGAACAGGTCGGTTTCGCACTCTTCGCGGAAGTTGGTTTCGATGATGCCCGAGCGGCCGCCACCGATGGCCGAGCAATAGGACAGGCCGATTTCCAGCGCTTTGCCGGTAGCGTCGTTGTTCACGGCAACCAGGCAAGGCACGCCGCCGCCTTTGACGTATTCGCCGCGCACGGTGTGGCCGGGGCCTTTGGGGGCCATCATGATGACGTCGATGCCTTCTTTCGGCTCGATCAATCCGAAGTGGACGTTCAAGCCATGGGCAAAGGCAATGGCCGAGCCGGGCTTGATGTTGTCATGTACGTATTTCTTGTAGGTCTCGGCTTGCAGTTCGTCGGGCATGGTGAACATGATGACGTCGCACCAGGCTGCCGCTTCGGCGATGCCCATGACTTCCAGACCTTCGGCTTCGGCTTTTTTGGCGGATGCCGAGCCTTCGCGCAGAGCGACGACAAGGTTCTTCGCGCCTGAGTCGCGCAGGTTCAGTGCGTGGGCGTGGCCTTGGCTGCCGTAGCCCAGGATTGCCACTTTCTTGTCTTTGATCAGGTTGATGTCGCAATCGCGATCGTAATAGACGCGCATGTCGCCGGTCCTTTCTGGTTAGATTGCCGAGGGTTTTACCTGCCGAATGTTGTATTGGCGATAGGGTTGTACTTGAGTATTTGTGAAAAAGATGAAGAATAATTCTCGAAATACCGTAAATGCGAAGAATTCATGCTTGATGACATAGACCGCCGAATCCTGCGCCACTTTCAGGCCGATCCCAGCCTGACTGCTGCGGAACTGGCCGAGCGTTGCCGTATCAGCCAGGGTGTCTGCTGGCGCCGGGTCGAAAAGATGCAGGCCGCAGGCATCATCCAAGGGCAGGAGGCCGTGATCGACTGGGCGGCACTTGGGTACGCGGTCGAGGTTTCGCTGCGGGTCACACTGGACAAGACCCAATCGCGCGCGTTTGACGAATTTACTGCCGCCGCCCGGCAAGTGCCCGAGGTGATCGAATTGCAAACATTTCTGGGCAGGGTGGATGTGCGCCTGTCGGTGATAGCCAGGGACATGGCGCATTATCAACAACTCTACCGCGACCGCATTCTGACCCTGCCGCATATCGCGGATATCGAGGCCCTGATGCATATCGCGAGGGTGAAAAGCGAAGAGGTGCTGCCGGTATGACCGATCTGGATGAACTTGACCGAAAGATACTGCGCGCGCTGGCGCAGGATGCTTCGCTAAGCGCGGGGGCGTTGGGACGTAAGCTGGGATTGTCACAACCCGCGACATGGCGGCGCATCCGCCGGCTGGAAACCTCGGGCATTATCAAAGGTCGCCGGCTGCGCTTGAATGCCGAGGCGTTGGGCTTTGGTGTGACCGTGTTCCTTGGCGTGAAACTGGCGCGCAAGGGTCAGGTCAGTCTGGAGGATTTTGAGCGTGCCGTCAGTGCTATTCCAGAAGTTCAGACCGTCGAGCATGTGCTGGGTCTGTACGACTATCGCCTGCGGGTGGTTGCCCGCGACTTGTCCGATTTTGAGCGGGTCCTGCGCCGTCGGATCATGACCTTGCCCGGCGCAGGAGATGTCGAAGCCAACGTTCTGCTAAGTGAGGAACGTTTGCCGGGACCGATCGGATAAGCCCGTTCAGTATCGCGTGCGGATGCAATATCCCGGATGGTGCGTCATCCGGGCAAATGCCATCGGATTTCCGTTCTTCCAGGTCGTGCGCTCTAGCTGGATCATCGACGTTCCGGGGGTGGTTCCCATGAATTCCGCCAATCGTCCGTCCGCGGAGATCGCGCAAAAGGAGACTTCAGCCTCGGTAAACGGAGAGGCGTTCAATAGCCATTCATGCGGGCCGTGGCTGGTCAGATCGGCATGTTCGATTTCGGGCACCGCATCTATGTTGATCCAACGTTCTTCCAACTGGAAGGGACGGTTGTCGGCATAATGCATACAGATGACTTGCAGGACGCGAATGTCAGCGGATACACCGATCTGCGAAGCCAGCCAACCGGGGCTTGCGACCACGTTGCGTTCAACCAGCGAGTACCGATAGGTTGCATTTTGGCTTTCAACCGTTTGACGAGCCAAAGAAAATTCTAGCTTTGCATGCTTGCTGGGTTCCTTTTTGACCCGGGTCCCGCTTTTGCGTTTGCGCTCGACAAATCCCTGATCAGAAAGCTCGCGCAGGGCACGGTTCACTGTCGCGCGTGCGCAATTGAATTCCTCGGCAAGCTGTGTTTCGGTTGGCAGAAGCGATCCCTGCGGCCAAATGCGGCTTTCGATCCGCCGTTTGACTTCGTCCCGTACAACTTGAAAACTGATCCGCTTATGCGCATTCACCTGTCGAAATACCTTTCTTCTGCAAAGTGAGTGCATCTGGTCAGAAACACGTCAGAGTGTAAAGGGCGGCTGACACTAATTGGCGTCATTTCTTGCCAGATTCGACCAACAAAATATCATTTGAGTGTTTTGTTTTTAGTTCCCTTAGGCCAGATATTCGGGTTCAGTACGGGTCTCGGCAAATTAACCCGGGTCGCGAGGCCGCTGACGACAATTTGAAAGGACAAACCATGCCAGCGCTATTGGACACCGTCGATCCCTCTGGGCTCGAAGAGTTCTCGGTCGTGTTTACGGATCGGTCTCTGAACCACATGTCAGTGCAGTTTCAACAGGTGATGCGGGACATATCGGGCTTGTTGAAGGATGTATATAATGCGGATGGTGTGGCGATTATCCCTGGTGGTGGCACCTATGGGATGGAGGCCGTCGCCCGGCAATTTGCACGCAACGCCAATGTACTTGTCGTTCGGAATGGGTGGTTTTCCTACCGCTGGAGCCAGATTATCGAATCCGGTGATCTGACGGCGTCAGCGACGGTTCTCAAAGCCCGTGAAACCGGCAATTCCAGCCCGTCGCCCTTTGCCCCCGCACCGATTGACGAGGTTGTTTCAACAATCCGTGAACAGCGTCCGGATGTTGTATTTGCCCCACATGTAGAGACCTCGGCCGGGGTCATTCTGCCCGACGTTTACGTGACCGCCATGGCCGCGGCAGCGCATGAGGTTGGGGCGTTAATGGTGCTGGACTGCATCGCGTCGGGTTGTGCCTGGGTCGATATGAAGGCCACTGGTGTGGATGTCCTGATCTCGGCCCCCCAGAAAGGGTGGAGCGCATCGCCCTGCGCGGGCCTTGTCATGCTATCTGAGCGTGCCGAAGCGCGGTTGGAGGAGACGACGTCCGACAGCTTTGCCGTTGATCTGAAAAAATGGCGGCAGATCATGCAAGCCTATGAAAATGGTGGGCATGCGTATCACGCGACCATGCCAACGGATGCGTTGAAGGCGTTCCGCGATACGATGGTCGAGACCCGCGATTATGGGTTCGACAAGCTGCGGGACGCCCAATGGGCGTTGGGCGATGGAGTGCGGGCGATGCTGCGGGACAAGGGCATCGTCTCGGTAGCAGCGGACGGATTTGGCGCGCCGGGTGTCGTGGTCAGCTATACCTCGGACCCGGATGTTCAGAATGGTAAGAAGTTTGCGACGTTGGGCATGCAGATCGCAGCAGGTGTGCCGCTGCAATGTGATGAGCCTGAAGGGTTCAGCACCTTCCGCCTTGGTCTGTTTGGTCTGGACAAACTGTACGACGTCGACGGCACCATCGGACGGCTCAAGCGCGTGCTGGATCAGGTTCTGTGAAACCATTCGGGCCTTAGCGTACGCCGAGGCCCATTTGCATCAAGGTCTTGCGAACAGCCGGTAGAGAATAGAGCGCATTTAGCCCCATTGCCCGGACGTCCCTTAACGGCCGCGCCTCGATCATCGAGGCGCGGTTCAACAGGTCGATGCCTTTGACCCGCATCTCGATTTCGGTGTGGCGAGCCTTGTGATAGGCCTCGAGCATCTGCGCATCGCCCAGACCTTCAGGACGGGCCTGCGCCAGTTCCAGCAGACTGCTCAGATCGCCCAGCGACATGTTCAATCCCTGTGCACCAATTGGCGGCACCACATGGGCGGCCTCTGCCATCAGCGCGACTCGCTCGCCAGCCAGACGTTCTGCTGACTGGCTGATGATCGGCCAGATGGTCCGGCGCGAAGCCAGTTTTAACGGTCCGAACAACCCACAGGACCGTTCGGTCATCAACGCTTCAAACGCCTCGGGCTCGGTGTTGAGCAACTCAACCGCGCGGGGTCCGCGCTCCATCCACACAATCGCCGAAGACGGTTGCCCCTGCCAATCGGGCAGGGGGACCAGGGTGAACGGCCCGCCCGAGCGGTGAATTTCGGTCGAAACATTGTCGTGCGGGATGGGATGTGTGACTGCAAAGGCCAATGCTTTCTGGCCATAGCGCGTGGTATGGACGTTGATCCCAGCCGCCTCGCGCATGGGAGAGTTGCGCCCGTCAGCGGCGACCACCAGTTTGCAACGAATGCGGCTGCCGTCACTCAGGCCGACACGCGCTTCGGCAGTGCGGGTGAACAGACTGACAGTGCCAGTACCGGGGCGGAAATCGACGTTGGGCAGTTCGGCCAGTCGTGCCACCATCTCGCGCCGCAACAGCCAGTTGGGCAGGTTCCAGCCGAAGGGCAGATCCGAAATATCTGCGGCGTTGAAATCGCGTACCACGCGGGGTTCAGGAACATCTCCACCTGCGTCCACAATCCGCATGATCTGCAAGGGGGCCGCGTGTGCGTCCAGCCGTTGCCACAACCCACATTGCTCTAACAAGCCGTGCGCCGGTTGCAAAAAGGCGGTGGTCCGCAAATCAGAGCCGTCCACGTCGCGCTCGGTTATCGGGAGCGTCGGGTCGACACAAATAACGTCGAACCCGGCGGTTCCAAAGGCTGCCGCAGCGGTCAGACCGGCGATTCCGCCGCCTGAAATCAGGATGTCACAGCTGTCTTTCATGACCTTGGCCTCCGAGTGTTGGGCAGAACCTAGTTCGGTTCTGCATCGGGTGCCAAGTGACATCCTGTCCCGCGTGTCAGCCGCGTGAAATCAGGATGAGGATCAGGAACATCACCGGCACCATCATCACGGCTGGCATGTACAGGCCCGGCAGACCGAACAACAGGGCAGAACAGCCCCACATGCTGAAAATCGCGGCCGCTGTATAACCCCAATCTGCGCCCTTTGCATGAGCGGCATCCTTGGCCAGCCAGCCAAACAGGGGAACTGCAAACAACAGGCGCTGCCAGATGGGCAGGCGTCCGGGCATCTCGATCGCGCTCATGGGGTCTCCGATTCTGTTCGTCGCTGAGGCGCATATAGGGTCGATGATGCACCTGCAGAATGTGCAGATCGTCGCAGTGTGACAGCCTATCGCAGGCGGGCCAGAAACGCGGTCAAATCGTCGGTATGATGGTGGATATGCTCAGCCTTATGCTGCTCGGGCGCGACGTGAACAGTGCGCATTCCCATCGCGTGCGGAGCAGCCAGATTGCGCGGATCATCTTCAAACATGGCCGCCCTGTCGGCGTCGATGCCATCCTGTGCAAAGATCGCCTCGAACGCGGCCTGTTCGGGTTTTGGACGATAGCCCGCGTGTTCTACGCCATAAACCGCATCGAACAAACCGCTTAGGCCGCGTGCTTTTAGCACACGTTCGGCATAAGGCGCGCTGCCGTTGGTGTAAACGATGCGACGGCCAGGCAGGCATCGGATGTGGTCGGCCAACTCGGCGTCGGGGTCCATATGGCTCATGTCCACCTGATGCACGGCGTACAGATAGGGTTCGGGGTCCAGGTCGTGCTCAGCCATCAAGCCAGCCAGCGTGGTGCCGTATTCCCGCCAATAGTGCGAGCGCAGACGATCCGCCTCGGCTCGGTCGACGCCAATGGCCTGCACCACATAGTCCGTCATCAGCACCTCGATCTGGTCGAATAGTTGCATATGAGGCGGGTACAGTGTGTTGTCGAGGTCGAACACCCATTGGGTGACGTGCGAAAAGGAAGGTTTGACCATGGGTTGGGTTTAGGCCGCCATGCACAGGTTTTCAATGCTACACTTGATTGCACTGGCCCGAGGCGGATAGACATGTCCGAACGAGGAGAAATAACACCCCATGCCGCAATCCCGTCAGCCCAACAAAGACGCCTATAGCCTTATTCTCGAAGCGATTGATGTGGGCGTTTACAAGCCCGGCGACCGATTGGTCGAAAGTGAGCTGGCAGAACGATTTGGCGTGTCCCGCACGCCGATCCGCGAAGCGTTGCAGCGCCTTGAGACGCAATCCCTGCTAGAGCGTGACGGACGATCACTGATCGTGGCCTCATTGGATCACAACCAAATGGCCGAACTTTATGTGGTCCGGCGCGAGTTGGAAGGGTTGGCCGCAAAGCTGGCCGCGAAACACGCCACCGAGGAAGAGATAAAAGTGCTGCAGGACATGGTCGCCGCTGACGATGCTTTGGTGAATGATCCGACGGCACTGTCGCGGGCCAACCGGCGGTTTCATGAACAGATCCATCTGGCTTCGCACAACCGGTATCTGGTGCAGCAGCTGAATCTTGTGCACCGCACAATGGCTCTGATGGCTACGACCTCGCTTGCCGTTCAGGGCCGTGGCGAGATTGCGCAAAGTGAGCATAAGGGCATTGTCGAGGCGATCACCGCCCGTGATGAAGAGGCGGCAGAGCGCGCGCTGAAAGAACATATCTCGGTGGCGTTCATGACCCGGCTGAAACAGGATGCGGTGTTGCGCGAGAAATGACCGTCAGTGCGGCTGTACTTCTTCGCGGGCCTGCCCATGCTGAGTTTTGTCCCAGAAGAACGGGTTGCTGGCCAGCTCCCACAGGGCTTTGTAGGCGGCTAATACGCCTAGCGGAAAATACAATGGCATTGTTGGAACCCACGGCATCAGGAACCGTCTTTCCTGTGCTGCAACGGCTAGCATTCCAACGATCAGATTGGTGATCTCGGCCACCAGAAACAGGCTGATGAGTGTGTAGAAGGCCCAATCAGACAAAAGCGGATCGAACGGGCCAGGCAAGCCCAGTGTTGCCAACCAAAATAGCCATAGGACCGGTGCCAGTAGAAACTGCCCAATAGTGCCCAAGAAGAACGCCTGAACGCCAAGAAATCGCTTGAACCCGATGTCGCCAAGCAGGCGCCGCGGCGCACGCATGTGCACCAGATAGGTCACCATGAACCCCTTCAGCCAGCGCGAGCGCTGCTTGACCCAGGGCCAGGCGCGAAAGTTTGCCTCTTCATAGGTGGTGGTATCAACCATCTCGGTTCGATAGCCCGCGCGGCTGAGGCGCACGCCCAGATCGGCATCTTCCGTTACATTGTGGGCATCCCAGCCGCCAAGCTCCAGCAGCTTGTCCCTGCGGAAAAAGAATGTTGTGCCCCCAAGCGGGACGACCAGACCCAGATTCGCAATGCCTTGCAGGATGATCCGAAACCAGCTGTTGTATTCGATGGTAAAACAGCGTGACCGCCAATTTGTGCGCGGGTTGTAATAATCCAGAACACCTTGCAGGCAGACGACGTCTTCGTCAGCCCGCGCAAAATGCCGGACCACCCGTTCGATCTGATCCGATTGCGGGGCGTCCTCGGCATCCCACACACCCAGAATGTCGCCACGGCAATAATCCAGCGCGTAGTTCATCGCGCGGGGCTTTGTCGTCAGTCCATTCAGTTCCGGGACTTCCAATGTTCTGATCCAGCTGGGTAGATCCACTCGGCTTAATGTGGTGCGCGTGACCTCATCTGAGGCCTCCAGCACCAGAATGACATCCAACAACGCCTTTGGGTAGGTCAGGCGTTGTAGCCGCTTTATTAAAGCGCTTGCTATTTCTCGTTCTTTGTAAAGGGGTACCATCATCGACACGCGTGGCAATCGCAGCGGGACAGGTTCGGGCGTTGGGCACACTAGGCGGTATCTCATAAGATATGAGACCAAGCCTGCCATGCGCAAAATCATGAACATAAGCAGCGAAACCGTGGCCGTGGTCAAAAGAACAGTCAGACCAACCAGAGGAAAGGCTGAAAAAAAGCAAAGAAGCCCCGCAAGGGCCGCGATGGGACCCGCGCGCTTTGTCGGCGTCCATGATCGACAGCTCTGATCCTTGTCGACCCGGGTTTCCGCGCCTTTTGCCAAAGTGTCGGAAAATGCGCTGGCAATCGCGTGATCAATCTGACTGGTCGATGCAAGTACCGGTGCAATCGTGTGTTCGGTGTGGGACAGGGCGGCGCGTACCGCGGCAAAGCGGTTCGGATCAGCGGTCGCGATCAGCAGGATCGGGCCGATGCGTTGCCACGGGATCACATTATGCTTCAGCCAGAACTCGACCGGTTTGATGTCACATAAGGTCGGGGAGGGGGGCGTGTTTTTCAGATCGGCAATTTGCAGGTTGGTCTGCTCAGATAAAGCTTCCATGACTTCCTGACGGCTGATCCAGCCCTCTCCGACAAGGATCTCGCCCAGCGGGGCCTGTTGTCTGGACTGCAGATGCAGCGCCATTTCCAGTTGCGCGGTGGTGATGCATCCACGTTCGACCAAACAGGTGCCTAGGGGTTTCCGCGGTCGATTGGAAATCGGCGCGGCGCGCGCGAATTGCTGCAGGTTATGTTCAACCATAAAAATACCCTGACACGGTGACCCGCGTCAGGGTGGCTCAATCAAGGTTAACAGCGCGTTAACACTAAACGATGGAGTGGTTAAGCCTGTGCTTTCTTGTCTGCCATTGCTTCGGCAAAGCGTTCGAACAGATAGTAGCTGTCCTGTGGGCCGGGCGAGGCTTCGGGGTGGTGCTGCACTGAATAGACAGGGCGATCGGTCATGCGGATGCCGCAGTTGGACCCATCAAACAACGAGCGGTGGGTTTCCACAACGCCGTCGGGCAGGGACTGGGCGTCCACCGCAAAGCCGTGGTTCATCGAGGTGATCTCGACCTTGCCGGTATCCAGGTCTTTGACCGGATGGTTGGCCCCGTGGTGGCCGTGGTTCATCTTGACGGTATGGCCGCCCAAAGCCAGCGCCAGCATCTGGTGGCCCAGACAGATGCCAAAGACGGGCAGATCGGTAGCGTCTAGAACCTCTTTGATCATCGGTACGGCGTATTCACCAGTGGCTGCCGGGTCTCCGGGGCCGTTCGACAGGAACACGCCATCGGGATTATGGGCCAGCACCTCGGCAGCCGTCGCCGTTGCAGGCAAAACCGTGACGTCGCAACCAGCCGAGGCGAGGCAGCGCAGGATATTGCGCTTTGCGCCAAAGTCGACGGCGACTACTTTATGCACCGGAGCTTCCTGACGTTTATACCCGTCCGGCCAGGCCCACCGCATTTCGTCCCAGCGATAGCTTTGGGCGCAGGTGACCTCTTTGGCCAGATCCATGCCTTCCAGACCGGCAAAGCCACGCGCGGCGGCGACCAGTGCCTCTATATCAAAGTTACCGTCGGGGTCATGCGCCAACGCGACATGAGGTGCGCCTTGCTGACGGATGGCACGGGTCAGGCGGCGGGTGTCCACGCCACCGATGGCGATGCGGCCACGGCGGGCCAGCCAGGTTTTCAACTCTTCGGCCGAGCGCCAGTTCGATGGCTCGGTCGGGTCCCATTTGACCACCATCCCGGCGGCAACCGGATCGCCGGTCTCGTCATCCTCGGGGTTAACGCCGACATTGCCGATATGAGGGAAGGTGAAGGTCACGATCTGTCCCGCATAAGAGGGGTCGGTCATGATTTCCTGGTATCCGGTCATGGCGGTGTTAAAGCACAGTTCAGCCACGGTTTGGCCGGTGGCACCGAAGCCCATACCGTAGAACAATGTACCGTCGGCCAATGCCAGACATGCGGTGGGCTTGGACGGGGCGTTCTGGGCCATGGCGCGACTCTCCTGCAAGGTAAACCGGCGCATACCTAAGGGGGTTGTCCGCTCGGGTCAAGTCTATTCAATTTTTAGGCTATTGTTTAAAATCAATAAGTTAGATGCATGCGTCCCCTGTTGTATCGCGCTTTTTGTTTCGATATGGTCGGGGTTCCTTTGCCATGGGGATGGACAGAACATATGGATATGCGATCACGGGTGAACACTGCCCTGAAGCAAGCAATGAAAGACAAGGATGCCGAGCGTCTGTCGACGCTGCGCTTGATTAATGCTGCGATCAAGGACCGTGACATCGCTTCGCGCGCGTCTGACAACGAAGAAGCCAAAGGCTGCGGCGACGCAGAGGTGCTTGAAATTCTTGGTAAAATGACGAAGCAGCGCAAAGAGAGCGCCCGTGCCTATGAAGAGGGCAGCCGTTTGGATCTGGCCGAACGGGAACTACGCGAGGTCGAGGTCATTGAGGAATTTCTGCCCAAGCAATTGGACGATGACGAGGTGAGCAAAGCCATTCAGATCGCAATCACGGCCACCGGTGCCGGGTCGATCCGCGACATGGGCAAAGTGATGGGTGAGCTGAAAACTCGCTACACCGGCCAGATGGATTTCGGCAAGGTTGGCCCGATGGTCAAAGACCAGCTTTGCGCTGGGGCAAGCGGCGGCTGCTAAGCCCTTTTCTTTTGCCAGATGCTAAGACTGCGCGACAGGTTCGCGCAGTTTTTTTGTGAGCTCATCAAACAGCGAAATCCGCTCTTCCTCAGACAGAAACGCGCCGATTTCAACTTCGCGACCGTCACCGGTCAGTGTGACATAATTCGGGACCGGGCCGCCGCGCTCGTGCATTTCGGGGCGCGCCCAATAGCGGTTGCACGACCACGCCTGCTGCCCCCGTTGGGGGTGATGCTGCACCAGACGGGCCTGCGATCTGGTCAAGGTCAACACCTCGAAAACGCTGCGTGCACGGTAATTGGACTGGATCGCGAACCACAGTCCCAGAACGGTCAACAGCATGAATGGCAGCAAACCCCACAGCAAAACCGAACCAAGTACAGCCATCAGGGGAATCAAGCCAAACAAAAAGACCGCCAACACCACACGCACCGCCCAGCGTGGGGGCAGAGAGTTATGCGGCCACAGGCGCAACTCTTGCTCGGAACTTGAGGTTTGATTCCATCGATACGGCATGGTGCAAAAATAGCGCAACACCTGCCGGTGTCTAACAGGAAAGATCAGATGACGTGCCCAACTCTGGCCCAGGATAACGCGTCGTCCAGCCGGTCATCGCCCCAGAAAACCTCGCCGCGAACGACCAGGCTGGGGGCGCCAAAAACGCCCAGCTTTGTGGCCTGTTCGGTTTCGGTTTCAAGGGCCGAGATCGTGTCCGGGCTGCGTGCGCGGGCAAGCGTCAGGCGCGGGTCCTGCTGACACCGATGCAGCGCTTCTGATAACGCGGTTTCGCTGCCCGCCTCGATCCCTTCCTCGAACCAGATGCGGTACAGGTTTTGAGTAAAGGATTTGCCCCAGCCATCCGACATACCCAGCACAGCGACCTGATTGGCCAGCGCAAGATCCGAGATCGGGTAGGGTGCTGGAAGCGTGGCGTGCAGGTGGTACTTTGCGGCGCGCCGCTCGATATCACGCCACATATATGCGGATTTGGCCGGTTTGCCTGCAAAGGGAATATTCTGCTGTTCGGACATCACGGTTCGCACATTGAACGGTCGCCAATTGACGGTCGCGTCATGCTCATCACACCAATCATCCAGGCGCATAATCGTCAGGAAGCTGTATGTGCTACCGATGGAAAACCAAAAATCTATTTCGGGCATCTGACGGCTCCGATCCCAGGGTTTCTGGATGCATGATACCCTAAATTGGGCAGATTATCGAACGCACCCTGAAATGGCGTTGCGGACACGCCAAATCGGGTCGCTCTAAAACAGAACTTTTTCGATGGGTTGTGCGGGTTGAGGCGCAACCCCGCAGTCGGTCATCTGCCGTAAGTCAATCTCGATGCTGCGACACAGGGCCGAGATCGGAACATCGGTCACATCCCCTTCGAACGGATCCTCCATCGAGGCGCTGACGCGTTCGGTGACAAAGAAGATCCAGCAAACCAGCGCCCCAACCGGCGCGAATGTCAGCCAGTCGAAAATAACAAGCTGCCATACAGAGATATCTGCGCCGGGGATGATTGATCGCTCGTCGTTGAACGCCAGCGGCAGCATGAAGATGAAGATCCAACTGAAGACGCGACCGACCTCGGCAACCTGTCTGGGGAACGGTGTGTTCTTGATGCGCTCACATTGCCCCTGTGTCGTCGTAAACCGGGCGAGGCGGTCCATCAGGGCGACGTGCCAATAGGGGTCAATGCCGCGGCTGCGTGCCAATTCTGCTAGCTTTTCGCCCTGAAGAAACAACAGATAGGCGGCGCGATTGCTCTTGCCCTCAAGCCTTGCCAAGTCGATTGGCAACTGGCGTTCGCGCCAGCATTCGGGCATTTGATGCAACTCGGTTCGGTCAGAAATAGGTTTGTGCCCAAACATCCATGGGCGTCGGCTGCGTCCTGTCGGCGAGGGCTGGCGCAGCTGAAAGGCAAGCATATTGAGCCACGCGATGTGACGTTCGATCAGTTCGTCGCGCAGCGCGGGATCAATCGGTGTGCCGTCGGGCAGCACCAGATTGCTAATAGTGTTGCCCCAGTCCCGGCTGGCATTGACGATCTCGCCCCAGATGCTGCGCGCCTCGGACCATCGCGCAAAGGCCGATGTGTTTTTGAAGCCCAGAAAGAATGCCACTGCCAGCCCGAGCATGGTGACGGGCGGGCTGGGGTTCGAGATCAGCTCGATTGTCGTGAGCCCGTCCGCCAGAACAACCAGCAGCGTCCATGTCAGCACGATGCAGATAAAGCCAAAGGAGCCCTTGACCATCTGTCGTACAGTAATTCCGTCGTGAAGGATCATGACCGACCGGGTCCTGCGCAATTGGCTATTGCAGATAAGTCTAGCGGCTTATTCTCGGGCAAGTCTATGCCAGCGTTGTTTAATTCTTGAGGCGTGAAAAATGAAAAGCCCCGCATCTGCGGGGCTTTGTCAGTCTATATTGCCGGGATTAGTGGGCGTGGCCTTTATCCCAGTCTTCCTGCTTTGGCAGCTGTTCGAACGTGTGTTCGGGCGGCGGGGTAGGCAGGGTCCATTCCAGCGTGTCCGCGTATTCGTTCCACGGGTTCGGACGTGTTTCTTTCGCGCCGCGCAGCAGGGCGTAGATCACGATGCCGAAGAACAGCAGGAACGAAGCGAACGAGATGAACGCACCAATCGACGATACAAAGTTCCACTGGGCGAATGCCTCAGGGTAGTCGATGTAACGACGCGGCATGCCCTGACGGCCCAGGAAGTGCTGCGGGAAGAAGGTCAGGTTGGCGCCGATGAAGAACAGCCAGAAGTGAACTTTGCCCCAGAATTCCGAGTACTGACGACCTGTCATTTTCGAGAAGTAGAAGTACACGCCCGCGAAGATCGCAAACACGGCACCCAAGCTCATCACGTAGTGGAAGTGCGCAACCACGTAATAGGTGTCGTGATACGCACGGTCCACACCGGCCTGCGACAGAACCACACCGGTCACACCGCCAACGGTGAACAGGAACAGGAAGCCGAAGGCGAACAGCATCGGTGTCTTGAACTCGATCGAACCGCCCCACATGGTCGCGATCCACGAGAAGACCTTAACCCCGGTCGGCACCGCAATGACCATCGTGGCCAGCATGAAGTACGCCTGCTGACGCAGTGACAGGCCAACGGTGTACATGTGGTGCGCCCACACGACAAAGCCCAGCACACCAATCGCGATGATCGCCCAAACCATCGGCAGGTAACCGAAGACCGGCTTGCGCGAGAAGGTTGCGATGACGTGGCTGATGATGCCGAACCCAGGCAGGATCACGATGTACACTTCCGGGTGGCCAAAGAACCACAGGATGTGCTGATACAGGATCGGATCGCCGCCACCGGCGGGATCAAAGAAGGTGAAGCCAAAGTTGCGATCCATCAGCAACATGGTGATTGCGCCCGCCAGAACCGGCAGGGACAACAGAATCAGCCACGAGGTGACAAAGATCGACCAGCTGAACAGCGGCACCTTGAACAGGGTCATGCCCGGGGCACGCATGTTCAGGAAGGTGGTGATCATGTTGATCGCGCCGAGGATCGAGGAGGCGCCCGATACGTGCACGGCAAAGATCGCAAGGTCCATGGACATGCCGCCTTCGGTTGTCGACAGCGGCGGGTACAGAACCCAGCCTACGCCCGAACCGAGCTGATCGTTACCACCGGGGCTCAGCAACGAGGCCACACCCAGCGACGTACCAGCGACATAAAGCCAGAAAGACAGGTTGTTCATCCGCGGGAAGGCCATGTCCGGTGCACCGATCTGCAACGGCATGAAATAGTTGCCAAATCCGCCGAAAAGCGCGGGGATGACCACGAAGAACATCATCAGAACACCGTGGTAGGTGATCATAACGTTCCACAGGTGTCCGTTAGGGGTGCAGAGCTCGGCTCCGCTGCCGAACAGTCGGAAGCCTTCCAGGCACATATGCTGCACCCCGGGTTCCATCAATTCGATCCGCATGACAACAGTCATCAGAACTGAAATCAGACCGGCAAGTGCCGAGACGACCAGGTATAGAATCCCGATGTCCTTGTGGTTGGTCGACATGAACCAGCGCTGGAAAAATGTGCGCTGGTCTTCATGGTCGTGACCATGAATGGCTGCGTCTGCCATTATAGGTGCCTCCTGTTGCAACTGCACCGCGCAGTTGGACCTCTCCAACGCGCGGGATTCCTGCTGGTTTTAGATTGCGGGGGGACGACCTTCAATGGTCGAGTTTGATCTGGATCAAGATTAATTGTCGCGGGCAGGAGGGCGACCCGCGAAATTTTCACCAAATTCCGCATTCATCTGGGTATCAGCGCCTCGAATTCAAGGGGGCGGCTGGGAATTGCGTTCCCCGCTTGACCCGGGCCAGGGTGCGCCGCAGAACTGTCGGCAACGCGTTAATCGGAGAATTGAAATGACCGCTTATGATCCCGAGAATATTTTTGCCAAGATTTTGCGCGCAGAAATCCCTTCGAGCCGAGTATACGAAGATGACGATACGGTGGCTTTCATGGATATCATGCCGCGCGCGGACGGGCATCTGCTGGTGATCCCCAAAACCCCCTGCCGCAACATTCTGGATGCAACGCCTGCACAACTGGCTGCTGTGACCGCAACGGTCCAGAAAATGGCCAAGGCCGTCGTCGCAGCGTTTGATGCGGACGGGGTCACGATCCAGCAATTCAACGAGGCTGCCGGAGGGCAGGAGGTGTTCCACCTGCATTTCCATATCCTGCCACGCCATGATGGTGTTGCCGTGCGGGCACCCGGAACGATGGGCGATTTCGACCTGATCGCGCAGCATGCCGAAAAGATCAAAGCTGCGCTGAGCTAACTGGGAGGTAGTTACTTCGTGTGCGTTTGTGGCCCCGCGCACTCACTGTGATCTCCAAATGCGTGAAGCACGGCGCAGACATGGTCGTGCTTGCCATCGCAGGCTTTGGAAATTCGGGTCAGTTCGGCCTCAAGACTGCGCAGGCGGGAAATACGGTCCCGCAGGTCGGCCAGCTGTCTTTCGGCAATTTCATGCGCTTGGTTAAGGTCGCGGCCAGACGTGCCTTCCAGAGACAGCAAACCTACGACATCGGTCAGCGGTAAACCCAGATCGCGGCAATGGCGAATAAAATGCAGCCGTTTCAATGCAGTGTCGTCGTACCGGCGCTGATTACCCGCTGTTCGGTCCGGCCGCGGCAACAGCCCCTTGTCTTCATAAAACCGGATGGTCGGAACCTTGACACCCGTATGACGCGACAGAAACCCAATTGAATACATCTTTCTTCCTCAGGGCTCTTGAACCTCTAGTTACTAGAGGAATTACATGCAATGTGCAGCCGTAACAAGGGACAAACATTTCAGATGGCACATGATCACTCTCATAAGGGGCACAGCCACGCGCACCATCACATAGACCCGGAGGCAGGAGACGCGCGCGTTGCTTGGGCCATTGCCGTCAACATGTTCCTGACGCTGGCACAGGTCATTGGGGGCATTTTTTCAGGGTCGCTGGCGTTGATCGCTGACGCCCTGCATAATTTCTCTGACGCCATCGCGTTGGTCATCGCCTTTTTTGCCCGCAAAATAGCCCGCCGACCTGCCGACCCACGGATGAGCTTTGGCTATGGCAGGGCCGAGGTCGTGGCCGCGCTTGTCAACTACACCACTCTGGTCGTGCTGTCGGTGTACTTGTTCTACGAGGGTGTGATGCGGTTTTTTGAGCCTGAGCCGGTTAACGGCTGGATGGTCGTCTGGATTGCGGCGCTGGCTTTGATTGTGGACCTTGTCACGGCTGCGCTGACTTACTCGATGGCTAAGGACAGTATGAACATCCGGGCGGCGTTTCTGCACAACGTGGCGGACGCCTTGGGATCGGTGGCTGTGATCATTGCCGGTACCGCGGTGATCCTGTTCAACTGGACATGGGTAGACCCCGCCGTCACGATCCTGATTTCGGTCTACATACTGTGGCATGTCAAAAGTGAAATTGGCGAAACGATCCGCGTTCTGATGATGGCAGCGCCCCCCGAACTGGACCCGGAAGAAGTTGCCTCGGCCATCGAGGACATACCCGGAGTGTCCGAGGTTCACCATATCCACTTGTGGAGCATGCAGGAGAGAGAGCCTGCATTAACGGCCCATCTGGTCGTGGACGCGGCGGCCTGGGCTGATGCGGAAGGGGTGAGAGCCAGCGTCAGACATTCGCTCCGCGACCGATTTGCCATTGGTCACACCACGCTTGAGCTTGAGCAGATCGACCGCGCGTGTGTCGGGTCGTCACGTTTCGGGCATACAGAAGAGAATCCATAGAGTTGAATGTGAATTGCCGCTCCGATTTGGGGTCGGAACGGCAGACTCGTTAACTAATACCTTTCCGATTACTCGGGATGACCCAAGATCACCGGTTAACACACCACTCACTCTAAGAACGGTAAGTCTATACTACTCCCAAATACGCGGGATGTATCTATTTGAGTGAGCTTTTGGCTAATTTGCTCATTTTGCACTGCAAATATTGGGAAATTTCGGTCCAATGTGGAAACAGAGCTGCCAAAAATCGCGATATTGTTAACAGCACATGGACTCTGAACGATTCGCGGGTATCAATTCAGGCCCTATCGAGGTCAAAAACCTCTGAAAAAGTATTCCGCAGGGCCGTGTCCACGTCCACCAGGGTGACCGGCAACCCCAGATCGACAAGCGACGTAACCCCATGTTCGGTGATGCCGCAGGGGACAATACCTGAAAAATGCTCGAGGTCAGGTTCGACATTGATCGAGATGCCGTGGAAGCTGACCCATTTGCGCAGGCGCAATCCGATCGCCGCTACCTTATCCTCGGCAGGTTGGCCCGAAGCGGTCAGTGGTTTGTCGTTGCGCCGCACCCAAACACCGACGCGACCGTCACGGATTTCACCATGCACGTTGAACTCGGCCAGCGCTGCGATCACCCATTCTTCCAGTTGCTTGACGAAACGACGCACATCCTTGCCGCGTTTGTTCAGATCCAGCATCACATAGGCCACGCGCTGGCCGGGGCCGTGATAGGTGTATTCACCGCCGCGCTTGGCCTCAAAGACCGGAAAGCGATCCGGGTCGGTCAGGTCTTCGATCCGGGCTGAGGTGCCGGCGGTGTATAGCGGCGGATGCTCCAGCAGCCACACACACTCATCCGCTTCTCCGGCCGCAATTGCAGCCACGCGCGCCTCCATGAAGGCGACGGCGTCATTGTAATCGGTCAGCCCGTCAGTGATCTTCCATTCCATAAGTGCTCCATACCGCCGGGGCAGTGCGAAGAAAAGAGGTCACGCAGCCTCGGTCAGGCACCGCTGCAACAGGTCCGAATAGGTTTCGGCCCCCTGCGCACCGGTCACCAGGTACTTGCCAGCAAACACCATCGACGGAACACCTGAAACACCACGACTGGTCCAGAACTGTTGCTTTTCGCGAACCGCCGCAACGTGATCGCCCGAAGTCAGAGCCGCTTGGGCGGCGTCCCGGTCCAGCCCCGCCGCTTGGGCCGCATCAAGCAGGACCTCGGATTGGGATACGTCCTGTTGATTGGTGAAGTAAGCCTCGAACAGGGCCATCTTCAACGGATGCTGGCGGCCTTGCGTTTCGGCCCAGTCCAGCAGCTGATGCGCTGCAAAAGTATTTACCATCCGGCTGTCGTCATTGAAGTTGAACGAAAAGCCAAGCTCGGCGCCGATCTGGGTTAGCCGATCACGGGCCTGCTGGCTCTGCTCGACCGTCGAGTCATACTTCTCCATGATATGTTCGCGCAGATTCTGACCCTCTGGCGGCATATTGGGGTTCAGCTCAAAAGGATGCCATCTGAGATTGGCGAGCACGTTTTGTTCTTTCAAAGCCAGGTCAAGCTGGCGAAACCCCACGATGCACCAGGGGCACACGACGTCTGAGACGATATCAATCTGGACAATTGGGCGGGGATCTTGCGCGGTCATGGGCGGGCTCCGGGGAAGGGGGAAATATACGCTGTCTGCAGTACAGATATGGATGGCACCGCGGAATTCAAATCGGCGTGTTTTTTGCCTCTTCACATCCTGCTCACCACCGTCTATATGCCCCTCTACCAAGTCATTGGCAGTGCGGTCGTGGCGGAATTGGTAGACGCGCAGCGTTGAGGTCGCTGTGGGGTAACACCCGTGGAAGTTCGAGTCTTCTCGACCGCACCATATCTTGTAAGTTATTGAAAATAAAAACAATACCTTTCGGAGTGAAACTCAAAAAAATCACTGTAATTTCAACTGTTTCGTAGACCTTTACGCAATATTTTCGCATCGATTACGCATAAATTGAACGGCATCGTTTGCTTACGTACAGGCGGCAACCTGAGGTTGCCACTAGATCTGCCACTCAGAAGTTCATCGACGCCCAGCAACTTGCAAAGCATTAAATGGCGGGTGTTCAAGGGTTGGACCCCGACGATAGCTGGACCCGTCGGCTAGTGGGGGAAAGCCTAGAAGCCCGTGGAGAGGCCCGCGAAGTTGTAGCCGCTATCCTGAACCTTAATCGGGAACCCCCGAAGCCGATGTTGTTCGACATGCTGGATATTTAAGCGCAGGACAACGAGTGAATTAGTTCAAATAGAGAGTGCCGAATCGATGGGTAAGCTGAAAAACGTTAACAGTTTGGTGGCCATTGGCTTCTTTGTTTCCAGTTTCTATCATTTGGAACAGCGGAAACGAACAAAACACGAGAAATTCTCAGTGCTTGGATAGTTCATACCTTAATATAAATCTTGTGATATCGCGGCCTGCAAGTAGGAGGCCTTTTTGCCGAAAGTTGTGAACCTACCGCATCTTAGGAAATGTACTTAGTAACGAGTTTGCTGTTCCGATCGCATGATCGGAACAGCATTTTCTTTTTGGAGTTGCATTGGCATTACGCAGAATCCCTCTTTTCACCACAGGCGGTTTCGAGTGTGCCACGAGGTCTTGTGATTTTAGGGTTAACTCTACCATGGAAAATCCGCTCGGGAACCATGGGATTGCTTCGAAGTAGTACGGTGATGTGCCATCGAAATTGCTCAGTAGGATTCCGCTAATGTTGCTTGGATTGCATGGCGCAGGGTAGTGAGGTCTGCTCGTCTCCGGCGGTACCTACTTCATGCCCGCTTATGGCGGGAAGCATAATAAAAAACTCTGTGCCTTCACCAAGTTTGCTTCTGTAGTCTATTTCTCCTCCAAAATGCTCCACAATTTCTTTTGAAATGTGCATCCCGAGCCCTGTACCGCCTGCGTGACGTTCATCGGAAGAGTCAATCTGTGAAAAACGATCGAAGACTTTGTCCTGGCACCCCTCGGGTATCCCTATGCCGTGGTCTTTGACGAAGAGGCGAATCTTCCCACGGACTTTTTCGCATCCGACCGTTATCTCGCCTCCATCAAGGGAAAATTTGGCTGCGTTGGAGATCATGTTGGCCAACACTTGAAGAAGGCGGGACGCATCACCTTTAACGAACAGATCTTTGTTTCCCCTTATGTCCTCCACAATTTCTACGTTGTGAGCACTGGTGTAACCGGTGTTAACGGAAATCGCTTCCTGAACCAGCGTATGTACATCAATAGTTCCTTCACGGTAGTTCATTTCACCGGCCTCCATTTTTTGGATGTCCAGCACATCATTGATAAGTGATGCTAGCCGTTCGCTGTTTTTGCACGCTAAGTGTATGAGGCTTTGCATTGAATCTGGAACTTCACCCAATGCGCCTGTGTTGATTAGGTCAAGTGACCCCTTGATCGATGTAAGAGGCGTACGCAGCTCATGGCTGACTGTCGATATGAACTGAGTCTTTGCAATGTAGGCCGCTTTTGTTCTTTCGTGCTCTGCTTTGAGCTTTTCGAGTTGCTCCAAATTCCTGCGGTAGAGCTTCAGAAACACCATCGAACAGTCGATCAGAAAATACATTACAAAGATAACGGTGAAGAAGTGCAGCCAGAGTTCAGATGAAAGCTCGGGGCGTTCGATCCAGATATCCTTGACGACAATCAACATGAACGAAACGCCGTACATGGCCAAACGGACAATCATCGCCCACAGAAACTGATGGTTGTTCATTGCTGCAAACAACGCCGCAGCAAACAAGAAGAACATTGGCGTAAAGTGACCACCGGCGGGCTGTGCGAAAGCAACTGAAACTGCGTACAGGCAGATTGCGGCTGAGCTCAGGACCGTGTTCAACAGAATCCAAACAACCATCATACCTATTGCTTTGTGCTGGTCTGGCTTTAAGCGCGGTACGCGTTTGGCCAGCAATAAATCTTGCACTTCACAAATGAGGATCGTCCCATAGAACAACATGGCGTTAAAGGGATCGAAGAAGAACGCAGTCAAAATGGTCGTGGCCAGATAAATAGCCTGCCGCTGCCACAGAAGCGCAAAGCTCATGGCAGTATAATCTATGATGTTTTGCAGAAGCCGGTTTTCCGTTTCACCGGAATCCCGGTCCGGCAGATTGGCGTCGATGGCTGTCATCCAAATGTCTTCGTTTTTCGCGCTTGGAAAGTACCAATACCGGCATAATGAGGACTTAGTTGGTCCAAATTGGGTTCACAGTTTGGCACCAATCCTTTGACGCCTATCGCGATTGTTGGGCGATTCACGCAAGTTTTTGGTATAGGAGACCGCAAATTTTTGCACAATTGCAGAGCAGGGTACCCAAAATCGAGGATCTCGTTGCTAAGTGGGAATTTTTTCACCTTAATGTGTCCGAAAGAAGGAATAATTCTAAAAGGGTTGGGGTTTGACTGCAGTTGAAATTGCGAAGTTGAGGCAGGGTACTGTCGCTCCTGTTACCGCTAGGCTTGCGACCAAGCCGGTGACACTGCTTCAGTTTGCAAGGTCAGCTGGCCGCAACATGTTTGAAGTCATCCCGGCAGAAACTCTGCGTGAAACTTATGTTCGTGGACCTTTGAACATACACTATATCTGCGATCCTGAAATGGTAACCGAATTACTCGTCGGACAGGGCCGTTCGTTTCCCAAAGCCAAGTTCACCAAAGACATTATTGGATCGGCTGTAGGCAACGGTTTAATACTCTCAGAAGGGGAAAAATGGCGTCAGCAGAGGCGAAGGTATTCTCCATTGTTCGCCGCCAGAAACCTCCCGGTTCTGGCTCGGCATTTTGCAGAGACTGGTGTCGAGATTGCAGACTCATTGGCGGAACACGAAGGCCCTGTAGATATTGCACAAATTGCGCCTGCATCAACATTGACGAATATTTCTAGAGTGATTTTTTCAGGTAATAAGGAAGTCAGTTCAGAGCAGGTACGAGTGGGGCTGATCAAGTATTTCGAGTACATTTCTGATCTGTCCCTTTTCGATTTAATGGGTTTGCCAAAGTGGTTGCCGCGGAAAAATTGGCTACGCAGCTTGGCCCCGGTTACTAATATGCGAGACCTCGCCAGACGGGTCATAGATCAGCGTCGGGCCGAAGGCCGTAGCGAGCCATTGGACTTCCTCGATTTCATGATTGAGGCCTTGAAAACCGATTTCGAAGATGAAGCGACAACTGTTGACAACCTTTTGACCTTTGTCGTCGCTGGTCATGAAACTTCCGCTAACGCATTGGCCTGGGGATACTATCTGCTGGCCTTGCACCAAGATATGCAAGCAAGGGTTAGACAAGAAATTCGATCTGTTCGCCCAGAAGGCCTATTGGAATTCTCGGACCTGGAGGCAATGCCACTCTTGCGCGCGCATGTTAAAGAGACGCTGCGGCTTTATCCCTCCGCCGCGTTTTTTGCCAGAGACGCAGCTGCGGATCTTGAAATTAAAGGGGTAAAGATTGAAAATGGCGATGCGTTGTTTTTCCCAGTTTACTCTTTGCACAGAAATGAAAAATTATGGGATGCTCCCAACGACTATCGGCCGGAACGGTTCCTGGGATCTACACTGCCTCGAGGTCAGTACATTCCGTTCGGAGATGGTCCCAGAATCTGCATTGGCGCTCAGTACGCTGAAACTGAGATCATGGTGCTTATGGCTTCGGTGCTCCGTAGAATAAATTTTTCGACTACTGAGTCAGAAATACCGGAACCAGTTTTGACGTTCACCATGCGTACCAGTGGCCCACTCATCCTCAATGCCGAACGGGTTCGCGACTAAAGTTAATATCTAAACCCTAGTGCTCGACTTCTGTTCGAGGTCGGCCTTTGCCAAAGACAAAGCTTGCTACCGGCGAGTGAGGTAAGTGTCATCGCCGTACATTTCACGCAGGACGGTATCAAACAATCTATTGTTGGCCATTTCTTTGCGATGCGGCGTGTGCTTTGAAATCGAGGGGCAGGTCGCAACAAGGCCCTTTCTGAGATTGGTCTCACGAAGATTCACCATTTTAACAGCGGTGTCCAAAGATGCGAATGCTCCAACCTTTGTAATTGAACGAAGCGACACCGGTGTACTCTTCACCACCTTAAGATGGACAGAGGCGCATCGGTTACTGAGAACGGTCCTTAGTTCCTGGTTTAGAAAAGCTTCGGTTGGAATATTCAGGGTGCGTTCCCGTCCATGTGTAATAACGAGAAAAACGCCACTCCCTCGATAGGAATAGATTCCTCCGGCGGCCTGTGTTGTCTTTTGAATGCAAAATCCAATGTCGGAAACAGCGCGCCGAAAATCTCCAAATTCCCTCAGATCAAAGTGGTACCCCGCATCGCGAAATTTGATTGCTGTAACCCAGGAGTCAAATCGGCGCCCCCGTGAAAGCTGCTCCACATAGTTGTCGAACTCGACATACCCCAAGCATTGTTCCTGCTCGTCGATAGACAGGGGGTCTTCAAAACTGAATTTCTGATTAAAATCCAGTTCACTACGAAGACTTTCTATCGACGCTGAAGAGGATTGTGTTTTCTTTCTCTCCATCATTAGAAGATGGGCGGCGTTCATACGGCTGCGCAATTCGAAGAAGTCGAAGGGCTTAGTTATGTAATCAAATGCGCCTTCTAAAAATGCCCTCTCGATGCTCTGCCTGTCATCTAGAGCAGTTAACATTATAACAGGTGTTTCCAGATTGTCCGGCAAGTTTCGGATTTGCGAAAGCAACTCTATCCCAGAGGTTCCGGGCATCTGAATGTCAACAAGCAGACAGTCGAATGGGGATTCCGCTGCTTCTATCTGCCGAAGCGCTTCATCAGCTGAACTGGCGGCAACCACTTTGCAGTTTTCGAGTTCAGGAAGTGCTGATTGGAGCAATTTCAGAATGTCAGGATCATCATCAACCGCCAGAACAGCAAGCGCGGTCTTTCTTTGTGCTCGAAGCTCCAACTTTTTTTGGAACCGATCACTTACGAATGTGGAATGTCTCATAACTGGTGAACCACCGATATCCTCATAACGGGTTAAACTTATGAGGCGAGTGGGTCGAAACAGCGGCAAAAATGGAGAAAATCGTCGTAGAAAGGGGTTTTTTCTTGACCTTTATTTGGCGCCAGCGGCTTCAACGACGAGTTGCCAGTTATTGTTGTGAACTACCGTCGCATTCTCTTAACATTTTTTTTGGCAATGTGTTCGTGCCTAAGAGCAGTCTAAGACCGCAAAACGACGGAATTGAACAACGGTTGGAAGTCCAAACATCAATTCTGGAAACCCCACTAACATGCAAAACAGCCGCGGTTTCCCAATAGTCTGAAAATCAATCATAGTTGCTAAGAAATCTGCGCCGAGCGTCCAAGAGTACAAAAGACGCTCTAGTGGCTGAGTGGTTCCATTTACTTATGGATGTTGAACAAAACTGACTGACTGACGGTGCCATCGATGGAAAACTTTGCGCCGACAGGCGAGGCATTGATGCCCAGTCGCCGTGACCACCGTGCCCAGACTGAGGGGACGATGCCCAGTATGCTGGTCGCACCACCTTCCATCGCGACAGTAGTCATCTGGTGAAACAACTCCTGTTGAACCAGCAGCCTGCGTGACGATGCAACATCCTTTGCCACGAAGAAACGGGATGCTTCCCAAACAGAGTGCTTTACCGGGGCGTCCATAAATAAAACGTCAGATGGTATTCCTTTAAGGATACCTCTTTGCGCGTCGCGCAGCATATAACTATATACGCCGCATTCTGCGGTCGTGGGTAGAAGTCGCACACCGCCTAAAACTTCACCGAATTCATGCAACACAATCCATCGACAGGCTGGCGTGTCGTATTGGTCGAATTCCATCCCGTCAGCTTCACCAACTTGCCACTTTAACTGGTCAATGAAAATTGACTTTCTGGTTTCAAGGTATTTTGCCAGCAGGGTGCCATACTCGTAAATATTGCGAAAACTAAGTGTAGTCGCGCGAATATTTCCAATGTCACCACGTGACGTTGGCGGACTGCTTTTGACAGCAAAAATTTCTAGTCGCGCCAAAGCACTTGGTGCGCCTGAAGTCCCGTTAGCAGGTGTTAGTTTCGGAAACCCCTCCGAGAGCGGGTATGTCTGCTTATACCTGAGTGGTCTGTCCATATTTTACTCATATTTTTGACACACTTATGGCAAGATTCAGTTCAGCAAGTCCACAACCCTATGCGGTAGTTGTCCGAATAGATGGATAGGTGTGTCTAAATCTCCTCCCTCCCTTTGGTTGAGTTTACTGACTGACCAAAAACTTTAGATAGTTCTTGGCTGTTATTTTCTCCCGCAGGCTTCATTTATTTCCTCGCGCCTGGCAACATTTTGAAAAAAGACAGCTTCTTTTGCGTATTCCTTTCGAATCCACGATGGATCAGGCGCCGTCTCGCTCTCCGATAATGTTTCGAGGCAGCCGTGACGGCTGATAGGAGTAAAATCAAAATGGCATCAAGAATTTGAGGGATTTACTTTTTCAATATGCGCACTTGCGCGGAAAATATTGTGCAAATTAAAAAAAATGCACAGACATAAGGAAGCCCGCCTTATGTCACCGTTTTGCCGCCTTCGTAAGAGAGGATGAAGAAACCCTGAGTGTTTTATGCGCCGGCCAAACGTTGCCTTAAGTCTGCAATGCCTAACGTTTGGTGAGGTGCAAAAGGTTGGTGAAAAGTTATGCGTATACTTGCTGTAGATGACGATCCGAGTATCCTGGAGTTGCTAGATAGAGTTCTGGACGCGTTCGGTTATAAAGATGTCGTCACCGCCAGAAGTGGGCGGGAGGCCATTGAAATACTGTCGAGACCTAACGAAGCGTTTGACTGCTTGCTACTGGATGTGCAGATGCCGCAAATGAACGGCATTACTCTTTGCGAAGAAGTGCGAAAACTACCAGAACACACGTACACGCCCATTATCATGGTGACCGCCATGGTACAAAAAGAGTACATCGACGAGGCATTCGGAGTTGGGGCCACAGACTACGTTACAAAGCCTTTTGAGTTCTCTGATCTGAAGCAGAGGTTGTCCGACGCGTATAGGATGGCAGCGGAACGCAGAGCCGCAATCGAGGTGCTCGAAGCTGAAGCGGATTTTGAGTTGTGTTTTGACAATAGTCCGGACGTTCGCTTAAGTGATCCGCAATGTTTCGGAGAATTGCCCGGATTCATTGGGTTAGCTGAATTTGAGAACTACGTAATTCAGCTTTCAACGATGCACTCCATGGCTGCAAAACTTGTGGCGGTTAAATGCACAGGCGCTGAACAAATCTATAAGACGAGCACGGTCAGTGAATTCCGTAGTGCCATGACTTTAGCTGGCACAGCAGTTCTGTCAGCTAATCAGGAAGGGCGTAAAGTGGCGACCTATTGGGGGAATGGCGTGTTCTTGGTGATCTACGACAATCAAATTGACTTGAGAGTGGACCAGTTGGGTGCTCCGCTTCCGGAAGCATTGAAAGATATTTCCGGTGATGCCACTTCAGGCCGGCCAATTGGCTTCCAGGTGAGCGAAGAAGTTATGCTAAAAGCCAAAACCAAGATGGAGGCGTTGTTCTTGATAGACAAGGCCGTCGAAATGGCTGAAATGTCGGAAGGTCGAGCGGCGAATATCGGTTGAAAAACTGCACACATGGATGGTGATTATGACCAGATACTGGTGGAAAGAGCACGTTAAAACGCCCTAAGTTTTTTGGGGGGGGGAAGTAAAGCTACGCGCTCATTCATAGGGCGGTCAAACTGTGTGCATTTGCCCTACTTTGTTCGATCCTAGCGCCCATCCGGCGGCAACAATTCGGAGAAAGAACCCGTCAGCCTTTTCTCGGGGTCCGACTTGATGCGAGATCTGGTATCCCCGCCTTTCTTTCATTCCCTGAATAGTAAACTCTTATCTTTCTATGGCTTCACACCCAAGATGCGCTCATTTGTTTCTGCGCCTTGCTCTGTAAACCCAAGCGAAGTGGGTTAGGCCGCTGACGGCAATTCCTCCAATTTGGTCCTTCGGTTTGCCGCGTGACCATTACCAATATTTGGGGCCCCCTCAGGTTCTCAAATAATCCCAAGAGTTCTGCGGAATTTTCGAACTCTCCAACTTCTTGGCACAGTTTTGTATGAGGGTTCAGTTTTGAGTGCAGCAGTTAAGGTATTGAAAAATATGGAATTAGTAAGCGGCATTGGTATAGTAATTGCCCTGTTAATCGGGTCAGTATTTTTGGCTGTCGTATCGCCTGAGTTAGGTTTCGTCACGGGCTTATTGCTGTTGCTTGTGCCGGGGTTTGCGCTGATCAAGCCGCTGCCTAAGCTCAAGCTGGGCCATAGAGGTTTTAGCTTCGCTGTATTGTCCTTCGAGGGGATGCCAGCCACGTTCAGGTCACTTAGCATGGTAAACAAACAAGAGGAAGTTGAACCAGCGTTACTTAAACAAGACAACCCAGAGGCATACCTTCCCTCGCTAAAAGACAAGGACCAAGAACTCTGGATTTCCGAAATGGCGGATATCGGCCCGGAACGGTATACTGCCGAATTAGTTCGAATTGATAAAGAGTAGGAACTTCGCCATGCGGAGGCAGCGGCACGGTGTGAAGCAGAAAACCCTCTGCATGCGCAAAGCGTGTGCCATAACTATCTGGACGAAAAAACCGGAGCCGATTGACAGCCTCCACAACACACAATACCTCCTTACACAGCACACATTTGGGGAAACCTGATGGCTAAAGAAGGGCGTTTTGCTCATAAAAATATTGGGTCTGAGAAGCTAGTTCGAAATCGCCAGATGCTTCTCGACCGCACCATTATCCAGCTGAAATTAGCGATTTATCAGTGCATCTGCCGTTTAGAGATGCACCAGTTCGCGTCGGAATGCCCGCACCGCAATTTCCTATCTCGCCCACGTGGATCGGGATGTGTATGAGTGGGGCAAGACTATTTGGGAAGGGTAATATGTCTCAGTCCATCACCGTGTTCACAACGATGAAGAACGAAGGCCCGTATATGCTGGAATGGGTCGCGTTCCACAAAACACTCGGCATTGATCATTTTGTGATTTTCACCAACGACTGTGATGACGGAACGGACAAGATTGCTGCAAGATTGCAAGAGCTTGGCTTGGCCACTCATGTCAGCAATGAAGTGAAAGAAGGGGGCAATCCCCAGCACCAGATGCTGCGCCGCGCGCGCCGTCAGCCCAAGATCAAGGAGGCCGATTGGCTGTTATGTCTGGATGTAGATGAATTCTGGAATATCCGCTGCGGCGACAACGGATTTCATGACCTGATTTCCGAGGTCGAACAAAAGGCAGGTCAACCGGTCGATGCGATATCTCTTGCGTGGAAGTTGTTCGGAAGTTCTGGAAACATCAGCTTCGAAGACAGACCGGTGACAGAGGTATTCTCGATGGGGGATCAAGAGTTCCCCTATCATTCAAGCCGCGCTTTTGGGCTGAAGACGCTGTTCCGAAATAATGGCAAGTTCACCCGATTTGGTCCGCATCGCCCAAAGGGCTTTGACGAGGAGGTAGCGCCCGACATCGCATGGTCAGATGCTGGCGGAAAGCTGTTTCCAGCCGATAAGGTCGGTTGGCGGGCCTGGCGTGGGTTCGACCATTCCCTGGGACGTATCCACCACTATTCAGTGCGGTCCATGGATGGGTTTCTTGTCAAGCGCGACCGGGGTCGAACAAACCACATCAAAGTAGATCAGGGGCAAGCTTATTGGCAGGACATGAATGCCAACAAAGAGTCCGACCAATCCATCTTGCCCGCCGCACGCCGCGCCGCACCTCTGCTGGCCGAACTGAAGGCGGATGAAGAGTTGAATGAATTGCACGCGCAGGCTTGCGACTGGCACCGCGCTAAAGTGTCCGAAATCAAGATGCGCCCGGAATGGGTTGAGTTTCGCGTCTGGCTCGCCGATAACCTGATCTGATCATTATGGCCGAAGACCTATCGAAAGAGCAGCTGAAACCGGAACACCCTGATCGCAAGACAGGGTATGAGCGTATCCTGACAGATCCCGCTCCGCCTTGGTTTGTCGAGCTGTACCCCGGCGGCGACGGCACTGGCTTCTTTCAAAAGCTGGAACGCCACTCGATCCTGTTCCATCAGCGCTACCCAAAGCGTCTGGTAGTCAGCTTCGACAATATCGCCAACGCCAATGACCTGTCCTTCGCGCGCGAGCCGTGGGGCTGGAAATTCTTTCGGGACGAAGGGTGGTCCCACATGGGCGTCTTCGCGCGCACCAAGGCATGGTATCGCGACCCCGAGATCATTTCCTATTTTGAAAACAAGGTCGCCGAGGGGTTCTTTGACCGGTTCGATCAGGTGGTTTTCGCAGGCGCGTCTATGGGCGGCTTTGGGGCTTTGACCTTTTCAGCGCATGTGCCCGGTGCGCATGTGATCGCGTTCAACCCTCAGACAACGCTGGATGAACGGCTGGTGCCTTGGGAAACCCGCTATCGGTTCGGCCGCGTGCAGGACTGGGACCTGCCGATGAGCGATGCGGCCCAAACTGTTCAGTCGGCTGGTAAGGCTTACGTCTTTTACGACCCTTTCTTTGATCTGGACCGGCAGCAAGTTCAGCGTCTGCGGGGCGACAACGTGATGTTGCTCAAGACCTGGTTTTCAAACCATTTTGCGGCGCCCATGTTGCGCAAGCTTGATATCCTCAAGCCCGTGATGCTGGGGGCGATGGACGGCTCACTGGACACGGTCGGGTATTACAAGATGATGCGCGCCCGACGTCGCCTGCCTATGTATATTCGGGGGATTGAGGCCATCGGCGCCGAGCGGCACCCTGACTTGGCGGCAAAAGCCCGGCAGCGGTTCCGCCGACTGCGCCGGCAGGCCATGGCCGAGAAGGAAAGGGACGCCTCGTGAGCGCCGCCAAAGGTGTGTTTGTCGGTCAGCGCAAGGACCGCATGGGCGCGCGGTTGCTGATGATGCTGACTTGCATCCGGCTGGCCGAAGATTTCGGCACGACCTACCGGGTGAATTGGTTCCCGCAGGGCGCGGACGCGCCCGAGCTTGACCACCCACAAGAGTTGTTCGCGCAGGACTGGATGGATGAACATTTCCTTACTCCTAAGGAGTTCGGAGCTCTTTCGCAGAATGCCTTGCCGATCTGGTCCTTCCAAAGCGACACCTCGCCCGACCGCCTGATTGCGCATCTCAACGCCGGACGGTCGGTGCTGGTAGAGGAAGGTTTCGAGGTGCTGGCCTTTCCTTGGGAAGACGTCGAGGCCATCCGCCCGCGATATCGTGACTTCATTCACCGGGTCGGGTTCACCGAAGAAATACGCGAAGTCATGGATTGTGCGGATGCCAAGCTGTCAGGTCAGGGTGTATCGGCCTATCACATCCGCCGCGGCGATATCCTGAACGGGTTGCCGTGGAAGCACACGACATGGCCTGCAAAGATTGAACCCGAAGAATTGTATGAAGCGCATCTGGAGAAGAACGCCGACAAAACGGCCATCATGTTCTCAGATCAGCCGGAACTAATTGCCCGGTTTCAGTCAAAGTTCCCAAAGTTGATGCAAATGTCTGACGTTGCAGATATGTCAGGAATGACACGCGCAAAACGGGATTTTCTGGAACTCTACACGATGTCGCGCGCGGAGCAGGTAATCGCACCGTTTATTTCAGCGTTCTCGATGGCCGCCGCACGGATATCAGGACAACAACGCAAAGTTTTCCGTGAGGTTTTGACCGAGGAGGAGCTGGCGGCCTCAAATGAGAAAATGATTGAACGGCTTCGCGACGGGCCGGAAGAGTTTCTGAATCTGTCTGAAGCCGCCCACATTTTTGGGAAGGCGTCCTTTGTCCTTCATGGATTGGGTTCAGGGGATCGTGCCGAAGAAGCAAAAGAGCTGGCGGCACCTTTGATTAAAGCTGGTGCTGACAACGCCTTTTTACCTTTGCTTCAGGCCATCAACTACTTCTATCTCAAGCAGTGGCCGGCAGCGCTCGAACTTGCAGACCAAGCCTTGTCCAGCCCCCATTTGTGGCCGGAAGATCATGCTGTCGCAACTGCATTGCGGGCATCCATTTTGGGTGGGCTACGAAAACGCTGGATGGCGGCGCAAACCTTCGGTCGGGCGTTTTGGGCGAAACCGATGCGGCCGGATGTCATCGTGTTTGGTTCCAGATTGGTCTACCGTGACCAGATATCTCACCGGGCGATGCCACCGCTGGATTGGGTAACGCTGAAAAGCGTTCGGCGCCCCTGGTTTAATTACAATTCGCATATCGCGCAGCGGAAAGTGTTGGTTCGGCTGCCCTGCAATTTTGATTTGCTCCTGCTGGATTGGAGTGTGTTGTCGCTGGACCAAAAGGCCAAACGCTTTGCGACAAATGCCACCCGTATTTCGATGTTGATGGATGGTCTACACAATGCGACGCTTTTGCCCGAAGATGTCAGGCTGTCGACAAACTCACCGGGTTTTCAAAGCACGCAGTCTATGCTCCAGTGGCTTCTGAGTGAAAAACCCACGCATGACGTGGTGGATATTGCCCGACGAGTCGTTAAACTCGTGCCTGAACAACCTTTGTTTCACAAGCGTCTTGCTGACCTCTACGAGGCGGACGGAGATTATGTGCAGGGTCGTTTGGCTATGGCGGATGCTCTTGCATGCGACCCGGATAATCCGTTTCTGATTTTTGCCATGGGTCAATTCCTTGAAAGGACAGACGCGGTTGAACAGGGACAAAACCAGATTGTTCAGGCTGCCGAATTAGATGACAATACTGCCGCAATTCAGGGCGCAGCCGGTCAGTTGCTGCTAAAACGTGGAGAAAAAGCCAAGGCGCGGAAATACCTGTCCCGGGCACATGAACTTTGCCCCAAGCTCAAGCGGTTTTCAAACCAACTAAAACGGGCGGGCGGGTAAATTGCGCGGATTTCCCCTTGGTAGTTCTGCCAATCCAACGTAATTTGCGGACAAATTTCGAATGATCCCGATGAGTTCCGGGCAAAAACAACGAATAAGGCAGTCTCACATGGCCGATCAGGACCCTCGATATATCAGTATCACTCCGATGAAGAACGAAGGACCGTTTGTGTTGGAGTGGGTGGCCCATAATCGTGCAATCGGGATCGACCAGATGGTCGTGATGACCAATGACTGCACCGACGGTACCGATGCCCTGCTGCAACGGTTGCATGACATGGGTGTTCTGATCCATGCGGACAACAACTCGCGCCGCAAGACCAGCCCACAAAAGCGCGCCTATAATACGTTTCTTAAGATGGAGATCGCGCGACCACAGGATTGGGTCGTGGTGATCGACGCAGATGAACATATCAACGTCAAAACCGGGGATAATACGCTGCGGGCTTTGACCGATGCCATCCCGGATGCCAAAACGATCTCAATGACCTGGCGATTGTTTGGGAATGCAGGTGTCGTACGGTACGAAGACCGCTTTTTGTCAGACCAGTTCCGGCAGGCCGCTCCGGAAAAGATATATCGGCCACCGCAGGCATGGGGTTTCAAAACAATTTTCAAGCGTGAGATCTGGGATGGCTTGGGCGTTCATCGTCCTAAAAAGCCGACAGTCGAAACCATTGAAGAGTGCCATTGGTACAACGGGTCGGGTCAGTTGATGCCTGAACGATACTATGACAGAAGCTGGCGATCCGCCCGTGACTCGGTCGGCTATGAGTTCGTGCAGGTTAATCACTATGCGCTGAAATCCTGCGAAAGCTATCTGGTCAAAAAGATGCGCGGTCGTGCCCACCATCTGGGGGAAAGCCTTGGCCTGGAATACTGGAACATGATGAACCAGAACGCCGAGACGAATACCTCGATCGATGTGGTTTTGGATCGCAAGCGTGGTTTTTATTACGAAATGCTCTCTGACCCAGAGGTTGCGCGCTTGCACCATGCGTCCTGCGATCTGCACCGCCAGCAGATCGGACAATTGCGCGACCTGCCAGAGATGCAGGACCTCATGCAGCAGATGACCGCAGGTTTCACGGCCAGCCAGCAGGCATGACGCAGCACAGTTCGGGGACAGGAGCTAGGTAATGCTTTGGCTGCACATGGGAATGCCCAAAACTGGCACGACCGCCTTGCAGGGATTTCTGCGCCGGAAACATTTGGTCATGAACGAGATCGGCCTGCATTATATGGAAACCGGCCGGCGCCGGCTGGATGGCGGCACACGTCTGGCGATAAGTCACAACATCGTCGCCTTTCACATCAACCAGAGCGCTGATCCGATGGATCCGTTTCGGTCTGCTATGACCGCTGAGTACGATGTGCATGCGGATCAGACCTGTGTTGTTTCGTCCGAGATGTTCTATTCCTGCAATCTGAACCGGCTGGCCGAGGTTTTTGCTGATATCCCCTCGCGTGCATTGACGATCACCTACTATTGCCGCCGGTATTCCGATTTCTTCGAGGCGGATTACAAACAGCGGGCCAAGGCAGGGCGGTTGTCCAACGGCGGCACTGAATACATCCGCCAGCAACTTGATCTTATCCGCAACCACCCGGAACGGTTGAGCTTTTCTGCCAAAATCGCCGAAATCCGGACCGCCTTTCCCGGCGTCACCGTTGCTCCGCTTTTGTATGAACGCTCGGGCATGGTGCGGGGCAACGTCGTTGATGATTTCCTGTCGCGGATCGGTACGCCATTGGCCGAGGAGGTTTCAGCAGGAGCCGTGTCTAACCCGTCGCAATCCCGCGCGGCGAGCGAAGCTTTTGGTGTCATCTCCCGTGCAATGGGGCGTAAGAAAAGTCGCCAGTTACGCCGAATTTTTGTCGATGATCCTGTCATGGTGCGCCGGAATGATGTTCTGGAACCCGATGAGCGCGCTTGGCTGGACGAATTCCTGGCCAAGCAGGATACCGCCTTTCAGCAAGAGTTCTTTCCCGACCGGCCCGAACTGTTCACCCCGACAAAGCTAAGCGATGAGGACAAGACGTTCCGTCGGGATACGCCCGAAGAGTATGAAGCTTTGCGTAAAGCTTCTGAGATCGTGTTCCGGATGGCCTTGGACAGCTGATCGCTATTCCTGCACGACGATTTCCTGGCGCTGTTTTCCGGTCGTCTTGTCAAAAATCAGGATGCGGTTGTCATCGGTCACGACCGCGTACCAGTTGCTGCCGATCGTTACGGCCTGTGCTTTGGCACCATCCGGCAGTTCAATTTGATCGGGCAGGGTAGGGGTTCTGTCCGATAGTCGGATGACAATCAGTGCGAATGTCACTAGAACCCCGCCAATCATCACCGCGGTCAGCAGCATGACCATGCGCCGCAGCAAGCGAAGCTGTGGTGTTTCCTGCGGTTCTTGGGGTTCGGAAGGGACAGTCATGGGCACCCGCCAGATTGAGTTTCAGATCGCGGCCGATCCGCCGCCACGTCTTGATAAGGCGCTTTCACGGGATGTACCAGCGGATGAAAACCTGTCGCGTACCCGTTTGACCCGTCTGATCGAGAACGGTGAGGTGACAATCGACGGTGTCGAAATCCGGGACCCAAAGGCCAAGGTGACCGAAGGCGCCTCGGTGTCGATCTCCATCGCCGAAGCCGAAGAAAGCCACATAGGTCCCGAAGATATCCCACTGAACGTCGTCTATGAGGACACGGACCTGGTCGTCATCAACAAACCGGCAGGCATGGTCGTTCACCCTGCGCCGGGCTCGCCCAACGGAACACTGGTCAATGCCTTGCTGCATCATTGCGGTAAGGATCTGTCGGGCGTTGGGGGCGTCAAACGCCCCGGCATCGTGCATCGCATCGATAAAGAGACCAGCGGCTTGCTGGTGGTCGCCAAGTCAGACGCGGCCCATCACGGGCTGGCGGCGCAGTTCGAGGCGCATAGCGTCGAACGCTATTACCGCGCGATTTGCTACGGCGTGCCGGATGCGAATGACCCACGTTTGCGCGGCATCAAGGGTGTCAGCTTTGAACCGGGTAATATCATGCGGCTGACCACGCAATTGGCGCGGCACAAAAACGACAGGCAGAAACAAGCGGTTCTTTTCCACGGTGGTCGGCATGCGGTCACTCGGGCGCGGTTGGTCGAGACATTTGGCAACCCGGCAGGCATCGCGCTGATTGAATGTTGGTTGGAAACCGGCCGGACGCACCAGATCCGTGTCCATATGGCCCATGCCGGGCATGGGCTGGTTGGCGATCCAGTGTATGGGGGTAAACGCAAGCTTGCGGCGAAAGCCTTCAATCCGGCCGCTGCCGAGGCTGTGCGCAGTTTTGCGCGACAGGCGCTACATGCCGCAGTTTTAGGCTTTGAGCACCCTGTGACAGGCGAAAACCTTCGGTTTGAGGCCGATTTGCCAAAAGATATGGAAATTCTGATTGAACAATTGCGCGCGCCGCTGACATAATACGCAAACATACGTGAGTAACGCGTTCTTAGCTTTCCTTTATCAATCGTTAATTTCAAACTGTTAACGGTACCTCTTGAATGGATTGGGGCTTATTCCCATATCCCATGTTAACGAAGTAAACATTTGTCGGAGGGACATGAATCATGGCAAATTACGCAAATCTCCCCGCGCCGACGCCCGAGGGCGGCCTGAACCGCTATATGCAGGAAATTCGCAAATTTCCGCTGCTTGAGCCGGAAGAAGAGTACATGCTCGCCAAGCGTTGGGTCGAAGAGCAAGACACTGAAGCTGCACATAAAATGGTCACGTCACACCTGCGATTGGCGGCCAAGATCGCTATGGGTTATCGCGGCTATGGCCTGCCACAGGCCGAAGTGATTTCCGAGGCCAATGTGGGCCTGATGCAGGCGGTCAAAAAGTTTGATCCGGAAAAAGGTTTCCGTCTGGCGACCTATGCGATGTGGTGGATTCGTGCCTCGATCCAGGAATACGTTCTTCGGTCGTGGTCGATGGTCAAGCTGGGCACCACGTCGGCACAGAAAAAGCTGTTCTTTAACCTGCGCAAGGCCAAAGCCCGTATTGGTGCGCTGGAAGAAGGCGACCTGCGTCCTGAGAACGTCAAAAAGATCGCCGAAGATCTGGGCGTGACCGAAGCTGAAGTCATCAGCATGAACCGCCGGATGTCTGGTGGTGATGCCTCGCTGAACGCGACCGTTGGGTCCGAGGGCGAAGGCACCATGCAATGGCAGGACTGGCTTGAGGACGAAGATGCCGACCAGGCGGGCGACTATGAAGCCCGCGACGAGCTTGATGCCCGCCGCGAGCTTCTGGCGGCTGCGCTGGATGTCCTGAATGACCGGGAAAAGGACATCCTGACTCAGCGCCGTCTGATGGATCAGCCCGTCACGCTGGAAGAGCTCAGCACGCAGTACAATGTCAGCCGCGAGCGCATTCGTCAGATCGAGGTTCGTGCCTTCGAGAAGCTGCAGAAAAAGATGCGCGAACTGGCCCGTGAAAAGGGCATGCTGGGTACTGTCTGACCCAATTGGTTCAGCCCGCCATAACGGCGGGCTGATTTTCTTTAGACGAAGATAAAGCTGTCTTCGGTCAGATGTCCGGCCCCAACGCCCGCCAGGACAATACTGTCCCCGTCACCTAGATCGATCGTGGTCTGGAAGAAACCACCCGAGATATCATCCTCGATATCCTCGAACCCGGCGATGCCTTCGTAGCCGGACAAGTCAATTTTGTCCTTTCCGACCCGGAAGTCGACGATCCAGTCATCGCCGTCTCCGTTTTCAATGACAAACATGTCTTTGCCACGCCCACCGAACAGGATGTCATCGTCGGCTCCACCATCGATCACATCGGCCCCTCTGCCGCCGAATATCGTATCTTCGCCTTCGTCACCACGCAGAATGTCTTTGCCGCGACCGCCAATGATCACATCGTTTCCAGCGCCGCCCAACGCGACGTCGTTTCCTCTGCCGGTATTGATGACATCGTTCCCGCCACCACCATGAACAAAGTCCTGACCACGCCCGGTAAAGTAGAAGTCGTCCGAGTCGTCGCCGAGGATGAAATCGGTGTTTTTCTGACCCAGAATGTCCGTCACCGATACGGGCAGAAGGACACCGTTTAGGGCGTGAATTATCCCGTTTGTGGCATCAATATCGGTTTGGATGATACCCGGATCGGCGATGCCGTCATCCGCATCGCCCAGACTTGGTGGGGCGCTTTGAAGGTTCAATTCAACCGACGAACCCTGCAACGTTTCGATCTGTGCGCCGTCGCCCAAGTCGGCGACCGCAGCCAGGTCGAATTCCCCGTTGACCACGTGGTATTTCAGCACCTCTGTCACCAGGGGGATGGGATCCCCTCCGCCCAACAGGGTCAGCGCCTTGACGATGTGCCCCAACGCGCCTGCTTCGTCCGAACCCGCATAGCCCAGAGCCTGGGCAAGTCCGATAAAGGCGGCGTCGGTCGGGGCGAATACCGTAAGGCTGGCCTCGGGGTCATCCAGTGCACCAGCAAGGCCAGCGGCAACAACGGCCTCGCGCAGGATGTCAAAATCTCCGTTGTTGTCATCGAACGAGCCGACGGCTCCGCTCATCAACACGGTTCCGGTAATTGTCTCTGTCGGTGTTGGCATGTCTGGCAATCTCCCACCCAGTTGGTCACAACATCAATCCCGGGTGCTGTGAGCGGACAATGCCGACTACCCGGTGACATAGCTGCTACGGCGCGGACAATGAAGCGGATCAAGAAATTCTCAGGTTTGCGTGCGTTAATGGGCGGAAAACACCACGAAACCCCTGACTTTAAAGCGATTCCCTGATAGAGACGGCACAAGCTAACAAAGGATGAGGCGGCGGTATGCAGCAACCTGTTCAATGGGGCGTTCTTGGCGCCGCGAAATTCGCACGACAGTTCATGGCGCCGGCAATTCACGCGGCGGACGGGGCCCGGTTGGCAGGTCTTGCCACGTCGGACGCAGCCAAGGCTGAGCCGTTCCAGCAGTACTGCCCTGATCTGACGGTTTATGGCAGCTATGATGCCCTTTTGGCCGATCCCAAAATCGACGCGGTCTATATCCCGCTGCCCAACCACCTGCATGTCGAATGGAGCCTCAAGGCGTTGGACGCCGGTAAGCATGTTCTGTGTGAAAAGCCCATGGCCATGTCCGCGCCCGAGTTTGATGCGCTGATCGAAAAGAGGGATCAGACCGGTTTGCTGGCGGCCGAAGCGTACATGATCGTGCACCACCCGCAGTGGCAATTCGTACGACAACTGATCGCGGATGGGGCGATCGGAAAGCTTGTGCATGTGACCGGGGCGTTCAGCTTTGATAATCGGGCGGACACCGGCAACATCCGAAACCGGGCCGAAACCGGCGGCGGTGGGCTGCGCGATATCGGTGTCTACGTGATTGGCAGCGCCCGGTTCGCCACTGGGCAAGAGCCGGTCTCGGTGCAATCTGCAATCCGCTGGGAAGATGGCATTGATGCCTTCACCGAGATACGCGCGCAATTCCCCGATTTTACCTATTCCAGCTACGTCTCGATCCGGATGCACCCGCATCAGGAAATGGTGTTCCATGGCGAGGGTGGCATGATCCGCCTGACCGCGCCTTTCAATGCGCGTGTTTTTGGTGAGGCGCGGGTGGAACTGCATCTGCCGGGTCTCGAGGTTCAGGTCACGCGGTTCCCTGGCGACGATCACTACAAGCTACAGGTCGAGGCATTTTGCCAGTCAGTCCGCGACGAGGCTGATTACCCATGCCCGTTGGAATTCTCGCGCGGAACGCAAGCAATGATTGACAGGGTGTTTGAGGGCGCGGTCGCCCTCTGACTTGCCACGCAGCGCTCGGCTGGACTAATCTGGCTGTCACCTGATCAGGAGGGAGACCATGGCAGGCGGCTGGGCGCGTGACGGCGCGGTGAGTGAACAGATTGAGGCGTCCATTTCGGACGAACTGGCCCTGATGAAGGCGCAAAAACGGCCCGTCGGGGAAAGCCTGACCCATTGCGCCGAATGTGAAGAGCCGATTCCAGAAAAGCGACGGATCGCCATTCCCGGTGTTAAACTCTGCCTGGATTGCCAGCAGGATCGGGACGGGGCCTTCAAGGCCCGTTCCGGCATCAATCGGCGCGGTTCTAAAGACAGTCAGTTGAAGTAAGCGGGGCACAAGGATGCCCGACACCAAAGAGAAGCAGCCACTCTTGCAAAACGGGCTGGTTCTTGGGTTTCTTGCGGCTTTCCTGTGGGGCACGCACAGCGTCATAGTCCGCTACCTGACCAGCGATCTGGGAGGGCTGCAAATTGCGGTAACGCGCCTGTTCATCGCAGCTATCGCTATTTATTGCATGCTGCGCGTGATGCGGGTCGCTGTTTCGATCCGGTTGAATGACTGGAATTTTCGGCTGGCCGTTCTGTCCACCGTGGTCAACTACATCCTGTTCCATATCGGGCTTGAACATACCGGTGCAGCCAATGCCATGGTTCTTGAGAACACGGCGCCATTCTTTGTGCTGATCTTCTTGTATTTCTTTGCGGACACGCCCGTTACGCGCACAGACATACTTGCCACGGGGTTGGCGATTTTTGGCGTCTTCCTAACGGTATTTCAGGATTTCCAAGGCCGTGGAGAACCCCTGTTCGGGGACCTGCTTGAAATCGGCGCAGGGCTAAGCTGGGCGGTTTTCCTAATCTCAAGCAGCCGGGCGATGCGAAACTCTGAAACGACCGGAGAACGTCTGAACTTCCTATTTGGGATATTCTTGTGCTCGGGTGTGCTATTGGTCCCGCTGGCCGCATTTTCACTGCAAATACCAACAGCCAACGATGCCGTCTTCCTGATTTTGTTGGGGGTGCTGCCGACCGCTTTGGCCTACTACCTCTGGTACGAGGCCGCCGCGCGGGTCTCGACGTTGACTGCGACCTTGATGTTCGCCGCATCCGTGGTGTTTACGTTCATCAACTCAGCCCTGTTTCTGGGGGCCGCAATCACGCCGGTCGCGGCCCTAGGGGCTGTGTTGATTGTGGTCGCCATTTTCCTGACGACCAAAAGCCAGAAGTGACTAGTTTTCCATCGCTTCCAGCTCGTCGATAAAGCCGGAAATCATCGACAGACCCTTGTCCCAGAATTTGGGATCGCTTGCATCCAATCCGAACGGGGCCAGCAGTTCCTTGTGGTGTTTGGACCCACCAGCGCGCAACATTTCGAAATACTTGTCTTCGAACCCGTCCGCACCGCTTTCGTAGACCGAGTATAGCGCGTTCACCAAACCGTCACCGAACGCATAGGCGTAGACGTAGAATGGTGAATGGACGAAGTGCGGGATATAGGCCCAGAAGGTCTCGTACCCATCCATGAATTCAAATGCGGGCCCAAGGCTTTCGGCCTGAACGCTCATCCACAAAGCGTTGATGTCATCCGGGGTCAGCTCGCCCTCGCGGCGGGCCGCATGCAGTTTGCATTCGAAGTCGTAGAAGGCGATTTGTCGGACAACTGTGTTGATCATGTCCTCGACCTTGCCGGCCAGCAGCACTTTGCGTTGTTCGGGGGTCTTGGCCTTATCCAACATCTTGCGGAAGGTCAGCATTTCGCCGAATACAGATGCAGTCTCGGCAAGCGTAAGTGGCGTTGACGACAGCATCTCGCCCTGATCGGCAGCCAGCACCTGGTGCACGCCGTGGCCAAGCTCATGCGCCAGTGTCATCACGTCGCGCGGTTTGCCCAGATAGTTGAGCATCACGTATGGATGAACCTCGGTGACGGTTGGGTGTGCAAAAGCGCCCGGAGCTTTACCGGGCTTCACGGCCGCATCGATCCAGCCTTGTGAGAAGAACGGCGCCGCAATCTCACCCATGCGAGGATCAAAGGCATTGTAGGCGTCCATCACCGTCTTTTCCGCTTCATCCCAATCAACGATGCGGGTGTCTTCCATCGGTAGCGGAGCGTTACGATCCCAGACCTGCATGACATCCAGACCCAGCCATTTGCGTTTCAGCTCATAATAGCGATGGCTGAGCTTGGGGTAGGCGGCCACGACCGCCTCACGCAGAGCCTCAACAACCTCGGGTTCCACGTCATTGGACAGGTGGCGACCGGTTTGCGCGGTCGGCATGTTGCGCCAGCGATCTACGATTTCCTTTTCCTTGGCCTGTGTGTTGTGGACACGGGCGAAGGTTTTGACGTTGTCCTGAAACACAGCGGCCAACTCGCGCGCGGCTGCTTCGCGTTTGGCGCGGTCCTGCTCGGTCAGAAAGTTCAGGGTGCCTTCAATGTTCAGTTCTTCGCCATCAACAGTGAAGGTCAACCCGGCAATGGTTTCGTCAAAAAGACGCTCCCACGCGTCGCCAACAACGCCGAGGTCGTGCAGGAATTTCTCAAGCTCGTCAGATAGTTGGTAGGGTTTCATCGCGCGGATGCGGCGGAAGACTGGCTCGTACCGCGCCAGATCGGCATTCACATCGAAATGCGCCTTCAGGACATCATCGTCGATGCGGTTGATCTCAAGCGTGAAGAACACCAGCGGGGTGGTGAAGATGGTGATCTTTTCCTGCATGTCGGACAGAAACTTGGCACGCTCGGCATCTGTGGTCAGCTGATAGTAGCGCAGGCCGGCAAACGACATGATGCGCCCGGCGATTGAATTGATTTTCTCATTGCGCTCGACGCAGGTCAGCAGACCCGCAGCATCCAGATCAGACAGCTTGCCCTCGTAGTCTTCGGCAAACGAGGCACATTCCTTTTCCAACCAGTCCAGATCGCGGGACAGTTCGGGCGCGTCCTCTGAGGTGTAGAGATCGGTCAGATCCCATTCCGGCAGGTTGCCCAGATTGCCGGCACCTCCGGCAGCATTTGCGTCTCGGACGGGAAAGGGAAGGTCGCGCATGGATCACCTCGATAATAGCTTTCGCCAACATCTAGGCGCGCGAGACGGGGATCACAAGCGGTGCGTGATCAGACTTCGGAAGACAGAACCGGTTCCGGCACCGCGTCAGTTTGCGTGGCTTTGAAATGAGCGGCCAATTGGTCAAAGACCGGCCCGCGCACGTCGGGTGCCTCCATCAGAACTTCGTGTTCGCCATCTGGGATTTCGACCAGAGTGCCACTGGGCCAGTTCGCCATGCGGGCGCGGATAGCCTTGCGGTCGACAATCTGTTCATGGCTGCCCAGAAAGGTAAGACACGGCGTATCCGGTGCGGTCTGGTCCATCAACCAGGCGCATTCATCCAAGGCTTCGCGCAGCCAGATGGTCGAAGGCGCACCAAGCGCCAGTTCGGGCTGTGCAGCCAGTTGGTCCTTCATCATCTGGAACATGTCCGGATCGCGGGTCAGTACATTCCCCTCGAACGGTTGGGAGGCCACATAGCTTTCCAAGGACGTCGTCGGTGGGGTTCTTTCCCCCAATCCTATCCTAGGCCCCCAATAGGCTGTCAGACGGCTGAGCGGTTTCATGATTGGGGTAAAGAAAATGCCCCACATCGGCCCGGTAAAGGCACAGGCGGCAAAGCAGTTCTTTTCCAAAGCCGCGCGCATACCAATAGCCCCGCCCATGGAATGTCCGATCACGAACCAAGGCTTTGGCAGGTTCAGTTCGGTTGCCAGGTCCAGCGTGGCCTGAACGTCCTGTTGATAGTCCGTGAACTGCTCGACATGCCCGACGCGCGGGTCATCCAGTAACCGGTCGGCCAGGCCCTGACCGCGCCAGTCGACAGCCAGAAACGCAAAGCCGCGATCCGTAAACTCGGCCGCGCAATTGCCGTACTTTTCGATATATTCGGTGCGGCCGGGAAACATCATCACCGTGCCGCAGGTATCGCTTTCGGGCAGCCAGTGGCCCACCCGAATGCGTGTGTTGTCCGCTGTGTTCAGCCAATGAGCCTGACCACCGGCGGGGACGCCGGCCATGTCTGCAAAGAAAGGGGCCGGCGACAGGTCCATCAGGCCAGTGCCGATGCCAGTTGCATGGCAACGCCCATGTCACCATCCACGGTCAGCTTGCCTGACATGAACGCGCCGGTGGGGTTCAACTCACCGCTGAGTATTTGTTCGAACGTGTCCGCATCGGCGTTCATGGTGACGTCTGTTTCTTCGTCACTGACGCGCGCGCCGCTTGCGTCCAGAACGATTGAGCCCAGATCTGCTATGGCAAATTTTGCCGACGCGGTAAAATCGCCGCCCGACAGTTTTTCGTTCAATGCGGCTGCCGCTTTTTCCAGAGTGTCGCTCATGATTCTCCTCACTATGTTTGTGCGCCGGGAATGGACATCCGCGGGCGCAGCGCTACACTGAACGTTGTTATGAGCATTGCAAGCACCAATCTCAAAGGTATCGTCGCGGCAACAGCGCTTCTAGTCACGTTTTCCATCCCTTCTTTCGCCCAAACGGCGGATTCCAAGGATGAGGAACAACTATTGCTGCAACTGTCCGAGGCAACCCCCGAGCAGGCGATGAACATAGATCGTCAGCTCAAGGCGCTGTGGGCACAGTCTGGCTCGGCCTCGGCGGATCTGTTGCTTGAGCGCGGGCGCGAGGCGCTGGAGGACGGCGACTCGCTGGCCGCGATCCAGCATCTGACTGCGCTGACTGATCACGCGCCGCAATTTGCCGAAGCCTGGCACGTGCGGGCATCGGCCTTTTTCGGGATCGAACGTTTCGGTATGGCTGCGGCTGATCTGGAATACGCCCTGACGCTGAACCCGAACAACTACGAGGCTATCTACGGATTGGGACTGATTTTTGAGATCGTCGATCGACCCGACAAAGCGCTGGACGCTTATGAGCGTGCTTTAGCTATACATCCCCACCATGAAGAAGTAACCAATGCCGTGAATCGACTGAAGCCCCGGGTCGAGGGCTCGGCCCTCTAACAAGCTGGGGCAGGGGGCAAAGGTGAGCGGGTCATCCCGAATCGTGGCCGTACTGGGCCCGACCAACACAGGCAAAACCCATTACGCTATTGAGCGGATGCTGGGGCATCGGACAGGTGTGATCGGCCTGCCGCTGCGTCTGCTGGCGCGCGAGGTCTATGACAAGATCGTCGCGATCCGCGGACCGTCGGTCGTTGCCCTTGTAACGGGTGAAGAGCGGATCGTTCCGCCGCGTGCTAAGTATTGGGTCTGTACTGTTGAGGCGATGCCTGAAGGCATGGGCGCAGATTTCGTAGCCATCGACGAAATCCAGCTGTGTGCAGATCCCGAGCGTGGTCATGTTTTCACCGACCGTCTGCTGCGGTCGCGCGGAACGAAAGAGACGCTATTTTTGGGCTCTGACACACTGCGCGGACCGATTGCGGCGCTGGTGCCCGAAGTGCAGTTCATTCGCCGTGAACGAATGTCTCAGTTGGTTTATTCCGGCTCGAAAAAGATAAGCCGCATGCCCGCACGTAGTGCCATTGTCGGGTTTTCGATCGATAACGTCTACGCCATTGCCGAGCTGCTGCGCCGCCAAAAGGGCGGTGCCGCCGTCGTTATGGGCGCGCTCAGCCCGCGCACACGGAATGCGCAGGTCGAGCTGTATCAGAACGGTGAGGTGGACTACCTCGTTGCAACTGACGCCATTGGGATGGGTTTGAATCTTGATGTGAACCACGTGGCGTTTTCGTCGCTGACCAAATTCGACGGTCGCAGGATGCGCCATCTGGCCCCCAATGAACTTGCCCAGATCGCAGGGCGGGCAGGGCGCGGGATGTCTGATGGTACATTTGGCGTGACGGGTGAGGCCCCTCCGCTGGACGACGGCGTTGCGCAGGCGATCATGGACAGCCGGTTCACGCCGATGAAAAAGCTGAATTGGCGAAATGCCGCTTTGCGGTTTGGCTCGGTTGAGGCCCTTATCGACTCGTTGGAAGTCAGCCCGGACAGCGAACATCTGATCAAAGCCCGACCCGCAGACGACCTGAACGCTCTGAAATCGCTTTCTCAGGAGGCCGAGGTCATCGCCCGCGCCAGCGATGGGCCGTCCGTCCGATTGCTGTGGGATGTGTGTCGAATCCCCGATTTTCGCGGTATCAGCCACGCAGAGCACGCCAGCCTGCTCGAAGTGATCTACGGGCACCTGCATGAACGCGGCACTATCCCTGACGAGTTCATGGCGCGGCAAATCCGCCGCATCGACAAAACAGAAGGGGATATTGATGCACTGTCCAAAAGGTTGGCATATATTCGCACCTGGACATATGTTGCGCAACGAAACGGATGGGTGCGTGACGAATCACATTGGCGCGCGGAAACGCGCATTGTAGAAGACAGGCTGTCGGACGCTCTGCATGATCGTTTGACTCAGAGATTTGTGGACCGGCGCACGTCAGTGTTGTTGCGCCGGCTCAAACAGAAGGAGGCCCTTTTGGCCGAAGTAAATGACAAGGGTGAAGTGACCGTCGAAGGAGAATTCGTCGGTCGTCTGGAAGGGTTCCGGTTTACCCCGGACAAAGGCGCACAGGGAACCGAGGCGAAAGCTCTCAAATCGGCCTCTCTGCAAGCACTCGCACCGCAATTCCATCTGCGTGCAGACCGCTTCTACAACGCGCCCGATACCGAAATTGATTTTACCGATCAGGGTGGCCTGATGTGGGGCGAGTATGCTGTTGGCAAGTTGGTTGCCGGGGCAGAGCCTCTCAAGCCGATGGTCGAGGTTTTTGTGGATGAGGCCGCAGGCCCGGATGTCGAACAGAAAGTGCAGCGCCGTCTGCAACATTTCATCGACCGAAAGGTTGCCGCCCTGTTCGAGCCGCTTCTGAACCTGTCGCGCGACGAAGAACTGTCAGGTCTGGCCAAAGGGTTCGCCTTCCGCATGGTTGAAGGGCTGGGCGTTCTGCCCCGCGCAGGTGTCGCGCAAGAGGTCAAAGATCTGGATCAGGACGCCCGTGGTGCCCTGCGCAAGCACGGCATCCGGTTTGGTCAGTTTACAATATTCATGCCGCTTCTGCTGAAACCCGCGCCTACGCGTCTGCGTCTGGTTCTTTGGGCGCTGGCTGGTGGATTGCAGGAATTCCCTGACGCGCCGCCTCCGGGTCTGGTCACTGTTCCGGTCGCCATTGGTGCGCCCGAGGGCTACGATACCATGTGCGGTTACCGCGATGCCGGCGAGCGTTCGATCCGTATCGACATGCTGGAACGTCTGGCAGACATGCTGCGTGCCGAAGACAGCCGGGGTGGTTTCGAGGCCAAGCCCGATATGCTGTCGATCACCGGCATGACGCTTGAGCAGTTCGCGGATCTGATGCAAGGGCTGGGCTATAAGGCCGAGCGCGGTGAGCGTGAAAAGGTGAAAGCTGCACCGGTCGAGGCCGAAAAGCCTGCGACCAATGTGACGGAACAACCCGCCGCCGAAGAAACCCCAGCGCCCGAGGCAGAAGCCGAAGAGGTCGTTGCGACCGCCGAGGCGCCAGCCGAGGCCACCGAAAGCACCGAGGCGGTAGCCGAGGCTCCAGCAGCCGAACCCGCCTCAGATGAGACCGAAGTTGAAGTGTTCTACACTTTCACCTGGGGTCGCCAGCGTCCGGCCAACCGTGCTCCGCGTCGTGAACAGCGGCAAGGGCAGGGGCCGGGCAAAGGCAAACCGCGCGGCAAACCGCAGGATGGTCGCGGCAAACCGCAGGGCAAGAAGGGTGGCAAACCGCAAGGTGGCAAGACCTTCTCGTCCCGTCCACCCCGGAAGGAAAAGGCGATCGATCCCGATAACCCGTTTGCAGCAGCGCTTATGGGTTTGAAGGACGGCAACTGATCCGCGATGGCCGAGGCCAAGCTGCGGATCGACAAATGGTTGTGGCAGGCGCGGTTCTTCAAGACCCGCAGCCTGGCCGCCAAACAGGTCAGCGGCGGTCATGTCCGATTGAACGGAAACCGGGTTCTGAAGCCGGCACAGGCCATTGGGCCCGGTGACGTTCTGACCTTCCCCCAAGGCCGTATCGTGCGCGTATTACGCGTCGAAGCACTGGGGGAACGGCGTGGCCCGGCGTCCGAGGCACAAACGTTATACTTCGATATGACGGAAAAGAAGGACGTGCCTCCTAAGAATCCGGGATTTGAGGGAAAGGGTCGTCCAACAAAGAAAGATAGGCGCGCGCTTGATCTTTCTCGCCCCCGGGATGGTTGATCCTACCTTGAAGAGAAGGCCAGACTGAATTAGCTAGACGCCCAAACCGAGAATGGGAATCCCACAATGACCTATGTCGTCACCGAAAACTGCATTGGCTGCAAATACACCGACTGCGTCGAAGTGTGTCCGGTGGATTGTTTTTACGAAGGTGAGAACACATTGGTCATTCACCCGGACGAATGCATCGACTGTGGTGTGTGTGAACCCGAATGCCCTGCGGACGCCATTCGTCCCGACACTGAGCCTGGAATGGAGCAGTGGGTCGAGTTCAACCGAAAATTCTCGGAACAGTGGCCGGTTATCGTGACCAAGAAAGACCCCTTGCCTGAAGCGGAAGAGCGTGACGGCGAAGAGGGCAAAATGGAGAAGTATTTCTCCGAAGCACCCGGCGAAGGCGGTTAAGCGATTCGGTAACTGAACCGGGTGGTTTGAATGGCGGTTTTCTGCTGTATCGCTCTGAAAAGTCTGGGGTTTCTTCACCATTGTGAGGGGCGGACTTTCGGGTGTCGCAATTTTGTGATATACTCAGAAACTGAATGATGAATGAGATGGGGATGACTCCGTAAGTATGTACGCTTTGGAGTTCTGATTTTTTGACAAACTTACCGCCTGACTGGGCCAGATAGTGGCGCGGTTTGGGGTCTTTTGTTGTCTCTGCCTCTCTCTTGTAACCAAGGATGAACCTGTATGTCTAAGTCGAAAAAGCTTGAGTTCCGCCCGAACGATTATGTTGTCTACCCCGCCCATGGTGTGGGCCAGATCATCTCGATCGAAGAGCAGGAAGTCGCGGGATACTCGCTCGAGCTGTTCGTCATTTCTTTTGAAAAAGACAAGATGACCCTGCGGGTGCCGACCAACAAGGTTACCGAATCCGGCCTGCGGTCCCTCAGCTCGCCTGACGTTATCAGCCAGGCAATGAGAACCCTGAAGGGTAAGGCCAAGGTGAAACGTGCGATGTGGTCGCGCCGGGCGCAGGAATATGAACAAAAGATCAATTCCGGTGATCTGATCTCGATCGCTGAGGTTGTGCGCGACCTGCACCGCACTGATGACCAGCGCGAACAGAGCTATTCTGAACGTCAGCTCTACGAAGCCGCGCTGGAACGTCTGACCCGCGAAGTCGCGGCTGTGTCCAGCGCAGGTGAAGTGTCGGCGGCCAAGCAGATTGATGAGGTTCTGACCTCGCGCGCGGCTGCGGCTGCCTGATCGCTTCTCCAGTCAAATTTCTGGCCGCTCCCGAAAGGGGGCGGCTTTTTCGCGTTGATGGCTTGGTGAAAGCTCAGTTTACGGCTAATTTTCCAGCAAGAAGAGGCGCGTAGACAGTGAACCTAAAACAGACAGTCAAATATCTATATATCGGCCACGACCCCATTTCCGTCTGGTTTCGCTATGGCTTGATTCTGTTTGACGCGATCACCATCGTTTTCTTTGTCGCCACGGCAAATGGCGAACACGGCACGGGATTCACCGTTGCCAGCCTGATCATCGGGTTCTTCATCGTGTTGGATTTTTCGGCGCGGATGTGGATTTCAAAGGATCGCTGGAAGCTGCTGCGCCAAGTCTACACGATGGCCGATATTGTTGTGATTGCCTCGCTGTTTCTTGATCTGTTTCTACCTTGGAATCTGGCGTTCCTGCGTATCTTACGAGCGCTGCGCCTGATCCATTCCTATCACCTGCTAAGGGATCTGCGACGGGACAGCGATTTTTTCCGGACGCACGAGGACGCAGTGATCGCGGCGATCAACCTGTTGGTGTTCGTGTTCGCCACGTCCACCGCTGTTCTGGTGTTCTTCATCCCAGAAAACAGCCCGCACGCTTATATCGATGCGCTTTACTTCACCATGGCAACCCTGACGACCACCGGGTTCGGAGACATCACGCTGGCGACCCCGGGGGGCAAACTGTTTTCGGTCTTCATCATGATCGTTGGCGTGGCGTTGTTTGTCCGGTTGGCACAGGCAATTTTCATGCCGCAGAAAGTGCGTCACAAATGCTCCAACTGTGGCCTCTACCGTCATGACCCTGACGCAGTTCACTGCAAACACTGCGGCGAAACCCTGAGGATCGAAACAGGCGGGACGACTTAGAGCGTTGCAACCAATGCCATAAGGAACGCGAGTTCTGCCAGTTGTTGCGAGGCACCCAGAACATCGCCCGTTTGCCCTTTGATTTTGGTCTTGGTGACGAGTGCCAAGATTACAACGATCAGCGCGGAAAATACCGTTGCCATCAGTGTGCTTGGTCCAATCAGCAGCAGCGATAAGATGACTGCAAGGCCAAAGCCTGTCGTCGCAGTCTCGGCCTTTGGGCCGCCGACCGAATGGCTCAACCCGCTGTTTCTGGCGTTGGGTAAAGCTGCCATGAGGATGGGCATGACTGTGCGTGAGACGATGCACGCCGCCAGAATACCCGCAAATGCGTTGGCCGACAGAAGCGCCGCGATCAGCGCGACGCGCAGCAGTTGGGTAAAGATCAGCGTCAGAACTCCGTAAGCACCGATATGGCTGTCCTTCATGATTTCCAGGCGGCGTTCGGTGGTGAACCCGCCCCAAAATCCGTCAACCGTGTCCGCAAGCCCGTCTTCATGCATCGCGCCAGTTGCGATCACCAGCACCGCCACAAGTATCACGGCGCTGGCGAACGCGGGCAGGCCGAATGCACCGGCCGCCCAACCGACGGTACAGGCCAACGCCCCAACGACCAGCCCCACCAGGGGAAAGGCCCAGGCCGCATTGGCCTGCCGCGCAAACAGATATTCCGGTAGGCGTGGCATCGGCAGACGCGTCAACAGGACCAGCGACAGCGGAAAATCCCACGCGGAAAACAGTTTGGTGTCGTTTTTGTTCACTCCCGCGCCTTTCGGGGTCTTGTTGGATCGGACGCTTCGGTTAAACACACAGGACCACTCTGATGCAACGAGGCTTTGGATGCTGCCGGAATTAAAAGACCTGAATACCCTTCGCGAGGCCCTGAGTAACGCTCCGGGACCGGATGGAAATGCGCTGCAAGGTGCTGCCGAGCGCAACGGACAATTGACCAAACCGCCCGGTGCTTTGGGTCGGCTCGAGGATTTGGCGATTTGGTATGCGGGCTGGCGCGGGGACGCCCGACCGCAGATCTCTGCCCCCCAAGTCATCGTGTTTGCGGGCAATCATGGCGTTACTGCGCAAGGTGTTTCCGCCTTTCCGCCAGAAGTAACCGTTCAAATGGTCATGAATTTTGAACATGGCGGCGCGGCGATTAACCAATTGGCCAAAGCCGCTGGTGCGACCATGAATGTGCACGCGCTGGATTTGGACCGACCCACGGCTGATTTTACCTCGGGCCCAGCTATGTCCGAGGGCGAACTGCTCGCGGCGTTGCGCATGGGTTGGACTGCCGTTGATCCAAGCGCCGACTTGCTGGTTGTCGGAGAGATGGGGATCGGCAACACCACACCTGCGGCTGCCATCGCCTGCGCCCTGTTCGGGGGGGAGGCGGCCGATTGGACCGGACGCGGCACAGGTGTTGATGATGCCGGTCTGGCCAACAAAACCCGTGTTGTGGCTGAAGGCGTCGCCTTGCATGCCGGTTCACGCGACGGGCTGGAAATCCTGCGCTGTCTGGGCGGGCGCGAAATCGCGGCTATGGCCGGGGCCATCGCCGCTGCGCGGGCGTTGCGCATTCCGGTCATTCTTGACGGCTTTATTTGTTCGGCGGCTGCAGCCTGTCTGGCAGGCGTGGCCGAAGGTGCCTTAGATCACACGGTCGCAGGCCACCAAAGCGCCGAAGGTGCCCACACAGCCGTATTGGCCAAATTGGGTAAAGAGCCGCTGTTGAGCCTTGGGTTGCGCCTGGGCGAAGCTTCTGGCGGAGCGCTGGCCATCAACATTCTCAAAAGTGCCGTCGCGTGCCATTCCGGAATGGCGACATTTGCCGAAGCAGGTGTTTCGGACGGTTGATCGAGCAGCCTGATCCGGCAAGACCGCGTCAGGCTGATTTCTTTGCGTGTTTCTCGGCCAGTTCCAACAGCTCGGTTTCCAGGTCTTTCTCAAGCTGCCGCGCCCGCTCGATGTACTTCTTGTTGTCAGCGGTTGGCATTCCGGGAATCCACAGCTCTGCCAGATCACGCACAGAGGCGCGGTCGTGGTGATAGAATGTCTGCTCGGCCTGCGCCGCCTCATATTCGCTCAGACCTACGTTTTCTAAAACATAGCGGCCGGCTCGCAGTGACCCGTCGAACATCTCGCGGACAATGTCATTCGCTCCGGCCTGATACAACTGGTAGACATGGGTACGATCACGTGCGCGGGCCACAATATGCAGATCCGGGCGTTGACGCCGGGCGAAGCCAACCAACCGCGTGACCTGCTTGGGGTCATCCATCGCAGCGACCAGAACAGAAGCTTTTTCAAGCCCGGCGGCACGCAACAGTTCTGGCCGCGTGGGGTCACCCAAAAACCCTTTGACGCCGAACCGGCGCATCAACTGGATTGTCTCGATATCGTGGTCCAGAACGACGGTTTTGAAGCCGCTGGCGCGAACAAGCCGGTTAACGATCTGACCAAAACGACCAATCCCGGCGATGATGACAGGGCCTTTCTCGTCGATTTCATCGGGTTCGACTTCCGCGGCGCCATCGCCCATACGGCGCGACATCAGATCATAGATGATGAACAACAGCGGGGTGATCAGCATTGTCAAGGCGATGATCATCAGCAGTTTTTGCGACAAATCCGGTGGGATGACGTTTTGCTGCGTTGAGAAAGCCAACAGCACAAAGCCGAATTCGCCTGCCTGCGCCAGACCCAATGTGAACAACCAGTGATCCCGACCACGCAACCGGAACGCGCGGCCAACCAGAAACAGGATGATGCCCTTTGCCAGTATGACCAGCAGTGCCAGACCAATCAGATCAAGCGGGTCGTTGAAAAAGTAGCCGACATCAATCCCGGCACCAACCGTGATGAAGAACAGGCCCAGGAACAGGCCTTTGAACGGCTCAAGGTCGCTTTCCATTTCGTGCCGGAATTCCGAGCTGGCCAGTACAACACCCGCCAGAAACGCGCCCAGAGCAGGGGAGAGCCCGACTAGTGTCATCAGGAAGGAAATGCCCACGACGATCATCAACGCTAGCGCCGTATACATTTCGCGCAACCGGGTTGCGTGGATGAAGCGGAACAGTGGGCGCGTCAGGTAGATACCGGCCAAAATGACAAAGGCAACCGCGCCGATGGTGACCAGCGTAACAGCCCAGCCAGGCAAACCTTCGACCAGTGACAAGCTGTGATGGCCCGCGTCATGGAGTGCGTCCGCGCCGCGATCGATAGATCCGTCGCTTTCGATATGAGGCATGGCAGGCAGCGCCAAAAGCGGCAGCATTGCCAGAATGGGAATGACGGCTATGTCCTGTGTCAACAGGACCGAAAACGTCGCTCGCCCGCCATTGGTCTGCATCAGCCCCTTTTCCGAGAGGGTCTGCAGCACAATAGCGGTTGAGGACAGTGATAAGGTCAACCCGACGGCCAGGGCGACCGACCAGGGGTGATTTGCATACATGGCCACTGCAGCGATGACTGCGGTGGAAAGCAACACCTGCAGGCCGCCTAAACCCAGAAGCCGGTCTCGCATGTCCCACAAAGCGCGCGGCTCAAGCTCTAGCCCGATCAGGAACAGCATCATGACCACACCGAATTCCGCTACATGCTGCAGGCTTTCGGTCTCGGCCCCCACAAGACCGAAGACAGGGCCGATGACGATGCCAGCGGCCAGATAACCCAGAACAGAACCCAACCCCAGACGTGCCGACAAGGGCACTGCAATCACGGCGGCAGCCAGATAGATCGAAGCCTGGTAAAGGAAATCGTCCATGTTTGTCCTCTCGGCCCGGTCAGGTGGGCAATGGCGCGTCGCGTTTAAGTTGGTCCATCACGATCTGGCTGTGCACCCGTGCCACTGCAGGATGCGGCAGTATCACCTGGTGAAGCAAGCGGTTGAGCGCGGAAAGATCGTCGCAATAGACGTGCAGCAGGTAATCTGCCTCTCCCGTCATCGTCCAGGCGCTGGTGATTTCTGGGCGGGTGTTGACCATGCGAGCAAAGCTCTCGGATTGTTCCGGGCCATGAGTGCCCAAGTGAACCTGTATGAAGCCTTGAACCTGCAAACCCAGCCTGAGTGGATCCAGCCGCGCGGCATACCCGGTGATATAGCCTTCGGCCTCAAGCCGCTGACGGCGACGTCCGGCCTGACTTGGTGACAGGTTCAGCATTTCACCCAATTGATGCGCGGTCAGATGTGCGTCCTTTTGCAAGGCAGACAGCAGGCGCGTATCGGTGGAATCCAGCATATGCGGATTTTCTCCATATTCTTTAAAGAATATGCGCAAATTGCGCATGCGACCATAGTTTACACGAAAACTATGCGCAGAAACAGCGCTTGGTAAGGCGTATTTTGGAATCAGCAAAGAAATTCCTGTTTTTACGGAGACGCGCCATGGGACCTTTCCCGCATAACGCCCCGAAATCTGTCATCAGCCCTGAAAATCCAGCCGGAACCGATGGGTTTGAATTTGTCGAATTCGCCCACCCTGAGCCGCAAGAACTGCGCGATCTTTTCGCCAAAATGGGGTTCGAGTTGGTCGGACACCACACGGACAAGCCTCTGGTTGAGCTGTGGCAGCAGGGGGACGTGACCTACATCCTGAATGCCGACCCGGAGAGCTTTGCCGCTAAGTTCGTGGCAGAACACGGCCCCTGTGCCCCTGCGATGGGTTGGCGTGTCGTGGACGCGCAGAAAGCCTATGAACACGCGGTGTCAAAAGGCGCTGAACCTTATGACGCGGCGGACAAGACCATGGAGGCCCCAGCGATCAAGGGTATTGGCGGTTCGCTGATCTATTTCATCGATCAGTATTATGAAACATCGCCTTACAATCAGGAATTCACCTGGAACAAACAGTCCAAACCGCGCGGCGATGGGTTCTATTACCTCGATCACCTGACGCACAACGTCTACAAGGGCAACATGGATAAGTGGTTCAAATTCTACGAGAGCCTGTTTAACTTCCGCGAAATCCGCTTTTTTGACATTCAGGGTAAATTCACTGGCCTGTTTAGCCGCGCGCTGACATCGCCTTGTGGTCGTATCCGTATTCCGATCAACGAAGACCGGGGCGAAACCGGACAGATCGTATCATACCTCAAGAAGTACAAGGGTGAAGGTATTCAGCATATCGCGGTGGGTAGTGAAGATATTTACGCCTCGACCGATGCGATTGCGGAAAAGGGCCTGAAGTTCATGCCGGGTCCGAACCAGGCCTATTACGACATGTCCAAGGAACGTGTCGTGGATCATGATGAACCACTGGACCGGATGATCAAGCACGGCATCCTGATTGACGGCGAGGGTGTGCTGGACGGTGGCGAGACCCGGATCTTGCTGCAAATCTTCTCGAAAACCGTGATCGGCCCGATCTTTTTCGAGTTCATTCAACGCAAAGGCGATGACGGATTTGGCGAAGGGAACTTTCAGGCCCTGTTCGAATCCATCGAACGCGAACAGATCGAAAGCGGTGAAATTTCAGCTGCTTAATGATATAAGTTAAGCTGAAAAAGGCGGTCAGGGCTATCCCTTGGCCGCCATTTTCATACTTAGCTCCGTGGCATTTTCAGCGTTACGTTTCTGCCGCGCTTTTGGTACCGCAACTCGCTATCGCCAATGGCGATGACACTGCCGCCGTCCAGCCTGTCTCCGACTTTCAGTTTTTTGTACCGACCACTGGGCAACCGGACCAATGCGCGCCGATTGGCCGGGGTACCGTAAACCCCAATCAGGTTCAGTTTGCGCAAGTTGAGCGCATTGTCGATTGTCGCCTGCCGCGCCACCGAGGCGGTCGACGGGATTTTCGGTGCCACGGCCTTTGGTTGGAATGAACCAGCTTCGTCCGAGCTTTGATTGACCGCAGCAGTCGACCCGAGGTTGGCGGTGCTTGTGTTTGTGCTGGCCGGGCGGGCAAGTCCGGCTGGTCGCGTTTTTGGGCGCGGAACGCGAACGACTGCCAATGCCGTTGGCGTTTCGTCAATTCGGGGGCTGCTTTGCAGGGACTTGGGCCGCAGTTTCGGACGCAGAACCGCCAGTTCTTCGCGTGTGCGTCCACCAAGTTGTTGCCGCTCGAAGCTTTCCAACAAATTGGCAGGTCGGGGATTTGGACGTTTCTGCGCCAAGCGGGCTGTCGGATCTTCCTCTATCGGCTCTTGTTCGAACCGAACCGGAACTGCCGGGGGAACCTTGGCGGGTCGGCCAAGGAAAACGACCACTCCGTCGGGGTTCAGGGTTCCTTCGGCTGAAGGCGTGACGAGGCCGCGTTCGTCCAGATCAAACTGGACTCCGGCCTGCGCGGGCAGGGCGTTTTGCTCAAACGGCAGGTCAGTTTCGAAGCTGCTGACGGGGGGCAGCGCCACCGCGTCCCGCGACAACTCAGTGTTGTCCAGGGATGCCAGATACAGGTCCTCTGCCGATTCCAGGACCGGATCGGGCAAAGGATCAGGGGCAAAGATCTCGATGCCCACCAGCGACGGGATTTCTATGGGCTCAGCCTCTTGTCCCACCGGTTCAACCAGGGTCGGTGCCACATTCAGCGCTTCGAGGATTGCAGCATCGGTCGCGCTGAGATCAGCGGCGGTTTCTTCAACAGGTTCGGTTTGCTGATCTTCCTCTGGCGCGGTTGCGGCCGCCTCAGGCTCGAATTCAAGCTCCGGATCGTCGTCAACCTCCTGTGTTTCGGCGATCTGCTCGTCTGGTGTGGGGTTTGGCACAGTTTCTTCAATCGAAACCGCCTCGGCTACTGAGGGTTCGGTGTCGTCAGATCCGGTCAACGACCACACGGTCAGGGCAATACCGGCAACGAGAGCGGCTGCCGCAGCTGGAACGGCGTAGCGGTTGATTGGGTGTGTGGCTTTCGTTTCGGCAGCAATGTTCGCGTTGGGCGCTGAACGAAACTCTGGTGGGATCTCGGTATCAGCGATCGCGTGAATGGCAGGGCCATCATGTTCTTTGGCGGGTTCTTCGCCCTCACCGGGCTCCACCGCTGCGGTCGCATTGGGCGCGGAAGGAAGCTCCGTTTGGGGCTCGGTAAAAGCGATTGCCCGATCGGCGGCAGCTTCATTTACCTTTGCGGTCTCCTCTACCTCAAACGTTTCCACTGCACCGACCGTGTCGGGGGCTGAAGGGAACTCTGTCGAGGCCTCGGAATCTGTAGTCGTGTTTGCGATAGGATCTTCATCAGTTTTGGCAGAGTCCTCAACCTCGAACGGTTCCGCTTCAACGATCGTGCCGTGGGTATCGATCTCGAATCGAGGTTCGGACGGAAATTCCTGACCTTCGATCGGGGTTGAATACTGCACCGGAACAAACCCGTGCTCGGCGGCAAATGTCCGGGCCTCATCCAGGGTTTGCCTGGCGACAGCGGCAATTTGGGTTGTCGGACCGACGGTTGCGGTATCAAAGGCGAGCTCATCCAGCGCATAAGGAGTTGCCTCGTTCAGTTCCGCCCGCACTTTTTCGGCGCTTTCCTCTGCGCTTAGGCCCTCTGTTGATACGGACAAAAACCGCACCTGATCCGCTGGTATCACCAGCTTACAATTCAGGTCGTTTTCAAGGGCAAAGCCCTGATCCCGCAGTGCGATGATTTGTGTATTCAGGTCGGGCGCATCCAGAGCAACTTCGCCAATGCAATACCAGTCACCATCCGAATGGTGGTGCAAGGATATTCCGGTCGAAGAAAAAGACAGCGCAAAGGCGGGTTTCATAATCCGGAAAAACCATAGTTGTCAGCATCTGTGCAAACGATCATTCGCCCGCAGAGTGACATTAAAGCAGGATCCCGCCGAGGGAAAGAAAAAGCCAGTCTTTCCCCTTGTTCGGCAGACCCTCGCCACCCCATGTTGGGGGGAAGAAAATTGGAGGGAAGACCTTGAATAAAATCGCTTTTCTGGCCGCAGTTCTGACGATGTCGGTTGCGGGCATGACCCATGCGGAAGAACGTCGCATCACCGTTGACGCGGCGGGAACCGTACAGGCTACGCCTGATATGGCGACCATAACTCTGGGCGTGACTAATGAGGACGCGCAGGCTTCGAACGCGATGAAGGCCACTTCGGAATCGGTATCTCAGGTCCTGAGTCGGTTGCAGGAACTTGGCATCGAAACGCGTGATGTGCAGACCCGCGATGTGTCTTTGTCACCGGTTTGGAACAATCGGAACAGCGCCAGCGGAGATCGACCCGAGATTTCCGGTTTTGTCGCCTCGAACCGAGTCGTTGTGCGTGTGCGTGATCTGTCGCAGCTTGGCACGATCATGGACGCGGTTATCCAGGACGGAGCCAATGATTTTGGCGGTCTGAGCTTTGGCGTGCAGGATCCAAAACCGCTGCAAGCGCAGGCGCGGGCCAATGCTGTGGCCGAAGCGACCGCCAAGGCCGAGCAGTTGGCACAGGCGGCTAACGTGACACTCGGACCAGTTCAAGAGATCAGCGAACAGGTCGGTGGCGCGCGCCCCGTCGCCATGATGCGGGAATTCAGCGCTGCGGATGCAGGTGGTGTACCGGTCGCAGGTGGCGAGGTGTCCGTTTCGGTCACCGTCACCATGGAATTCGAAATCTCTGAGTAACCTCAGACGCTTGCGCGGGCCTTCAAAGGTTGCCTTTGTTGGCCCGTCTGGTCGAAATTGTCCGGCGATAGCCAATCCTCAAAGGCGCTGCGGATGCGGGGCCATTCGCTGTCGAGGATGGAATACCACGCCGTATCCCGGTTGCGACCTTTGTAATGGGTGGCCTGTCGGAAAATACCTTCAAAGGTAAAGCCCAAACGCTCGGCCGCGCGACAGGACGGCGCGTTCAGCGCGTCGCACTTCCATTCGTAACGGCGATAGCCCAACTCATCGAACACGCGCTGCATCATCAGGAACATAGTCTCGGTCGATTGCGGGCTACGCTGCAACAAGGGTGAGAAGTGGATGTGTCCCACCTCGATCGCACCCGCCGCCGGGTCAATCCGCAGGAATGAAGCCATACCCACCGGCGTATCGTTGCTGTCCTGTACCGTGTGGAACATCGGATCGGAATCCATGCAGGTCTCACGGGTCCAATCCTCAAACTCGCGCTCGCCGTCGAACGGCCCATAGGGAAGGTACGTCCAGTTGTGGCCATCCGTGTCGTTGGCAAACGCCCGGAATAACCCGGGCGCATGCCTATTCACATCAAGCGGGACAACGGAACAATATCGGCCTTCCATCGGCGTGTAAGGTGGTGTTGGGCGAGGGAAATCGCCCGTTACCGGCAATCCGATGGGTTGGCCCAGATCATTGGTGTTGTGCCCGCTCATGGATCAGGCCGACGCTTTGGCCAGCGCCTGATCAAGATCGGCGATCAGGTCATCTGCGTCTTCGATACCAATGGACACCCGCACAACGCCGGGGCCAGCGCCTGCGGCCTCTTGCTGTTCCGGGGTCAGCTGGCGGTGCGTGGTCGAAGCCGAGTGAATGATTAGCGACCGTGCATCACCCAGGTTGGCCACGTGGCTGAAAATCTCAAGCGCGTTGACCAGCTTGATACAGGCGTCATAGCCGCCTTTGACCGCGAAGGTGAACAGGGCACCCGCGCCCTTCTTGTAGTGCGCTTTGACCCTATCACTGTAGGGTGAAGACGGCAGCCCGGCATAAGTGACGTATTCCACGCGGTCATCTGCCTCGAGCCATGCGGCGATCTTTTGGGCGTTTTCGACGTGACGCTCCATCCGCAGGGACAGGGTCTCGATCCCCATCAGCGTGTAATGCGCCGCCTGCGGGTTCATGGTCATGCCCAGATCACGCAGGCCAATGGCGATGCCGTGGAAGGTGAAGGCCAGCGGGCCAAACGTCTCGTGGAACTTCAGGCCGTGATACGCTTGTTCCGGCTCACTGAGTGACGGGAACTTGTCATTTGCGGACCAGTCGAACTTACCCGAATCCACGATGCAGCCGCCGGTGACGGTGCCGTTGCCGGTCAGGTATTTGGTAGTCGAGTGCACCACCAGCGTCGCGCCATGCTCGATCGGGCGGCACAGGTAAGGCGTGGCCGAGGTGTTGTCGACGATCAGCGGAATGCCCGCCGCATCGGACACATCCGCCAGCGCGCGGATGTCAGTGACATAGCCGCCGGGGTTGGCAATGGATTCGCAGAACACCGCACGGGTGTTTTCGTCGATAGCGTCTTTGACGGCGTCCAGATCGTCGGTGTCGACAAACTTGGCGGACCAGCCAAAGCGTTTGATGGTCTGGCTGAACTGCGTGACCGTGCCGCCATAGAGGCGCGTCGAGGCGACCACATTGCAGCCCGGACCCATCAGCGGGAACAGCGCCATTATCTGTGCTGCGTGACCTGACGAGCAGCAAACCGCGCCGACGCCGCCTTCCAGCGTGGCGACACGTTCCTGCAGAACGGCCACGGTGGGGTTGGTCAGGCGGGAATAGATGAAACCAACTTCTTGCAGGTTGAACAGGGCGGCCGCGTGATCCGCGTCGCGGAACACATAGGCTGTCGTCTGATAAATCGGTGTCTGACGCGCGCCAGTTGCAGGATCGGGTCGGGCGCCCGCGTGAATTTGAAGCGTATCAAAACCGTAGGTGGGGCCGTCAGACATCTTGGAAATCTCCTGTTGGAAAGTGCGTTGCTGAATCTCTAGGCGATTGGGCGCGCGCAGACAACATTCCTGTCAGCGCATCCAAAGACCATTCTTGCGTATCGTGTTGCGAATAACCTGCTCGCGTTTGGGAAGGTTCTCGCGGTCGAACATGTCCCTGATCTTGTGACCTTTGCGCTGCAGAACCAGCTTCTTGATCGGGTCATATCCCTTGAGGACCTTCTTGACCCGGTTTGGCGCAACCACGGTTTCCAGCACCTCGACAGCGTGATCGCTTTCACGGGCGTAGAGCAGGGGGAACAGGCGGTAATGACAGCTGACCGATCCGTCCAGAAGACCTGCGGGCAGGGCATCGCGACCGCCGCCGAACGAGTGGATAACCAGCGGCAGTGCAGCCTGATCCAGCCAGGGGTCAAAATTCTGTCCTGCCATCTCGGGGATTTCGCCGTCGCGGATCGTGCAGGCATAGTCCAGAAAGCGCTTTCCGAAGGTGTGAGGGCAGGAATGAAAGAAATACCCGGCATTGAAGTACAGATAGCGCCGCCAGTAATCCACCGGTTGGCTGGTATCCAGCGAGCTGTCGAAATCCAGTCCGAACCTTTGGTAAAGCGCCTTCCAGATCCCATCCAGTCCAGGACCATACAAGGTTGGTTTGGGCCAGGTTCCTTCGACCCTTAGCGATGCGCCGGGGCGGTCAAAGTCGAAGGGGACGCTGGTCAGGTCGCCGGTGATCAGTGTGTCACTGTCGAAAAACACAAAGGGCTCACCCTCGGGCATGGCCAGCAAAGCTTCGATCTTGTTGCCATAAGGGTAACTGGCGCCAAATACACTGTTTTCGAACGGCAGGATCTCGGCATCCAACTGGCGGAGTGCTTTCAGCAGATCCTCGTCCTGAATTCTGGGGTCTTGCTGCCAGCGTGGACCGGGTTGCGGAACAGCCACGAACAGTCGACCGGAAAAATCAGGGCTGCTGTGGCGTAGCGAGGCGGCAAACAAAAGGGCTTCGTATTGCAGACGGTTGTTTTGCCCGATGATAACGATGTTGAATTTCGGGGCGCTGGCCTGCATCCGGGGACTTTCAGTTCTTGTGGCTGCCGTGGTCCGGCGCTGCTCGGGTTTCTTGTCGGACGTACAGTATGCAGACGCGCCCGTCAAAACCAGATGCGATGCGCGCAATTTGAAAAATGTCGGCGCAATCCCATGTTAGGGACACGTCCCCGTTCAGGAGTGCCCCCATGAGGATCAACGCAGATTTCACCAAACGTGTTGCAGTTCATTTCGACCAGAATGAATGGATCGCGTCGCCAGTTGCCGGTGTAGAACGCAAGATGCTGGATCGCATCGGCGAGGAGGTTGCCCGCGCAACGACAATCGTCCGTTTTGCTCCGGGCAGCGCGTTTTCTGCCCACACCCATGACGGGGGAGAAGAGTATCTGGTTCTGGACGGCGTATTTCAGGACGAAACCGGTGATTTCCCGGTCGGCAGCTATGTGCGAAACCCTCCGACCTCGTCGCACACGCCTTCAGCTAAAGAGGGTGCGACAATCCTGGTGAAGTTGCATCAGTTTGACCCAGACGACCGGACTGAGGTGCGCCGTTCGATCAATGGTCAGGGGAACACTCAACTGTTCAAGGACGCGCATGAAGATGTCCGCGTGTTCAATCTTGCGGCGGGCGAGGCGTTGGATCTGGACGCGTCGCACGGAATGGAGCTGTTTGTGATCGAAGGTTCGCTGAGGGAATCTGACGAGGATTTCACGACCTGGGATTGGCTGAGATTGCCGCCGGGCGCGCGATCAACCGCCGTGGCTGGGCCTTCTGGGGCGCGCGTTTGGACCAAAACAGGGCATTTGGCCCAGATGGTCTGATACGTTCGCTGCAAGAAAAACAGGCAGAAACAAAGGAAAACCGGGTCGATTGGCCCGGTTTTTTCATTTTTTGACCATTTGGCAAATTTTACCATTTGATAAAAAATTACTTTGTGGCAAGCTGAGGTCACAACAAACATATCTACAGGGAGTAGAGTGATGGCACAGGGCCAGATTGCCCCCGGCATTGTCTCCGGGCGGCTGTCCAGCGATGAGCTGACCTCGAATTTCACGGATTTGCATCCGCCACTGGCCCCCCATGAGGCCGCCGTGGCAGCGGATCGGTGCTATTTTTGTTACGACGCGCCATGCGTCACAGCCTGTCCGACAGACATCGACATTCCGCTGTTCATGCGCCAGATTCAGGCTGGTCAGCCCGAAGCGGCGGGTGAGACCATTTTGGCGCAGAACATTCTGGGTGGCATGTGCGCCCGCGTTTGCCCGACTGAAACGCTGTGCGAAGAAGTCTGCGTGCGCGAAACCGCCGAAGGTTCACCGGTCGAAATCGGAAGGCTGCAGCGTTACGCGACGGACAGCGTGATGGTCGGCGGGGAACACCCGTTCCAACGGGCCGCACCCACCGGCAAAACGGTTGCCGTGATCGGGGCAGGACCTGCGGGTCTGGCCTGTGCGCACCGGCTGGCGATGTTTGGGCATGACGTGGTGATCCACGAAAGCCGCCCCAAGCCGGGTGGACTGAATGAATACGGGATCGCCGCGTACAAATCGACGAACGATTTTGCGCAGGCCGAAGTAGACTGGCTGCTTAAAATCGGCGGTATTTCTATCGAAACCGGTTCTGTTTTGGGAGAGGGCGTCTCGCTGGACGGGCTGGTTGAGAATTACGATGCAGTATTCTTGTCTATCGGCCTTGCCGGGGTGAATGCCCTGCGTGCGCAGGGTGCTGATCTGGACGGTGTCAGCCACGCGGTCGATTTCATCTCGGACGTTCGTCAGGCCTCGGACCTGTCGCATCTGCCGGTGGGTCGCAACGTCGTGGTGATCGGCGGTGGCATGACCGCTGTGGACGCTGCGGTGAAATCGAAACTGTTGGGCGCCGAACATGTCACCATCGCATACCGCCGTGGGCGAGATGCAATGGGCGCCAGCCGGTATGAGCAGGACCTCGCGTCCTCGCACGGCGTCAAGATCATGACCAACGTACAGCCTGTGGCCGTACACGGAAACGGGGCAGCGGCAGAGATCGAACTGGAGTATACGTCCAGTCACGACGGTCAGCTTTCGGGCACCGGAGAGATGATCCGCATACCCGCTGATCAAGTCCTCAAAGCGATCGGTCAAAACCTAGACGGCGCGCCGGAAGGGCTGAAGCTGGATGGCAACAAGATCGCTGTGTCTGGCGCGGGGCGCACCTCGATGGGTGGCGTCTGGGCCGGAGGCGATTGCGCCGCGGGTGGCGAAGACCTGACCGTGACCGCCGTCGCCGAAGGCCGGGATGCGGCGATGGACATCCACGCAACGCTCGTTTCGTGATAGGATGGGGCATTCACCCCATCCCATTCGCTGCTGAGGTATTCTCATGTCCCAGATCGAACAAGCTGTTGCGCAACACTATACGACCGGAGCCTTGACCGACCGCGTGCGCGCGGCGCTTGAGGCCAGTGGGATTGACCCGGACGCGGCCACGGTGGCCGATCTGAAGGCGGGGGATGAGTTCCACACCGGCGGCGTTCTGGCGACAGACAACCTGTTCGCGCAATTGTCACCGACCCATGCAACGCGCGTTCTGGACGTGGGATGCGGCATAGGTGGCACGTCGCGATACATCGTGGATCGCTATGACTCGACGGTTACCGGAGTCGATCTGACACCGGAATTCGTTGAAACAGCTACCGCCCTCAGCGATCTGGTCGGGCATTCCGACAAGGCCAGTTTTCACGTCGGCAGTGCTTTGAACATGCCGGTGCCGGATGCCGGATTTGACCTTGCCGTCATGTTGCATGTGGGCATGAACATCGAAGATAAGGCCGGGCTGTTCGCAGAAGTTTCGCGCGCGCTGGCCAAGGGCGGAACATTTGTCCTGTTTGATGTGATGGGCGGGGATGTGGACGAACCGCTGTCCTTCCCGCTGCCCTGGTCAACGGTGTCCGAAACCTCGTTTGTACATGCACCGCAGGTCTACAAGGACGCCGCGGGTGCCGCCGGTCTGGAACTGGCCGCCGAGACCGACCGCACAGAGTTCGCACTGAAGTTTTTCGAGGACGTCTTCGCGCGCATCGCTGAAAGCGGACCAGCCCCCTTGGGCATCCACCTGATGATGGGCGAGACGGCGCCTGAAAAGTTTCAAAACTACGTCACGAACCTCAAGGCCGGGCGCATTCGTCCGACCGAAATGATATTCAAGAAAACCGGCTGAGCCGGGAAGGGAGAAGCCATGGCCGATCTGACAACAAACTTTCTGGGCATTTCCAGCCCCAATCCTTACTGGCTCGCCTCGGCGCCGCCGACAGACAAGGAGTACAATGTGCGCCGCGCATTCGAGGCCGGGTGGGGCGGTGTCGTCTGGAAAACGCTCGGGTCCGAGGGGCCGCCGGTCGTAAACGTGAACGGGCCGCGCTACGGCGCGATCTATGGCGCGGATCGCCGCCTGTTGGGTCTCAACAACATCGAACTGATCACCGACCGCCCGCTTGAGGTGAACCTTGAAGAAATGGCCCGAGTCAAGGCCGACTACCCGGATCGCGCGCTGATCGCCTCGATCATGGTGCCCTGCGAAGAAGAGGCCTGGAAAGCCATCCTGCCGCGCGTCGAAGAGACCGGTGCAGACGGGATCGAACTGAACTTTGGCTGCCCGCACGGGATGAGCGAACGCGGAATGGGCGCAGCCGTAGGACAGGTGCCGGAATATATCGAGATGGTCACCCGCTGGTGCAAGAAATACTATGACCGGCCCGTGATCGTGAAGCTGACGCCAAACATCACTGATGTTCGCAAGCCTGCCGAAGCGGCGAAAAACGGCGGCGCGGATGCAGTGTCACTGATCAACACGATCAATTCGATCACCAGCGTCGATCTGGACACGTTCAGCCCGGAACCGTCGATTGATGGCAAGGGCAGCCACGGCGGGTATTGTGGCCCGGCGGTGAAGCCAATTGCCCTGTCGATGGTGTCCGAAATCGCGCGCGCCGAAGCCACCCATGGCCTGCCGATTTCCGGCATTGGGGGCGTGACCACATGGCGCGATGCGGCAGAGTTCATTTCGCTGGGCTGTGGTAACGTTCAGGTGTGCACGGCTGCTATGACCTACGGCTTTAAGATCATTGACGAACTGACCGCAGGTCTGTCCAAGTGGATGGATGAAAAAGGGTACACAAACGTGTCCGAGATTGTCGGTCGTGCCGTTCCGAACGTGACTGACTGGCAGTATCTGAACCTAAACTACGTGGCCAAGGCCAAGATCGATCAGGACCAGTGCATCAAATGCGGTCGCTGCTATGCCGCGTGCGAAGACACCAGCCACCAGGCGATTTCCATGTCCGATGATCGGGTATTCGAGGTCATGGATGACGAATGCGTCGCCTGTAACTTGTGCGTAGACGTGTGCCCAGTGGATGGATGTATCTCAATGGTGCCAATGGCCGCGGGCGAGGTTGATCCGCGTACAGGGCAGGAAGTTCAGCCGGAATATGCGAATTGGACGACCCATCCAAACAACCCGATGGCCAAAGCTGCCGAGTAATTTGGTTGCTAAAAACAAGAAGGGGCCCCAAAGCGTGGGCCCCTTACTAATTGTGCTGTTGACCACGTGAATGGCGGTTATTGCCCCAACTGAACAGTGTCTCCAAAGACCCGCAGCTTCATCTCGTTTCGCTAGATCAGGTAGGTCGACAAGATCGGAGCATAGCTGAGCAGTATTAACACAGCAGCCACTGCAATCAGGAACGGCCAAAGCGATTTCAGAATTGCTCCGGGGGTCGTGCCGCTCATGGATGAGGCGATATAGAGGCCGATCCCGACGGGCGGAGTCAGCAGGCCAAGAACAAGGTTCAGGCATACAACAACTCCGAATTGATAAGGGCTGATGTCGTAGGATCCAGTGGCAATCGGTAACAAAATAGGGGTGATCAGGATGATGGCGGCGATCCCGTCGATCACCATCCCTACCAACAGCAGGGCGGCATTTACGATCAGCAGAAACATGAACGGGTTGGATGTGATGGATGTGATCAACCCGGCGAGCTGCTGCGGTATTTCCTCGTAGATGATGACCCAGCCAAATACGCTGGCCGCGGCGATCATGAACAGGATCATCGACGCATTTGCGGCTGTTCGCTTGAACATCTCGCCCAGATTCTGCGGCTTCAGATCTCCGTAAATCAGCCATCCGACCAGAAATGCGATTAGCGAAGCGATGGCGGCGGATTCCGTTGGCGTTGCAATTCCGAACAGAATGCCGCCAATGATCGAAACCGGGATCAGCATGGCGGGCAGGGCGGCGATCAGGGCTTGTACGGCATCTTTGCGGGACATCCAGACTCCCTTTGGGAATTGCTGAACCCAACCAATTAACGTGATTACCAGTGCAAAAGCTCCGGCCAAAAGCAATCCGGGAATGATCCCGGCTATAAACATGTCGCCGATAGGGATCTGCGCCAGAACACCGAAGATAACAAACATCATCGACGGCGGGATGACCGGCGCCAACAGGCCCCCGGCGGCTGTTGTTGCGGCGGCGAAGCCCTTGCTGTAGCCCTCTTCCTCCATCGCGGGAACCATGGCGCGGGACATCACAGCGATCTGTGCGGTCGCCGAACCGATGATGGCGGCCATGAACATATTGGCCAGCAGATTGATATAGGCGAGCCCACCCCGAAACCCGCCCACGAAAACGCGCGCCAAGGCGACCAATCGACGGGTCATGCCACCTTCGTTCATCAATTCTCCGGTCAGCATGAAGAGCGGGATAGCCAGCAGGCCGTAGTTTTCCAACCCGCCAAACATCTTCTGAGCGAAACTGTCATAAAGAACCGTGTTCCCGCTTTCCCAGATGTACCAGATCGCGGTGATCGCCAGCACGATGGCGACAGGGACCGACAAAAGCAGCGTCGCCAGAAAGACAATAGGACTCATGCCTGCAACCCTCGTTCAGGTCGCGCTACAAGATGCATTGTTGAATGCAGCGTGGCCCCCAAGGCAAATAGCCACATCACGAACCAAAACAGGAATTTTGGCAGCCCGAGTGTCGAGGTCGGCTCAGCATAGATGAAGTTGAACGTGTTGCCCTGAAAAGCCATTGCGTCGAACCCAGTGCGGGCGATGTCCAAAGGCAGAAACCAGCGCCAGCAGACCCACAGCATCGCGATTGCAAAAATGAAGACAACGATATCGACTGCTTTTTGGATGATTGCCCGGACCTGAGGCGGAACCAGATCCACAAGGATTGTGATCGAGACCGAATTGCGGTGATGTAACGCCGCGGATGCGCCAAGGAATGTCATCCACACCATGGCATAGATTGCCAGTTCATCCACCCAGAACAAGGCGTTACCCGCAGTGCGTGTCACGACATTCAACAAGATCAATAGGGTGACGCAAACGGCCAGTGCTGCAGCACACCATAACTCAACCCACGCCCACGCTGCAGACAGCCGGTATAACATCGCCGATCCCCTATGGAAAAGGGCGCAGGATTGACCTGCGCCCTTTCCTTGAAACGTTCAACTTTATTTGGTTTCTGCCGCAGTCTCCCGCAGCGCGTCAAGGGACGAGGTTTTTTCGGACCAGATGCCGTTCCACTCCTCAATAGCGTCGCCAAAGAATGAGGCATCGACTTTCTTGTAGGCCTTGCCGGTTCCCTCGATCTGTTCCAGCCACTCCGCTTCGTTTGCAACATAGGCGTCGATGGTGCTGTCGACATGCTTGGCCATCAGTTCACCGATCATCGCGCGGTCTTCTTCGGACAGTCCCGCCCAGACTTTGGCCGAGACCAGCCCGACCATCGGAAACATCATGTGGTCGGATTGAACGATCGTGTCGGCGTGATCATAGTATTTCAGCACCCAGATCAGTTCTGCATCCATATCAATGGCATCGACCTGCCCATTGGCCAGCGCGTCATAGACTGCTGGCAGTGGCATCGGTGTTGGTGCAGCTCCGACCGCGTTGTAGAAATCCAAAATCGGCGTGAACGGCGTGATCCGCAGTTTCAGACCAGACAGGTCCTCTGCCGAAGACACATCGCCCCGGCTGACGATCTGGCGCAGCCCGGCCATACCGTAACCTAAGCCTACAACGCCAACCTGACCAGGCAGGGGTTCCAGCATCGATTTTGCGGTATCCGAACGCAGGATGCGCCCCGCGTGGCCGATATCATCCGCGAGATACGGCGCATAAAACGCACCCAGCTCAGGTGCGCGGTTTGATACTTCGGCCACGGTCATGAAGGCCATGTCCAGCGCACCAGTCTGCAATTGCTGCAGCATTTCCGCCTCATTTCCCAGCTGACGGGCGGGGAAAACGGACACGGTATGCGCACCACCGCTGGCTTCGTTCAGCTCGGCCCCAAAGGACTCGGCAGCTTTGGTCCAGATATGCGGAGGTGGCGTGATCAGGCCCAGACGGAATTCATCTGCATGGGCGGCCAGCGATGTCACAGCAAGCGCTGCAGCCGAAGCGGCGATCTTAGCAAAATGTTTCATGTTCTTCCCTGTTGTTTGTTCATCTCAGAGTGTGACCCAGCCCTCTGGCGGCTCTTTTCCCGGGTGCACGGTCTGGCAGTTCGGGCATGTTCGGTCTTCTTCTGATGAATAGAATTTTTCGTAGACCGGCGGCAAGTCCTTGACGATGGACTGCAATTGCATCTCGGCCCGGTGAACGCGGGTGCCACATTCAAAGCAATACCATTCAATCGCGTCCAGCTCGCCTGTTTGCCGTTTGGGTTCGATGACCAATCCGATTGAGCCTTCTTGCGGTCGCTGTGGTGAATGGCGCACATGCGGCGGCAGCAAGAAGATCTCACCTTCGCGGATCGGAACGTCATAGAATTCCTCTCCGTCATACAGCTTCAGCACCATGTCGCCTTCCAGCTGATAGAAGAACTCTTCGACAGGGTCGTCGTGGTAATCTGTCCGTTTGTTCGGCCCGCCGACGACCGTGACCATAAGATCCGCATCCTCCCAGACCTGTTGATTGCCGACAGGTGGTTTCAGCAGGTGACGGTGCTCATCAATCCATTTCTGAAAGTTGAAAGCTTTTAACTTCGACATGTCCCACTCCCTGTTTGCAGAAGTTTGGCCGGTTTTTTCATAACCGCAAAGAAATTATCCGCATCTAGATATCTGATTTGCTTATATCGATGCGGTTAGGGCTTTAAGCCGCATTCCTCGAACCCTTTGCGGATGATCTCTTTTTCCGCATCCGTCAGTTCAAGCATCGGGGGCCGCACGCGCCCTCCGGTCTGCCCCAGCAGCTCTTGCCAGTACTTGCCGAAAGCTGTGGGTTTGTCCGCAGGTTTGGTTCGTTTCATCGCATCACGAACCGGGTTCAGGCTGTCAAAAACCCTACGCGCCTCGTCTGCTTTTCCCGCAAAGGCCAGCCGCGTGTATTCATTCATGCGCTGATCGTTCTTGGACTGGATTTGATAGGGCGGGGACGAGCAAAGGTACAACTTCCAATCAAGCTCCAGAATATTGTCCAACCATTCATGTTCGGCCGAGGTTGAGACATGGATTTTGTCACCAACCATATGAGTCAATTTCACATACATCTCACGCGGGACTGAGTATTTGATCGCCACGATATTGGGCAGCTCTGCAATTCGCGCGCACTCCTCGGGCTGCATCAGGTAGCCGCTGTCAGGGTGGCTCCACATGGCGATCCCGATGTCCAGTTCATCGCAGAACCGTTTGTAGTACTGGTAAAGAACTTCACCACGATCCTGAACAAAACTCAGGACAGGCGCGTGCAGAACTATGTAATCAGCTCCGCAATCCTGCGCATGGCGGGCCAGTTCCAGCGCCGTGTCCATGTTCTGATCCGAGACCGAGACGATCACTCCGGCCGTGCCCGCGCATTCATCGACCGCAATTTCAAAGTTGCGCTTGCGCTCATCAAGGCTCATCGAAAAAAACTCGCCCTGTTTCCCCGCCACGAACAGGCCCTGAATATCCAGATCGTCGATCCAGTGACGAATGTTTGACCTCAGGCCTGCCTCATTCAGTGACAAATCATCGTTGAACGGGTTCAGGGCCGCCGCCCAGATACCGGTCATGTGCGCGCGCGCATAGGCTTTTGCATCGTATTTAGAGTAATTCATATCAGGCGGACCTTCTGGTTATGCTGCTATGAAAGCCCGATCATCTCGTCTGATCCAATGCGAAAGCTGGGAATTGGGTATCAGAAATTAGAATGTCCAAAGAATATCAATTTAGGAATCTTTGGCGCTGGGTTAAGTTTGCCGCATGAAAATTGGATTGATTGGAAAAGGCGCGATCGCGCAGCATGTCTTGGATGCGATTCAGGCGCGAGGGCATCAGGTTCATGCGGTTCTGGTTCGCGCAAGCAGCGTTTCGCAGGATCCGGATTTATTTGTGAGCTCTGTAAAAGATCTCACTTCCAGAGCAGATCTGGTGATCGACTGCGCGGGCCATCACGCGTTGGCGGAGTACGGTCCTCAGGTTTTGTCCCGTGGAATTGATATGGTCACCGTATCCATCGGCGCATTGGCAGACCGGCAGGTCGCGGATGCACTGGAGTCCTCTGCTCGCGGCGGGGGGGCCAAGCTGCACCTGGCCAGTGGCGCCATCGGTGCGCTGGATTGTCTTGGTGCGGCTGCGACCGGCAAGTTGGACGAGGTTATCTATGTCGGGCGCAAGCCACCGCGGGGCTGGAAAGGTTCAATGGCTGAGGACAAGTTAGACCTCGCAAATCTCACCAAGGCCGAAACGCATTTCAATGGCACCGCTCGCGAGGCCGCGCTGAACTATCCCAAAAACGCAAACGTGGCGGCGGCAGTCGCTTTGGCTGGGCTAGGGTTCGACGACACGCAGGTTCAACTGATTGCGGACCCTTCAGCCAACGGCAACACTCACGAGATCGAGGCCCAAGGCGAATTCGGGCGGTTTCATTTCCAGATCAGCGGCAAGTCCCTGCCGGACAATCCACGCAGCTCGGCCTTGGCCGCGATGAGTGTGGTGGCAAAGCTCGAGCAGCTTCTGGACCCAATTGTGATCTGACCATGGTGGGACGTCACTCACGCATCGTCGATCGCGCCCTGACCCGGCTGAAACTGCGCCAACTGCGCCTGCTGGTTGCTGTGGGTGCGCATGGCAACATCCAGAACGCAGCACGCGAGCTGGGTATTTCTCAACCCGCAGCAACCAAGATGATTCAGGATCTTGAACTGGATTTTGAGGTCAAGCTGTTCAGCCGAACAAATCGGGGCGTGATCCCGACTGTGTTTGGAGAAACCCTGATCCGTCATGGCAAACTGATCTTTGCACAGGTCTCGAACGCCGCGCAGGAACTGGATGACTTGAACGAAGGAAATGCGGGCCGCGTTGTGGTAGGCACTTTGCTGGCAGCGTCGACCAGCCTTCTGCCAACGGCTATTGAAATCCTGCTTGCTGACCGTCCGAACGTGGCCATCAAGATTAACGAAGGCACGAACGAAGTCTTGATGCCACGGTTGCTTTCGGGCGAGATCGATATGGTGGTCGGGCGCCTTCCATCCCATCGACATCGCGACAAGATCAGGCAGGAAAAGCTGTTTGAAGACCGTATTCTGGCGATTGTCGGCAATCAGCATCCCTTGTCCGAACGTCAAAACATCTCGTTCGCGCAGACCAAACCTTTTGGCTGGATTGTGCCACCACTTGAAACCACGCTGCGGCGTCAGCTTGATCATTTCTTCGTTGGTCAGCAGCAGTACGTCCCGCCTGTGATGATCGAATCCGTGTCCTACCTGACCAACCGGGCCCTGTTACAGTCGCGGGATCTGATCGGGCTAATGCCGGCCGAGGTCGTTTCGCAGGACATCGCCCACGGCTACCTGTCGCCATTGGATTGGGATGTCCCATTTGGGCAGGGGCCGATTGGTGTCTCATTCCGGGCGGATGATGATCTTTCCCCCGCTGGTCGTGCCTTTAAATCGGCGCTGCATCAGGCGGTGAAACAGAAATGAGGTCAGGTATTCGTCAAATTGATATCAGTATTCACCCAATTCACTTGAAGTAATGCCAGCCATTGCGTGATCTGAAATAGTCAAAGTCGGAGGCACCGGTTTCATGTATCCTGAGCTTAAGCTGTTCATCGCGGGCAAGTGGCGCACAGCCAACCGGGACATACCGGTCGTAAATCCAGCGACCGAGGGCGAAATCGGGCGTCTTCCCTGCGCGTCGAAGCAGGATCTGGATGACGCTCTGGAGGCCGCAGCCCGTGGCTTTCGCGTATGGAGTCGCACCTCACCGCGCGAACGTTCCGACACAATTTTGCGCGCTGCTGCGCTGATGCGGGAACGTCAGGAAGAGATTGCCCATGCCATCACCATGGAACACGGCAAGCCGCTGAAGCAGGCCAGGCTTGAGGTTATCCGAGGGGCAGAGTTCTTTGAATGGGACGCGGGCGAGGCGATGCGGACCTATGGGCGGGTCATCCCTGCGGCTCCGGGTCACAAGTTTTCCGTTCATCACCAGCCTATCGGTGTCGTCGCAGCCTTTTCACCCTGGAATTTCCCGATGAGCCAACCAGCACGCAAAATCGCTGGCGCGCTGGCTTCGGGCTGCTCAATCATCCTGAAGGCGGCCGAGGAAACGCCTGCGGGGGCCATACACATCGCAAAGGCCTTCGAAGATGCGGGTCTGCCTCCGGGTGTGCTGAATCTGGTGTTCGGAGAACCGGCGGAAATTTCCGGCCATCTCATTCCGCAGGATCCAGTCAGGCTCGTGGCTTTCACCGGCTCAACGGCTGTGGGGCGGCATTTGACCACTTTGGCATCGCAACATATGACATCGGTTCTCATGGAACTGGGCGGCCACGCGCCCGTTATTGTATGCGAAGATACTGACGTTCAAACCGCTGGGATTTTCAGCGCCGTTCGAAAAATGCGCAATGCCGGGCAGGTGTGCACATCGCCCACAAGGTTCTTTGCGCATGAGAGCATCTTTGAAGATTATGCCACAACTTTCGTTGAACGCGCTGCAGCAACTGTTGTCGGAAACGGCATGGACCAAAATGTGGAAATGGGGCCTTTGGCAAATGACCGGCGGGTGCCTGCACTGACCGAATTGGTGGAAGACGCCCGTGAAAAGGGCGCGACGGTTGCCACGGGTGGCGCCAAACATGGCGACAAAGGGTACTTCTTTCAGCCCACCGTCCTGCTGAACGTGCCCGACAACGCCCGGATCATGCAGGAGGAACCTTTTGGTCCGGTGGCTGTGATCAATCCGGTATCCTCACTGGATGACGCAATCGGCAAAGCAAACTCGGTGCCCTATGGGCTGGCCGGTTATGCATTTACAAATCGTGCGGACTATATCGACCGGCTGATTGATGAGGTTGAGGTTGGTAACCTGTCGATCAACACGCTGGAGGCTTCCATGCCCGAAACCCCCTTTGGTGGGGTGAAATCCAGCGGTTATGGTCGCGAAGGCGGCACCGAGGGGCTGGACAACTACATGGTTGTCAAGAATGTGTGGCATTCCGCCAATATTACCTGAGAATAGGGACCGCCGAAAAAAGCGGTTCTTCTATGGCGTTAGAAGTTTCCGGTAGAGCGTGTCGATAAACGGCTCGGCCCCTTCAAATGGGTCTTCGTCGCCCAGAATTGCGCGGACCTGAACGTCGAAGTCGGCGTAGTGCTGTGTCAGCGCCCAGATTGAAAATATCAGGTGATAGGGGTGCAGGCGCGCGATTTTGCCCTGATCCATCCACTGCGTCAGTATTGCCGTTTTCTCATCCACCAGAGATTTTAGGTCGTGCGACAGAGATTCGTGGATGCGCGGAGCGCCTTGAACCAGCTCGTTTGCAAATAAGCGGCTTTCGCGCGGCAGATCTCGGCTCATTTCCAGCTTGCGGCGGATATAGGCGAGGATTTCTTCCATCGGATCGCCATCCGCGTCCAGATCATGCAGTGGGGCAAGCCAGACCTCCAGCAGGCCTGACAGCAGGGCTGTGTGGATCGCCTCTTTCGACGGGAAATAATACAACAGGTTCGGCTTGCTCAGCCCGGCCTCGGTGGCGATTTGATCGACGGTCGCCCCACGAAAACCATGCGCCGAGAACACGTTCAGTGCGGCTTCGAGAATCGCGGCGCGGTTCTTTTTCTGAATTCGGGTCGGGGCGCGGTCTTTGGGCATGTTTCCTGACTGTCTCTTTTTCCGCCAAGCGGGCACCAAATATGCCGAATTTTCCGGCGGCACCATGCAATTTCTTGACTGATGTCGAACCCGTGATAGCGTGAGTTTGACCAGATGGTCAAATCAAGACACCAAAAGCGAGCCAAATCGCAAGCAACAGGGAAGAACAAGATGGCAGCTCCGGCGCAAAACCTCAGGATCAATGCCGACAGACTTTGGGACAGCCTGATGGAGATGGCCAAGATCGGCCCCGGTGTTGCGGGCGGCAACAACCGCCAAACCCTGACGGATGAAGACGCAGAAGGGCGTGCTTTGTTTCAAAAGTGGTGCGAAGACGCCGGTTGCACCATGGGTTTGGATCAGATGGGCAATATGTTTGCCCGTCGCGAAGGGACTGATCCGGAAGCGTTGCCGGTCTATGTCGGCTCGCATCTGGACACCCAACCAACCGGCGGCAAGTATGACGGCGTGTTGGGCGTATTGGGTGGGCTGGAGATTATCCGCACGCTCAACGATTTGGGCATCAAGACCAAACACCCGATCGTTGCGACCAACTGGACCAACGAAGAGGGCACACGTTATGCACCAGCGATGCTTTCCTCAGGGGTGTTCGCCGGGATGCACACGCAAGACTGGGCCTATGACCGCGAGGATGCCGAGGGCAAGACGTTCGGCGATGAGCTAAAGCGCATTGGCTGGCGGGGAGACGAAGAGGTCGGTGCCCGCAAAATGCATGCCTTCTTTGAACTGCACATCGAACAGGGGCCGATCCTTGAGGCCGAGGGCAAGGATATCGGCGTTGTGACGCACGGGCAGGGGCTGAGCTGGACGCAGATCACCGTGACAGGCAAAGACGCACATACTGGATCTACTCCGATGCCGATGCGCAAAAACGCGGGTCTGGCGATGGGGCGTATCCTTGAGAAAGTGGATGAGATCGCGTGGTCTCATGCGCCCCATGCCGTTGGTGCTGTAGGGCATATTGACGTGTTCCCGAATTCTCGGAACGTGATTCCTGGCAAGGCGGTGTTCACGGTCGATTTCCGCTCGCCGGATTTGGCGGTCATCACAGATATGGAAAACCGTTTGCGCGTTGCGGCCGAAGATATCGTGGAAGAGATGGGCCTGCAGATTGAGTTCGAGAAAGTTGGTGGGTTTGATCCGGTGAAGTTCGACGACAGCTGTGTCGCGGCTGTACGGGACGCGGCAGATCGGCTGGGATACTCGCACACCGATATCATCTCGGGCGCAGGGCATGATGCCTGCTGGATCAACCGCGTGGCACCGACTGCGATGGTCATGTGCCCGTGCGTTGACGGATTGAGCCACAACGAAGCCGAAGAGATCAGCAAGGAATGGGCCGCGGCAGGTGCGGATGTCCTGCTTCACGCCGTCGTCGAAACCGCAGAAATCGTTGAATAAAAGGGAATAGGCCTGACCGCCGGGTTCTCACGTCAAACAACATGAGGCGCAAAGCGCCCGCAGGGAGAAAAACATGTCTACTGTGATCAAGAACGGAACCGTCGTTACCGCCGATCTGTCCTACAAAGCAGATGTCAAAGTCGAGGACGGTGTTATCACTGAAATCGGTCTGGGTTTGAAGGGCGACAAGGAACTGGACGCCACCGGCTGCTACGTCATGCCCGGCGGGATCGACCCGCATACACATCTTGAGATGCCCTTCATGGGCACTTATTCCAGTGACGATTTCGAAAGTGGAACGCGGGCCGCTTTGGCGGGCGGCACCACGATGGTCGTCGATTTCGCGCTGCCCAACCCGGGCGAAAGCCTGTTGGACGCGCTGAAGCGATGGGACAACAAATCCACCCGTGCAAACTGTGACTATTCCTTCCACATGGCCGTGACATGGTGGGGGGAACAGGTGTTCGATGACATCAAGACGGTGATCGAGACGAGGGGGATCAACACGTTTAAACACTTCATGGCCTACAAGGGCGCGTTGATGGTGAATGATGACGAACTGTTCGCCTCGTTCAAGCGTCTGTCCGAACTGGGCGGCATCGCGATGGTTCACGCCGAGAACGGCGATGTGGTGGCGGAACTTAGTGCCAAACTGCTGGCCGAGGGGAACAACGGCCCCGAGGCGCACGCCTATTCCCGCCCGCCGCAGGTTGAAGGCGAGGCGACCAACCGCGCCATTATGATTGCTGATATGGCGGGCGTGCCGCTTTATGTGGTGCATACGTCCTGCGAGGATGCGCATGAGGCGATCCGGCGGGCCAAATTGCAGGGCAAGCGGGTCTGGGGCGAACCCCTTATCCAACACCTGACGTTGGATGAGAGCGAGTATTTCAACCAAGATTGGGATCATGCGGCACGTCGGGTCATGAGCCCTCCGTTCCGGAACAAGCAGCATCAGGACAGTTTGTGGAATGGCCTGCAATCGGGATCGTTGAGCGTTGTGGCCACGGACCATTGTGCCTTTACCACCGAACAAAAGCGCTATGGTGTGGGCGACTTTACCAAGATCCCCAATGGCACCGGCGGGCTTGAAGATCGGATGCCGATGCTGTGGACTCATGGGGTAAACACCGGGCGTTTGACGCCGAACGAGTTCGTCGCGGTGACTTCAACGAATATCGCCAAGATATTGAATTGTTATCCGAAAAAAGGCGCTGTTTTGGTTGGCGCTGATGCGGATCTGGTGGTTTGGGATCCTGAAAAGTCCAAGACGATCAGTGCGGACTCGCAGCAATCTTCGATCGACTACAACGTGTTCGAGGGCAAAGAGGTCAAAGGCCTTCCGCGCTTTACCCTTACTCGCGGGCACGTGGCTGTGCATGATGGGGAAATCCGCACGCAGGAAGGCCATGGCGATTTCGTTGCACGTGAGGCCAATACCACTGTGAACAAAGCGCTAAGCACCTGGAAAGAGCTGACCGCGCCTCGGCCGGTTGAACGGACGGGCATCCCGGCGACGGGCGTATGATGCGTGCGGGCCGTAATTCATGCGGCCCAAAATCAAATCTTTTCAAGGCTATGGAATGAATACTGAAAGCACTACCCAGCCCGTTATCGAGGCAAGGCAGCTGGATCTGACCTTCCAAACCAATGACGGACCAATCCACGCGTTGAAAGACGTGAACCTGACGGTCGACAAGGGTGAATTTGTCAGTTTCATTGGTCCCTCAGGCTGCGGGAAAACCACCTTTTTGCGCTGTATCGCTGCGCTCGAAACACCGACCGGAGGAACCCTGACGGTCAATGGCATGACCCCGGATGAGGCGCGGCGGAACCGGGCCTATGGCTATGTGTTTCAGGCGGCGGGGCTGTATCCTTGGCGCACCATCGCCAAGAACATCAAGCTGCCGCTTGAGATCATGGGATATTCGTCTGCAGAACAGGACGAGCGGGTGAGTGACGTTCTGGAACTTGTTGATCTTGAAGGGTTTGGCGGCAAATTTCCGTGGCAACTGTCCGGCGGTATGCAGCAACGCGCCAGCATTGCGCGTGCGCTGGCATTTGACGCTGATATCCTGCTAATGGACGAACCTTTTGGGGCGCTGGACGAGATCGTGCGCGATCACCTGAACGAACAGCTTTTGGCGCTATGGGCGCGCACAGAAAAAACCATCGGATTCGTCACGCACTCGATCCCCGAGGCAGTGTATCTGAGCACCAAAATCGTGGTGATGAGCCCGCGACCGGGGCGGATAACGGATGTGATCGACAGCCCGCTGCCGAAGGAACGTCCATTGGATATCCGCGACACGCCTGAGTTCATCGAAGTGGCTCATCGTGTGCGCGAGGGTCTACGGGCGGGGCATGCGGACGATGAATGATGGGTTCAAAGCTTTCTGGGCAGTTCTGACCGTTCTCGCGGTGATCGTCGTCTTTTGGTATGCGGCCTGCATTCCAATGAACATCAAAGGTGTTTTGACGGAACAGGAGCGTGCAGGGGCCGAAGTTCAGCCACCTTCGGCTAAAGATCGTCGGGATATGTCCGAATTCGGACTGGTGTTGAATAACAGCTTTGCCATTCCCGCCACGTGGGAGCAGGACCGGCCTCGCCTGCCGGCGCCGCATCAGGTCGCCGTCGAGATGTGGGAGACCACTGTACAGAAAAAAATCACCTCGAAGCGGTCACTTATCTATCATGGCTGGGTCACGCTGAGCGCAACGATGCTGGGCTTTGTGATCGGTACTGGATTGGGCATTCTGCTGGCTGTCGGGATCGTGCACAGCCGCGTCATGGACCTGTCGGTGATGCCATGGGCCATCGTCAGCCAGACGATTCCCATCATCGCTTTGGCGCCAATGATTATCGTGGTGCTGTACTCGGTGGGCATTCAGGGGATCATCCCCAAGGCGGTAATCTCGGCCTATTTGAGTTTCTTCCCTGTGGTTGTCGGTATGGTCAAAGGGCTTCGCAGCCCGGATGCAATGCAACTGGACCTGCTGCGCACTTACAGCGCCAGCCGGTCGCAGGGGTTCTGGAAGCTGCGCTTGCCTGCATCGATGCCATATCTGTTTACGTCCCTGAAGATCGGCATTGCGGCTTCGCTGGTCGGCGCCATCGTTGGTGAATTGCCAACAGGGGCGGTGGCCGGTTTGGGTGCGCGTCTGCTGGCAGGCAGCTACTATGGGCAAACCGTGCAAATCTGGTCGGCCTTGTTTGCAGCGGCCATTCTGGCGGCCTGCCTGGTCGGGTTGCTGGGGCTTGTAGAACGGAAGGTCCTGAAAAGAATGGGGATGGCGCAATGATACTAGTGCTGTTTGCAATCGTCGTTTGGGTCCTGGGTTGGTGGCTGAATAGCCGTCTGGCCAGCGGGCCTTATGCGGACACGCGCATGGTGCGATTTCTGGCTCCGTTCATTTTTGGCATAACGATCATTGTCATATGGGAGCTGCTGGTCAGAGGCCTAGACGTGTCTTTGGTCATACTGCCGGCGCCATCTGTAATTGCGGTGCGCTTTGCCAATAGCCTGCCGATCCTGTGGGAGGACTTCGTTCAGACCATCATCAAAGGCGCGTTCAGCGGGTACATAATTGGGTGCTTCGCCGCATTCCTGATGGCAATTGCGGTGGATCGCTGGGATTTCCTCCGACTTGGGTTGCTGCCCGTTGGGAACTTTGTCGCAGCGCTGCCAATCGTCGGGACCGCACCCATCCTGGTGATGTGGTTTGGGTTCGACTGGCACTCCAAAGCTGCCGTTGTCGTGGTGATGGTGTTCTTCCCAATGCTGGTCAACACCGTGGCTGGTCTGCGTGAGGCCACGGCCATGCAGCGCGACCTGATGGAGACCTATGCGGCCACCTATTGGCAGAGCTTCCTGAAGCTGCGATTGCCCGCTGCGATGCCCTTTATCTTCAACGGCTTAAAGATTTCTACCACCCTAGCGTTGATCGGCGCTATCGTGGCAGAGTTCTTTGGCTCGCCCACGCTAGGCATGGGCTTTCGGATATCCACCAGCGTGGGGCAATTGTCGCTGGACATGGTCTGGGCCGAGATTGTGGTGGCCGCTTTGGCCGGAACCGCATTTTATGGTCTTGTCGCAATGATCGAAAAGGCGGTGACCTTCTGGCACCCGTCGCAACGTGGATATAACAATAATTCAACAGACCCCAAAAGGGGCACCAACAGCAACTAGGAGATATGAAGATGAATAAGCTACTCAGCGGGGCGATAGCCGCCTTTAGTCTGGCCGCCAGTTCGGCTTTCGCTGCGGATGAGGTGACATTGCAACTGAAGTGGGTCACGCAGGCTCAGTTCGCGGGCTACTATGTTGCCAAGGACAAGGGGTTCTACGAGGAAGAGGGGCTGGACGTCACTATTCTGCCCGGCGGACCAGACATTGCACCGACGCAGGTGATCGCAGGTGGCGGCGCTGACGTGACCGTCGAATGGATGCCCGCCGCGCTGGCTGCACGCGAAAAGGGTCTGCCTCTGGTTAATATCGCGCAGCCGTTCAAAAGCTCGGGTATGATGCTGACCTGTTGGAAGGATGCCGGGATTGCCGCGCCAGAAGACCTTAAGAATCGCACGCTGGGCGTCTGGTTCTTTGGCAACGAATTCCCGTTCATGAGCTGGATGAGCCAACTGGGCATCGACACGGGTGGCAAAAGCGAAAGCGGTGTGGAGGTTCTGAAGCAAGGCTTCAACGTGGACCCGCTGCTGCAGCGTCAGGCCGATTGCATCAGCACCATGACCTATAACGAATACTGGCAAGTCATCGATTCCGGCGTCAACCCGGATGAACTGGTGACCTTCAAATACGAAGATCAGGGCGTCGCGACGTTGGAGGACGGCCTGTATGTTCTGGAAGAGAACCTTGGGGATGCTGCGTTTGTCGACAAGATGGAGCGCTTCGTTCGCGCCTCAATGAAGGGTTGGAAATACGCCGAAGAAAATCCGGATGAGGCGGCCGATATCGTGCTGGAAAACGATGAGACCGGCGCCCAGACCGAAGAGCACCAGAAACGCATGATGGGCGAGATCGCGAAGCTGACCTCAGGTTCGAACGGTTCGCTGGACCCTGCCGATTTTGAGCGCACCGTTGCCACCCTGCTGGCGGGTGGTTCCGATCCTGTGATCACCAAGCAGCCAGACGGCGCTTGGACGCACCAGATCACGGATGCGGCTCTGAACTGATCCGCTTCGCACTGACTGAAAAGGCGCGGTCCCAATCGGGGCCGCGTTTCCTGTTTCTTATGTCGGAAATGTGTCTGTACTTGAGATCGAAATGGCGTAGAATTCTATGAATATCAACGCATTTCGTACGAAACTGGCGATATTCCGAATAAAATGCAGGGATTTGCAGCAGAATTCAATACGGCGTTCACTCTGATCCTGAATGGGGATTCAGAGCTTTGGGCGATTGTGCTGCTTTCCCTGAAAGTTTCCGTTTTTGCCGTACTGATTTCTGCACTGATTGGCATGCCTGTTGGCGCTGCGCTGGCTGTTGCACGCTTTCCGGGGCGGCGGGTTTTGATCATTCTTATGAATGCGCTGATGGGGTTTCCGCCGGTGGTCGTAGGCCTGCTGGTCTATCTGATGTTGTCGCGATCCGGGCCTTTAGGCGTGCTTGAACTGCTCTACACACCAACCGCGATGATCATCGCGCAAGTGGTATTGGTGACACCCATCATCGCTGCATTGACCCGGCAGGTGGTCGAGATGCTGGCTGAAGAATATTCGGAACAGCTCCGATCCTTGGGCGTGTCGCGGCTGGCGTCTGTGCCAGTACTTCTGTGGGATGCGCGGTTGGCGCTGGTCACGGCGTTGCTGGCCGGATTTGGTCGCGCTATTGCCGAAGTTGGGGCGGTCATAATCGTTGGCGGCAACATCAACCACGTGACACGGGTGATGACGACGACCATCGCGTTGGAAACGTCCAAGGGAAATCTTGCGCTGGCCCTGGCGCTCGGCGCGATCCTGATCGGTATTGCCATAGCGGTGAACGCCATGGTCAGCACGCTCAGCCTGCGGGCTGAGAGAGAGGGGTTGCGTCATGCGTGATCTGGTCTCGGAAATGGCGCGGCGCATCACTGTGAAAGGATTGAAGATTGCGCGTAATGGCACCGCATTGCTGGACGTTCCGCACCTGACATTGAGCGGGCCGGGGCCGACCTTGATCCTTGGACCGAACGGCGCGGGCAAAAGCCTGTTGCTGCGGTGTCTGCACGGGCTGATTGCCCCGGACAGGGGGCACGTGGAACAAGACGGAGTTCCTTTGAATGCTGATCACAAGGCCCGTCAGGCGATGGTATTTCAGCAGCCCGTCCTGCTGCGCCGGTCCGTTGCAGCCAATCTGGATTTTGTCCTGAAACGGCAGGGCCTGCAGCGCGTTGCTCGCAAGACGCGTATTGCTGAATTGCTGGCCCAAGGCGGGCTGGAAGGCAAAGCCCGGCAATCGGCCAGATCGCTGTCGGGTGGTGAGGCGCAGCGGCTTGCTATCCTGCGCGCGCTGGCGTTGGACCCGGATACCTTGTTTCTGGACGAACCGACCAGCGCGCTGGACCCCGGCGCCACTCAGGTGATTGAGCGGATGATCCTGCGCGCATCAGAAGGGGGGGTGCGCATTGTCATGGTGACCCATGACATCGGTCAGGCGCGCCGGCTGGCATCGGATGTCGTCATGATGCAGGGCGGTCATGTGGTTGAACATGGCGATGCGCGTCAGGTATTGGACGATCCCAAAAGTGATGCCTCGCGCAGGTATCTTGCCGGCGGATTGGTGACATAACAAAAAATCTGGAGTTTAGAATGATCCGGAATTTCATTCGGGCAGCATTGGTTTCACTTGGCTTGTTTACAGGTCCGGCCTTAGCCGAAGAACCATTTATCGTGGTGCAATCAACGACCTCGACCCAAAATTCGGGACTGTTGGATTACATCCTTCCTTGGTTCGAGGCGGAAACCGGGATCGACGTGCGCGTTGTTGCTGTGGGCACCGGGCAGGCGATCCGTAACGCAATCAATGGGGATGGTGACGTTCTGTTGGTCCATGCAAAGGCGGACGAAGAGCAGTTTGTCGAAGACGGCTGGGGCGTTGAACGATTTGACGTGATGTATAATGACTTCGTTCTTGTCGGTCCGAAATCAGACCCGGCCAAGGTGAAGGGCGGATCGGATATCGTGGCCGCTTTGACCGCGGTATCTGAGGCCGAAGTTCCCTTTGCATCACGCGGGGACGACAGCGGAACGCATAAGGCCGAAATGCGCCACTGGAACGACGCCGGAGTAGATCCGGCTGCGGAATCGGGTACGTGGTACAGGGAAACCGGTTCAGGCATGGGCGCGACGTTGAACGTGGCCAGTGGCATGGATGCTTATACCCTGACGGATCGTGCGACGTGGGAGTCCTTCGGCAACCGTGGAAACCTTGAAGTGTTGGTCGAAGGTGACCCGCGCTTGTTCAACCAGTACGGCGTTATTCTGGTGAACCCCGAAAAACACGCGGGTGTAAGGGCGGCGGCAGGGCAGCGGTTTGTTGATTGGCTAATCGGCCCGGACGGGCAGGCAGCCATCGAGGCCTTTGAGTTGAATGGTCAGCAGCTGTTCTTTCCGAACGCGAAATAGGGGATCACCCGCTGGCGCCATTGTGGTGGATCGTTCCCAGACCGGACAGGTCATACCCACCAAACTCATCGGCGCGGGTCAGGAACCGGTCGGACTGCACAAAGCAGAGCAATTTCAGCATCGGGTCATCGAAATAGGCCCGACGCCAAATCGCCAGGTCCAGCCGTTCGGTATGCGTGGGAACAAATCCCAGATCGTACAGCCCAGCCAATGCGCCTAGTCCGAACCCGACCTCGGCCTTGTTGTCATGCAGGGCAATGGCCAACTCTTCTTCTGTGCGGGCGCAAGTGGGCAGGGTTTCCAGATCGTTGCGGGTTATTTCGTGGGCCTCAAGCTGTGCGTCGAACAACCGTTGGCTGGCCGCGCTGTCCTGACGCAGGATGACACGTCGGCCTTTTAGCTGCGCAAAACCCTGAATATCCGACGTGCCCGGTGCCAGCAGCAACCCACGCTGCCGCTGCGCGATTTCGAACAGAACGACCGGGGCCTCACCCAAAGCGTCTTTCAGGGTTTGGGTGTTGAACCCGCCATCCTCATGAATGTGCAGCGCTGCCGCCTGCGCGTTGCGGTCTTTTAGACGGGTCAGCCCGTCGAACGAGCCATCATAATAGGTCGCCAGCCCCGAACCACTTTCGCGCAGCGCCCAGTCCAGCAGCGGATCGTGACTGCCAGCGACAATCGGGGGCAGGGGCGGTTCGGCCACTTCCGGGCCGGATCGCGAGGCGTTCAGCCATGCAATCACCTCGGCCCGCGGGAACAGCAGTTTGCCCATGGCACGCACGCAAGGCACCTCACCCGATGAGGCCAGGTCATAGGCCTTCCGCTCGCCAATGCGCAGCAGATCGGCCAGTTCCTTGGTGGTCAGATATTCGGACATTCAGTCGAGACGCACAGCCGAGCTGGTGCCGGCATCCGCAGCACTGAAACCGATCTGTTGCAGCGTATAAGGCGCGGCGACAGTAATCACCGCCATTACGGCGACAGCAGCTAGAAAGGCTTTCATAGTTCTCCTCCGGCTCAGTTTTCTGTTGCCGTGGCGCGGCGTAGAAAGGCGATAAGGTCGTCCCTGTCCCTGGGTTCGGTGATCCGTTGCATCGGCATCTTCGACCCCGGAATGTAATGGTCCGGCCCTTCGTCAAACAGAGCGTTTATCGTTTCTTCATTCCAAATGATATCAGAGTCTTGCAGCGTGTCCGAGTAAAAATATCCCCGTAGGGTACCCGCTTTGCGCCCGAACACACCGTGGAGCGTCGGACCTGCGCGGCGTTGGCCATCCGGGGTCAGGCTATGGCAGATCGAACATTTGCGGGCGAACTGACGTTCACCGTTTTCCATTTCCTCGGGATCTTTCAGAAAGCTGGGCTCAGCCGCAGCCATCTGTTCCTGATCTCCCAGCGCAGCGACTGGCCAGCTATACATGGCCTCGTCAATGCCGCCCGCGTGCAGGTTTTGACCATCGGGCGAGAAGGCCAACGCCCAGACCGGGCCGCGTAGGGTGGCCCTGAAGTCCTGCGCAATACGCCATTCGGCTGTGTCGATCACCATGATGTATCCCTCGCCGTCTCCTACAGCCAGCATGCTACGATCAGGGCTGAGGGCCAGCGCCAGAATCGGGCGGCGTTCCAGCGTGAAATCACGCTCGTCACCGGTTGTCAGGTCGAGGACGCGAGTGACGCCATCAACCGCACCGTAGGCAATCCAGTTATCCCGCTCGTTCAGCACCAGCTCGTTGATACCAAAGCCGTGTTCAACAAACCGGTTGGTTTCCTGCCCGGTGGCGACGTCCCATATACGCAATGACCCGTCGATGCCCGCGGAATAGAGCTGTGAACCATCGTTCGAGAATTCGACAGCGTTTATACCACTGCCAGTAGGGCCGAGGATCGACGGCGCCGAACCGTCAACTGGCCATAGGCCGATTGTGCCGTCCCAACTGGCCGTTGCCACATGGGTTTTGGATGCGGCCACGCCCACGATCTTGCCTTTGTGCTGACCCACAACCTGACCTTCGGGCCACCGGCGCAATGTAAAGTCATCTCCTGCCGAATAGATCGCGGTGCCGTTGAAAACAACTGAATTGACAGCCGCTTCGTGGCCATCCAACCATTTTGGGGATTGATCCGTCCAAACACCGACCGAGTTGTCAAAACTTGCTGTTGCGATCCGACCGTCTGGCGCTGTGGCGATCCCCATGATGGGTCCGCCATGGCCCTTGAGCGTAAAGAACTCGGCCATTGCGGGCAGGGGCATCAGTGCCAGAGCCAGAACCAGCTTGCGCATTTATTCGGCGGGCGAGGCCGCCCCTTCGCTGACCTCTTTTGCCTGCACCTCTTCCAGCCACAGCGAGTGATGCTCGCGCGCCCATTGCTCTTCAACCTCTCCGGTTCCCATGGCGTCAAAGGCACCTTCCATGCCGACCGAGCCCAGATAGATGTGGGCCAGGATGATCGCGATGAACGCATAGGCGACCATGACGTGCCAGATCTGGGCGTATTGCATCTCTTCCTGCGGGGACATCTGCACGGGCAGGTTCAGCCCAAGCATCTGCGGAATACCGGTCGAATTCGCGATCGAGAAAGTCTTGGCAAACAGTGGCATTTCGAATGGGAACAGCAATGACAGACCGGACAGGCTGATCGAGACGCCCAGCAGAATGCAAAGCCAGAATATGATCTTTTGTCCGGCGTTGAATTTCTTGGCGGGGGGATGGCTGCCTTTGGTGAACAATCCACCCCCAGCAGCCAGCCATTTCAGGTCGGTGCGGTTCGGGATGTTGTGAGAAATCCAGTTCACGGTCACGATGATCAGCCCAAGCATAAAGGCCCAAGCCAGGTTGTTGTGCAGCCATTTGCAGCCCTGAGCGATGGTCGCGAACCCCTCTTTGCCGAAAACGGGGATCAGGAAATCACGGCCATACAAGGTCAGCAGGCCGGTGATGCCCAGTATCAGGAAGGACCCGGCAAACAACCAGTGCCCGAACCGCTCGATCCCGTTGAAACGCAGAATCTTCCGCCCGGTCTTTTCACCATCAATCCTGATCTTTCCGCGGATCAGGAAAAACAGCAGCAACAGAACAAGCATACCGCCGATGATGTAAGATCCGTATTCACGCAAAGGACCGGTGCGAAAATTTAGCCACCACATGCCGCCGTCCTGGATCAGTACAGTTGCGGCCGGTCCATGAGATGACACGGTCACATCCGCCGAACCGTAGCGAAGTGCGCGATAGACATCGCTGTCCGAGGTCACACCGCGCGTTCCAAGCTGACCAAGCAAGCCTTCGGCATTGCCTTGGCCGGTGTTTTCGGACCGATAGCTGTTGTCGACCTTTTCACCACGCTGACGGGCCATGATATCTTGCAGAGTGGTTGCACCGCCTGTGGCGCTGCGGTCGGATTCTGCAGGAACTTCCGTGTTTTCCTGTGCCCAGGCAAAACTGGCAAGGAAAAGTGGTATCAGCAGCATTTGGATCAGGCGCATCTATCGAATCTCCTGTGTCGTACGGGGTTATCGGTCAAAGCCGCCGACTTGTTCGTGAAAGACTGCTCCTACGGGTGTCAGGGTATCGCGCAGGTCATCTTTTGCTGGTCCGTAAACCTCTAACGTGGTGGGGGTGAGAATTGCCAGAAAACGGTCGGCGAAATTCGCTCCGAAGTTCTGCATATGGATCATTGCGTCATCTGAACTGGCGTAGCGTTCATAGATGTGAACGGTCGACCCTGTACGATGCCACTCATAAGATTTCGCACCACTTTCTGTCAGTGTCGCATCCACCATTTCGGTCATCAGCGCATCAAATGCAGCATCCTGATCGGCCTGCAACTCAAGTTTCAGCAGCCAGTAAATATCTTCGGTCATGAAATGCTCCGCGCAGATTGGACATGCAACCTAAGCTCGACCAAATCCCTTTGGTCGCGCTGTGACGGTCCCGTGGAAGAATACGGGACCGTCTTTTCTTGTCAGACGAATTTATCCGTCTTTCTGGTCGTAGGCTGTGCCCCAACCCCATGCGCCCGAGCCAAACCCGCGCGCCACGACGCGTTCACGGTAGATGGCCGAGACCACATCGCCGTCACCGGCGAGCAGGGCCTTGGTGGAACACATCTCGGCGCAGATGGGCAGTTTGCCCTCGGCGATCCGGTTGCGACCATACTTTGCGAACTCTGCGGTCGAGTTGTTTTCTTCGGGACCACCGGCGCAGAAGGTACATTTGTCCATCTTGCCACGTGATCCGAAGTTGCCCGCCTGCGGGTATTGCGGCGCGCCGAACGGGCACGCATAGAAGCAATAACCGCAGCCAATGCACAGGTCCTTAGAGTGCAGGACGACGCCTTCTTCGTTCTGATAGAAGCAGTCGACCGGGCACACCGCCATGCAAGGCGCATCCGAGCAATGCATACAGGCCACCGAGATCGAGCGTTCGCCCGGGTTGCCATCATTGATCGTCACCACCCTGCGGCGGTTGATGCCCCACGGCACCTCGTGTTCATTCTTACACGCGGTTACGCAGGCGTTGCACTCGATGCAGCGTTCAGCGTCGCAGAGAAACTTTGCTCTAGCCATTATCGTTCTCCTTACGCTGCCGAGATCTTGCAGAGAGTACACTTGGTCTCTTGCATCTGGGTCACTGAATCATAGCCATAAGTCTGGGCGGTGTTGGAACTTTCACCCAAGACATAGGGGTCGGCACCAGCGGGGTATTTATTCCGCTGGTCTTCGCCCTGAAAATGGCCACCAAAGTGGAACGGCATGAAGGCCACGCCGGCACCGACCCTGTTGGTCAGCATCGCCATCACCTTGACCTTGCCGCCCTCGGGACCTTCCACCCAGACCTGTGCCCCGTCACGAATGCCCAGATTGTTGGCATCGCGCGGATTGATCTCGACGAACATGTCCTGTTGCAGCTCGGCCAGCCACGGGTTTGACCGTGACTCATCACCGCCGCCCTCATACTCGACCAGACGACCGGACGTCAGGATTATCGGATAATCCTTTGAAAAGTCGTTCTTTTGGATCGAAGCATAAAGCGTCGGCAGGCGATAGGCCTGACGGTCCTCGTAGGTCGGATAGTCCTCTACCAGATCGCGACGCGGCGTATATAGCGGCTCGCGATGGATCGGGATCGGATCCGGGAAGGTCCAGACAACCGCGCGGGCCTTGGCGTTCCCGAAGGGCGCACAGCCATGCTCGATCGCGACCCGCTGGATGCCGCCGGAAAGGTCGGTCTTCCAGTTGGTCTCTGGTCCTGCAACGGCGTCGATGGCCGCGCGTTCCTCGGCCGTCAGATCGCCATCCCAGCCAAGGTCCATCAGCATCTGCATCGTGAATTCAGGATAGCCATCCTGAATTTCCGACCCGACACTATAGACCCCTTCGGCCAGCAGGTTGTCACCGTCGCGTTCCACGCCGAAACGGGCGCGGAAGGTCAGGCCGCCTTCGGCCACCGGTTTGGACATGTCATAGAGGTTTGGTGTCCCCGTATGACCCATCTCAGCCGTTCCCCAGCAGGGCCAGGGTAGACCATAGTACTCGCCGTCGTTCGGGCCACCGATTGCCTGCAGCGTGGTTCTGTCGAACGTGTGCTGGTTGGCCATGTGGCTTTTCAGACGTTCCGGTGATTGACCGGTATACCCGATGGTCCAGAGACCCGAGTTGAACTCACGCGTGATGCTTTCAACATTCGGCGTTTCCGGGTCGTCCATCTCGATATTGCGGAAGAATCGATCCGCCCATCCGAACTTGTTGGCGAACTTGGCCATGATGACCTCGTCCGGCAGGCTTTCGAACAGCGGTTCAACCACCTTGTCACGCCACTGCAACGACCGGTTCGATGCCGTGACCGATCCACGGGTTTCGAACTGCGTACAGGCGGGCAACAAGTAGACGCCATCGGTGCGGTCGTGCAGAACGGCCGAGACGGTGGGATACGGGTCGATCACGACCAGCATGTCCAGCTTTTCCATCGCCGTCTTCATTTCCGTCATCCGGGTCTGCGAGTTGGGCGCGTGGCCCCACAGCACCATGGCGCGGACATTGTTGTCCTGATCCATGTTTGCCGGGTCTTCCAGAACACCGTCGATCCAGCGGGAAACAGGGATGCCGCGTTCGTTCTGAAGCGGTTTGTCCTTGCCTTCCTTGTCCTTGATCGTGGCGAACTGGCCCGCCAGCCATTCGGGCTCTTCACCCCAGACACGTGCCCAGTGACCCCATGCACCTTTTGACAGGCCATAATAGCCGGGCAGGGTGTGGGACAGAACACCAAGGTCCGTTGCGCCCTGAACATTGTCATGGCCGCGGAAGATGTTGGTGCCACCACCCGAGGTGCCCATGTTGCCAAGCGCAAGCTGCAGCACGCAGTAGGCGCGGGTGTTGTTGTTGCCGTTGGTGTGCTGCGTACCACCCATACACCAGATCACCGTACCAGGGCGGTTGTTGGCCATGGTGCGTGCAACGCGTTTCAGCTGCGAACCGGGGGTGCCGGTGACGCGTTCGACCTCATCTGGGTTCCACTTGGCAACCTCTTCACGGATCTGGTCCATGCCCCAGACACGGGTGCGGATGAACTCTTTGTCCTCCCATCCGTTGTCGAAGATGTGCCACAGAATACCCCAGACCAAAGCAACGTCTGTACCGGGGCGGAAGCGGACATATTCATCCGCATGCGCCGCGGTGCGGGTAAAGCGCGGGTCGCAGACGATCAGCGGCGCGTTGTTCTGCTCTTTCGCGCGCAGAACATGCAACAGCGAGACAGGGTGCGCCTCGGCCGGGTTGCCGCCGATGATGAAGATGGCCCGAGAGTTATGGATGTCGTTGTACGAATTGGTCATGGCGCCGTAGCCCCATGTATTCGCAACACCCGCAACCGTGGTTGAGTGGCAGATACGGGCCTGATGGTCCACGTTGTTCGTGCCCCAATAGGCGGCGAACTTGCGGAACAGGTAGGCCTGTTCGTTGTTATGTTTCGCAGACCCCAGCCAATAGACGCTGTCCGGCCCAGATTCCTCGCGGATACTCATCATGCCGTCGCCGATCTCGTTGATCGCCTCTTCCCAGCTGATGCGCTTCCACTCGCCGCCTTCCTTTTTCATCGGATATTTGAGGCGACGTTCGCCATGGGCGTGCTCGCGAACTGCGGCCCCCTTGGCGCAATGTCCACCCAGATTGAACGGGCTATCCCAACCGGGCTCTTGCCCGATCCAGACGCCATTCTGCACTTCGGCAACGACGGTACAGCCGACCGAGCAGTGGGTGCATATGGACTTGATGTTTTCCACGGCCTGATTGGCCGCTGTCTGGGCACTGGCTGGCGTCACGGTTCCACCCGTGGCGCTGATCGCGGCAAGGCCGCCGATCGTCAGGCCCGAGCCACGCAGGAATGCGCGGCGATCGACGGTTTTCTCGCCGACCTGGGACAGGATACTTGTCCGCTGGGGGCGTCTCGCAACCCCGTTGGTCTTTTTCCTAAGCATTTCTTTCCTCCCTTGCGCGCCGTGTGAGCCACGGCTGGCTTGGTACTGCTGGTGCCGACGTCAGGGCCAATCGCAACCGTCAGTCGGGTGTGACCTCGTCCGGGTTAGAACCGGGCGCTGTCGTCGCGCTAGAAGCGTGCGCTTTTCAAGTATGCGCGCGTGTGCGCGGTGTCCTGAATGCGGTTCTCGTCCGTAGGCAGCTCGGCTGCCTCGGCTTTTCCGCTCAGGCTGGCGGCAGCAACGGCAGCGGGTGCTGCGGTTCCAGCCAATTTGAGGAAGTCGCGGCGCGTTGCGCCTTCTTCCTTGGTCTTGCTCATGGGTTTCTCCTCTCCCATTTGCGAGTTAGCACCCCTTGGGGCGCCGGCGAGTGACAGCGGTTCACGCTGCCGTCATTCGGAAGGCTTCGCGCTCGATCTCCATGAAGACCCGACCGGCTGTGCCGATCGAGGCATAGAGAACCGAGTTTTCGGCGCCTTCCAAATCCGAATAAAAATGCATGGCCCAAGGGCCGATATGTTTGTTCCAGAATGCCCTCTGGTCCTCCAAAGATGCAGCTGCGCCGAAGCGACCAACGATCATGCCCGCCATCATCTCCATCAATGAAGCGATGTTGTCTTCCGGTTCAAAAACATTCCGGGCTCGGGTAATGCCGCGCATCGCCATGTCGTTGCGCAGTTGCGCCAGAGGTTTCTCATTCAGGAATCCAGTGAGGTAGAAACTGGCGTAAGGTAGCAGCTCGCCGCGTCCCAACCCGATGAACAGCGCGTTGAATTCGCGTTCCGCAGCGGCGGGCTTGGTCACTTTGGCGACGCGGGCCATGGCCTGAATGGCCTGTCCAAGATCGGTTTCATCGCCAGTCAGACCGGAAACTTGATCCAGCAGCATCTGATCAGGCGGCGCAGACAGAAGCAGCCCCAGAAAGTTGTAGAAATCCGCGCGCATACGATCCTCTGTCGAGACATTCATCTGTTGCGCTTCACTTGCGGTCATCAGGTTATCCTTCGAATTCAAATTTCATGCGGCGTGGGGCAGGGGTGATTTCTGCATCCTCCGACGCGTCCGGTGTATTTTCAGCCTTAACTATCACAACGGGCTCTGGCGCGGGTTCTGAGGGCGCCACGGGTTCTTCCTGCGGTTCATCCAATTCAAATGCCTCGTCCGCTTCGCTGTCTTCGGCCTCAGCCGCCAGCGCCTCGACATGTGCAAGCATACCTTTTCCAACCTGATATGCGGTCTGAATGTTTTCGATCACGCAGGCGGCGTCGGTATAATCCTCGCCGTAGTCCACAAGGCCATCGACATTGGCCAGAACCGGGTTTAGTCGCCACAGCCGTCGCAAGGCACGACGGCGCAGACGGTCAGGCACCGCCTTGGCCATAAAGCCCGAGACGTCATCGCCCGCCTGCAATTCGTCAGGGTCGGGCAAGTTGAGTTCATTTAGAATCTCCGCATCGGATTTTTCTTCCAGTTCGGCGTGTTGGGCGGCAATGGCCTGTTCTTCAATCGCGATGACCTCGGCCTCGGCTTCCGCCTGTACTGCCGCTTTGCGGCGGGACCAGAAATCGCGGGCTTGGGTCACTGCACGATCCTCCGCGGGGCGCGGTACACGTCTGACTCTTGCCGGATGCGTGCGTCGCCCTTGCCGTCCTCGACCAAATCGATCCGTTTTTTGTCCCGACGGCGTTTCACAAAGACTTCGTCGTTATGACGTTCCAGAGCGAAGTCGCGCACCCAGGCGATCAACCCATCGGTCATCGGAATTTTCTCAACGATCTCTTCACCGGTATCGGCATAGTCCTGACCTTCGAAGGGTGACGCCGTTACCAGCACTGCATCCATCGGCCTTTCGCCATCCAGCGCATCACGAAGGACAAGGTAGATCGACGGCTGGCCGTCCGACAGGTTCACCATATAGGCCTCGGTTTCGTCCGCCCAAAGCGTCAGGGGCAGGGTCGCTGCGTGGTACTCAATGGCCTCGCCTTCACGTCGCATTTCGTGCCAGTCCGCAGGTCCGGCACCGGGCAACACGGCAATGGCGCGCCAATTCCATTTCGCCCAGCGGGTTACACCGGGTGTTTTGCGCACGACGACGCCGATTGGCATTTCAATCTGGCTTGCGGCCTTGGCCACTGGCTCCTCCCCGGAAGGCTCTCCCATGCCTTCCCTGAGGTCCACTATGGTACACAAAGCGCTCAGGTGCCAAGCCCGCTTCGTACGACCTTAGTCGTAATGGCTGGTAGCAAAATAGTGATCCTCGCAAGCGGACACCTTTGTTTATTGTAAAGAATGGGGTTTCCGTGGCCAAATGGCCCGCTGGCCCAAAGGGTTTACATTCCAGCAACGGGGATACAGCCTGAGATGCGAAGAGGTGGAGAAGTATCCGGGGGAGGATCATGGGCACCAAACTACTGTTATGCGATTGCGCCGGGTCTCAACCTCTGAATTCCGACAAGATCGGTTCGGCCTGCGAGATGGAATGTTCCAAGGTTTTCACAGCGCTTTGCACGCGAGAGTTGGAAGCGGCGGCCGCGGAGATACAACAGGGGGACACCATCATTGCCTGCGGACAAGAGCAGGAAGTGTTTCAGGCCCTGGCCGAAGAACTGAATGTGGACGCCCCGGGCTTTGTTGATCTTCGTGACAGGGCCGGGTGGTCTGATGAGGGCGCGGATGCGGCCCCCAAGATGGCTGCCCTGGCCGCCGAAGCCTTGTTGCCGCAGCCGGTGACGCCCAGCGTAGACGTCTATAGCGAAGGCACATGCCTGATCATCGGTCCCGGCGACGTTGCATTTGCACTTGCTGAAAAACTGGCCGTTACGCTTGCAGTTACGGTGCTTGTTACAGATGAGGCCGCGCCCTTTTCGCGCGCGTTCGACGTGGTGCGTGGGCGCATCAAATCGCTCGATGGGGCGTTGGGCGGATTTACTATGCGGCTCGACGCATTTCAGCAGCTTGAACCCGGCGGACGCGGAGCCTTTGCCTGGACAGAGGCACGTGACAGGGCACAATCGGGCTGTGACATCGTTCTGGACCTGACCGGCGACACACCCTTGGTTCAGGCGCCGGGCAAGCGCGAAGGCTATCTGCGGGCTGATCCCAAAGATCCATTGTCCGTCGAACGGCTGGCGTTTGAGGCGGCCCAATTGGTCGGCACCTTCGAAAAGCCACTTTATGTGCGGATGGAAGAAACGCTTTGTGCACATTCTCGGGCTGAACAGGTTGCTTGCACGAACTGTCTGGATATCTGTCCGACAGGGGCGATCACACCTGCGGGCGAGCATGTTGAAATCGATCCAATGATCTGCGCCGGATGCGGTGAATGCGCGGCGGTTTGTCCGTCAACTGCGATCACCTACGAAGATCCGCCGGTTTCGGCGTTGCTGTCGCGGATGCACATCCTGGCGCGCACCTATCGGCGGGCCGGTGGAACCGCGCCGCGCTTGTTGGTGCATAATGCCCACGGGGCCGAGATGATCCGACTGGCCGCCCGTTTTGGACGTGGGTTGCCTGCCGATGTGATTCCGCTGGAGCTGAGTGTGATTTCAGGCTTTGGCCATGCCGAGATGCTGGCTGCTTTGGTGCATGGTTTCGCGCGAGTGGACGTTTTGCTATCCCCAACTACCGAGCGCGATGCGTTGGACCGTGAACTGGCCTTGGCGCTGGCAATTGCGGGGCCGAATGCCTTGGGGTTGGTGGATGAGGCCGACCCGGATGCGCTGTCTGATGTCCTTTATGCGCAAGATGTCCCTCAGCCTTTGGCCGACCCGGTGCTGCCATTGGGCAACCGCCGCCAGATCGCCCGTTTGGCCGCGCAGGCGCTGAACCCCAAAGCTGAAAAGCCGCTGGCCTTGCCGGAAAACGCGCCCTATGGGGCGATCGCTGTCAACACGGATGCCTGTACTTTGTGCCTCAGCTGTGTGTCGCTGTGCCCGTCGGGTGCTTTGATCGATAACCCGGACAAGCCGCAATTGAACTTCCAGCAGGATGCTTGTCTGCAGTGCGGGTTGTGCAAAGGCATCTGCCCGGAAGACGCGATTGCTCTTGTCCCGCAGCTTGACCTGAGCGATGCAGCCCTGTCTCAGCAGGTGCTGAATGAAGAGGAGCCGTTTGCTTGTGTAGAATGTGGGGCACTGTTCGGAGTTAAGTCCACCGTGGAACGGATCATGGAAAAGCTTGCGGGTACACATCCGATGTTTGCCTCCTCGGACAAGGCGCGGATGATCCAGATGTGTGACAATTGCCGCGTGAACGCACAGTTCCAGCAAGAGGACAACCCGTTCCAGTCTAACCCGAAGCCTCGTGTCGTTACGACCGAGGATTATTTCTCAAAACGAAAGGATCACTGAAGCTGTAAGGGCGCACCCAAGTCCGCTGCAGTTATGACCGAGACAAAGGCAAGGATGGCTTCCAGATCATCCAGCGTCATCTCGACGGGATAGATGGGCGATGGACGCTGTGGATCAAACGGAGGTGTCAGCCCGTCGATTTGTGTGAACGAGGGGTGCGGGTTGAGGGCGAAGAACGCCTCGAACCGTTCCGACCAGTCCGGCATGGCGCGCAGCACCGCGAAAGAGGGCGTCGATCCCAGACCATTCATCCGGTTTTTTGGTCCGATCACATGGCACCGACCGCAATGGGTCATCGACAGTTCCTCGCCGCGCAGCGTATCGCCGTCGATCACTGTTTCGGTTTCCACGGCTGCGATGTCGAAGCTGGCCGAGAAGGGCGCGCCTTGCTCTGGCGCATAGCTTTCAACCGTCCGTTTTCCGATATCGGACAGCAGCCAGTCGCGGAACCGCTCATGTTTGGCGTCCTCTTCGATCCGAAGGTGATAGATCACGCCGTCGCGCGCAAACACAGGATCACCCGGAGGCGCGGTTTCAAGCACCAAAACGCCGGCATCATCTGCAATAACCCGGATCCCGGTCTTGAGAGAAAAGCGAGGAAGGATATGTTGCAGCAGACCTGAGTCAGCAACCTCGTCCGGCGCGGCAAGACCAATCGCCTCTTGCGACCAAGAGGGGGTGGCAGAGAGCGTCAGGCTCAGGCACAAGAGGACAAAGCGCATGCCTCAGCCTAACGGCACGGCACCAAATGCGTCAAATGAACTGAATGAGACGGAGACACGTGCAATGAACGGCAACCACAGCTTGTCGATACGCAGAGCCCTGACCACCGGGTTCCAAAAGGAGAATGACGCATGAGTGTTCGTGACGCAGTTCTTGCAAACCTGAGAAAGATCATCGATCCGGTTTCTGGACAGGACATCGTCAGCGCCGGTGTCGTCCGCGCGCTGAACGTTGAAGGGGATACAGTGCGCTTTGTGCTGGAGATCGACCCCAAGCAGGCTGAGCGTATGGAGCCCGTCCGCGCCGCTGCCGAACAGGCCGCGAAACTGGTCGATGGTGTTTCGACAGTTTCCGCGATGCTGACCGCACATTCTGAAAAAGCACCGCCGGATCTGAAGCCCAAGCCGAAACCTTCGCAGACCGGACCGCAGGCCGTGCCGGGTGTGGACAGAATTATTGCTGTGGCTTCGGGTAAGGGTGGCGTTGGCAAGTCCACCGTTTCCGCCAACCTCGCTTGTGCATTGGCAGCCGAAGGGCGACGCGTGGGTCTGCTGGATGCGGATGTTTATGGCCCGTCGCAGCCCCGGATGCTGGGTGTTTCTGGCCGCCCGGCCAGCCCTGACGGCAAAACGATCCTGCCATTGCGCAACCACGGCGTCACCATGATGTCGATGGGTCTGATGACCAATGAAGGTCAGGCCGTTGTCTGGCGTGGCCCGATGCTGATGGGCGCGCTGCAACAGATGATGGGTCAGGTGCAATGGGGCGCGCTGGATGTTCTAATCGTCGACCTGCCGCCCGGCACAGGTGACGTGCAGCTGACGCTTAGCCAGAAGTTCAACGTGGACGGCGCCATTGTTGTCTCGACTCCTCAGGACGTGGCTCTGATCGATGCCCGCAAGGGGATCGACATGTTCAACCAGCTCAAGACGCCAATCCTTGGGATGATCGAGAATATGTCGACGCATATCTGTTCGAACTGCGGCCATGAAGAGCATGTGTTCGGCCATGGCGGTGTGAAGTCCGAGGCCGAGGCGCTGGGCGTTCCTTTGCTGGGTGAAATCCCGCTGCATCTGGATATCCGCGTTGCCGCTGATGGCGGTGCACCGATCGTGGTCAGCAAGCCCGACAGTCCGCAAGCCGAAGCGTTCCGCCAAATTGCGCGCGGCATGATTGCCAAGGGCAACGCATGAACGAGCCGGTCTTTCCCCCTTTGCTGACGGGCCACCCGGTGCAGGGTGGGGAAGACCCGTTCGAGCGCGCGCAGGCAATGGCCGCGCTGGGCTGTGATGGCGGTACCGTGGTTTATAACATTCAGGCCGATCGTCTGCGTGTGGCCATCGTTTTTGCCCCCGAGGTTGTCTTGCGCGATGCGATGGCAATGGTGCCGCTTTGCGCTGTTGGGTTTCAGAACGCGCTGGGCGCGCTGGCCCCGCCTGAGGTCGCGGTTCATCTGGGCTGGGACGGGCTGATCTGTGTGAATGGGGCCAAATGCGGAATGTTCCGTGTGGCAGCTTCGGATGCAGATCCAGAAGCAGAACCGGATTGGCTGATCGTCGGTTGGGATTTGGCGCTGCTGCAAACCAGTCAGGCTCCGGGCGAAAACCCGGATGTCACCGCACTTTACGACGAAGGATGCGCGGATGTCTCGGCAACGCAGCTTGTCGAAAGCTGGTCGCGGCACATGATGACATGGCTGAACCGCTGGCAAGAGGACGGCAACGCGCCTGTGCACGGAGAATGGATAGGCCTGCTGCGCGGAGTGGGAGAGCCCTTCGGTGAAGCGGGCGTGTTTCTGGGAACGGATGAACGGTTCGGCATGCTGATCCGGCATGGTTCAGATACACAGCTTCGCCCGCTGACGGAATTGTTGGAGAACGGATGATGAAACTAGCGCGCGCAATCCATTTCGACGAAAGCGACATGAATGTGTTCCACTCCCCGGCGCGAACCGGGGAATGGTGCATTTCGGGCGGATTCGAGTTCTCAAATTGGGGCGAAGGCGATCTTGAAGGCAAAGCGCGTCAGGCTTTTGCGAATGGCTGGTTGGGTGTGGAAACCTTTGGGCGGGTGACATTCGTCGCGGTCACGCAAGTGGAACAGGCCGAACTGGATCAGATCGCGCAGAGCCTTGCTGAACACTTTGTGCAGCTTTACGGGGCACCGTCGGTCGAGGCCGCCATGGACGTCGCACAGGCCGAGATCGCCCACATGTCCGAGCTGTGTGATGAGCATAACCCAAACACGCTGCTGACCGTCTCGCGTGAGCTGTCAGACGCCGGAGTGCGTGAGGCTTTCCGTGTGATCACGCCGCAAGAAACTCAGCTAGAGGCTCTGGCCGTACATGGGTCATTGGACGAATAACCGTCAGATCAGATCCGCAAAGCCGCCAAATTGACCGCGCTTAAAGATCAATCCTTTGCCGGTGCGGTACATGACCTTTTGAACCTCACCAACAATGATCAGGTGATCCCCCGCATCATGCTGGGCGTGCACCTGACAATCGAACCGGGCCAGACAGCCGGATAATTGCGGTCGGCGCGCAGGGTCGTGGGCCCATTCCGCGTGCGAAAAATCCTTGCCGTCGCGGGCAAAGCGCAGGGCCTGTTCTTGCTGATCCTGCCCCATCACGTGGATCGAATAGTGTCGGCTGGCGTTGAAATCGTCGAACCGGTTGGAGTTTTTGGCCAAGCACCACAAGACGAGGGGCGGGTCTAGCGATACCGACGCGAATGAGTTGACCGTGATGGCCCGAGGGCCCTGATCGGTGTTCGTGGTGATCACCGTCACACCGGTTCCGAAACACCCCAATGCTTCACGGAAAGCGGTGCTTCGATCCGGGGTTGGAGTGAATTGTTTTTCCGTCATTGCGCGCTCATCCCGTGGCCGTGCCTCAGGTGCCACGACGCGCGGGGTTTGTCCATGAAAAGCTGCGTCCGGTATGCGTGTTTTCCGAACTAGTTCAGGTCTTCCAACAGACGACCATGTTGGCGCGTTGCCTCAACGACCAGGCCAAAGGTTGTCATGCCGCGCGCCTGCAGCATCGGTAGCATTTTGACCAGCGCTTGGGCGGTAGCAACCGCATCACCCAAAGCGGTATGGCGCAGTTGTTCGGGGATGGTGATGTCCAACCGTTCGCACAGGGCGTCCAGCGTGTGTTTATCACTTGCCCCGAACAGCACGGCGGACAACAGAACTGTATCCAGAATGGGGTGATCCCAATCGACATCCATGCGTTTGGCATGCCGCCGTAGAAACGCCATGTCGAATGGCGCGTTATGGGCCACGATCACTGCATCGCGGGCAAACTGATGCAGCACCCGCCCGGCCTCGGCAATGCCCGCCGCACCCTGAACCATATGATCACTGATCTTGTGCACCTTGGTCGAGGCCGGCGGGATCGGGATGCCGGGATCAACCAGCATGTCCAGTTGTTCTCCTTCCACGATCCGCCCGTTGACAACCCGCACGGCCCCGATCTGAACAATTTCGTCCTTGTGGGGCAGTAGTCCAGTGGTTTCGGTGTCAAACACGACAAAGCACAAGTCCCGCAGGGCAAGGTTGTCGATGGCATCGTCCGTGGACGTGTTCAGCAAGTCGAAGTCATAGACCAAGGGTCGCGCAGCCTCGGGCTCGATGTTTGCAGCACTGTCCTCAAAAACCAGCATATACCCGGGTGCGTTGCCCAAGGGTTTCATGCGCGCCCTGTAACTCTGGGCACCATCAACACTGGTCAGTGTACAGGCGACCTCTAGCCCGGTCTTCACCAACTTGGCATGAGCTTCTTCCAACGGATCAGACTTCAGATATTCCAGCAACGAAGCATTCAGCCGGGGATGCGCAATCTGTGCAAGCACCTCTGCAGCCTGACCATCATACAAAACGATCTTGTGGGTAGGGCCGGCCAACAGCATCGCAACTGGGATTTCGGTCAGAAGGGCCGTCAGACGTTGTTTCTCTGCCGCCAGGTGCGCGGTTTCCTCGGCCACGGCCTGCGCCACGTCCAGTGTTTTGCCGGACAGCTGGTCCGCTAGCCCGGCCGCGGCTGGTGCCAGATCACCCAGATACCGCGCAGCCTGCGCGTCCAATTCCGTGCTGACCCCGGCATGCGCGCGCGCCCTGAGTTGGGCGGATATCCGTTCGATTGGCTTTGCAACATTGTCGTCGAACAATAACCAAACCGCCGCAGTCAAAGCCAGAAAGCCAAAACCCATCAGGATTTCGGCAAAGATGAACGCGTCGACCAAGTCAGGATCAGCAACGCGCCGATAGCTGATCCACAGTGCCAGAGAGCTGACGGTCAGAGCGCCAATGGCCAGCAGGCAGAAGAACAGGAAAATGCGCAGACGCAGGCTTAACCGGTTCAGCATGTCACACTCCGCAGGTTGCCTCGACAATTGGGTCACTGGAGGTGACGTCGATCCAGTCGGCGTTCAGCAGCCGCCCGTCATCCGCGAATTCTGCCCCATCCGCAAGATTGGCGCGGCTGAACTCTTTGCAATTGACCGCTACAGGTAGTTTTGAGACCGGGGCCCAGCGACCAAAGAGATACAGTTCCACCAACCGTTGTTCGGGAACCTGTTCATTGGTGCGCACGGAACCGGCATCAATGGCGGCAAAGCGGTCCACGAAAGGCACGGCATAGGTCCAGGGGCGATAGAAGGCGCGGCTTTCGACCTCTTGAATGACGGTCATACCTTCGGGAAGGGTATCGCGGGTGCGGTCGTACCAGGAATACTCGCTGGTGATCGTCATACCGATCATACCGAGACCTGCGGCAACGGGTGTCATCCAGCGGGGCAGGCGGCCACCCGTCAATTTGTTTAGAACCATTACGATGCCGGCAAAAGCAAAGCCTGCAAAAATAGTGCCGATCAGTTCCAGAAACATGTATCTCTCCGTGTGTCTGCCGCTTTAGCCCAGCATTCCCTTGCCGTGACCAACTGCCGATTGCATGGTTTTTACCACAACGAACGCATCCCGAAGATGACTTCGCTCAAAATCCGACAGGTCCGAGGGCGGAAGGAAATTGTCGGGTTTCCGATCACTCTTCACAAGCCTGACCTGATGTTCAAGCCGGGTTTCTGCAATCAGATCATAGGCATCCAGCAAATCCCGCGCCCCGGAGGTACTGAGGATACCGCTTGATGCGGCGGCGTTCAGGCGTGCTCTGGTATTGGCTTCGGTAAGTTGCCCTTGAAGGCTGTAGATCCGTGCAAGGTCAACGACGGGGACCACGCCATTATGTTTGAGATCCAGCGTGTTGCGATGCTCACCCGACCGAATGGTTGCAATCCCGCGCAACAGACCCAGCGGAGGCGTGTGTTTTAGCGAGTTCGAGATCATATGCGCGACAAAGATCGAATTTGCGTTGGCGGCTGCCAAAGTCTCGGCCTGCAGATCGTCGAACAGGTGAAAGGCCCCGCCAATCGGACGCAGGTCGAACATGACCGAAGCCAGCATCTGTGCCTCGGGGTTCGGTTTGGCGATCCAGCCGTTGAAGTACTCGCGCCAGACACGGACGGGCTGACACCAGCGCGGGTTAGTGGCCATCATGTCGCCAGGGCAATAGAAATAACCACAAACATCCAGCCCATCCGAGACGAATTTTGCCAGCTTTGCGAAGTAGCCCATATCCGCGTCCGAAACGCTGTCATCCAGCATCAGGCAATTGTCCTGATCGGATACGCCGGTCTGCTCCTGCCGCCCCTGTGATCCGCAAGCCAGCCACAGGTAGGGAACGGGTGGGGGTCCCAGTTTGTCTTCGGCCAGTTTAAGCAGGCGACGGGTCGCCGTATCTGCGATATCGGTGATCAGGCGGGTTACGATTTCATGCCTGTTTCCGGCTGCAACCAATTGCACCAGCAGTTGCGGGATTTCAGCGGTCACCGCCGCCATTTTATCTGCCGTGTCCGCTTGTACAATCCTGCGGACCAACTCTGCCGAGTTAACCGCCTGATAGTGGGTCAGATCCGTCTGCGTCACGATACCGACCAGACGACCCCCCTCGCTGACCGGAATGTGGCCGATCCCGCGTTCCATCATCACATGCAGAACGTCCGAGCCAATATCCGAAGGTGATAGGGTGATCGGGTTTGCCGTCATAATCGCTGAGATCGCCGTGTCGGCAGGCATGCCATTGGCCACGAATTTACCTGAGATGTCGCGCAGTGTGGCGATGCCCAGAAGGTCATCCGCCTCGGTGACACAAAGCGAAGAAATGTGCTTGTCGCGCATCATCCGGGCGGCTTCCTGAACCGGTGTGCCTGGCGGACACGTCGTAGGGTTATGTGCCATCAGAACGTCGATGGCGCTGGTGGCCAGGCTTTGCGGACCGGACCGGTTCGATCGGGTCCGATTGAAGAATTTCGAAACGACGTCGTGGCCATCTATAAGTTGACGCACCAGGTCGGGGGGCAAAACCAGCAACACGGATGGCGTATGCGCCCGCGCTTTAGTCGCGGCCTTGCCGTCCTTTAGCAGGCCGCGCTCTCCGAACGAGTTTCGCAGACCAAGATGGGACACAACAGCGTCGTTCTCATCGGTAATCTCAACTTGCCCCTCGTAGATCACAAAGACGCCGGGCAGGGTGTGCCCCAATTCGTATACGGGAAAGTCCTCGTCGACCTCCCATACCTCGATCTGCTTTGCGACCTGATCCAACGTTTCCGGGGGCAGGGCATCATAGGGATGTACGGACTTTAGAAACCGGGTGATCTGGTCATGGGACAGGGGCATCAATCACTCCTTGGTTTCTGGTTTAAAAATCCCGCCCGGTGGAGTGCCGGACGGGAAAAGTTGATCGAAAGACGCGGCACAGGAAAGTTAACCTTATGCCGCATCATGCTCACTTGTTCTGAGCTGCGCCAGCGCCACGGGGAATGCGGACGCTTTCGACCAATTCAACGATCTCCGGCGGAGTCTCTTTGGTCATTCCGGCGACGACGTAAGCGACGCCGAAGTTGATCATTGCACCGATGGCGCCGAACGAGGTCGACTTGATCGGACCCAGGAGCGGATCAGCATCAGTGAACGAGTTGGTGCCCGGAATGAACAGCCAGCCCTTGTGCAGGAAGATGTAGACCAGGGTTACGGTCAGACCAGCCAGCATACCTGCGACAGCACCGGTGTTGTTGATACGGGTCGAGAAGATCCCCATCATCAGCGCCGGGAAGATCGAGGCAGCCGCCAGACCAAACGCCAGGGCCACGGTTTGCGCCGCAAAGCCCGGTGGGTTCAGACCCAGATAGGTTGCGACAACGATGGCCACGGCCATGGCGATACGAGCAGCCAGCAGTTCTCCTTTTTCAGAGATTTGCGGGTTGATCGCACCTTTGACAAGGTCGTGGGATACCGCCGACGAGATCGCCAGCAACAGACCCGCAGCGGTCGACAGAGCAGCCGCAAGACCACCGGCAGCGACCAGACCGATCACCCAACCCGGCAGGTTGGCAATCTCGGGGTTGGCCAGAACCAGAATGTCGCGGTTGAACTTGGTCAGCTCGTTTCCGACCCAGCCTTTTTCTTCGGCAAGTGCCTGCATGTCGGCGTTCTTGTCGTTGTAGTACTGGATCTTGCCGTCGCCGTTCTTGTCTTCCCAGTCCAACAGACCGGTTTTCTGCCACGTCTGCATCCAGTCATAGCGCGGATCATTGTCGATATCCTCGACCGAGACAGCGCCACCTTCGATGCCACCATTGGGCCACATCATGTCGGTGATGTTCAGACGCGCCATTGCGCCAACCGCAGGGGCGGTCAGATACAGCAGAGCGATGAAGACCAGCGTCCAGCCAGCGGACCAGCGGGCATCCGACACTTTCGGTACGGTGAAGAAGCGCATGATCACGTGCGGCAGACCGGCGGTGCCGATCATCAGCGACAGTGTGAACAGAACCATGTTCAGTGTGTTCGAGTGGTGGGCAGTGTATTCGTTAAAGCCCAGCTCGGTCACGATCGCGTCAAGCTTGGTCAGCAAAGGCTCACCACTGGCAGTATCGCTGAACAGACCCAGCGCCGGAACCGGCGTGCCGGTCAGCTGCAGCGAGATGAAGATCGCCGGGATTGTGTAGGCAGTGATCAGTACGCAGTACTGTGCGACCTGAGTGTAGGTCACGCCTTTCATCCCACCGAACACTGCGTAAGCAAACACGACACAAGCACCGATCAGCAGACCAGAGGTGTTCGATACTTCGAGGAAGCGGCCAAAGGCCACGCCCACACCGGTCATCTGACCAATCACGTAAGTCACCGATGCAACGATCAGACAGATCACTGCAACGATACGCGCGGTCTGGCTGTAGAAACGGTCGCCGATGAATTCCGAGACAGTGTATTTGCCAAACTTACGCAGATAGGGCGCAAGCAGCAGTGCCAGCAGCACGTAACCGCCGGTCCAACCCATCAGGAAGGTCGAATTGTCATAGCCGGTAAAGGCGATCAGGCCCGCCATCGAAATGAACGAGGCCGCAGACATCCAGTCTGCCGCTGTTGCCATGCCGTTGGTGACCGGGTGAATGCCGCGACCGGCGGCGTAGAATTCCGATGTGGAACCCGCACGGGCCCAAATCGCGATGCCAATGTACAGCGCAAAAGACGCGCCGACAAAGAGCAGGTTAATGGTAAACTGGTCCATTCCGCTTACTCCTCATCCACGCCGTATTCGGCGTCCAGCTTGTTCATGCGCCAGGCGTAGTTGAAAATCAGCACCAGAAAGACCAGGATCGATCCCTGCTGAGCGAACCAAAAGCCCAGATCGGTGCCGCCAACGGCGATGCCAGACAGCAGCGGACGCAGCAGAATGCCGAATCCAAAAGACACCAGCGCCCAGATCACGAGGCTGATGTAGATGAGACGCAGGTTCGCCTGCCAATAGCCCTTGTCGGCTTCGGCAGTCTGCGCGGAGTGTGTTGATTGATCCGCCATTGCGGGTTCCTCCTTCGCTTCTTCCATAGGCGACCCGTTGTCCTAAACCTCCAACGCGCGGGGCCGCTTTTCGAAATGCCGAATGCCAGGGTGGCATCAGGCACGACTTCTCCGATCCGCCAAGGCGGGTACTTTGAAGTTTTCCTTTAGGAATTGGGCCCTTATTCAGGGCGGGCCGTCTTCCCTTAGTTCATGGCGTCGCTGACAATCCTTTCCAGATTGCCCGCGATGTCATCGATATTGCCCATGGCGTTCAGGCCTTTCAGAACCCCATGGTCTTGGTAATAGGTAATCAGCGGCGCGGTTTGCGCGTGGTAGGCCGCCAGACGTGAGGCGACGGTTTCGGCATTATCATCAGCGCGGCGCTTGAACTCAGTACTGCCGCATTTGTCGCATTTGCCTTTAACGGCAGGGATCTTGAACGTGTCATGGAACCCTTCGCCACATCCGGCGCAGGTGTAGCGGCCTGAGATACGCACCACCATTTCACCGTCTTCTACCTCAAGACTGATGGCGGCGTTGATCTTCTGCCCGGTTTCCGAAAGTAGCCCATCCAACGCCTCGGCCTGAACCGTGGTGCGAGGAAAACCGTCGAGGATGACGCCCTTGGCGCAATCCGGTTCAGCTAGGCGATCACGAAGGATGGCAATGACGATGTCGTCGCTGACCAGATCACCAGCCTCCATCACGGCCTTTGCGGCTTTGCCAGCATCGGTTTCGGCTGTAACTGCGGCACGCAGCAGATCGCCGGTGCTGAGTTGAACCAGCCCGAACTTGTCTTCAAGCATACGGGCCTGTGTTCCCTTCCCGGCACCCGGAGGGCCGAGAAGGATCAAAACAGCGGGTGTGGTGATCGTGGCAGCGTCCATCACATCCTCACTTGTTCGCACGATTTTCGATCAGGTCTTCGACAACCGACGGATCGGCCAGCGTCGAAGTATCACCCAGCGAACCAAAGTCGTTCTCGGCAATCTTGCGCAGGATACGGCGCATGATCTTGCCGGAACGGGTCTTGGGCAGACCGGGTGCCCACTGGATCACGTCGGGCGACGCAATCGGGCCGATCTCGGTCCGGACCCAGGTGCGCAGCTCTTTCAGCAGCTCATCCGACGGCTCACGGTCATTCATCAAGGTGACGTAGCAATAGATGCCTTGTCCTTTGATCTCATGCGGATATCCGACCACGGCGGCCTCGGCCACAGCGGCATGCGCGACAAGCGCGCTTTCGACCTCGGCGGTCCCCATACGGTGGCCCGAGACGTTGATCACGTCATCCACTCGGCCGGTGATCCAATAGTCGCCATCTTCATCACGACGGCAGCCATCACCGGTGAAGTAATAGCCTTTGTAATCCGAGAAATAGGTCTTCTCGAACCGCTCATGGTCGCCCCAAACGGTACGCATCTGACCAGGCCAACTGTCCTTGATACACAGAACACCTTCGACGCCGTTGCCGTTGATCTCGACGCCTGACTGCGGGTCCAGAACGACGGGCTGAATGCCGAAGAATGGCTTCATGGCCGCACCCGGTTTCATCGCATGTGCGCCGGGTAGGGGGGTCATTAGGTGACCGCCGGTCTCGGTCTGCCACCACGTGTCAACGATGGGGCAATTTCCTTTACCGACGACCTCATTGTACCAGTTCCAGGCTTCAGGGTTGATCGGTTCGCCCACGGTTCCCAGTAGTTTCAGGTCGCTCAGATCATGCTTTTCGACCCACTCGTTGCCTTGCCCCATCAACGCGCGGATCGCGGTTGGTGCGGTGTAGAACTGGTTGACCTTGTGCTTGGCGCATACCTCCCAGAAACGGCCTGCGTCGGGGTAGGTAGGGACACCTTCGAACATCAGTGTAGTCGCACCGTTGGCCAGCGGGCCGTAGACGATATAGCTGTGGCCTGTGACCCAGCCCACGTCAGCCGTGCACCAATACACATCGCCCTCGTGGTAGTCGAAAGTGATCTCATGGGTCAGCGATGCGAATACCAGATAGCCGCCAGTGGTATGTACCACACCCTTGGGTTGTCCGGTCGAGCCGGAGGTGTAGAGGATGAACAGCGGGTCTTCTGCGCTCATCTCAGCGGGTGCGCAGTAGTCGTCCGCCTCAAGCGCCAATTCGTTGTAATCATAGTCGCGGCCGTCGATCCATGTGGTCTGACCACCAGTGCGTTTGACCACCAGGCATTTCACCGTGTCTTTGCAGTGCAACAGGGCGGCGTCCGCATTGGATTTCAGCGCAGTCTTGCGGCCGCCTCGCGGGGCCTCGTCGGCAGTGATGACAACCTTTGCGTCGCAGCCATTGACGCGCGCCGCCAGAGCGTCTGGTGAAAAACCCGCAAAGACGATCGAATGGATCGCGCCAATGCGCGCGCAGGCCAGCATGGCATAGGCGGCCTCGGGGATCATCGGCATATAGATCACGACGCGGTCGCCCTTACGCACGCCCAGCGATTCCAGAATGTTTGCCATCCGGCAGGTCCGGCGGTGCAACTCAGCATAGGTGATGTGCTGCGCTTCGTCTTTTGGATCATCCGGTTCCCAGATGATCGCAGTTTGATCGCCGCGGGTTTTCAGATGGCGGTCCAGGCAGTTGGCCGAAACGTTCAGCGTGCCGTCTGCGTACCAGTTGATTCCGACCGAGCCGAAATCATAGTTTACATCTTTGACTTGTGTGTAGGGCTTGATCCAGTCGATCCGCTTGCCTTGTTCGTCCCAGAACGCGACGGGATCGTTGATCGAAGCCGCATACATCTCAGTGTATTTTTCAGCGTTAACATGCGTGCGGGCCACGGTTTCGGCGGACGGCGGAAAGGTATTGGCTTCTGCCTGGGCAGCGGTTGTCATTCTGAGGCTCCTCCCTCTGGATCATATTGAATCAGACCGATTTTGCCTGCTGAACTGGCGATGTCGATCTGTTTCCTCCTTATGCGCAATAATACGGAGAGCTGAAAACAAGGAAATAAATTACCGATTTATCACGATTAGTTTGTAAATTATTTTTTTGACTCGGAATGATTTTGTAAAGAAAGAGGCTGTCATTGGGAATAGTGGTTTTTTTACATAGCCTTGGATGTAATGAAAATTTGTGGGGAAATAAGCCGCCCGATTACAACTAAATTGCATCTGAGACTCACCTTTCGGTTGTTAGCGCTCAACGGTGCCAATCCTTACTGGCCATGAATGCTGACCGGGGGTTGGCACATTCCGATGTTGGCGCTAGCTTTGACCGCAAGCGCCTCGGTAAGGGGGTGCAGCAATGGGAGAAATCAGTATGAAAAAGATTTTGAGCGGCTCTGCTGTGGCCGCCTTGTGTGTTGCGTTCGTGTCCGAGGCAGCCGCAACTGAATGGAATGCTTCGGTCTGGGGCAAACGTCGTGCGTTCACCGAGCATGTTGAGAAACTGTCTGAGTTGGTCAGCGAAAAGACAAACGGCGATTTCACCATCAATGTCAGCTATGGCGGCCTGTCCAAGCCGCGCGAAAATCTGGATGGAATCGAAATTGGCGCGTTTGAGATGGCTCAATTCTGTGCCGGATATCATCGCGACAAAAACCGCGCGATCACCGTTCTGGAACTGCCGTTCCTGGGCGTGAACAATCTGGATGAGGAAGTTGCCGTCAGCCACGCGGTTTACGATCACCCTGCCGTTAAGGATGAGATGGCGCAGTGGAATGCGCGTATCATCATGACCTCGCCCATGCCGCAGTACAACATCGTCGGAACCGGCGACCCGCGTGACGAACTTGCCGAGTTCGAAGGCATGCGTGTCCGCGCCACAGGTGGTCTGGGCAAGGCATTCGAAGCGGTCGGCGGTGTTCCGACCTCGGTTCCTGCAACCGAGGCCTTTAACGCAATGGAGTCCGGTGTCGTTGACACGGTTGCCTTTGCTCAGCACGCGCACCTGTCTTTTGGCACGATCAACGAAGCGGATTGGTGGACGGCCAACCTGAACCCCGGCACTGTGAATTGCCCGGTTGTGGTCAATATCGATGCCTATGAGGCACTGCCAGCTGAGCATCGCGAGGCACTGGACAGTTCGATCGACGAAGCGATTGATCACTATCTGGCCAATTATGGATCGCTGCTGGATCAGTGGGACAGTGTTTTGGACGAAAAGGGCGTCGCAAAGGTACAGATCGATGATGCGGTAATCGCAGAGTTCCGCACCAAAGCTGCCGATCCCATCCGGGCACAGTGGATTGAGGATATGTCCGCTCAGGGTATTCCTGCGCAGGACTTGTATGATCTGGTCCAGTCCACGCTGGAACAGCAACGCAGCGGTAACTAAGCACAAAATCCGGATGCCCATCGGGGCATCCGGACACCAATAAAAATACAGGGGAACACCGCAATGGCAGGACAGGCCACGGTGCTTGAAGACAACAGCCTCCTGAGTTCTTTGGACCGTAAGTTGTTGAGGTTAGAGCGGTTTCTGGCTCTGATCAGCGGCCTTGCCGTGTTCAGTCTTATGGTTCTGGCGGTGGTCTCGGTCAGCGGACGCAATGCGATTAACGCACCTTTGCCAGGATATGTCGACTGGATCGAACAGGCGATGCCGCTGATTGCATTTCTGGGCATTTCATATGTTCAGCGCGATGGCGGTCATATACGGATGGACATTGTCATCTCACGCCTGCACGGCCGGGCGCTGTGGCTGTTCGAGCTTATTTCGGTTCTTCTGATCCTGGTGCTGATGCTGGCCTTGGTCTGGGGCAGTTGGTCCCATTTTGACCGCTCGTTCGACTTTGGCGCGCCGATGTGGAGCCGGGACAGTTCAATCGACATCGGTATCCCGCTTTGGCCGGCCAAACTGCTGGCACCTGTGGCGTTCTCGGTGCTTTGCCTACGGCTGCTGCTTCAGGTTTGGGGATATGGTCGCGCGCTGATCGTAGGGGCCGAAAGCCCCGTAGCCGTTCCACTGATACAGGATGCGGCTGCTCAGGCCGCTGCCGAAGCCGAACAATTCGAAGGGCAGGACTAGCGCATGGACTCGATAGAGATTGGCCTGTGGGTCACGGGTGGCCTGCTGGTTCTGGTTGTGACCGGAATGCGCGTGGCCTTCGCGGCGGCTCTTGCGGGGCTGGTCGGGTTGGTTTGGATTTTCTGGGCCAAGTTTGGATACGATCCTGATCGCTTCGGCAAAGCACTAACCGTCGCGGTCAAGACGGCGGGGCAGGTGCCCCATTCCAAGGTTGCGGCCCATACACTCAGCCTGATCCCCACCTTTATCTTGATCGGTTATCTGGCCTATTACGCAGGGCTGACGCGCGCGTTGTTCGAGGCCGCTAAACGTTGGGTTGCGTGGGTGCCCGGAGGGCTCGCGGTTTCGACTGTGTTCGCCACAGCCGGGTTCGCGGCCGTTTCCGGTGCTTCGGTGGCAACGTCTGCCGTGTTCGCTCGGATTGCTATCCCCGAGATGTTGAAAGTCGGTTACAACAAGCAATTCGCAGCCGGAGTGGTCGCAGCGGGCGGTACACTTGCATCCCTTATCCCGCCATCCGCGATCCTTGTGATCTATGCCATCATCGTGGAACAGGATGTGGGCAAACTGCTGCTTGCCGGGTTTATCCCCGGTGCATTTTCGGCCGTTGTGTACGGTCTGCTTATCGTCGGCATCGCGGTTGTATTCAAAAACGTTGGTCCACCGGTAACAGGTTTCACCTGGAAGCAGCGTTTTGCGTCGCTGCCGGGCGCGTTTCCGATTGTCGCCGTAATCCTGATCATCATTTGCTTTGTCTATAACCCGTTTGGAGAAAAGGCTTGGGGCACTCCAACCGAAGGCGGAGCAATCGGTGCCTTCATCGTCTTCTGTTTCGCCCTTTTCCACGGAATGCGGTGGCCCGAACTGAAGTCGGCGCTGCTGGAAACCGCCAAACTAACCGCGATGATCTTCACGATCATCTGGGGGGTGCTGATCTACGTACGGTTTCTGGGGTTCGCGGATCTTCCAGGCGCGTTTTCGGACTGGATCACTTCGTTGGAAATGTCGCCGATGCTGATCCTGATCTGTATCCTGCTCGCCTATGCGGTCTTGGGCATGTTCATGGACGCCATTGGGATGCTGTTGCTGACGCTGCCAGTGGTTTACCCGGCGGTAATGGCCCTGAACGGGGGTGAGACTGTCAGCGCAGCAGAAAGCGCCTTTGGCATGTCAGGTCCGATGTGTGCGATCTGGTTTGGTATTCTGGTGGTGAAAATGGCCGAGTTTTGCCTGATCACGCCTCCTATTGGCCTAAATTGTTTCGTGGTTGCCGGGGTACGTCCGGATCTGAGCGTTCAGGATGTGTTCAAGGGCGTTACGCCGTTCTTCATCGCCGACGGCGTAACGATCGCGCTGCTCGTGGCGTTTCCCGGTATCGTACTCTACCTGCCGTCATTGGCCGGATAGAAAAAGCCCCCGGTGGTGAACCGGGGGCTAGTCGACGTGAAGTGCGGGTTCTTCAGCTCGCCCGCATCAGCATCCCATACAGATCCCGTGGATCATCCGGATCTGCCAACATATCCAAAGGTTCAAAGAAATCAGTGCCTTTGATGGCAAACTGGACGTAGCGCAAGGCTGAGAAATCTTCGATCGCAAAGCCAACACTATCAAACAGAGTGATCTGTCGGTCGTCGCGTCGGCCCTTGGCCTGGCCGGTCATGACCTGCCACAATTCGGTCACTGGGTGATCCTCGGCCAAGGCCTGGATCTCGCCCTCGATGCGTGTTTGTTCCGGGTATTCGACGAAGATGTCCGAGCGCAGCAGAATATCGCGGTGTAGTTCGGTCTTGCCGGGGCAATCACCGCCAATTGCATTGATGTGGACGCCCGGTCCGACCATGTTGTCCGTCAGGATCGTTGCGTTTTTCTTGTCCGCCGTACAGGTCGTGATGATCTGAGCGCCTTCGATGGCGTCCTCGGGTGTTTTGCAATGCACCACCGTCAGACCGGAATTTTTAAGGTTTGCCGCGCATTTTTCGGTTGCTGCATGATCGGTATCGTAAAGGCGCACAGTGTCGATCCCGCACATGGCCTTGAACGCCAGGCATTGGAACTCGGACTGAGCGCCATTCCCAATCATCGCCATAACACGCGATGACTTGGGTGCCAGATAGCTGCCGACAAGGGCCGAGGTTGCCGCCGTGCGGAGGGCGGTTAGCATCGTCATCTCGGTCAAAAGCGTAGGGTAGCCGGTATAGACGTCGGCCAGAAGGCCAAAGGCTGTCACGGTCTGAAGGCCCTCGGACGTGTTCTTGGGGTGCCCGTTGACGTATTTGAACCCATAGGCCTCACCATCCGAGGTCGGCATCAGTTCGATTACGCCATGGGGAGAATGCGCCGGGATGCGGGGGGTCTTGTCAAAGCTCTCCCATCGTTTGAAGTCGGATTCGATCTGAGCCGCGATCTGAGTGATCATCTTTTCAAGCCCGATATGGTGCACCAGCCGCATCATGTTGTCGACGGATACAAAGGGCACAAGCGCCTTGTCAGAAGGTTGCATCATGGTCTCCTATCGGCGGGAAAGGTGGATACCGGCGATCATGCAGCGTACTGATCCTCCGGCTGTTTCTATGGTTGGAACTGACAATGGCAGCAGAGTGGCGCTGTCTTCGATAATGTCGGTCTGTTGGGGTGTCAGCGCATCTTTGGCGCGACTGGAAAGAGCCAGCACGAGCCCATCACGACCACTAAGCTCGATGGTGTTTCCGGCAAAGTCTGCGATCTGGTCATGGGACAGATCGATTACGGTGCGACCGGATTCTTCCAATCGCGCCTGTACGGTCGCGCGGCGTTCGGCATCGATGATCATGTCGAGGCAGATCAGTGCATAATGTGTGCCGATCCCCATCAGGACATTGGTGTGATAAACGTCTCGGCCTGCGTCGTCCCTAGCTTCGAACGCGATGGGTTCGTAGTTGAAGTTCGTGCAGAACCGCTCCAACAAAACGGGATCAGCGCGGTTTGACTTGACCGTGTAAGCGATGCGGCCGACGTGATCGAGAACCATTGCTCCGGTACCTTCCAGTGCGAGATCGTCCTGTTCCAGCCCCGAATAATCGATCACGTCCTGAACGCGGTATTCCTGTTTCAGCAACTCGATAACATCTGTGCGGCGTTCGCGTCGACGCGACGGAACAAACATCGGATAGATCGCGACGTGCCCGCCGGGATGTGTCGAGAACCAGTTGTTGGGAAAGACACTGTCCGGCGTGTTCTGTTGACCGTGATCATCAAATATATGAACTGTGACGCCTGCATTGCGCAGTTGCTCGACTGCGCGATCATGTTCATCGCGCGCGGCTGCTGAAGTCGCTTCGGCGGATCGGTGTGCCAGTGTCTGAAACGCATTGTCATGGCGAGTCTCTGGGTTCGACACAAACTCGTGCGGTCGAACCATGACGACAGCGGAAGGAGATTGCAGGGAATTCATCAGAAACTCCGGGTCGGGCGGTCGAAGATGCGACGGCCAAGCAGGGACGCGGCCAAGTCGACCATCAGCTTTGCGGTACGCCCACGCTCATCAAGGAATGGGTTCAACTCGACCAGATCCAGCGAACAGACGAGCCCGCTTTCATGCAGCAGCTCCATCGCCAGATGAGCTTCGCGTTCGGTTGCGCCACCGGGAACGGTTGTACCGACAGCGGGGGCGATCGAGGGGTCGAGGAAATCAACATCCAGAGATACGTGAAGAATGCCATTTGCCGCGCGGACACGGTCGAGGAACGCGATCAGCGGCGCTTTGATGCCGTGCTCGTCAATGATGCGCATGTCTGCCAGCACGGCCTGATCCTGTTCCAGTCGTGCACGTTCAGCCGGGTCCACGGATCGCAGGCCGATCATGCCTACTCGATCCGTTGGGACCGGGGCAGCCAGCGTAGGGAAGGCGTCAAATCCGGGTTGCCCCGTGAAATAAGCAACCGGTGTGCCGTGCAGGTTGCCACTGCCCGTGCTGTCGGGTGTATGAAAATCGCTATGAGCGTCCAGCCAAAGTACGAACAGAGGTCGCCCGATCCCGTCGGCATGTGCTGCCATCCCGGCAACTGTGCCCATGGACAAGGCGTGATCGCCGCCCATAAAAATCGGCAGTCCGTTCGGCGCGGTTTCCTGTGCGGCGCGGCTCAGAGCGCTGGTCCAACCGACGCACTCGGGCAGGGCCACAAGGTGTGGATGCTCCGGTACATCTGACGGATCGGCACCGACATTGCCGACATCCGTCACTTGGTGTCCGAGGTCAGTTAGAGCTTGTTCCAGACCGGCCACCCGATAGGCGTCCGGGCCCATGCGGCAGCCCTGACGACGCTTTCCTGCGTCCATCGGTGCGCCAACCAATATTACATTTTGCGTATCCATATGACTATCTAGACCCTCATGATGGCTTGCGAAAAGACAGCAAAATGTTCAAAATGACATTCGGATAAGCGAAATGGGAAGTGGTTATGGACGATTTGGATAGTAGGCTGCTGAGTGCATTGCACCGCGACGCACGAGCATCGCTATCCGAACTCGCCGAAACGCTGGGGGTAACACGCACCACTGTCCGCAGCCGCCTGCAACGGCTCAAACAGTCAGGTGAGATAGTTGGGTTCACCGTCCTCACCCGACAGGACGTTGCGCAAAGCCCGGTGCGCGGGCTGATGATGTTGGAAATCGAAGGCCGTGGGACTGAACGTACGATGGCTCGTATTGCTGCTATGCGGCAGGTGCGCGCGGTTCACTCCACGAACGGCAGCTGGGATCTGATCGCCGAAATCTGGACCGAAACCCTGGCCGAACTGGACGAGGTTTTGTTCCAGATCCGGCGCATGGAAGGGATAACCAAATCCGAGACTAACCTGTTGCTGTCCACGCGCAAAGGTCGGGTCTGACGCCCGTAGCGCTTTGAGCTAGAACGAAATTGTGCGAAAGTCGGCCTGCGCGTTTCGATTGTTCAGAGTGTGATCGCGCCTGAGAGCAGGGACAAAGCATGGCAACTCACGAAAATGCCGAAGAACTCTGGGCTGTGCGCCTGGCCGAGCGGGTATCGGGATTTCTTGAAAAGCCCGTAGTCCGAATCGCGATACCGATTCTGGTTACCCTTATTGCCCTGACTGTCCTTCATGAACTGTCTTCGCACGTCAAATGGGCCGATGTAAAAACGGACGTCGCGAACACATCGTGGAAACTGATGTTTTTCGCCCTGTGCTGGACGGCAGTCAGCTTTTTGTCACTGTCACTTTACGATGTGTTTGCCGTGCAAAGCGTGGCAGATGGCGAGGTCCCATTGCCTGTCGCAGGCATGGCTGGGGCCTGTGGCTATGCCGTCTCGAATTGCCTTGGGTTTTCCTACATCACCGGCACGGCGATCCGGTATCGGATCTATGCGTCCCTGGGTCTTGATCTGGGTCGAGTCGCGGGGGTGATCGCTACATCCTGGATCGCGTTCTGGTCGGGTTTCATTCTGCTTTTGGGCGGGTTGCTAACCTTTCATCCGGACGGAGTGTCCAAGGTTCTGCCGATAAGTGACACGTTCGAAACCGTGATAGGCCTGTGCCTGCTTGTTGGTTTTGCAGCCTTGTTCATTTGGCTGTCCAAGGGCGGACGCAGACTGGCCACCGGTGGTTTTGGTTTCAATCTGCCGGGCGGCAAGTTGCCGGGATTGCTGACGCTGGCGGCTGTGGGCGACCTGTTTGGGGCGTCAATGACACTGTACGTGTTGATGCCGGATGATCTGGGCGTCGGGTTTCCGTTCTTCTTCACCGTTTACATTGGCGCTATTGCAGTCGGAATCCTCAGCCACGCTCCGGGCGGAATTGGCGCGTTTGAGGCAACTTTAATCGCCGGGCTAGGGGCCTCGGGTCGGTCTGACGTGATCGCGGCCCTGTTGCTTTACCGGTTGGTCTATACCTTCCTGCCGTTCGCCATTGCGACGCTGTCCATCGCGGTGGCTTCGGCCCTGACGCACCGACATCACATCAGCGGAGCCGCCACGTGGGTTTACCGCGTGATCCGTCCGATTGTGCCTATGGTCGCGGCCGGTGTCGCAGCTGTGGCGGGTGTCATTCTGCTGGTGTCCGGGGCGTTGCCTGCAGGCAGCGAGAACCTTAGCGCATTGCGGGACTTTCTACCTTTGTCCTTCGTTGAAGCTTCGCATCTTGCCGGAAGCGCTGTCGGAGTTCTACTGATCCTTGTTTCACGCGGCCTGTTCCGCAAGCTGTACCGCGCATGGATAGTGGCCATGCTGCTGATGGTTGCCGGGTTCGTCGCATCGCTGACCAAGGGTCTCGATACGCACGAAGCGATCAGCATGTTGGGCACAATCGCCTTGCTGGCCACTTTTCGCGGGGCGTTTTACCGGGTCAGCGGGGCCTCGATATTCCGTCTGAACATCCCGTGGCTGGTCAGCGTGGTCGCCTTGCTTCTGGTCGTCTTTTGGGTCGGGCTGTTTTCCTATTCGCATGTCGAGTACCAGAACGCCTTGTGGTGGGAGTTCGCGTGGAACGGTGACGCCTCGCGCTTTTTGCGATCCAGTCTTGTGGTGGCGCTTATTCTTGGTGTGGTGGCCGTAAATTCTTTGTTCGGGCGCGAGGTTCCGGAACCGGTCCGGACGGAGATCCCCGAGGTTGTTGAACGTCTGGTCATGGAAAGTGAAGATACCGAGTCTCAGATTTCACTGACCGGCGACAAGCAATTCCTGATTTCACCGGACAATGACGCATTTCTGGCTTATGCCGACACAGGCAATGCGCTGATCACCAAGGGGGAGCCGGTTGGGGATGAAGCCGCCGGAAATCAACTGATCTGGCAGCTGCGCGAAATGGCGGATCGCGAAGGCAAATTGTGCGCCTTCTACAGCGTATCGACTAAGTACTTGCCGACGTTTCTGGATCTGGGCCTGTCTATTCTGAAGATCGGAGAGGTCGCGCGCGTGCCGTTGAAAGATTTCTCGCTGGACGGCAAATCTCGCAAGCGGTTCCGTCAGGCCAAGAACCGGGCCGAACGCGAAGGGTATGTGTTCGAGATCATACCGAAGGAAAAAGTGGGCTCTGTGTTGCCCGAATTGCGCAAGATTTCAGACGATTGGCTGGAGCATAAGGCGGGCGAGGAGAAGGGGTTCGCCTTGGGCGGGTTTGACGATGAATACCTGTCCTATTTCGATTTCGCGGTGCTGAAGAAGGCAGATACGGGAAAGATCGTCGCCTTCGCGAACCTCTTCCAAGGCGGGAACAAGTCCGAATTGTCGTTGGACCTGATGCGGTATGAGCCGGACGGGTCGAACTTTATCATGGACGCCTTGTTTGCCGAGATGATGACCTGGGGGGCAGAGCAGGGGTTCCATTGGTTCTCGCTAGGAGCGGCACCGTTTTCGGGAATTGAGAACCGGCAACTGGCGTCTTTCTGGAACCGCGTGGGAGGGTTCGTATATGAGCACGGCGAGCAGTTCTATCACTTCGAAGGGCTGCGATCTTTCAAGCAGAAGTTCGATCCGGAGTGGAGCCCGAATTACCTCGCCAGCCCCGGTGGTCTGGCAGCACCACGTATTCTGTACGAGGTGAACATCCTGATTTCAGGCGGTTTGCGCGGGCTGACGAAGTAACACTCAGTTCAGACTGGCGCGGGTTGGGGTTTTCTCCAGAAGATCGCCCCAATCTGTGCGATATGCCATTTCGGCCAGAACGGTTTCTGGTAGGAATTCTTGGTTCTGCCGGATCTGCCAGCCGCCACCCAATCCCTTGTAAACCGCAACCAGATTGCTGGACACCTGCTGGCGGGCCTGAATCAGATTGGCTTGTGATCGCAACAGGGCTGTTTGGGTGTTCAGGATACGCGAATAGCTTGCGATACCGTCCCGATACTGGTCGATGGCGATATCAGCCGCTTTGCGCGAAGCCGCGACGCTTTTTTCATAGAAGCCAACTTGCTTGCGAGATTGGGCATAGGCCACCATGGCGCTTTCAACCTCGGAATAGGCGGTCAGGACAGTGTTCTGGTAATTGGCGATCAACGCCTGATAGGCCGCATCCTGCGCGCGGACGTTGTTTTTGATCCGGCCATAGTTCAGCACGTTCCAGACCACACCGGCATTCGCGAGCCCGGTGTTGCTGCCTGCTGAAAACAGATCTTGCCCGCCGGAGGCCTGCAGACCAATTGCACCGGACAGGACGAACTGAGGGTATAGGTCGGCCAAGGCGATCCCAACCTGCGCCGATTGCGTAGCCGCTGCCAACTCGGCCGCGCGTACGTCCGGACGGCGACGTAGAAGCTCCGCAGGGACACCTACGGAGACGTTCGAACGCGCAGACGGTATGCGCCCGGAATTGCCCAGCAGGCTGGTCATGCGGGATGGCGTGGTTCCCAGCAGCACAGCCAAAGCGTTCTTGGCTTGTTGAAGATCACTTTCAATCTCTGGGACCAAAGCCTTGGTGTTGTTCAACAAGGTCAGCGATTCCTGAACGTCCAGTTCGGTCGTGACGCCGTTGTTAAACCGCAATTGGGTCAGGTCCGCGGATTCCTGTTGCAGTTTGATGTTGTCGCGCGCCACGGCCAGCGACTCCTGCAAGGCACGGATGTTGACATACAGGGCAGCAACATCGCCGGTCAGAGTAACAAGCGCGTCGTCATAGTTGGCCACTTGCAAAGCCAGATTGGACCGGGCGGCCTGAACACCGCGGCGTTGCTGGCCCCAGACGTCCAATTCCCATTGGGCATCAAACCCGACCTGCGAGGTCGAAAACTCGGTATCCAGCGGGATGATCCGACGGATATCGGAAATCGGCCCGAGGTTATCGCTGACCTGACGGCGTTCAATAGAGGCACCAATGGCCTGTGATTGCGGATACAGCTCGCCGAACGCGATGCCCAACTGCGCGCGTGCCTGCAGAACGCGCGCACCGGCAACCTGCAGATCAAGGTTCTGGGCATAGGCTTCGGCTATCAGTTTGTTCAGAGTGGGGTCGTTGAACGTCTCCCACCATTTCACCACAGGCGCACTGCGCGAGGTCAGGCCGCTTTGGCCTGCGCTTGGGGTGTTGACCTCGATCCATTGTTTGACGATCGGTGAGTTCGGGCGCACGAAATCCGGGCCAACTGGTGCGCAGCCGACCAGCAGCGCGGCGCATAGGGCCGTGCCCATCAGTCGGCGGTATAATCTGGCCCGGGTCATCATATGCGTCCTTAGATATCCAGTGGTCGAATGAAGTTGGCGAAGGAATAGAGACGAATGTTGATCCGTCGCAGGAACTCAAAGCTTTTGCCCTGACCGGTATAAATCGCCACGGCCGCGTGACCACCGGCAGGGAAGGTGTGCCCGTCCGGGATATCGACCGAGATTTGCACGGCAATGCGTCCGGGCAGTTTTGGCAGCTCAAACCCCGGCAGGCGGCCAGACGGCAAGTACTGACCTTGTCGGGTTGCCCACCAGATTGCCTCGACCTTGCCGGTCAGGATTTCACCCGGATACAGATCAAGAGCAACTTCAACGGGTTGGCCGACCTCGACAAATTTCAGGTTCTGCTGTCGGTACGTGGCCAGAATGTACGGATTGTCCTTGGTGACAAAGCTGGCGATGGCGCCCAGACGGATATCGCCGACGACCAGACCGGGACGCGCCTGTTGAGACACGATCATCCCGTCTTCGGGGGCGTAGATTGTTGTGTTGTCCAGGAAGTACTGGGCTTTGTCCAATTGCGCCTGCGCCTGAAGGATGCCGGTGTTCACGCCGTCAATCTGGGAATCCAGCGCCAGTTGCGCCTTTTCCAGATTGGCCGTGGCCTCTTTGACCTGTGCCTGATCCTCGGTCACCTGTTCGTTCCAGCGATCCAGCTCGTCCTGACGCGCACCGCCAGCGGGTACGAGGTTTTCGTATCGGGCTTGCTGCGTCTGTGCGTAGGCAAGTTGAGCGTTGGCACGCTCAATGGCTTCCCCTGCGGCAATGACGTCCTGTTCAAGGATCTTGGCGTTCTGCTCGGCCGCGACCAGTTGCGCTGTGGCTTCCTCAACCTCAAGCGCGAACACAGTGTCGTCGAACCGATACAGGGGATCGCCCTTTGTGACTTCGGTATTTGGCTCGACCAGTACCTCAGTCAATATCGTCGGTTCGGTCAGCCGTGGGACGATCTGGATCGTTGAGCGGACCACGTGGCTGTCGATAGAGAACGGCTGAAAGAACCGAAGAGCGACAAGAAAGATCAACAGCAGGTGTGCACCGACCCAGAAGGATACGATGCCCCACATTATATTGAATTTCAGCCACTGGAACTTGAAGAAGATAAGCCAGACGAAAATGATGTAGAACAGCGTAATGCCTAGGGCGACAAACATATTTTGTAGTTTCCTTTGGCCTTAGCTCTTTTGCGTCTCTTCCGGATCCAGCGGGTCACGGTATTCTTCCGTCAACTCACCACCCAAGCGCTTGATTTCTTTGCGAACCGCCTCACGCTCATCATCGGGCATACGGCGGATATCGACCACCGTTCCATCGTGGAACGCCCAGATGAAGGCATGGACCCAGGGTACGATGGCGAGAAACCCCATCCATCCCATGATCTTTATCGCCTCGGCATGAGGGTGGTTGCGTTTAATTGCGATGCGGCCCGGTAGTCCCATCACGAATAGAAACAGCGCCATGACGGCGGCCAGCAGCAAGATCAACGCAACAAATGTCAGGTAGTCATAGTAGCCAAGCGGCTGCCCAAGTAGCCCCATCTTCGTGCCTCCGTTCGGGAAGGTTTCCCCATCCTCAGTTGTTGGTGCCCAGTTCGTCAATCACTTTGTAGCTGGTTGGTGGGTCGGCGCAAATGCCAGGACCACATTCAAGCAGTGTCGAACCGGCATTCAGAACCGCCAGACCGAACATGACAAAAAAGGCTGTTTTGGCCAGTGTGCTTCCGCCAAACCGCGGCTGATCCGAAGTGTCGTCAGCGTATTGGCGATCAAACAGCAGCATAACCGCGGTGCCCAACAGGATCAGGAAAAAGCAAATGGCCGCCCACGTATAGTAGTGCAGCCCTAACACGGGCGAGCCGTAATGACCCGTGCCGGGAACGATATGCAGAAGGATCTGGCGCACCGATACGCTGCCGCCATAAAGCGCTGCGATTAACATCAACGCATAGTGCTGCGGCCGCGCGCCGTATAGCAGGTTCAACCCCAGCCCAACGCCCACGGCGACAAAGCCAACGCGCTGCAGCAGGCAAAGCGGGCAGGGCAGTTCGTAAAGCGTCAGTTGGTAAACAAAGGCCAAAAGCAGCACCAGACTGACGGCCAGCATGCCTATGGCGTTCAGGGTTCGGGACAGTTCTGGTGTCATCACCGCCCCCTACAACTGGATGGTCAATTGGCTGGTGGCGTGGAATTTCAGCCAGTACACACTCAACGCCAGCGTGAAGAAAAACAGCGCGTTGGCTGCCGTTGTTTGTCGAAAATAATTCAGCCCCATGGTGGCTGTAAGTAACGCAAATAAAAGCGCTATCATGGCCCGGTTCTCCCCTTCCGTGCAACGACCGCAATATCGCGATACTGTCAGGCACTGGGAGGCCTGGCAAGAAAACTCTTACCCAGTTCACCTTTTAGGAGAACTACTTAGGGGGTTATCGGCACACGCGCAGATCGGTATTCCACCCCTGACACCTCTTGCTTAGGCGGTCCGTCAGAGGCCGGTCCGTGTAGAACGTGTCGATCTCAGCCAATGAAGTGATACGCGCGGGGGCTGCACGCTGAAACTTTGAATGATCGGCCACAAGAAAGGTGCGCCGTGTCTGGGCCAGAATCGTTTGGCTGACCTGGACCTCTTGAAAATCAAAATCCAATAGGTCGCCATCGGCATCAAGTGCCGAGCAGCCGATGACCGCATAGTCAAATTTGAAGTGCCGGATGGTCGCGACTGTCAGATTACCCACCAACCCGCCATCTGATCTGCGCAGGACACCGCCTGCAACAACGATTTCGCAATCGGCGTTCTCGGCCAGAATATTGGCGACATTCATGTTGTTTGTGACGACCATCAGGTTCTTGTGGTTCACCAATTGGCGCGCAACCGCCTCGGTCGAGGTCCCGATATTCATGAAAACCGACGCGCCGTCTGGGATGTCTAGGGCGCAGGCCGACGCAATGTGCGCCTTGGCCTCATCGTTCAGGGCCCGGCGATCCTCATAGCCAATATTGGAAACGCCAGAGCGAATGACGGCCCCGCCATGAACCCGGTCCAGTTTTCCCAGATCCGCCAGCTCAGACAGGTCGCGGCGAATGGTCTGAACCGTGACCCCGAACTGAGCGGCCAGGTCATCCACCATCACACGGCCATCCTGTCTGGCGATGTTCAGAATGTCTGACTGACGAAAGGAAAGGGACATGGTCGGCTCCGAAACGGTGTGTGTTCGTTTTTGTTCTAATTTCGAAGAGTTTCCAAGAGATCTGATTGACCACACTTTTGAAACACTTCGATTTGTGGTGATAAAACGAAAATAAACGAAAGTAAACGTTGACGAAACGCGCGTTCATCGGGTTAATGAGCCCGGTTTTTCAAACAAAGAGAATCATCCGGACATGGAACGGCACACGGACAAGGTCACGGACCTTTTCATCATTGGTGGTGGGATTAACGGGTGCGGAATAGCGCGCGATGCGGCCGGGCGCGGATTGTCCGTGACATTGGCCGAGATGAACGATCTTGCTTCGGCGACGTCATCGGCCTCGACCAAGCTGTTTCATGGCGGCTTGCGGTATCTGGAGTATTTCGAATTCCGTCTGGTGCGCGAGGCGTTGATCGAGCGTGAAACCCTGCTGCGGGCAATGCCGCATATCAGCTGGCCGATGCGGTTCGTGTTGCCGTATCACAAGGATATGCGGTTCGATTCTGAAACGCCGACCTCGCGACTTCTCAGCACAGTAATGCCATGGATGAAGGGCCGGCGCCCGGCGTGGCTGATCCGTCTGGGCCTGTTTATGTATGACTATCTTGGGGGGCGCAAAATCCTGCCGGGGACAAGCTCACTGGATTTGCAAAGCGCGCCGGAAGGCAGGCCGCTGCAGGACAAGTTTCACACAGCCTACGAGTATTCCGATTGTTGGATTGAGGATTCACGGCTGGTTGTGCTGAATGCCCGCGATGCCGAGGCACGTGGGGCGAATATTCTGGTGCGGACCGAAGTTCTGGCGGCCAAACGCGTCGATGATCTGTGGGAAATTGCCATCCGCGATATGCAGAGCGGCGACACGCAGACGGTGCAGGCTAAAATGCTAATCAACGCAGGTGGACCTTGGGTTGGGGACATCATCCAGACCAAGATCCACATCAACTCTCGTGAAGGTGTGCGATTGGTGCGCGGCAGCCATATCGTGACGCCTAAGCTTTATGATCACGACAAGTGCTATTTCTTCCAAGGTGAAGACGGGCGCATCATTTTCTCCATTCCGTATGAGCGCGATTTTACGCTGATCGGCACAACGGATCAGGATCACCCAGACCCAGCAGAGCCCCCGACCTGTACGGAGACAGAGCAGGACTATCTGTGCGCGTTTGCCTCGAAGTATTTCCAAAAACCGGTTACGCGCGATGACATCGTGTGGACCTATTCCGGTGTGCGTCCGCTGTATGACGACGGGGCCAGCAGCGCCACCGCGGCAACGCGGGATTATACACTAAAAGTTGACGCGCAGGGTGGGGCGCCAGTGCTGAATGTCTTTGGCGGCAAGATCACCACCTATCGGCGTCTTGCCGAAAGCGCGCTGGACAAAGTGTCAGAGCATTTCCCGGATCTTCCCGGCCCCTGGACTGCGGGCGTTTCGCTTCCGGGCGGCGATTTTCCAGTTGGTGGCGTACCGGATTTGGTCGAGGCACTGTTGGCCGACTACCCGTTTCTGGACCGTGTCTGGGCGCAACGTCTGGTTCGCGCCTATGGCACTGAGGCCAAGACAATTTTGGGCGATGCCAAGTCCGCATCGGATCTGGGCGAGGACTTCGGCGCGACGCTAACCGCACGGGAATTGGCGTGGCTGATGGACAAAGAATATGCGCGCACGGCCGAAGATGTTGTTTGGCGCCGAAACAAGATGGGTCTGCGGTTAAGTGCCGAGCAGATCGCCGGCATTCAAGGCTGGATGGATCGCAAAACCGAACCCGTCGCAGTGAACGCCTGACCAAAAAAGTAAAAGCCCCGCCAGTTTGGCGGGGCTTTTGTTTTGGATCACGCGGCCTCTTCTGATGAGCCCGGATCATCCTTGGTTCCCTTGATCCATTCCCGCATCCCTTGCAGCAAGGCGTATAGGACCGGCACTAGGATCACGCCGACCAAAGTGGCTGCCAGCATCCCGCCGAACACGGCGACACCGATGGCCTTCTGACTGGCGGCACCCGCGCCGCTGGCCGCCAGAAGCGGCACAACACCCAACAGGAAGGACAGGGCCGTCATCATTACCGCACGGAAACGCTGATAAGCGGCCTCGGCTGCGGCGTCTTTGACCGACAACCCCTTGGCGCGTTGTTCCATCGCGAATTCAACGATCAGAATGCCGTTCTTTGAGGCCAGCCCCACAAGCATGATCATCCCGATCTGCGTATAGAGGTTGATGTCGCTGCCCACGATGGCCACGGCCGCCACCGCCCCGAACAAGGCGACGATCACCGATAGCAGGATCGACACGGGCAAGGTCCAACTCTCGTATTGCCCCACAAGGAAGAGGTAGCCGAACAGGATCGCCAGCCCGAGGATGACGACCACCAGACCACCGGTCGCCAATTGCTGTTGTGCAGTACCGGTCCATTCAAAGGCATAGCCCGGAGGCAGGGCAGTCGTGGATTCCTCGGTCATGACATTGATCGCGTCACCGGTGGATAACCCAGGGGCCGGAACCGCCGTTACGGTCGCCGAACGGAACAGGTTGTGACGTTTCAGCAAGACCGGACCCAGTACGTTTTCGACATCGATGAGCGTACCCAACGGCACCATCTCACCCTTGGTCGATCGCACATACAGGTTCGCGATATCGTCGACATTATCACGATATGAACCGTCGGCCTGGATCATCACGCGATACACACGCCCGAACAGGTTGAAGTCGTTCACATAGTATGACCCCAACTGCGCCTGCATCGTCTGGAACACCTCGGCCACGGACACTTGTAGCGTCTTGGCCTTTTCGCGGTCCAGATCCACGAACAACTGAGGAACGTTGGCCCGGAAAGTGGTATAGGCCTGACCGATTTCAGGACGTTGGTTAGCCGCATAGACGAACGACCCAACCGCCGAGGCCAGATCCTGAGGCGTACCGCCTCCGGTCTGCTGCACCTCCATCTCGACGCCAGCCGAGTTGCCCAAGCCTTGAATGGGTGGTGGGTTGAACGCGATGATCGATGCAGCGGATTCACCATAGGCTATCGCCAGTACTTTCTGCAGGATCGCGTCAGCGCTCAGGTCATCCTCTTTCCGTTCATCCCAGTTGTCGAGGTTCACAAAGATCGCGGCGCCGTTTGTCGTTGTGCCGTTCAGGATCGAGAAGCCGTTGATCAGAACTGTGCTTGCGACGCCGGGGATCTGTTGGATCTGTGTGTCGACACGTGCAGTGACCGCTTCGGTCCGTTCCAACGTCGCAGCGTCTGGCAGTTGCACATCCACGAACAGATATCCGTTGTCTTCAAGTGGAAGGAAGCCGCTTGAGGTGTTGGACATGATTGTGCCCGTACCCATGGCCAGCGCCACGATGATGCCCAGACCAACGATAGGCAGGATCAGTAGTTTCCGGACTATGGCGACATAGCCACTGCGAACACCACCGATGAAGTTCTCGAACACTGCCAACAGCCCTTTGGGTGGGCCGGATCGCGCCTTCAACACCAACCCGCACAACGCAGGCGACAGCGTCAACGCGTTGATCGACGAGATCACAACAGCGGTCGAGATCGTCACAGCGAACTGCGAATAAAGCCGCCCCGAGATGCCGGGCATAAAGGTGACGGGTACGAACACCGCCAACAGAACCAGCGTTGTCGCAATCACCGGACCGGTGATCTGCCCCATGGCTTTGCGCGTCGCCTCGGCAGGGGGAAGGCCTTCGTCTGCGATAATCCGTTCGACGTTTTCAACCACAACAATCGCGTCATCAACCACGATGCCGATGGCCAGCACCAAAGCGAACAATGAGATCGTGTTCAGCGACATGCCAAACAGCAGCAGGAACGCAAAGGTCCCGATCAACGAGACGGGGATCGCAACCGCTGGAATGATCGTCGCGCGCCAGCTTCCAAGGAAAACAAACACCACCGAAATCACAAGGATGAAGGTCAAGATCAGGGTCGTGACCACGTCATTCAGCGACTGATTTACAAAGTCCGTCGTGTTGAATGGAACAGCGTATTCCACATCCGTCGGGAAGGTACGTGACAACCGCTCAAGCTCGGCCTCTACTCGGTCCGACACGGCCAGCGCGTTCGCGCCAGGGGCCTGGTAGATACCGATTACCGTCGCCGGGACACTGTCAAAATAGCCCGAGGCCGCATAGTACTCCGCGCCCAGCTCGACCCGCGCGATGTCCTTGACCCGTACGATTGAACCGGCATCCCCAGTCCGGATGACAATGTCGCCGAACTCTGCGGCCGAGGTTAGGCGGCCCTTGGTTTTGATCGTGTATTGAAAGGTCTGCCCTTCCGGGACCGGAGGAGCGCCGATAGAACCGGCCGAAACTTCGACGTTTTGTTCCCGAATTGCATTGATCACGTCACCGGGTGTGATGGACAAAGCAGCCATCTGATCCGGGTCCATCCAGATCCGCATGGCGTATTCAAGATTGGTCAGAACGTCGGCTTTACCCACACCCTGAACACGCGCCAGCGCGTCCTTCAGGTTGATCGAAGCATAGTTTGATAGAAAGACACTGTCATACGTCTCATTCGGTGAGGTCAGCGTCACCAGCAACAGCATGTTGGTGGATGCTTTTTGTGTGACCACACCTGACGAGGTTACCTCGGAGGGCAGGGATGACATGGCCTGAGCCACTCGGTTCTGCACGTTGACTGAGGCGATATCCGGGTCAGTGCCTACTTCGAATGTGACGTTCAGCGAATAGGATCCGTTGTCTGCCGAAGTCGACGTCATGTAGATCATGTCGTCTACACCGTTGACCTGCGCCTCGATCGGGGCGGCGACGGTGTTTTCCACGGTTTCGGCGTTGGCGCCAGTGTAGGTGGTCGTCACGCTGACCACCGGTGGCGTAATGTCCGGGAACTGAGCGACCGGCAGAACCAAATAGCCGATGCCGCCCATGATCGTCAGGACAAGCGAAATAACAAGCGCCAGCTTGGGCCGGCTAATGAACAGGGCTGAGAACATCCGTTATTCTCCCGGCTGTTCAGAGGCGACGACGGCATCCACCGCAACGCCCGGGCGAACCCGCTGCAGGCCCTCAACGATCACGCTTTCACCTTCGCGCAGACCATCTGTCACAATAATCGCGGTCCCAACCACGTCGCCAGTTGTGATATAGCGCTGTTCGACCATCTGCTTGTCATTCACCACCAGCACGAACTCACCGCGCTGATCGCGTTGCAATGCGGCCTGAGGGACCAGCACCTGAAGGGTGGGCTCCAGTGCTTCGATCTGAACGCTCAGAAATTGTCCGTCGATGATGAACCGGTCCGCGTTGGGGAACTCGGCACGCATAGTAATTGCGCCTGTCAGCGGGTCGATGCGGTTATCTACAAAAACGATCTCGCCTGTTTCGTCCAGCTTGGTTCCGTTGGGCAAGGTGAGGTGCACATTCGGGCTTTTGTTGCTTTCAGCCAGTGAAGCTGCGCTCTCTCCAACCTGTTCGAGGACCGAGGTGAATTGTTTTTCGTTCAGCGAGAAATTTACATAGATAGGGGCTTCGCTTACCAGGTTGACGAGCGGGGGGTTTGTTGGTCCGACAACGTCACCTACGCTGGTTTCTACGCGCCCAATCCGCCCGTCAAACGGCGCGTGGATTTCGGTATAGCTCAGGTCCAACTCTGCTTGTTGGATGGCAGCGTGAGCGGCCTTGACCTCGGCCTCGGCGACCAGTTCATTGGCGCGGGCGATGTCACGCTCGGACTCCGGGGTGGCATCGCGTTTGTACAGCTCTTCCTTTCGGGCCAGATCGACCTTGGCAAGCTCCAGATTGGCCTCGGCCCGGTCCAGATCGGCTTTCCGGGCCTCCAGGGTCGCCTCATAAAGATCGGGTTCGATGGTGAACAACAGGTCGTCTTTTTTGACAAGCGCACCGTCTTCCACATCCTGAGTTTCAAGAAAGCCGTTCACGCGGGCGACAATATCCACCTTGTTAATGGCCTCGGCGCGCCCGATGAACACGGCCTCATCGGTAATTTCTTCAGTATAGGCCGCTGCAATAGACACTTTCGGCGGCGGCGCGTCGCTTTGATCCTGGGCCAGCGCCGTGAACGAGGCGCCCAAACTGGTCAGTGCCGCGATGGCCAAGACCGGACCTCTGTGTCGAAAAAATGAATTCTTTAATGCAAGGGACATGGCGGGCGCCTCATTAGACCTAAGGATATTGCGCCGGGGCAGCTCTGTTGCCTCGACGAGTCGTGCTGATTTCTTGGCAGGATGGCCGTTTTGGAACTTTATCTCAAGCTTCTTGAATGCGTCAGCTGGGTGGTGTGCCCGGAAATTATTCCGGTTTCAGGCGGACTTACGCCAAGATCCTATGGAGTTTTGGCGCCTAATCCCGGTTTTTGCCCCATTTCAAATGAAAACGGAGGCCAAATGGCCTCCGTAACAATGGTGTTGTGATCCAAAACATCAGTCGCGCTGTCCAGCGAACCTGGATTGCCATTCTTCGCGCTGTTCGTCGGTGATCTTGGCGAACAGAACGTCTGGTACCGTGAATTCGTGACCGGCGGGCAGGGCGTCCAGCGCGGCTGCGACATCGTCAGGCCAACTGGTGTCCAATGTGTTCATTGCGCTCAGCATCTTGGCCGAGGCTTCAGGGATGAACGGTGCGCTGAGTACGGCGTAGAGGCGGATCAGGTTCAGGCCCAGACGTACCTGAGCGGCGGCCTGTTCAGGGTCTTCCTTGAAGGTCGACCACGGGGCAGCAGCTTGCAGGTATTCGTTGCCCGCAACCCAGATCGCACGCAGTTCCTGCGCGGATTTGCGAACCTCCATCGCCTCCATATGCGTTTCATAGGCGTGGACGCGTTTGGTCAGTTCATCAATCAACGCGTGTTCGCGATCGCCAAAAGCGCCACCTTCAGGAACTGCCTCACCAAACTTAGAGCGGCAGAACTTTGTAATGCGGCTGACAAAGTTACCCAGAACATCCGCCAGGTCCTTGTTCACCGACTGTTGGAAGTTCTCCCATGTGAATTCGCTGTCGCTGCTTTCTGGTGCATGGCTCAGCAGCCACCAGCGCCAATAATCGGCTGGCAGGATTTCCAGCGCCTGATCCATGAACACACCACGGCCTTGGCTGGTCGAGAACTGACCACCATCGTAGTTCAGGTAATTGAACGACTTGATGTAGTCGACAAGCTTCCAACGTTCAGATGACCCAGATTCTTCGTTGTACGTATTGGTGCCCAAAATTGTCGCCGGGAAGGAAAGGGTGTGGAAAGGCACATTGTCCTTGCCCATGAACTGGACATAACGGACATCATCCGCCCCTTTGTCGGTGCGCCACCAGCGCTCCCAGTCGGCCTCGGTCCTGCCGTTGGCATTCGCCCATTCCTTCGCGCAGGCGATGTATTCGATCGGCGCGTCGAACCAGACGTAGAAGACTTTGCCCTCCATGCCGGGCCAGTCCTGATCGCCCTTCTTGACCGGTACACCCCAGTCCAGATCGCGGGTGATGCCGCGATCCTGAAGACCGTCGCCGTCATGCAGCCATTTCTTGGCAATCGAGGTTGTCAGGATTGGCCAGTCGCTTTTGCTGTCGATCCATGCATCCAGCTGATCTTTCATCGCTGATTGACGCAGGTACAGGTGTTTGGTCTCGCGCACCTCCAGATCAGTTGAACCGGAAATGGCCGAGCGCGGCTCGATCAGATCGGTCGGGTCCAACTGTTTGGTACAGTTTTCACACTGGTCGCCCCGCGCGCGCTCATATCCGCAATTGGGGCAGGTGCCTTCGATATAGCGGTCAGGAAGAAAGCGGCCATCGGCGTTGGAATAGACCTGTTTTTCGCCGACTTCGCGGATCAGCCCAGCATCGTCCAGCTTCCCGGCAAAATGCTGGGTCAGCGTCTTGTTCTGCTCGCTGGACGAGCGGCCAAAATGATCGAAGCTCATGCCAAAACGCTTGGCGATATCGGCCTGAACTTCGTACATGTCCGCGCAGTATTCAGCCACTGGCTTGCCCGCTTTCGCTGCGGCCAGCTCGGCGGGTGTGCCGTGTTCGTCGGTGGCGCACAGGAACATGACCTCGTTCCCCCGGCCACGCAGGTAGCGCGCGTACAGATCAGCCGGCAATTGCGAGCCGATCAGGTTACCGAGGTGCTTGATCCCGTTGATGTAAGGGATCGCTGAGGTGATGAGAATTCGAGCCATGTTCCGTTTCCGCGTACTGTCTGCGCGCCCGTCTACATTATGTTACCGGCCAGCAAAACCCCGGCTTTGGTTCGGACGTCATTTTAGGCACGGGTCGCCGGAAAAATCGGACTGAGTTGCAGCCTTGGATTGCGTCGCCTTCATCGCATGCAATACCCCAGAGTTGTAAATTGGAATCACAAACTCTTGAATTTTCACAATGAGTTCCCATCTATCATGTATACCACAGTATACAATAACGAGGGCAAACAACTGATGTTCGACTTTCTGCTCGAGGGTGCATTTGCGCCCTTCACTTTGGCGCTTGCGCTTCTGTTCGGCCTGCTTGTGCTGGAACTGATCGCATTGGTCCTGGGTGGAAGCCTTATGGCGGGCGAGGGCGAGGTTGATCTGGACGTTGTTGACGCCCCGGATCTCGATGTTGGTGATTTCGATCTGGATATCGATGCCGATGTCGACCTAGGTGACTTTGAGCTGGCCGAGGTCGAAGCGGACGCGCCTGGCGCGGCCCCTTCGGGACCCTTGGCGTGGCTTGGGATCGGCAAAGTGCCGTTCATGATCTGGCTGGTTGTTCTGCTGGCGGGTTTTGGCCTGTCCGGTATGGGCCTGCAGTTGGCGCTGCGCGATCTGCTTGGCTTCGACCTGCCTGCCTGGATGGCCGCGATCCCTGCCGGTGCCTTTGGTCTTTGGTTTGCACGTGGCTTTGGCGGGGTCTTTGCCCGCTTGCTGCCCAAAACCGAGACCGAGGCAATGTCCGAACGGATGCTTGCTCGCCGCCGGGGCGTAATCACCCAAGGCACCGCTTCGCGCGGACGCCCGGCTGAGGTGCGTGTCATGGACCGCTTTGGCAACGCCCACTACCTGCGCGCTGAGCCGCTGCAGGACAAAGACGCGCTGAAGCAAGGCACCGATGTGCTGGTGCTGCGCGACCGACGGCGCGACCGGTTCGTTCTGGTCGGCATGTCTGAATAACCAAAATTTCTAACCCCATCACGGAGGATTTTGCATGGAACTTGAATTCCTAGCCGTCATAGTTGTGACCATTCTGGCAGTAGTTTTGTTTATCGGCCTTGTGCTTGGCCGTCTCTATAAACGCGCGACCCGAGAGATCAGCCTGGTGAAAACCGGTGCTGGCGGTAAGAAAGTCATCATGGATGGTGGCGTTATCGTCGTGCCGTTGCTGCACGAAGTCAGCCCAGTCAACATGAAAACCCTACGCCTTGAGGTTCAGCGCAGCGGCGAGGCCGCTCTGATCACCAAAGACCGGATGCGTGTCGACGTGGGCGTCGAGTTCTACGTCTCGGTCATGGCGACAGAAGAGGGCATCGCACGCGCAGCCCAAACACTGGGCGACCGTACATTCGACGTCGAACAGCTGCGGGAAATGATCGAAGGCAAATTGATCGACGGTCTGCGCGCTGTTGCGGCCCAGATGACGATGGACGGTCTGCACGAAAACCGCGCTGACTTTGTGCAAGAAGTGCAGAATGCGGTGTCCGAAGACCTGCTGAAGAACGGTTTGTCTTTGGAATCTGTCTCGTTGACCGCGTTGGACCAGACGCCGTTTGAGGCTCTGGACGAAAACAACGCCTTTAATGCTGTGGGTATGCGCAAGCTGGCCGAGGTCATTGCGACCTCGAAAAAAGAGCGCGCGCAGATTGATGCCGATGCCGAGGTCGAGGTACGTCGTGCAGCGATGGAAGCTCAGCGTCAGAAGCTGTTGATCGAAAAGGACGAAGAGCAGGCGCGCATCGAGCAGACGCAACAGGTCGAAACCCTGCGCGTTGCGCAAGAGGCCGAGATCGCTGCGCGAACCGAAGACTCGGTGCGTGAAACAGAACGCGCCCGGATTGCGCGGGAAGAAGCGATCCGTTCGGCGGACATTGAGCGTGAGCGTAAAATCCGCGAGGCCGAGATCTCGAAAGAGCGTGAACTGGAAGTGGCCGAGCAAGAGCGTCAGATCATCATCGCGCAGAAATCCGAAGAGGAAAGCCGCGCGCGTGCATCTGCTGATTTGGCCCGTGCCGAGGCGACCAAAGCGACCGAAGCCGTGGCGACCGCGCAGAAGGTTGCCGAGGCTGAGCGTATCAAGCAGATCGCCCTGATTGAAGCCACGCGTGAAGCTGAACGTCAGGCGACGGCGATCCGACTGGCTGCGCAAGCTGACAAAGAAGCCGCTGCTGACCGCGCCGAAGCGCGTCGTGAAGAGGCACAGGCCGAAGCGGACGCTCTAAACATTCGGGCTGAGGCCAAGAAGAACGACATGCTGGCCGAAGCCGAAGGTAAGCGTGCGATCGTCGAAGCAGACAACGTGCTGTCAGTGGATCAGATCCGCATGAAGGTTGATCTGGCACGCATTGAAACCATGCCGTCGATTATTGCGGAGATGGTCAAACCGGCTGAGAAGATCGACTCGATCAAGATCCATCAGGTCGGCGGTATCGGTGGCGCCAATGGCGGCGGCGCATCGAACGGTGACAAGCCGGTCGTCAATCAGGCGCTGGACTCGATCATGGGAATGGCGGTGCAGATGCCGGCGCTCAAGAAGCTGGGTGAAGAGCTTGGCTTGTCGATGGAAAACGGTGTCGGCGGTGTCGTCAACGGTGCGCTTGAATCAACGGTCGAACCTGCCGAAGAGGGCGGCGTGATCGAAGAAGGATCGCGGACTGAACACTAATCGAAAGGGGCCGGGGTTTTCCCGGCCCTTTCTTATTGCCTTTCACGCGACCGTTTCAGCAGACGACCAATCGTGAAAGATGTGCGTGGCGCGTAGACATAGTTTGTCCGCTCTTCGGGCGTCGGGCGTGAGCGCATTCGGGCCAGGCCAAAGATGATCAGGAAAACATGGCCGATGGCCACAAATGCAAATAGCGCTCCGGGTCCGAACTGCTGAATCAGTGTCGATGAAATATAGGGCGAGGCTATCGCACCCAAAGCGAACCAGAACATTAGTGCCGCGGAAAGCTCGACCCGTTCTTCTGCCGTTGCAAAGTCGTTCGCATGAGCGGAAGAGACTGAGAAGATCGGGAAGGTTGTCAGGCCAAAGAATACGGCAGCCAGCATGACGCCTACCGTTCCTGTTCCGCTGGCCGCCATTGTGACACCGCTGCTGACGACCGCAGCAACGGACAGCCAGATCAACACCCAGCGCCTGTCATATTTGTCGGCCAGCCAACCCACCGGGTATTGCGCCAGTGCACCACCCAAAACGAATGACGCCAGGAAGAATGCGATCTGGTCCACGTCCAGCCCAACTTCCTGACCGTAGACCGGACCGACCATCCGAAACGACGCAGAGCTGAGCGCCGCAACGATCACACCTGCAACAGCCAAGGGCGAGCTGCGCCAGGCCAGTTTGGGCTTTAGCCGAGGGGCGTCGGGTGTTTTGGGCTGGCTGGCCCGTGTCAACGTCAGCGGCAACAGGGACGCGCAGCACAGGATCGCCAGCAAGTTGTAGGACACGTAAGACGCAGGCGGCAGAACCGCGATGATCAACTGTGCGCACAAAGACGCGCCCATATCCGCGATGCGGTAAGTCCCCATGGCGCGGCCGCGCGTTTCGTTTGTGACTTTGGCGTTCAGCCATGCCTCGATCACCGTATAGGCCCCGGCGACACAGGTTCCGGACGCGACCCGAAGGGCTGCCCAGATGTACGGGTTTTCGGTCAGCGTATGCCCAATAAGACCCATCGCACCCAGGGCCGTACAGACCGCAAAAGCGCGCGAATGTCCGACACTGCCCATCAGGCGGGGGGACCACCAGCAGCCAATGAAGAAGCCAACAAAATGGGCCGAACCCAACATACCGATTTGTCCGGTCGTGAACCCAAGCGTGATGCCGGATATCGCATCCAAAGGACCAACGCCGCCCGTCGAGAGCTGCAGAAGAATGACAGAAAGAAACAGGGCGGCAAAAGAAATGATCGTGCGCATAGTGCGCCCAGCATTACCGCATCAGCGAGCGTTGCGCGTGATAATTCGACCTCTGCGCGTCGTTTTTTGCCCTTTGGGTGTCAGGCCTTGCGGGTCAACTCGGCCCGGATGTTCAAAGACACAGTATCGGCAACCAGATCGGGATAGCCAGAGGCGCCGAAGTTATGGCGGTTCAACGCGCCCGACAGTCGAATGGACAATGCGTTCAGGTCATCAGCCTCGGTTCCGGGTTCGCGGTACAGATTGGCTTGCAGGGTCACCGGGCGTGTGACCCCTCGCACCGTCAGGTCTCCGGTGATGGTTGCGCCTTCGGAAATGCGGCCTGTTGGGCCAAGCTGTATCCGGGTGGATTTGAACGTAATGCTCGGAAATTCCTGCGCGTTCAGAACGCTTTTGCTTAGCATCGGGCCGCGGGCAAAGGGCAAGCGGGTGCGCGCCGCGGCTACATTCAGCACGACGGTGACACGGCTGTTTTGTAACTGATCCGTGTCGACCCGAATATCTGCTGATTGGATCGGCATCGTGCCTGACTGCGCAACCCCCGAAAGCATGAAGGAAAATCCGACGGACGTTCCGGTTCGAGACAATTCATATTGGACCAACGCAGCATGAGTTGGCCGTGCCAACGGAAGGCTCGCCAGACCCGCAATCAGAAAGCGCCGCGTCAATGATCTCATGCCAAAACCTCTTGTCTGTGGGCGCGCGAGCGGCTGAGCAGAAACAGCAGAATTCCGATGTTCAGGCCGTTCCATAGAATGCCGTTTACGAAAGCCAGTTGGTAATTGCCGGTAACGTCATAAATCCAGCCGGACATCCATCCCCCCAGCGCCATGCCCATGATCGTCATCATCATGACAAACCCCACGCGCGCGCCGGCCTCTCGCGGGGGCATATATTCGCGCACAACAAGGGCATAGCCGGGAACGATGCCGCCTTGTGACAGGCCAAAAAGCAGGCTGATCAGGTAGAGTGAGACCATCCCGTCATAAGGCAAGAACAGGAACAGTGCGAGGCATTGCAGGACCGAGCCGATCAGAACCGTCAGAACGCCGCCAAGTTGATCAGCGACCATGCCTGATATTACTCGGCTGATCACACCTCCGAACAGCATTAAGGACAACATCTCGGCGCCGACTGTGGGTCCGTAACCCAGCCCGACGCAATAGGACACGATATGCACCTGAGGCATCGACATTGCGACACAGCACGAAATACCGGCCAGACCGAGGATGTATTGAAGTGCCCGGGGGGAAATGCCAACGCTGCGCGCCTTGATTTGTGCGGCCGACGCGGCGGTGCTGTGCGCCTCGGCCGGGACCTGTCGACGCAACAGTAGGGACAGGGGGATAACGACCAGCAACGTTATGACAGCCAGCGTCAGGTAGACCTGTTGCCAGCCATCGCGTGTGAGTATGCCGGACAGCAAGGTCGGCCAGATGGCCCCGGACAGATAGTTTCCGCTTGCCACCAGACCCACGGCGATCCCGCGGCGTTTCATGAACCAGTGCGAGATGTCAGCGATCAATGGTCCAAAGCCGATGGATGCCCCGAGGCCCAATAGAAGATGTGCGACGGACAACATCACAATATTGGGCGCCAGTGTCGCCAACAGATAGCTGGTGGCGCTGAGGATTGCGGCCCCGATCAGGGCCTTGGTCACGCCCAGCCGATCCACCAACTGCCCCATCCAAAAATTGCCAAGGGCGAATCCGATCATGGCCAATGTGTAAGGCATCGCGGCCTCGGCACGTCCGGCGTTGAATTGGGTTTCGATGGCGGGCATCACAACGATGACGGCCCACATTCCCACATTGGCCACGGTTGCGATGATCAAAGTGATCGCAAGTCGCAGCCAGGAGTATCGGCTATCGTGGATCGCGTGGCTCATCCTGAAACGCTAGGGCTCGGCCCTTGCTTTGGCCAGTCACAAACCCCGTGAGGGGGGCGTGATCACACGGGTGTGTCTTCTGTGGCGATCTGTTGCAGGTGCAAACCGGCTCGCGGTTTGGTCTGCGTGGCATGCCAGCTGACCGGGGGCAGGGCGCGGGCGCGGCGGCGGGTTAGGGTCCAGCGCCGGGCCTCTGCCTGATGGTTTGCGGCCATGTGCCAGCGCGTCTCTACCCCCTGTGCACCACCGTCACCAGGGGTCAGCAGCATCCCAAGCGGAGCCCGCCCCATCGCACCACCCTGTTCTGCGGCCAGATGCATGCGCCGCACTGGCGTCAGCCCCGGCGCGCCCGGCAGATCACCGACAACCAGAGGCATGGCCGCGCTGCGCAGCGCCTCTTCTACGCACCACAGCAGGTCTTCGGACCGGGTCGGGCGCACAAAGATGAACCGGGCGGGGTCGGCAAAGGCCATCATGCCATCGGGATTAAGCTGGCCGGGCTCCCATGCGGGCGCGATCCACAGCACCGGCCCCTGCATCTGCCCCGCCAGCCACATGGCAAAGCTGCGCCGGGCGGGGCCGCAAGCCTCGTGCACGCGGGCCAGTTGCAGTCTGATCTGCGGATGAAGATCTATCCCCGGCACCTCACGTGCGGGTTTGCGGCCAAGAAGATGTGTAGACATGCTGTCAGGTTAGCATGTTCTTGTTTTGTTCTCAATTGTGGAATTGCGACAACGGACGTCTTAACGCGACAAAAGCAGGCGGCCATTGGCGAACTGGATATTCGAGAACCGATGCAGGTAATCCATACCCAGCAAGGATTTGTCCAATTCCCCTTCGTTTACCCAGGCCGAGATATTCTGGTCCGTGATCGGCCCCAATGCCAGCGTGTCCAGGCGCACCGGCGCGGTACGCACAACGCCATTGGCCGTATTTGCCCGGCCGAAATAATTCAACTGATCGGGATCAATCCCAACACGTTCGGCATCCCGCGAGCTTAGAACAATCTGGCTTGCGCCAGTGTCCACCAGAAAGGTGATCGGTTCTCCGTTCACATCAATGGGCAGATAATAGTGTCCGTCGGAGGCGCGCGGAACCTCTATGGTCTGGCCGGTGACATTCATTTGCGGGGCAGGGCCAACAGTGGTGCGGATGTCTTCCCACAGGCCGACAACGGCAATGACACCGATAAAGATAAAGACCCACGCCAAAGCCTGTTGCAGCGTTTTGTTCAAAGACTGGCGGTTTTGCGCGACAAACCACGCCACAACGGCCGTACCAAGCACGGCCAGATATACCAAACGTCCAATGTTGTCGCCGTCCATAGCGCTCCTCACCATATTCACTGAAAGATATATGGGGTTTTACGACGCAAATCCAAAGGCCTTGAGGCCGTCCAGGATGAATTGAACCGACAACGCCGCCAGCAGCATCCCCAACAGCCGCGTCAATACGTTCAGGCCGGTTTTGCCCAGCAAGCGCGCAATCAGGCCGCCGGACAGGAAGAAGGTCAAAACCACGGCCATGACGGCCAGCATGACGATACAGGCCTCGACAATGCCAAGAATACCCGGGTGCTGTCCGGCCAGCAGGATAATCGTCGCAATTGATCCGGGACCGGCGACCAGCGGAATGGCCAGCGGGAACACGGACGGGTCGTGGTGTTCCTCTTCTTCCTCGACTCGGTCTTCACGGCGTTTGGTGCGTCGTTCGAACAGCATGTCCAATGCTGTAAGGAACAACAACGCGCCCCCGGCGACCTTGAAGGCCTCCATCGAGATACCGACAAAACCCAGCACCGCTTCGCCAAAGGCGGCAAAGGCAATGAGTATGCCAGAGGCCACAGCACAGGTGCGATAGGCGGTCCGGCGACGGGCGCGGGCGTCCATGTCCTGAGTTAAAGCCACAAAAATCGGCGCGGTGCCAAAGGGGTCAATCACCACGAACAGGGTGGTGAAGGCAGTGATGAAAAAGGCGAAGTCGATCATTTGCCGGCACCTTGTTGGAGGTCTAACAGAACGGCCACAGCTTTTTCCGCCAGATTGCTTGGAACATAGACGTGGTCATGGTGATACCCCGCGACCATGTTTGCCGGAATTCTACTTTGGGCAAGAGCATCGGACACAGCGGCAGTCAAGCCAACGCCTTCCAGTGAGGAATGAACCCGCAACGTTATGCACTTCATACTGATGGCGCCAGCGGGTGCTGCGTCGATTGGCACGATAAGGGACAGTCCTTCGGCCTCCATGCAACTGGCCCGCGTTCCTTCGGGCCAAGCTTTGTCATGCGGCCAAACAACAAAGGCGAATTCTGCGTCCTGAAGTTCAGGGCGCATGCCTGCGATCATGGCAGTCGTTTCGATTACGGGTTTCGTCATGTCGCTTCGGCCTTTTCAAGACGCTCTGCGGCGACAACCCAAAGGGCCTCGGCTTTTTGCATGGCTTCGACCACTTCGGCAAACTTCCGGTTCCACGTTGCAAGATCGTTTTTCCTGTCGTCCTCGTAAAGCGCAGGATCTGCCAGTTTGGCCGACAGTTTATCATGCATATCCGTTAGCTTCTCGATCCGGTCCTCGCATTTGCGAAGATCCGCCCGCAGGTTCAGCACTGCCTCGCGCGAGGGGCGCTTGGGCTTGATCACTTGCGGTTTCTCTTTGGCCGGTTTGTCGCGTCCCAGCAGCATGGTGCGATAGGTCTCGAGATCTCCCTCGAAAGGTTTGACCGTTCCGTTCGAAACCAGCCACAGATGGTCCGCGACCAGCGACAATAGGTGCATATCGTGGCTGACCAGAACCACCGCACCGGAATAGGCGGTCAACGCTTCGACCAGCGCCTCACGGCTTTCGATATCCAGGTGGTTGGTCGGCTCGTCCAGGATCAACATATGCGGCGCGTCGATGGTGGCGATCAGCAGAGACAGGCGTGCCTTCTGGCCGCCCGATAGACGACCAACCTTGGTTTCAGCCTGATCCGCGTTCAGCCCGAACCCCGCCAGACGCGACCGCCACTTGCCCGGCGCCTCGTTCGGGCGCAGGCGTCGCAGATGGTCCAGCGGCGATTCGTCCACATAAAGCTCATCCACCTGATGCTGCGCAAAATAACCAATCCGCAGCTTGTTGCTGCGGGTCATCTTGCCAGTCATTAAAGGCAGGCGGTCGGACAGCAGCTTGGACAGGGTCGACTTGCCCTGACCGTTCTTGCCCAGCAGCGCGATCCGGTCATCCTGGTCAATACGCAGGTTCAAGCGGCGCAGCACCTCGGTTTCACCATAGCCCGTCACGCCGCCTTCAATCTGAATGATCGGCGGGGACAGCTCTTCTGGCTCTGGGAAGGAGAATGCGCGCAGAGCGGCCTCTTGAGGGGTTGAAACCAGCTGAATGCGCTCGATCATTTTCAAGCGTGACTGGGCCTGAACTGCCTTGGATGCCTTGTAGCGGAAGCGATCCACGAAACTCTGCAGATGGGCGATCCGGGCCTTGGCTTTCACGTTCTCGGATTCCGCCTGTGCCAGTCGTTCAGCGCGGCGTTCGGCGAATTTGTCATAAGGAACCGCGTAATAGGTCAGCTTGCGGTCTTCCAAATGTAGGATCGACCCCACCGCGCGGTTCAGCAGCCCGCGGTCGTGGCTGATGATAATGACGGTATGCGGATATTTGGCCAAATAGCTCTCCAGCCACAGCGCACCTTCGAGGTCCAGATAGTTCGTAGGCTCGTCCAGCAGCAGCAGATCGGGCTGTGAAAACAGCACAGCCGCCAACGCCACGCGCATCCGCCAGCCGCCCGAGAAGTCGGAGCAGGGGCGCAACTGGTCGTCATCATCAAACCCAAGACCTTTGAGGATCGAGGCAGCGCGCGCCTCGGCAGACCAGGCGTCGATATCTACCAGTCGTGTCTGGATTTCGGCGATACGTGTGGGGTCGGTCGCGGTGTCGGCCTCGTCCATCAGCGCACTGCGCTCAGTATCGGCCGCCAGAACCGTGTTGATGAGCGACACATCCGAGGAGGGCACCTCTTGCGCCACTCCGCCAATCCGCGCGCGCTTGGGAATTGTGATATTGCCGGATTCCAGCGCCAATTCGCCCCGGATCAGCCGGAACAGGGTTGTCTTCCCCGTGCCGTTCCTCCCCACAAGGCCTACCTTGTGCCCATCGGGAATGGTTGCGCTGGCCCCATCGAACAGAGGGCGGCCTTCAACCGCGTAGGTTATGTCTTGAATCCGTAGCATGACGCGCTCTTAGCAGAGCCTTGGTGCCGCCGCCAGCAGCTTGATATGTTCAATATCCAGGCAATGTGTTAGCGCTGATCCGGTTGGCATTACTCGACGGTTTTCATCATGCGCGCGGCTCAGACGCCTCCTTCTTTGGTCACTTTGATCTTCGCTACGGCGTTGTCGGTGCTGTCGTTGAACATGTTCCTGCCGTCGCTTGCGAGGATGGCCGAGGGCTTTCAGGTCGACTACGGACTGATTAACTTGTCAGTCGCCGGGTATCTGGCGGTGTCCGCCGTGTTGCAATTGATCATGGGGCCGTTGTCCGACCGATATGGTCGCAGACCGATCCTGTTGATTTGTATGGTATTTTTCACAGTGGCCTCCGTTGGCTGCGTATTGGCCGAGTCGATCTGGATATTCCTCGGTTTCCGTCTGCTTCAAGCAGCGGTGGTGGCCGGACCCGTGCTGTCCAGCGCCTCGATCAGGGATCTCTATGCCCCGAACGAGGCCGCCAGCAAACTGGGCTATGTTGCGATGGCAATGGCTTTGGCACCGATGCTAGGCCCAATGCTGGGCGGCGCACTGGATATGCTGTTCGGTTGGCGAGCCGGGTTCATTTTGTACTCGGTCCTGGGGGCGGGGATGCTGGTGCTCTTGTGGGCGGACATGGGTGAGACAAATGCGAACCGATCCGCAACATTCTCGGCTCAGCTAAAGGAATACCCGCACCTGTTTCGCGCGCGTAGGTTCTGGGGTTACGCGCTGTGTGCCGCGTTCTCGATCGGCGGGTTCTTCAGCTTTATCACCGGTGCGCCATTGGTCGCCGCGGTCTGGTTCGACCTGAGCCCTGCCATGCTGGGTCTGGGGATCGGAATTATTACCGGCGGCTTCATGGTGGGCAATTTCATTACCGGGCGCATAGCAGCACACACGAAGCTGACGACGATGATCCTGATCGGTCGGGTCGTTGCCTCGATTGGCCCTTTCTGCGGGTTGCTGCTGTTCACAGCAGGTCTGGGCTCGGTCTGGGTGTTTTTCGGCTCGGCAATTTGCGTGGGCTTCGGTAACGGGCTGACGAATGCCAACGCCTCGGCCGGCGTAATGTCCGTGCGACCCAATCTGGCGGGCAGCGCCGCGGGGCTTTCTGGTGCGCTGATCGTGGCGTTGGGAGCCATTCTGACCTTGATGACCGGCGCATTTGTTAGCCCCGAAAATGGGCCCTATCTGGTGTTGGGCATGATGTTCGCCAGCAGCTTTGTCGGATTGCTTGCGGTGCTTTACGTTCGCCGGATCGACGCGTCAGAGCCCTTGCCGGACACAATCTGATCGCCAAGACCCATTGGCGCAATCATTCCACTTTTCATGAGGCACATACCGTGTTAGGCGGCGCGCGATGGATTTCGGCGCGTACCTCGCGCCATATAGTAAGGAGAGGCCGATATGGCACTGGAACGCACATTCTCGATCATCAAACCTGATGCAACCCGTCGCAACCTGACTGGCAAGATCAACGCCAAGTTCGAAGACGCTGGCCTGCGCATCGTTGCGCAAAAGCGCATTCACATGACCAAAGCTCAGGCTGGCAAGTTCTACGACGTGCATGCCGAGCGTCCGTTCTATGACGAACTGTGCGAATTCATGTCCTCCGAGCCGGTTGTCGTTCAGGTTCTGGAAGGCGAAGGCGCCATTGCAAAGAACCGCGAAGTCATGGGCGCAACCAACCCCGCAGACGCAGCACCCGGCACCATCCGCGCCGAGTTCGCTGAATCGGTTGGCGAAAACTCGGTCCACGGTTCGGACGCGCCTGAAACTGCTGCCGTTGAAATCGCGTACTTCTTCTCGGGCATCGAACTGGTCGGCTAATCCGCCGTCAGACGAAGTTCAGGGCCGTATCCCATTGGGGGTGCGGCCTTTTTCGTTTCAGACCTGTTTAAGATCTTTCGGCGCAACGCGTATACCTATCGCATCCAGATCAGAAATCATCTGGGTTTCCGGGGCGGTGCTGACGCTGGTTTTTATCGCGTCGAACTTTTCGCGCAGCGCCTTCTTTTCCTCGCCCTTGCAGTCGTTCCAGGCGCGCCCCTGTAATCCCATCACCAGCACGTAGTATCCAATGAAATGCGGCCGGGTTCCCGCCTGTAATAGCCGTGCGTAGGCCTCATCCGCCCCCAAATCGCGCAATTCCTGCGCAGAATGAATGCCTGCGCGTGCGCAGGATTGCTCAAAAGCCGGGCCGAGATTGCGGATCGATGAAACAGGATCAGACATACCCCCGTCTTAGCCAAATGTCCGGACAGAGTCATTCGGTTGTTCGAGCAGAATCAGATGTTCTGGTCATTGCTGTTGATCAACGGAGTTAGTCGTTGATCGGATCGCAGGAATATGAATTCATGATCACGTACTGGATCCTCGGTGAAAGGGACGCTCTTAATGGCTCGGGTCAAAAACTGTTTTGTTATCCCGGGAGCATTCGATGAGGCGGGTTTTACCAAATCTTTAAAAGAACTGGCATTGCGGTTTGAGGCCGCTGAACCTGCTGGAAATTTTGATATTCTGGATTGTCATGACCAATCCCTCAGGGCATCTGCCAAAGTTTTGATCGAGACCGATGAGTCTTTGATCCTTTTGCACGGTGCCCGAGCCGTAACCCAGTGGTGCAAGGGTAAGGGCAAGTTCGTGCAGGAATTGCCTGTCGGACCCGTCAAGGCAGGTCTAGCGGGCTTTCCCAAGTTGCGCGCGTTGATGAGCGTCGGGGCGGGCAGGGCCAAACACCGCTCGTTTGCCATTCTGGGTGACCTGCAAAAGACGCAAGTGCGCGGCACGATGATGTTGATGTCCTCGGATCAGGGGCAGGTAACAGTTGTAACCGTTCAACACATGCGCGGATATGACCGGGCGTATAGGACTGTTTGTGAAAAGCTGACTAAGTTGGAGGCTGGCAAAAGCAAGGCGAAGCCATTGTTCGACTGGTTGTTTCCCGACGCGACCATATACAGGGCCAAGCCCGAAATCCGCGTTAGTAAACAAGAACCATCAATTGAAGTCGCCACCAACATCATTCGCACCTATCTGGCGGTCGCGCGCCAAAATGAGGCTGGCGTGATCGATGATATCGATACTGAATTTCTGCATGACTACCGCGTTTCTCTGCGCCGCGTGCGATCTGTGATCAGCCTGTTCAAGGGTGTGTTTTCGCCCGAACAAACCGCTGCACTAAAGCGCGAGTTTTCCGGTTTGATGGAACCCACTAGTCGCGTTCGGGATTTGGATGTCTATCTGTTGGAAAAAGACAGTTACTTCAATCTTATACCGCCGAACCTTCATGAAGGTGCCGTGACCATGTTTGCGCAATTCGAAAAGGAACGCAGCCAGGCACTTGGCCGTCTGTCCCGGCGCTTTCGGACGCAGAGCTATGACAATCAGATGAAAAAGTTGACCGAGCTATTTGCTGATCCGACAAACCTGCAGCCTGGCCCAAATGCAGATCGGCCTGCCTATGAATATGCGCGCGCGCTGATCTGGAAGCGATATCGCAAAACCTGCAAACTGGCGCGACGTATCACCTCGGACACGCCTGATGAAGATGTTCATAAGTTGCGGATCGACTGCAAAAAACTGCGTTATCTTATGGAGTTCTTTGCCCCTTTGTTCGTTGAAAAGGCATTTAAAACGATCATCAAGCCATTGAAAAGGCTGCAGGATAATTTGGGTCTATTCAATGATTTCTCGGTCCAACAAGAGGCGCTTCTGAGCTTTGTTAAACAGCACACCAATATGCAAGGCCGCGCTGATGCGCAGTTGGCCTTGTCCGTGGGCGGGCTGATTTCTGTTCTGGATCAACTCCAAAAGGCAGAACGCGACCGAGTCATTGCAAATTTCAAGCACTTCGACAGCCCGGACATCCGGCACCTGTTCCGCAGTTTGTTTCATCAAAAGGAGGGCTGAAGAGTGAAGATCATTGCCTGTTACAGCAACAAGGGCGGTGTGGGTAAAACCGCCACCTCGGTCAATCTGGCGCATGCCTACGCAGCAGCAGGGCACAAGGTTTTGCTATGCGACCTGGATCCGCAAGGGGCGTCTGGGTTTTATCTGCGCGTCAAGCCGTCCAAAAAGCTGACAGATGCACGGTTTTTTGACGATGTCGCGCGCTTTACCAAGTCCATTCGAGCCAGCGATTTCGAAGGGCTGGACGTGCTGCCAGCAAACATGACCTTCCGGGATTTTGACGTCTTCCTGTCGCGGATGCGGAACAAACGATCCAGGCTGAAAAAAGCGCTGATCTCGGCGGGCAGCGATTATGAGGTGATCATTCTGGATTGCCCGCCCAACTTTTCGACCCTTTCGGAAAACATCTTCAAAGCCGCAGATCTGATCGTGATTCCGGTCATCCCGACGACGCTGTCTGAGCGGTCTTTCGATCAGTTGGTCGGTTTTTTCGATACCAACAAGTTGTCGAAGAAAAAGCTGACAGCATTCTTTTCCATGGTGCAACAGCGCAAGACCCTGCACCTTGAGACGATGGATGCGATGCGAAAGCTTTATCGAAAGCGGTTCCTGCACAGCTCAATCCCGTTTGCGGCGGATATCGAACGGATGGGGCAGAACCGTGCGCCGGTCAGTGAATTCGCCCCGCGCAGCGCCGCCAGCCTGGCATATCAAAAGCTGTACGATGAGATGGAAAACGGAGTGGTGTCAAAGCGATGAGCACCGAAATTGAACGCAAGTTTCTGGTGGCGGATCGGCCCGACCTGAGCGGCGCTGATAAGGCCGTCGTCCGCCAAGGTTATCTGACTGCACTGGACGATTCCACGGAATTGCGTCTGCGGCAAAAGAATGACAGGTATTTTTTGACGCTCAAAGGAGCGGGCTCCTTGGTGCGGGTGGAACGCGAGGCCGAGATCACGGCCGAGCAATTCGAAACCTTCTGGCCGGAAACCGAAGGACGTCGGGTTGAGAAAGAACGCTATACCGGAAAAATGCTAGACGGTCGGGTGTTTGAGCTGGACATCTTTCTGGGAAGCCTCGCGCCGCTGCGGCTGGTCGAGGTGGAGTTCGATACAGAGGCCGAGGCGCAGGCATACACGCCGCCCGACTGGTTCGGAACAGATGTGACGGCAGATAAACGTTACAAAAACAAGATGATGGCGATCAATGGTGTGCCAATCTAGGGCTTACGCGCCAGTTTGATTGTTGCCTCAAGGCCAGGTTCGCATTTGCGCGCCTCGAATGCGCCCTGATGCATGTGAGAAATCGCCGCCACCAGCGCCAGACCCAGGCCTGAGTTGCGCTCGGTCCTTGCGGGATCGAGCGTCACAAACGGCACCTGCAAACGTGGCAAATCCTCTTCAGGGACACCAGGGCCCCGGTCACGCACGCTCAGGCAGGTGTAGGGACCGCTTTCTGACAGGGTGATCGTGATTGCCGTCTTTTCCGGGGCATAACGCATGGCATTTTCCAGAAGATTTGACAGCGCTTGAGACAGAAGCGGGCGGTGCCCCTGAACAGTGTGGGCGGTGCCGACGACCTCAAGCGAGATGCCCTGATCGGCGGCAACTGGTTCGTACAACTCGACGACGTCACCGATCAGTTGCTGCAAGTCCACGGGTTCGAACTGTTCCCGCCCGACACCGGCCTCGGCGCGAGAAATTTCGGTCAACTGCCCAAGAACGCGCAGCACGTGGTCGATTTCCGCTGTCGCGCGTGCCACGTCGACGTCGCGGTCCAGATCGCTTTTGGATGGGTCAGACAGTGACTCGACCCTTTGACGCAGGCGGGACAGCGGGGATCGCAGGTCATGGGCGATTGAATTCGAGGTTGTGCGCAGATTGCTGATCAGTTCCTCAATCCGGTCCAACATGCTGTTCAGGGTTCCGGCCACTTGATCCAGCTCGTCCCCGGTTCCGCGCAAAGGCATGCGGCGGGACAGATCACCTGACACGATGTTTTCCGCTGTTCCAGCAAACTCGGACAGGCGAGTGAACACCAGCCGCGTGAAAAGCCAGCCGGTCAAAAGGCTTAGCGCCAGTGCAATTGCAAGCGCCAAGCCAACCGCGCGCAACAGCGCCCTGTCAAATTGCTGCCGTGCAAGGGCATCACGACCTACTAGCAGGCGTTCGCCGCCCGGCAAGCGGACCGAGGCGGCCGAGATCGGGACCAACTGGTCGTTATCGGCGCGGCGTAGTTCTAGGTCGACCCAGCCACTGCCTGCCGTGACGTCCGCAGGCCAGTGCTTGAGGTTGCCAGCCAGCTTTACACCGAACCGGTCAGTCAAAAGATACAAAGCATCCCGTTCGGACGCGGTTGGAATCCTGCGTTCAATGGCTTGCAACAGCCCGAATAGGCCGCGCCGTTCATATTCATCGGCCAGACCGGTTAATTCGGCGGATACCACTGAACGGGTCTCGCCCTCGATACTGCGATTGGCGGTGAAGTATACAAGCCCCAGCACGATGGCCGTCAGCAATGTGCTAAGAACCATGCTGGCTAGAACGAGGCGGGTGCGAGAATTATTGAACGAAAGTCGCAGGTTATCCATCGGATATCATGTAACCCGCACCTCGAACCGTTTCAATCAACGGCGGCCTGTCGCCTTCATCCAACTGGCGGCGCAGTTTTGAGATATGGACGTCGACCACGTTGGTATTTGGGTCAAAATGGTAATCCCAGACACCTTCCAGCAGCATGGTGCGCGATACGACGCGGTTCTTGCGGCGCAGGAAGAATTCAAGGATCTGGAACTCACGCGGGGTCAGGGAAATCTCTTGTCCATCGCGGGTGACTTTGCGTGTCAGTAAGTCCATTTCCAGGTCGCGGCAGGTCAGCGTCGCGGTTTCCTCAGATTCCTGCGGGCGCCGCAATAGGGCTTCGATCCGCGCGTGGAGTTCCTGAAACGAAAATGGTTTGACCAGATAATCATCCGCACCCGACCGCAACCCCTTAACCCTTTCGTCAACCGCGCTCATTGCGGTCAGCATCAGGGTAGGGGTCTTGACTCCAGCCGCCCTTAAGGATCGGATCAGCGAAAGGCCATCAAGACCGGGAAGCATCCGGTCCAGCACGATGGCGTCAAACCCACCATCCGTGGCGTGGTACAGACCCTCGCGGCCATCTGCGGCCTGCTCGACCACATAGCCTTCTTCGCCAAAGCCCTTGGCGATGAACTCACGAGTGTCCTCGTCATCTTCGACGATCAGCAGGCGGCGGCTCATGTTTCGGGTTCCTTTCTATCGGGATTTAAACACAAATTTCCTGAAAAGCACATGATTTGCGTAAACTACGTGCCGGGTGCGTTGCAGCGCACCCGGCAGTCCCGGCGGAATGCGGACAATTCAATCCGCCGAGGAGGCGCACGCCAGAAATCCCCATCAAATGGCGCACGCGGACTTCGGGTCAGGCGATTTCCACCGCCACGAAGATCTGGTTTCCGCCCCGGTTGATCAGCACCAGTGCAGGGTCAGTCTTTTCGCTGTCCAGCGCAGCCTTCAGCGCGTCGGGTGAGGCGGTTTCCTGACCGCCCAGTTTTACGATCACGTCGCCGCGTTGCAGACCGGCCTTGGCGGCAGGGCTGTCGGGCTTCAGATCAGTGACGACCACACCATCGACATTCTCAGCTACGCCCATTTGTGCGCGGTTGCTGTCGGTCAGCGGTGCGACGGTCACGCCCAACGCGGTGCCCGAGATACCTTCGTCCACCGATTTGTCGATCTCGGCCGAGGCGCTTTGATGCTGTCCGATTGTCAACTCGATCTGTTGCTCTTTTCCATCACGCAGAACGGTCATGACACTGTCGGTACCGACTTTGGTCGTGCCGACAAGGATCGGCAGGTCGCTGCTGGAATCGACGGCTTCATCGTTGAAGGTCAGGATAACGTCACCTTGCTCCAACACGCCCTCTGCGGGGCTGCCCGCGACGACATCTGACACAAGTGCGCCGGTCGAGGCATCGATCCCCATGGCCGCCGCGATCTCTGGGCTGACATTCTGGATTGAAACACCAAGCCAGCCGCGGCTGACCTGACCATCGTCACGCAGATCGGCGGCGATATGTTCAACGATGTTCGAGGTCACGGCAAAGCCCAGACCAACGGAACCGCCGGTGGGCGAGTAGATGGCCGAGTTCACGCCGATCACTTCGCCTTCCATGTTGAACAGTGGACCGCCCGAGTTGCCCTTGTTGATGGCCGCATCGGTCTGAATGAATTCAGCGTAGGGCCCGGCCGAGATATTGCGGCCTTTGGCCGAAACGATGCCCGTGGTCACGGTCGAATGCAGGCCAAACGGGTTGCCGATGGCCACGACGTCCTCACCCACGCGGATAACGTCGCTGTCCCCGATCTCAACGGCTTGCAGCGACTCGCTGGCGTTGATCTTCAGAACGGCGATGTCAGTCAGCGGGTCGGTGCCCACGATTTCGGCTTCGAAACTACGGTCGTCGCTCAGACGGACGGTCACGGTCGAGGCATTGTCGACAACGTGGTGGTTGGTGATGATGTACCCGGCTTCGTCGAGTACAAACCCCGATCCCAAGCCTTGCGATAGTCCACGCTGCGGTGCCTGAAAGCCCTCAGGCGCTCCGAAGCGTTTGAAGAACTCTCCAAAGGGGTGGTCTTCCAAATCAAAATTCTGTCCCTGTCCCGGTGCTTGCACGGGCACAATGTCCTGTTCGGCAATGATGGTCACCACCGAGGGGGACACGCTTTCAACCAGATCAGCCAGGGCTTCGTCTGCCAGCGAGGGCAGGGCGGTCGTGGCCAGCAGCGCGGCGCCAAGCGCGGATGCGCCAACGAGGCCTGTTGCACGTGGCAAAAGCAGTGAGGATTTACGGATGCTCATTTTTGTCTCCTGTTTATTTCACGCGATTGCAGCCGCGCGTTAACCGAGGAGATGAGGCATCAACCTGTGAGTTTCCTGTGTTGAGGATTAAGAAATCTTAATTTCGCCACAAACAGGTCGTCGTATGCGGACGGTTTGCCGAGATAATGGCGAATCGCTTGTCACGAATCAGCGATTGTTGCCAATTTGAAAGTCAAACCCTGATTTAACCTGAATTGATTCAGTTTTGGTAACAAAGGATCACTGGAAAGCCTTGGCGAAAATCCGCTCACCTCTTGGTTGTGGTGCGTTGCTGCAACCTGAGCAAATTAAGTACATATGCACCCAATAACTTTTATATATTACTAATAAAGAATATGCATAACGTCAGGTTTGGACCAAAATGGTCAGTTCATTGATCTTCTATAGGTAGATTTCGCCTCGGCGGGATGTTGCGCAAAAACCATTCCGAGACGCCAAAAATTAACCGTTCTTTCCAATTTTACATTGTTTGGAAGCACCGTTTGGGTGACGATGATCTTGCCCAAGCGAAGGGGGAGCCGACGGCACTAGGGGGTGCCAACGGCTTGTCACAGTCACTGGAAACGCTGAGCGGCATGTTAACGAGGGGGTCTTGTTTAGGTTCAGCGGCGGAATAGCCAGGGTGCCATAGGCATTTTTGGCAGCGTTTTCAGGATTGGTGAAAAGTGGTAGTCCTGTTTTGGGCAAACGGCCTGGTCGGTATCGACCAGGCCGTTTCTATTTTGGCAGGCTGGCTATGTGGCCCGCCTGGCCCGCCAGCGCGCCCAATCCTCGGGCGTGTCTAAATCCAACAGGGCGTTTTGGCCGGGCAATGGTTGAAGATGCACTGCATTCTTATGCGCCTGCACAACGGACTGCGCGCCCTCATCGCCTGTAAGTTGCCTGAGCTCTCTGAACAGCGGACGAGCAAACACAACCGGATGGCCGGGCTTTCCTGTGGCTGTCGCCCCACGCCAGATCAAGCAATTTGGATATTCTTGGATAGACTCTGCGACCTGCTTCAGGTCACCAACTGTGATTTCCGGCAAATCTGCCAGTAAAACCATGACAGCCCTGGCATCGGCGGGCACATGCGCAAGAGCACCGCGCAAACTGGCGTTCATGCCCTCATCAGCGTCGGGTATTTCAACTGCAACAACATCCATACCTTTCAAGGCGTCCTGGCGAGGATGCGGGGCAGGCGGTAACGCAACGATCACCGGGCCTACCTGCAACGCTGTTTGTGCGGATCGCCGTAGCAGGGGCATGCCATCGACGTTTTGCATCAGCTTGTCCGTGCCAGCCATGCGGCGGGATTGTCCGGCGGCCAGAAGAATGATGGGAATATCTCTCATGCAATCACATAGCCGCCATGGCCATCTTTTGTCATCCCCGCATGCGTGCACCGTCCGCATCGAACAGTGGGGTTGAGATCGCGCGCGCCTTGCGCATCTGGCCCAGTATCTCAATCTCGACCTCTAATTCGTCGCGTATACGGTCCGAGGGCAGGAAGCCCATGGCGATGGATTTCCCGGCATAGTGTGAATACCCGCCCGAGGTGCAGAATCCGACGACCGCACCATCCAGCCAGATCGGCTCATAGGCATTCACGTCGGCGTCGTCTGCATCCACTTCGAACGAGACTAGCTGGCGCGCGGTCCCCTCGGAGCGTTCAAGCTCGGCTGCGGCGCGACCGATAAAGCCGGTGTTCTTCGTGAAGGCAATAAAGCGATCCAGCCCGGTTTCCGCGGCAGAGTAGTCGGGTGAGAACTCGCTCATCCAAGACCCAAAGAACTTGTCCAACCGCAGGCTCATCATCGCGCGCATGCCAAATGGCACCATGTCGTGGGGCTGACCGGCCTGCCAAAGGGTCCACCACAATTGCCGTTGGGCCATCGGATCACAGTAGATTTCGTACCCCAGATCGCCTGTGTAGCTGACCCTTTGAACGGTGCAGTCGGTCATGCCGATGGTCATGCGGCGAACATCAAGGAACCTGAGGTCAGAAATGTTCGTGCGGGTGCATGCCGCCAGCACTTCTACGGCATTTGGGCCTGCGATCTGGAACCCGTTCAATCGGTCGGAAACATTTTCAATGGAAACGCCGTCTTCCTGATGTTGCAGGAACCAACGCATGTGAAAGGCCTGACTGCCATATGAAGCAGTCAACTGGAATTCGGTCTCGTTCAGGCAAGAGACAGTGAAGTCCCCGATCAGCTTGCCCTTATGCGACAGCATCGGCGTCAGGGACAACCGCCCCGGATTTGGAATTCGTCCGGCCATGACCCGATCCAGCCAAACTCGTGCGCCGGGACCAGTGATGCGGTACTTGCCGAAATTGTGGACTTCATTGATGCCTACGCTGTTGCGAACAGCTCGCACCTCGCGCCCGGTTGCCTCGAACGCATCCGAGCGTCGGAACGAGGGCGTTTCATAGCCCGGCTCATCGCCTTGCGCAAAATAGTTCGCAACCTCTAGCCCGTATTGCTGACCCCAAACCGCGCCCAGATCGCTGAAGATATCGTACATCGGGGTGGTCCGGTTCGGACGCGCGGCAGGCAGTTCTTCGTTGGGGTAGGCGACACTAAAGCGTTTCTGATAGTTCTCGATCACCTTCGGGCGCGTATAGCCAGGCCCGATCCAGTCGCCGAAGCGGGCGACATCCATGGCGAACACATCGCGCTCAGGCTCTCCTTCGATCATCCATTGCGCCAACGTTAGGCCAACCCCGCCGCCCTGACTGAAACCCGCCATCACGCCACAGGCGGACCAATAGTTGCGCATGCCCGGCACCGGCCCGACGAGCGGGTTGCCATCGGGCGCAAAGGTAAACGGTCCATGGATCACCGATTTGACACCAGCCTCGGCCAGAACGGGGAAGCGTTTGTAGGCAAATTCGATGCTGTCGGTGATCTTGTCATAATCGTCGGGCAGCAGTTCGTGGCCGAACTCCCACGGTGTGCCATCGACAGCCCAGGGTTTGCAGGGTTGTTCATAGAACCCAATACACAGCCCGCGCCCTTCCTGCCGCAGATAGCTTTCTCCGGCGGGATCCATCACATGCGGATGCTCGCCGCCAGCATCGATGATCGCTTCGATCTGAGGGATCGAGTCTGTCACCAGATATTGGTGTTCCATCGGGTGCAGGGGGAAATAGACGCCTGCCATCGCGCCAACCTCGCGCGCCCAAAGGCCACCGGCATTGACGATGTGTTCGGCATGGATCGTACCCTTGTCGGTAACCACATCCCATGTCCCATCGGTGCGTTGGATGGTCTCGCGTACCATGCAGTGCGTTTCGATCGTAGCGCCTCCCATCCGGGCCGCTTTGGCATAGGCATGGGTGGTCCCCGACGGATCCAGATGACCGTCCAGCGGATCATAAAGCGCACCGATGATCCCGTCGGTGGCGGTGATAGGAGCGATCTTTTTGATCTCATCCGGACCAACGATTTCCGTCTCCAACCCCATGAACCGATGCTTGGCGCGTTCTGCCAGCAACATGTCGAACCGATCCTGATTATCTGCCAGCGTCACTCCGCCCACATGATGCAGACCGCAGGACATGCCGGTAATCTCTTCCAGCTCTTTATACAGCCGGATCGTATACCCCTGCAGCGCCGCCATGTTGGTGTCGCCGTTCAGGGTGTGAAACCCACCCGCTGCGTGCCAGGTCGACCCGCTGGTCAGCTCGGAGCGTTCCAACAGCATCACGTCCGTCCACCCCAGCTTGGTCAGGTGATAGAGTACGGAACATCCAACGACTCCGCCGCCGATGACTGCAACTTGGGTTGTGAGTTTCATGCACGTCTCCTGATGGCTATGCCGTCAGTCTCAATAGGAAAGCTGCCTTTGCAATAGCTTCAGCGACAGAAAGTGTCGCGGAAGGCGATCCGGGTTCAGCACCTGCTGGCGACCCCAAACAGGAAGGATACGGTGGTTGTCCAAAAGAAAACCGGCGCTCGGATCAGAGCGCCGGTGGATTCTTGCAGTTTTTTGGGTTGTTCTCAGAGAGGTCGAACTTTCAGTTCGGTGATCCGGTTGCCTTGACGTTTTGTCACCTCAAAGCGGAAGCCGTGAAAGGAAAAGACCTGACCGACGGTTGGGATCATTTGCGCTTCGTGAATGACCAGACCGGCGATGGTATTTGCCTCATCGTCAGGCAAGGACCAATCCATCGCGCGGTTGGCGTCGCGGATCGTGGTGGCCCCTTCGACCAGAAACTGCCCATCTTCGGTTCGGGTCACGGATACGTCTTCGTCGATGTCGAACTCGTCCGCGATCTCGCCCACGATTTCCTCGAGGATATCCTCAAGCGTGATCAGCCCGCGCAGCGAGCCATATTCATCCACTACCAGTGCAAAGTGGCTGTGCATCCGAAGGAATTCGCGCATCTGATCGTCCAGAGTGGTGGTTTCCGGAACAAAATAGGGGTCGTTCGCGACCTTGAGGATGTCGAATTCTTTCAGTCGGTTATCAGCGTTCTCACTGCCGCCGGCATGGGCGTACATCGCGCGGAACAGGTCCTTGGCGTGGACGACACCAACGATGTTTTCCTGTTCGTCGCGAAACACGGGCAGGCGGGTGTGGCTGCTTTTCAGACATTGCTGAAGGATGGCCTCGGGCGAAGCGTCTGCATCGATCATCTCAATATTCGAGCGGTGCAACATGATCTCTTCAACCGTACGATCGCCCAGATCCAGCGCGCCAAGGATACGGTCGCGGTCTTCCTTTTCGACCACGCCTTCGGAATGACCAAGCTGCAACGCACCGGCGATTTCCTCGCGCACGGCCAGAATGTTGCTGTCCGGGTCGATCTGGACGCCAAACAGGCGCAGAACACCACGGACCAGCAAACGCACGGCTGCAACGATGGGTGAAAACACCGTCACGACGACGCCGATGATCGGTGCCACGGCAGCGGCGGCCTTTTCCGAATTGGTGATCGCGTAGGTTTTGGGCAGAACCTCGGCAAAGATCAGGACTAGAAGGGTCATTACAAGCGTTGCCAACGCAACGCCGCTTTCACCGAACAGCCGTGTGAAAAGCGCAGTCGCAAGCGATGCGGCAAGGATGTTGACAAGGTTGTTGCCCAACAGGACCGAACCGATCAGTCGTTCGTTATCGTCAGTGATGTCCAGGGCCTTCTGCGCACCGCGCGACCCTTTGTCGGCCTGCGCACGCAGTTTTCCGCGCGACGAGGCGGTCAATGCCGTTTCAGAACCCGAGAAAAAGCCCGATAGGACAAGCAAAAGTAGAATGGCGCCTGTGGTAAACCAGAATGCGCCGTCGATCAGAGAAGCAGAAGAGGGTTCCATCGGTCCTTGGTTGTTCGTGATACTGCATCCGTTATGGGGGTGCGCATGCTGTGGATCAAGGGGTTAGCCGTCGTCATCGCCGTCTTTCGCCAGCGGGTGATGTTGCAACACAAGCTCTGACAGGCGTTCGTCCAGGACATGGGTATAGATTTCCGTGGTCGCCACGTCGGCATGGCCCAGCAGGGTCTGGATCGACCTCAAATCGGCGCCATTCGCCAGAAGATGCGTGGCAAAGGCATGGCGCAGGGTGTGTGGCGTCACTTTTTCCGGCGAAACGCCGCCTTCTACGGCCAGTTCCTTGACCAGCAGGAAAAACCTGTGCCGGGTCAGATAGCCGGATTTACCGCGAGACGGAAACAGGAACTTGGAACGCTGAGCACCGTCTGCAACCTGCTTGTCCTCGGCCTCGTCCCTGATAAGCAACCACGCCGCCAACGCATCGCGCGCCGGAGGCGACAGTGGTACCATCCGTTCCTTGCCACCTTTGCCCAGCACTAGCAGCATCCGGGGGTCACCCCGGGCCGAGGAGACTGGCAGCGAAACCAATTCGGTCACCCGCATTCCCGTGGCGTACAGAACCTCCATCAGGCAAGTGTTGCGCACCCGGTCTGCATCTTTGCGGCCGGTGCGGCGCGCGGCCTCAAGCAAACGATCGACTTCAGCGACATCCAGCGTTTTGGGCAGGCGTTTTTGTCGACCGGGGCCTTTGATCTGAATGGCGGGGTTAGCTTCAAGCCAACCTTCTTCGAAGGCGAACCGGAACAGTTGCTTGATCGCGGACAACCGACGTGCGCGCGTGGAACGGGACAGGCCCTGTGCGTCGCAATCAATCAGGTATTGCTCAATCTGTTCTCTCTGTGTGTCAGGAAAACCCGTTTTTCGACGTTCCAACCAGGCCGAGAATTCTTTCAGATCGCGGCCATAGGCCAGCAGCGTGTTGGTCGCAGCGCCCAATTCAGCGGCCTGAGCTTGTAAAAAGGTGGAAATCCACAAGTCCTGCGTCGCCGGGGCCGCCACGATCAGCGGTCCTGCAGGATCAGCAAGTTCAGTGCGGCGCGGCGGGCGGTGTCCTCAAGACCCACACGGCGCAAAGTCGCGATAGCCGCTGTCAGGTCGACAAGGTTGCCGCGCGACCCATGCGCGAACCGCTGCATGGTCTCCAAGATCGCTTCCCCCAGCTGATCATTGTTTAGCATCGTTTCGATATTCGGCGGGACCGGAGCAGCCCATGCAAACCCTTGCGCAACCGCATCCGCCAGAGGCGAAGGAGAGCGCGCGCGCCCCGGATCTCCTTGCGCTAACGCCGCCAGAAAGTGATTTTCGTCGGATTGACCGGGCACAGAAAGGGCCGCCGTTTCATACAGTTCAGACAACAGCAGGATACGCCAGCGCAGCTGTTCCGCCGACGGGTCCGTCAGCTCTATCTGCGACAGGCGTTCTGCGAACAATTCTGCAAAGGGTACCTCTAATCCGATCAGGCGCATTTGCGCCCACACGGTCTTCAAAGCCCGAGCGATTTTCTCGGGATCGCGTGAATCCAGCGCAGACTCGAACCGTTGCACGGCCGAGACCCTGTCCCAAACTGCGCCGGACGCGGCTGGAGAGCGCTCGGTATACAGCCCCAGCAATTGGTTGGGGGTCAGCGCGCCGATGCGGGTCAGCCGCTCAGCCGCTTCGATCTGCGCTTTCCACCCGGCTACGTCCCGCAGGTCGGCATTTGCAAAGGCACGGGGCAGAGGGGCCGATGGCAGGCGTTCTCCGATCGCCTCAAACAGGCGAAAGGTCAGTGGGCTGGGATCATCTGGTTGCGGAAGGTATTCGGCTTCTTCAAACAACTCGGGGCTGAGAAAGCGATCCAGCACATCCAGCTCATCTGGTGGCAATATCTGCAATGCGTGCGCCGCTTCCAGTGTGAGGGCGGCTGATGGCCAGTCTCCGCGCCGCGCCTTGCAGAAAATCTGTGCGGCGTAGTCCTGAGACAGGTGTGGCTTCGCGATCAGCGACGTACAGCTGCGATCCTCGTCCCCGGTGAGCAGGGTGGCGTCAAACCAGCGCTGGAACCTTTCGCGTGTGTCGGTCGGACCGGCCAATTGGACCAGCGATTGCGCCGGGTCGGCTGCGCCAAGTTGCATCAATCGGTCGATGCGGGCCAATAGTAGCGTTTCCTCGGCGCCGGAACTGGCAGGTGCGCGGGCCTCGGACAGGATCAGCGTAAACAACAACCGCTGCATGGCGGGGTTATAGCGAACCGGCACATCGGTGATCAGCTCAGCCAGCCGGTCGGCATCACTATTCTGCCAAAGGTGCACCGGCAGGCCAGTCACCGACGACGACACAAGCCCCAACGGCTGTGACAGTGCCTCAAGCGGAGAGACTTGGATATCCGGCTGAATGCCCGTCTCCGTGACCGGTGGTTCCAACAGGACAGTCCCTGGCAGGTTTTCCGGAGGGTCCGTCAGCCAATCGATGACGGAAAGAGGAGCCTGTTGCGCCTGCGCTGAACCGGCCAGCAATAAGGCAGCCAGTGCGGCTTTATTCAACATTCAGGATTACCGGCTCTCGGATCTCGTCTTGCGGGGCCGAGAAATCCACCCCGAATATCGGACCCAGATACGCATATCCCACCAGCCCGACAAAACACAGGCAAACAATATATATCAGGAACTTGATCAGACGGCCCATTGCTCAACGCTGCCCCAATTTTGTCTTTTGCCATAGTTATAGCTGGCATTTTTCGTAAGATCACGTCATTCACGTTGAAATGAGCGAAATTAAGCATAACGCCCACACAGAAGGTACTGATGCGGTCTTTGAACTGCACAAAACCGTCGTTCTTGTTGGCATGATGGGGGCCGGAAAGACGGCTGTAGGCCGTGCATTGGCCGCAAGGTTGGGCGTTCCGTTCCTAGACAGTGACGCCGAGATCGAATCGGCCGCCAATATGACCATCCCCGAGATTTTCGAGCGTGACGGTGAGCCGTTCTTTCGTGCCAAGGAAAGTCAGGTCATTGGGCGCCTGCTGGACGAGGAAAAAGGCATCCTGTCAACTGGCGGCGGCGCGTTTCTGTCTGAGCTGAATCGCCAGATGATCACCGAACGCGGGGTCTCGGTCTGGCTGCGGGCTGATTTGAAGGTGTTATGGAACAGGGTCAAACACAAGGACACGCGGCCTTTGCTGCGCACGGCTGACCCTTATGCGACCTTGCGCGACTTGTACGAAGCCCGCGTTCCGGTTTATGCGCAGGCAGGGCTGACGGTTGAATCCGATGGCGAAACCTCGATTGAAAATATGGTGGACCGGGTGGTGGAGTCGATGTTGACGCGCCCCGACGTATTGGAACGGAAGTAAATGCACCAAACCGTACATGTAGAGCTGGGCGAACGCTCGTATGACGTGGAAATCGGGCCCGACCTGCTGGCACAATCCGGCACAATGATTGCACCCTTATTGCACCGGCCCAAGGTCGCCGTTCTGACGGATGAGAACGTGGCCGGGTTGCACCTGAATGCGTTGCGGGATGGTCTGGCAACTGCTGGTATTGAGATGACCTCGCTGGCCTTGCCCGCGGGCGAAGCCACAAAAAGCTGGCCGCATTTCGAGCGCGCGGTTGAATGGCTTTTGTCGGAAAAAGTCGAACGCCGCGATGTGGTCATTGCCTTGGGTGGCGGGGTCATTGGAGATCTTGCGGGATTTGCCGCGGCCGTTTTGCGGCGCGGTGTCCGTTTCGTCCAGATACCGACCTCTTTGCTGGCGCAGGTGGACAGTTCTGTTGGCGGAAAAACCGGGATCAACGCACCACAGGGCAAGAACCTGATTGGGGCATTCCATCAGCCGTCTCTGGTTCTGGCGGACACTTTGGTTCTGGGCACCATGACACAGCGGGATTTCCTGTCGGGTTATGGCGAGGTCGTCAAATACGGCCTGCTGGGCGATGCTGCGTTCTTTGAATGGCTCGAAGCTAACGGTCCCGACGTTTCGGTTGGCGATATGGCCGCGCGCGTGCGGGCGGTGACACGCTCGGTTCAGATGAAAGCCGACATCGTAGCCCGCGATGAGACAGAGCAGGGCGACCGTGCGCTGCTGAACCTTGGGCACACTTTCTGTCACGCGCTCGAAGCGGCAACCGGGTATTCGGATCGTCTGCTGCACGGTGAAGGCGTAGCCATCGGCTGTGCGCTGGCGTTTGAGCTGTCCTCACGTCTTGGGCTGTGCTCACAGGAGGAGCCAAGCCGTGTTCGGGCGCACTTGCGTGCAATGGGAATGAAAACCGATCTGGCCGACATTCCCGGAGATCTGCCGGGTGCCGCGGCACTGGTTGATCTGATGGCGCAGGACAAAAAGGTCATCGATGGCCAGCTTCGGTTTATTCTGGCCCGCGGGATCGGGCAGGCGTTCGTAACTTCGGACGTCCCAAGGGACGCTGTATTGTCCGTGCTGGAAGACGCATTGGCGACGGTCTGATCAGCGTCCGCGGATCACCATCAATTCTCCGATGTTTTCGCGGGTGATGTAGCCAACCATTGCGCCGGCCTGCGTGCAAACTGCGACGGCGGGAGCACCCTTGTGTAGCTTTTCCAGCACGGTTTCCAAGCCGGTGGTCAATTCAACACGCGGGATCTCGGTTTCCATGATTGAAGTTGCCAGATCGGACCGAGGTGCCTCTTGCGCCATGGCAGTAAACAGCGTGCCGCGCGCAATAAAACCAAGCAAGTCTCCATTCGAACCCAACACGGGGAACTCGTGTTGCGTGGTGTGAATGACGGCCTGTGCGGCGGTTGCAAGCGTGTCGTTGGGCGATAGGGAGTGAAACTCGGTAATCATAGCGTCGCGGGCCAGCACCCGCCGCGCGACCGAGCGCATGGCCACATCGTGGCTTTCGGCATTGGCCGCGACGAACACGAAGACGGCGATCAAAACCAGCAGGGGGTTACCAGTGCTCAACCCAAGAAAACCAAACGCCACCGCCACGACCTGACCCGCAAGGGCGGCGATACGTGTGGCTTTTACCCGGTCCATCTTCAGACACAAAAGCGCGCGGAATACCCGGCCGCCATCCATGGGGAAGGCCGGGATCATGTTAAATACGGCCAGCAGCAAGTTCACATAGGCCAGCCGGTTCAACAGCCCGGCACTGGTCGAATCGATCCGGGCCAGGGAATCCAGCGTCATTCCGGCCCCCATGGCCATCAAAACGATCCAGATCACAATATTTACCGCCGGCCCGGCCAGAGCGACCCAGACTTCTTCCATGGGCTTCTCGGGCATCCGTTCTAGCCGGGCGAGCCCGCCGATAGGCAGCAAGGTGATGTCAGGGGTTTTGATGCCGTAGCGCCGCGCCATCAGCGCGTGGCCGAACTCGTGCGCGACAACGCAGGCAAACAGAGCCAGAACAAAGATCAGGTTGTCGATCGCGGCGGGCACCCCGCCTTGGGAATAGGCCGCAAAGGCGACCCAGCCCAGTAGCAGAAAAAAGGTGACATGGACCCTCAGTTCCGACCCCAGTATTCGGCCGAGAGAGAAGGACCATGTCATGTTGCGTCTCCGTTTGTCTTAGAACGGAATCTCGTCGTCGTCGATTCCGCCGGATGCAGGTGCAGGGGCAGGGGCGCTGGACTGTCCGCCATAAGGGTCGCCATAGCCGCCGCCCGCCTGACCGCCGCCATAGCTGCCTGACTGTCCGCCGCCGTAACTGCCTCCGCCTTCACCGCGTGCATCCAGCATCACAAGGGTCGAACCGAACCCCTGAAGAACAACCTCAGTCGAGTAACGGTCCTGCCCAGATTGGTCCTGCCATTTGCGGGTCTGCAATTGCCCTTCGAGATAGACCTTCGAGCCTTTGCGCAGATATTGCTCCGCCACGCGGACAAGCCCTTCGTTGAAGATCGCGACCGAGTGCCACTCGGTGCGCTCACGACGCTCGCCAGTATTGCGGTCTTTCCAGGTTTCGGATGTGGCGATGCGCAGGTTGCATACTTTGCCCCCGTTTTGGAAATTCCTAACTTCAGGATCGCGGCCAAGATTTCCGACCAGAATGACCTTGTTGACTGAACCTGCCATATATTTCCCCGTTCTTGTCTGTGTCGAGCGCGCCCGAATCTGACGCGAAGTTGCTACGCGACCCTATACGGCCTGCGTCATGGTTAAAACACAGTTGATGTGTGCAACGGTTGGCAAGAAACTACGCAGGTTCTGTTTACCAAGCTTTTATTCTTGCCTGAAATACCTATACTCATTCGGGTTCGAGAGCGAGCGGGATTGGCATAAATGCGTTTTCAAGTTGGTTGTTTTTCTGTTCTGTGCCTTGCGCTGGTTTCGGGTCCGGCAGCAGCGGACACCCTGTCCACCAAAAGCCGCAAGGACATCTTCCTCAAACAATCCAAGATTCTGGACTCGCGCGCAGCCACTCAATACCGCGATTCTGAACGGCTGAAGCCAAAGACCGCGCAGCCATCTCAGGTCATCAAGCGGTATAATGGTAAATATCGCGGCCAATACCTGGCGCTGGCGCGGCAAGCAGCCCGGAAACACAGTGTCCCGGAAGAGTTGTTCTTGCGACTGGTGCAACAGGAAAGCGGATGGAACCCGCACGCGGTGTCTCACAAAGGAGCACTGGGTCTGGCGCAGCTGATGCCTGGAACCGCGCGCCTTTTAGGTGTGAACCCGCATGATCCGAAGCAAAATCTGGAAGGCGGGGCCCGTTATTTGTCGTGGCAGTATCGCAAGTTCAAATCCTGGCGGCTGGCGCTGGCGGCTTATAACGCCGGTCCGAAAGCCGTGGAAAAGCACGGCGGCGTGCCACCTTACAAAGAAACCCAGAACTATGTGAAAGTGATCTGGGGCGGCTGAAAAACTACCAACCCAAGTCAGAAAAGAACCGGCGCTGTGGCCGGTTCTTTGCGTTTGGGCTGTTACTCGGCCGCGATTTTGATGACCGGCTCCATGCGGGCCAGAACCTCTTCGGAAAGATGGCACTTGACCTGATGCCCGTCCGAAAGGGTTTTCACCGGCGGCACATCTTTCTCGCACAGTCCGCCCGGCACTTCGGATTTCCAGCGACAGCGCGTCTGGAAAGGGCACCCCGGGGGCGGGTTCATGGCCGAGGGGATATCACCATCCAGAACGATATGCGCTTTTTCAACCGACGTATCCGCGATGGGAACAGCACTCAGCAACGCTTCGGTATAGGGGTGATAGGGCGGCGAAAACACCTGGTCGGTGGTCCCCAGCTCGACCACATGGCCCAGATACATCACCATCACCCGGTCGCTGAGATAGCGCACAATCGACAGGTCGTGACTGATGAACAGCAAGGTTGTCTTGTGTTCGCGCTGAATCTCCATCAACAGGTCGGTCACCGCCGCCTGCACAGACACATCCAATGCCGACACAGGTTCGTCCGCAACTACGATCCGCGCATCGCCTGCAAAGGCGCGCGCGATACCGACGCGCTGTTTCTGTCCACCGGACAACTGACGCGGCATCCGATCGGCAAAGGCGCGCGGCAGCTTCACCAGGTCCAACAATTCCAGCATGCGTTGTTTTCGCTCAGCCTCGGAATTGCCGATGCCAAAAATTTCCAGCGCGCGGATGATCTGCCGCCCAACGGTCATCGAGGGGTTCAGAGTGTCAAACGGGTTCTGGAACACCATTTGAACTTCGCCCACGGTTTTGGCGTCACGTTCTTCGATGGGCACATCTTCGATGTTGCGGTTGTCCAGAAGGATTTGCCCATCTGTGGCTGTTTCAAGCCCCATCAACACTTTGGCAAAGGTGGATTTACCGCACCCAGATTCGCCTACAATCGCCAGCGTCTCAGACTCATGCGCCTCAAAGCTTAGCGTTTCGTTGGCTTTGACTACCTTCTTCTCACCGCCCCCGAACAACGCATTGGCGGCTACCTCATAGTATTTCTTGAGGTTGTCCATTTTCAGGACAACGCGACCGATTTCACCTTTTTCTTTCTTGTCGGCCAAAGTGATCGGGGCGTTCCAGTCAATCTCCTTGTACTTCAAACAGCGTGTGTGGTGGCGGTCATTGCCGGGCACAGGCTCCATCAGAATGTTCTGCGCGTCGCAGCGGCCTTCTTCGAAATAGTCGCAGCGCGGGCCAAAGTTACAGCCTGACGGGCGTTCGTGGGGCAGGGGGAAGTTCCCCGGAATAGCCACCAATGGGCGGGCGTTCTTGTCTGCCCCCGGCAACGGGATCGAGCGGAACAGCGCCTGCGTATAGGGGTGCTGCATCTCGTCGAACACATCGTGTATCGAGCCGCGCTCAACCGCCTCACCCGAATACATCACGCAAAGCCGGTCACAGGTTTCCAGAACCAGACCAAGGTTGTGCGAGATGAACAGCATCGAGGTGCCGTATTTCTTACCCAAATCCCTGACCAGCTCGACTACGGCGGCCTCTACCGTCACATCCAGTGCGGTTGTCGGTTCATCCAGAATCAACAGCGCCGGCTTCGACATCAGCGCCATCGCGATCACGATACGCTGCTGCTGCCCCCCTGACAGCTGATGGGGGAACGAGTTCAGCATCCGCTCGGGGTCGGGGAGGCGTACGTCCGTTACCACTTCCAATGCGCGGGCATGGGCCTCTTCCTTGCCGACTCCCTCGTGGATCATCGGCACTTCCATCAATTGCTTGCCGATCTTCATCGCCGGGTTCAGCGAGGCCATCGGTTCCTGATAGATCATCGCGATCTCATTGCCGCGGATATCGCGCAATTCATCCGCGCTCATCTCGGCCAGATCGCGGCCTTTGAACTTGATCGAACCGCCTACAACCCGCCCGTTCTTGCCGAGGTCCTGCATGACCCCAAGTGCCACAGTGGACTTGCCGCAACCGGATTCTCCGACCAGTCCAACAGCCTCGCCGGGCTGTACGCTGACCGAAAAATCCATCACGGCGGGAATTTCCCGAAGGCGGGTGAAGAAAGAAATCGAAAGTTTGTCGATCTCAAGAATCGGGCCGTCATATTCCGCCAATTTGTTCATCTTGTATCTCCTCGCGAGAGTCCGGGGATCCCCTTCATCTGGCTAAAAACATCCTGGGGGTCCGGGGGCAAAGCCCCCGATCGCTCTCACATCAGTCCTTCAGGCTTTCTTCGCGCAGTCCATCCGCAAGCAGGTTCAAACCAAGAACCAGCGACAGCAAGGCAAAGGCAGGCGGAAGGGCAGGGTGCAGATAGATAGAAAGTAGCTTGCGCCCTTCATTGATCGTAGAGCCCCAATCGGGGCTTTCCGGAGGCAGTCCCAATCCGAAGAAACCCAAGGTTCCCAACAGGATCGTGGTATAGCCGATACGCAGACAGAAATCGACGATCAGCGGGCCACGTGCATTGGGCAGGATCTCCCACAGCATGATGTACCAAGGGCCTTCGCCACGGGTCTGTGCCGCCGCCACGTAATCCCGTGTTTTGATGTCCAGCGCGAGACCGCGCACGATGCGGAAAACCGTAGGCGAGTTCACGAAGACCACCGACACAAACACCACAAGGATACCGCCTGGGATATCGAACAGGTCCAGATAGGTCGGCAGACCCCAAATGCTGTAGTCATCCGTGTTGATGACGTAACCACCGGTCGAAATCAGCGACAGATACAACCACAGTGCGATACCCAGAACCCCGATCAATAGCGGAGTGCGGAAATTCGGGCGGGTATAATACCGCGAGTTTAGCAGAACGCCGATAAACAGTATCGGGAACACGAACAAAACGGCCGCCATATAGTTCGGCACACCTGTCGCCACGATTTCCGGCGTGACCAGCAAGTAGAACAGCAGGATGACCGGGAAAGCCAGGATCAGATTGGCAAGGAAGGACAGGAACGTGTCCAGACGTCCGCCATAGTACCCGGCTGGTAGACCAAGAGTGATCCCGACCATAAATGCGAACATGGTCGCAAGCGGAGCGATCTGAACCACGATCCAAGCACCTTTGACCATTCGGCTAAAGACGTCGCGGGCAAGGTTGTCGCCGCCCAGAAGGTACCAGGCATACTCACCTTCTTCGGGACTTGGCAGTGGTGTTCCCGGCACTTTGTTCTTCATGCCCGATACCTGAACCAACGGGTCATGAGTGATGATCAGATCCAGCGCACCGAAGATGCCGGTGAAGACCCAGAACATCACAAGGCCAAAACCGATCATGCCGATGGGGCTGTCGAACAGTTTGCCGTAAAGGCCGAGGCGACGTTTGAAGGCAATCGACATTGCAAACAGGATGATCAGCGATAACCACACAGGAAGAAACTGCTGCGAGATCGCTCCGATTATACCGGCACTGGTCCCCATGAGGATGCCAAGCACGATGTAGGCCAAGGCAAGCGCGACACAGGCGGAAAAGCTGTATCTCAGAGCCTTTTGTGTTAGCCCACGTAGCCCGTTGCCGCCGCTTATGGTGCCGTCGATATTCACGCTCATCGGGGATTCGGGCAGCACAATGCTTCCGATAATCCAAACGACGATTGATACGATCAACGCGGCAAGCGCGATCATCAGGATAGGGTTCAGAATGGCGATAGAGCCGGTCCAGCTTAGAGGTTCCATGATCTATCTCCCTTAAGAAATACGGATGCGCGGGTTGAGGTAGACATAGCCGATATCGGAGATCAGCTGCGTCACCAGCACGACAAAGACCGACACGACCGAAATCGCCAGCAAGAGCTGAATGTCGTTGTTGCCTGCAGCCTGTACCAGTGCCCAACCGAAACCTTTGTAGTTGAACAGGGTTTCAACAATCACCACGCCATTCAGCAGCCATGGGAACTGCAGCATGATGACGGTAAAGGGCGCGATCAGCGCGTTTCGCAGCGCGTGCTTCATAACGATGTTGCCAAAGGAAACACCTTTAAGCCGCGCGGTTCGGATGTACTGCGCCGTCATGACCTCGGTCATCGACGCGCGGGTCATCCGGGCGATATAGCCCATCCCGTACAGTGAGATGGTCAGTACCGGCAGGAAGAAGTTCTCGAAGGTTGGGTTGTCCATCGCCGACGTCGCCGTGCCCTTGAACCATTTCAGGCCGACGGTCGACGAGGTGAAGATCGCGATGAAGATCACGCCCGACACATATTCCGGTGTCGCCGTGGTAATGATCGAGAATGTGGACAGGGACCGGTCCAATGCTGATCCTTCGCGCATCCCGGCCAACACACCCACCAGCAGCGCAGATGGCACCATCAGAACCAGAACCCAGAACATAAGATAGCCGGTATTGCCGAGACGTATGCCGACGATTTTGCCGACATCATCCTTGAAAACGGTTGAGTAACCCCAGTCACCCTGCAATACGCCGCAATATCTGGGAGTCGTTTCCTCGGTCGATCCCGGGCGGGTACACGTTCCAAGGAACGTTCCGTCGTCAAGTGTCTTGGAAAAGCCAGGGAGAACGCCCAGCCATTGACCGTACTTGACGAGAGTGGGTTGCAGATAGCCGCGATTGTCCAACCAGGTCTCAACCTGTTCGTCGGACATCCGCTGGTTGCCCTGCGTTTTCGCAAGCTTTTCCAGGTTCGGGTAGAGGTTGGTCAGAAAAAAGACCACGAAAGTCAGGCACAATGCAGTGAGTAGCATGACGCCGAACCGTCGGAGGATGAATAGTCCCATGATGGCCCCTGTTGTTCGGGTGTTCCGCAGATCATTGGACCATTGTCTGGCCTCGGACATCCGACCCCGCGTCGGCCTGTCTGCGGCTGGAAAGGGGCGCCCTGTTCAGGCGCCCCCATTAACGTCTGGCAGGTTTTAGGCCGCCCAGCCCCACTTATAGTGGTGGTGCTCGAAGGACACGTGCATGTCGGTGCCAACAAGCCCGTCTTTCATGTGGCGGTACAGCGAACGCCAGTAAGGCTGAATGGTCACGCCTTCCTCCTGGATCATCGCCTCGCCCTTGGCGACCACTTCACGGCGCTTGTCGGCATCCGCGATGGCCAGTGCTTCGGTCAGAAGCGCGTCAAACTCGGCATTTGCCCAGCCGAATTCGTTCCAGGCTTCACCGGTACGATAGGCCAGAGCCCAGATTTGCACGCCCAGTGGACGGTGGTTCCAGTTGGTCGAGCTGTAGGGGTATTTCGCCCAGTCGTTCCAGAAGGTGTTACCCGGCAGAACGGTCCGCTTGACCTTGATACCCGCGTCACGCAGCTGCGCTGCAACCGCGTCGGTGGTGTTCCGGCGCCAGTCGTCATCGATCGAGATCAGCTCGTGCTCGAAATCGATCATTCCGGCTTCTTCCATCAGCGCACGTGCGCCTTCCGGGTCCACTTTCTGCGGTGGCAGTTCGTAGTAGTCCGGGTGGATCGGACCAACATGGTGGTTTTCCGCAGGCGAACCGCGGCCGCCATAGCCCAGTTCCAGACAGATCGAGTTATCAACCGCCATTTGCAGAGCCTGGCGCACACGCTTGTCTTCGTATGGCTTCTTGCCGTCGATCTCGGCCAGCTGGTTCGGACGGATGACAATGGTGTTCATGGTCACAACTTCGGATTTGATGTACCCGAGGCTGTCCATCACGTCGATGAATTCACCAACCGATTCATACAACATGTCGACTTCGTCGGATTCCAGCGCGGCCAGCCAAGCGGACGGGTCGGTGCCGTAGTCAATGTAGACGATGCTGTCCAGTGCCGGGCGACCAAAGATCTCTTCGCCCCACCAGGTGTGGTTCTCGTTGCGAACGAGGGTGGCTTTCACGCCGACTTCCAATTCCTGCACCAGATATGCGCCGGTGCCCACATTGTTGAGCAGATCGGTTTCACTGAACGAGCTGTGTACAATAGCCGCCGGATAATCTGCCATGCCCGCAATCAGCGAGATGTCAGAAGCTGGCAGGTTCAGTTTGACGGTGTTGGCATCGACAACTTCGATTGCGCCGTCAATGGCCTGACCAGATTCAGGATCGATCAGTGTCGCAAAGCGACCTGCCATCGAGTTGGTTTCCGAACTCTTGTCACACCAGCGCCCAATGTTGCGGGCCACATCTTCCGCGGTGAAGTCGTCACCGTTGTTCCATTTGACGCCCGGGCGGACTTTCAGAGTGTAAACGGTTGCGTCGTCGTTGACTTCCCAGCCCTCCAGCAACATGCCGCGGAACGTACCGTCCGAGTTGTACTCGACCAGATACTCGAGCGTGCCGCGGGTGACGTTCGCGATCTGCGACCAGTCATAGGTGCGTGGGTCCTTCAGGGCGCGCACTTCCTGCTGAACGCGCAGGGTGCCGCCTTCTTTCTTTGCGTCTTCACCGGCCGCACGTGCCGGGGCGGCCAGTCCGATCATGCCATAGGCTGCGGCCGCGGTGACCCCAAGACCGGTGGTACGGGTCAAAAACTCGCGCCGGTTCAGTTTGCCGTCCCGATATTCCTGTGCGTGCATTTCTGCCGCCCAGTGCATCGGTGCTCCGGTCATTGTTTGATTATTCATTAACGTTACTCCCTGTGAGACAGTATTTTTTGGATGAAGTGTCGAACCGCTCAGGCCGGAATGCTCCGGCCGGCAGGTTCATTGGTCTTCTGATCTCGGATTTCGGACATCCCCATGACCGACATTCGGCACCAGAATTTGGGTGAGGTCAATGTTCGAAATCGTCATTCGAGGTACAAAAACGACATTGACGGGCTGAGTTTATCGCTATCAGCATTTTCAGCCCCAGGGGAATCCCTTGGCAGGTTCAGTTTCGCGGCAGTGGATTCGCCGCGAATTCCTTGAACGTGTGTTCGCGATCAATGCGACTTCAACCGCATCAGGTATCACTTTGATAAGTCGACTCGATTCCAACTTTTCATGCGGGCGCGAAACCAGGTGCGCTGTCGTTTGGCGAATTGGCGGGTCGAAATCGTGGCCCGTTCGCGGGCTTCATCCAACGTCATGGTGCCGTCGATATAGGCCATCAACTCGGGTACTCCGATGGCTTTGAATGCCGGAAGCGACGGATTATAGCGGTCCCGCATCCTTTCAACCTCGTTCAATGCACCGGTGTCCAACATCAGGTCAAAGCGGCGCGTGATGCGGTCCAAAAGCCATTGTTTATCCACGTCGAAAACGATGGGCACTGTGTTCTTCACGTCCAAAACCGGGGGTGGTGTGGCGTCTTGCCAGTCACTGAGGTTTCGACCGGTGGCATTGTACACTTCCCATGCCCGCTGAACACGGGCGCGGTTTTGTGTGTCGATCCGGGCTAGAGTATGCGCATCCACACCCGCGATCAGAGTCTGCAAGGTCAGGCTGTCCGCCTCGGCCCGGATTTCGGACGGTGTAGGTGGAATATCGGCCATACCTTCGGTCAGCGCAGAAAAATATAGGCCGGTGCCCCCTACAATGATGGGGCGTGCGCCGCCGGTCAGCAGTGGTTTCACCTCGCGCAACCAATGGCCGGTGGAGTAGTCTTGGTCACATGAGATATGTCCGTACAGAAGATGCGGTGCGCGGGTTTCCTCCTCAGCCGACGGGCGGGCGGAAATCACGCGCCAGCAATCGTAGACCTGGCTGGCATCGGCGTTCACGATGACGCCACCGAACTGCTCGGCGATCAACAGGGCAAGGGCGGACTTTCCAGATGCAGTGGGGCCTGCAATCAATACAGGTTTCCCATCAGGAATGGGGGGCAGGCGGTCCAATATCTGTGATCTTGCGGGTTCGGTCATCTCGGACTGCCTCATTCCTTACCAATCGCATTGAACCTGCGGCGGTTTTGCTTCATTTTGCGCCTGAAAATAAACCCGTGCCAGCCCGGAGCGCAACATGACCATTTCCCCGACCACCGACACCGCCGAAATCACAAAGGCAAGGTATGATCGCGTAATGCTGAAAATCTCGGGCGAGGCGCTTATGGGCGATCAGGGGTTCGGTCTGCATCCGCCTACAGTTCAGCGCATCGCGCAAGAGATCAAATCGGTGCACGATCTGGGCGTCGAGATCTGCATGGTGATTGGCGGCGGGAATATCTTCCGCGGTCTCAGCGGATCGGCACAGGGGATGGAACGGACTACGGCTGATTACATGGGCATGCTGGCAACGGTCATGAACGCGCTGGGGATGCAGTCCGCGTTGGAAGAAATCGGCGTTTTCACCCGGGTAATCTCAGCCATCCGCATGGACGAGGTGTGCGAGCCCTATATTCGCCGTCGCGCCGTGCGCCACCTTGAGAAAAAGCGGGTCTGCATCTTTGCTGCCGGCACCGGAAACCCGTATTTTACCACCGACACTGCCGCGACCCTTCGGGCCAACGAAATGGCATGTCAGGCGATCTTCATGGGTAAGAACGGCGTCGATGGTGTTTATGATAAGGACCCCAAGGAACACGCGGATGCCGTGCGGTACGACACCGTCAGCTATGATGATGTTCTGGCCAAACGCCTGCGGGTTATGGACGCGTCGGCCATTGCACTGGCGCGCGACAACAATCTGCCGTTGATTGTCTTCGGGCTGGACGAACCGGGCGGGTTCCGGGGCATTTTGGCCGGTGAGGGGACCTACACCAAAGTTCAGGGTTAACGCTGGCCTCAACGTTCAGGATCAGGCCGGGCCAGGTTGCCCGGCCTTTTTGCTTAAGTGCCTTCAAAGAAGCCCACGGAGTTGCCATCGGGATCCGTTGCATAGAAGAACCGACCAGCCGGTATTTGGATCGGGTCGGAAATGACTTTTCCACCAGCTGTTTCTACGCGCTTCATTACGTCCTCCAAAGCGCCATCTGCAGCCAGATGTAATGTTGGGCCGTGACCTTGTTGCGCAGGTTTGCCGGGATAAAGGTGCAGCGCGACACCGGTGGCGGGATCGGCGGGTTTGAAAACAGCCATGGGGTTTGGGGCATTCGGGTCAAGCTCGAGTGTTGCGCCGGTCACTTGCGTATAAAAGGCGATGGCCTTCTCCATGTCCTGTACGGGCAATTCGCCCCACACAAGAAAGTCCTTGGGTTTGTAAGTCATGTTCGTCCCTCACAATCGTTGGAATGTGGACACTGTGCCAAATCCTGATGACAGATTCTGACACCAGCGGCGATGCTTGACCGAGTTGCGATCGTCAGGTTATCTGAGCCCGTCACAGGAGCAGGAGGATATCTGTCCCTGGGGCTGCCGCCGAACCATAAACTTGTGACTGGATCGCGGCTTGGCTGGAAGACCTGCCATGTTTTCGGAGCGGTCCGGGATCATGAAAGGACCGACAATCAGGACGTGGACAAAAACCAAGGAGAGAGGCGGGATGACATCCCTTGATATCGATTTTGTACGTGGGCAGTTCCCCGCGTTTTCCGAGCCCAGCCTGCAAGGGCAGGCATTCTTCGAAAACGCTGGGGGATCATACACTTGCAAGCAAGTGCTCGATCGCCTGACGCGGTACTACACCCAGCGTAAAATTCAACCCTATGCACCCTATGAAGCCAGCCGTCTGGCGGGTGAGGAAATGGATGAGGCCCGCGCACGCATGGCGGCCATTCTGGGGGTCGAGACGGATGAGCTGAGCTTTGGCCCTTCGACCACGCAGAACACCTATGTCCTAGCGCAGGCTTTTCGCCAATGGATGCAACCGGGCGAGGCCATTGTTGTCACCAATCAGGATCACGAGGCAAATTCAGGTCCGTGGCGGCGGCTAGCGGACGAGGGGATCGAAATCCGCGAATGGCAGATTGATCCCGAAACTGGCTCGCTGAACCCGATGGACCTGGAAAACCTGCTGGACGAAAATGTTCGTGTGGTGTGCTTTCCCCATTGCTCAAACGTGATCGGAGAGATCAACCCGGTGACTGAGATCACCGCGATTGCTCATGCCGCGGGGGCATTTGTGTGCGTGGACGGGGTGTCCTACGCGCCACACGGGTTTCCGAATGTGGGTGATCTGGGGCCGGATATCTATCTGTTTTCGGCCTACAAAACATACGGACCGCATCAGGGGTGTATGGTCATCCGGCGTACGCTAGGTGAAATGTTGCCGAACCAGGGGCACTACTTCAACGGCGACGTGCTGTACCAACGGTTTGCTCCGGCGGGGCCGGACCATGCCCAGATCGCGGCCAGCGCGGGGATGGCGGATTACATTGATCTGCTGTGCGACCATCATAGCGGGCCAACCGGCGAAGCGGCCGAGCGTGGTTCATTCGCCCATGATCTGATGCGCTCGCACGAGGTTGCATTGTTGCAACCGGTTTTGGACGCAGTCAAAGACCGCAACGCCGTTCGCCTGATCGGAACATCCGATGCCAACCGCCGCGCGCCGACTGTGGCCCTGGCGCTGAACCGCAATGCAGAAGCCGTTGCCGCTGATCTGGCTGGATATGGCGTCATGGCTGGTGGCGGAGATTTCTATGCCGTGCGTCCGTTAACCGCGATGGGGGTCGATCTGGATCAAGGCGTGCTGCGGGTCAGTTTCACGCACTATACGTCTCAACAGGAAATTGATCAGCTTTTGAATGCACTAGACGACGTTTTGTGATCCAATTCCGCCTCTGCTTCGTAACCGAAGAAAGAAGAAAAGAGCAGGGCGGACATGGAACAGCAGCGGTCACCGATTATCATGTGGTTCCGACGGGATTTGCGCCTGTCGGACCATCCTGCACTGAGCGCCGCGGTTGAGAGCGGGCGAACAATCATACCAGTTTTTATTTTGGACCACTCGGTCCAGGCTTTGGGCGCAGCACCGAAATGGCGGCTTGAATTGGGCCTTAAGGCTTTTGCAAGGACGCTAGAGCTGTCTGGCAGCCGCCTGATCTTGCGTCAAGGGGATGCGCTGACCGTTCTGCGGCAGCTTGTCGTCGAAACCGGTGCAAGCAGCGTTTACTGGACCCGCGCATATGACCCTGACGCCATTGCCAGAGATACGAAAATCAAGACAGCGCTGACCGACCAAAATGTCACCGTTAAGTCCTTCGCCGGCCATCTTTTGTTCGAGCCTTGGACCGTGGCGACGAAAACAGGGCAGCCGTTCCGCGTGTTCACGCCGATGTGGCGTTCAGTGCGCAGCCGCGACGTTCCGATGCCCAGCGATGCTGTGGCCCATCTCAGATCGCCTGCGACGTGGCCTGTTTCCGAAAATCTCCAAGATTGGCATCTGGGCACGCAGATGCGCCGCGGAGCATCCGTGGTCACACCCCATGTCCGACCGGGCGAAACCGCGGCTTTTGAGTCTTTGCATCATTTTCTGGACCGCATCGCCGACTACTCAGATCACCGGGATCGTATGGACTTGGACGGGACATCTAACCTGTCCGAGTATCTTTCGTTAGGTGAAATTGGCCCACGCAGTGTCTGGCACGCAATTCAGCGGGCCGGGATGACGGGCGTTCAGGGGGGTGAACCCTATTTGCGCCAATTGGTCTGGCGCGAATTTGCTTATCACCTAATGTATCACACCCCATCCTTGCTCAGCGGTAATTGGAAGCCGGAGTGGGATAGATTTCCCTGGAATACTGATGCGGACCAGCCCGAAGTTCTCGCTTGGAAGCAGGCGAAAACTGGCATCCCAGCAGTCGATGCCGGGTTACGGCAGATGTATGTGACCGGGCGAATGCACAATCGGGCCCGGATGATCGTAGCGAGTTACCTGACCAAGCATCTGATGACCCATTGGAGAATTGGCATGGATTGGTTCGCGGATTGTCTGGTCGACTGGGACCCGGCGGCAAACGCGATGGGCTGGCAATGGGTTGCAGGGTCGGGGCCCGATGCCTCGCCATTCTTTCGCATCTTCAATCCGCAAACACAGCAGGAAAAGTTCGATCCGCAATCTGACTTCGTTCGGCAATGGATTGCCGAGGGGCAGAGCAATCCACCAGCAACAGCACTGGCGTATTTTGATGCGGTTCCGAAGTCATGGAACCTCAGTCCACAGGACCCATACCCGCAACCCGTTGTCACTTTGGCAGCCGGTCGGGCGCGTGCATTGGCGGCCTATGAGGGCCGAAAAAACCAGTAACGAATTGAAAACTTGCCACAAACACAAACTCGGCCTAGCCTGTTTGCGCGGCCGCACAGGGGAGAGCGGATGACTTTGATGACCACCGAGGGGCAGAAAGACCTGCCCAGATACTTTGCGCAAGTATTCAAAATGGTTAGCCGGATGCAGTCCGGCCGATTGGACATCGGACTACCGGATGGTCGTGTCTTCCGAACCGAGGGCACCAAACCCGGGCCGGTTGCCCGTGTGGATATCCACAATCCAGACGTTTTCGCCCGCCTGGTCCGCGAAGGTGAACTTGGTTTTTCTGACGCATATCTGGAAGGTGACTGGAGTACGCCGGACCTGCGATCCTTTATGGACCTGGTGCATGTGGGCAATGAAACGGTCTATGATGATTTCACCGGCAAAGTCCTCGTGCAGATGTATGAGCGGCTACGATTCTGGTTGCACCGCAATAACCGGACACAGGCCAAAAAGAACATCTCGTACCATTATGATCTGGGCAATGATTTCTATGGTTTGTGGCTTGACGACACGATGACCTATTCCAGCGCTCTGTTCGAAACAGGGCAGGAAAGTCTGGAAAAGGCGCAGACCGCAAAATATGCCAGTCTGGTTGATGAAATGGGCGCAAAACCCGGAGATCATATTCTTGAGATTGGCTGCGGCTGGGGTGGCTTTGCTGAATATGCTGCGAAAGAGCGTGGCCTGCGGGTCACAGGTCTGACGATCAGTCAAGAGCAGTTGAGGTTTGCGAGGCAGCGTATTGAAAATGCTGGCCTTTCAGATTTGGTGGAATTCAAGTTGCAGGATTACCGGGATGAACGTGGCCAGTATGACGGAATCGCATCGATCGAGATGTTCGAAGCAGTAGGTCAAAAGTACTGGCCTGTGTATTTCGACACTGTGCGTGAGCGGTTAAAACCCGGGGCGCAAGCGACGTTGCAAATTATCACCGTCGCGGATCATAGATGGGATGTATATCGTAACGGTATTGATTTCATTCAGAAATATATTTTCCCGGGCGGTATGCTTCCGGCGCCGTCCGTATTGAAGGAACAAGTTGCTCAGGCGGGTTTGAAGGTCGTCAATTCGAAAGAATTTGGCAAAAGCTATGATCTGACCCTGCGCCGCTGGTATGACACGTTCAACGACAAGTGGGACGAAATCTCGGAAATGGGCTTTGATGAGCGTTTTCGACGCATGTGGAATTATTATTTGACCGCCTGCGGAGCAGCCTTTGACACCGGCAATTGCGATGTGACACAGATCACTATAGCGAAACCGAGTTAAGGAACGGACTTCAGAAATGCCCACTGCCTCAAAGCTTGTTGCCGGTTTATGCCTTTTGATCGTGGCGTTCTTGGTTTCGAGTATGGTCATCGAAAACGGTGATGAAGGTAAAAACTACGGTATGTTTACCTACGTAAACATGGCTTTGGGCGTGATCTGCGGATGGTGGATCATGGGCAAGCGTGCCGGCCGGGGCTGGACTGCCGCAATCAACAACGGCTTGACCGGAATGGCGGCGCTGGTGTTCTGGGGCCTTTTTGTTCAGGGTGTCAACGAAATGCTCCGCCTGGCAATGCGCCATCGGTATGACGGCCCGTTTGAGGCGCTGATCTCTATCTTTAAAATCGGCGTTGAATATGGTCAGCAACTTGTGGTGCCCGAAATCTTGTGGACTTTGGTCATTGGGGCTTTGGTCACTGGGCTGGTCACCGAGGAAGCAGCCCGCCGGTGGCGGTGAGCTAACAACTTAAAGTACGAAAGAACCCAACAGTGTCAGATCTGTTCTTTTATGGCACGCTGCGGCACTTGCCATTGCTGGAGCTTGTTTTGGGACGTCCAGCGTCCAAACTTGAATTTGCCCAAGCCACTCTGAAAGATCATGCAGTCCATAGCGTGCAGGATCAGGCCTTTCCCATGATTGTTCCTGAGGAAGGCAGTCTGGCCAAAGGGTTATTGCTCCGGGGATTGAATGAGGAAGATCAGAACCGTTTGGTCTTCTACGAAGGTGGCTTTGATTACGACCTGCGCGCGCAGACAGTTGATTTGGCCGACGGATCAAATGCGCAAGCCCTTGTTTTCTATCCGGAGCCGGGGCTTTGGAACCGCGGCTGCCTTTGGTCCCTGCAGGGTTGGTTGGAAGAGTGGGGCGCGATGACAATGCTCGCCGCGCAAGAGGTTATGGCGTATTACGGCAAAGTCGATGCGGGACAGATTGCGCGCAGCTTTCCGTCGATCCGGACGCGTGCATGGGCGAAGCTGGCTGCGCGTCAACGTACGACAGGCGATGCACGAGACACGGCCAATGACGTCATCGTGCACGACCGTAAACCGGCATATGTCAATTATTTCGGGATGGAAGAAGTCGCGTTGCAGCATCGCCAGTACGATGGCTCGATGGGCAAAGTGCTGAACCGAAGCAGCCTGATGCAGGGCAGCGCCGTGATCGTCCTGCCATATGATCCCGTGCGGGACACGGTGCTGTTGGTCGAACAATTCAGGGCACCGATCTTTCTGGCTGAGGATCCTGAACCCTGGATGTGGGAGCCAGTTGCTGGAATGATCGACTCAGGCGAAACGCCGGAACAGGCGGCCCTGCGCGAGGCCGAAGAAGAAGCCCAGATTGCGTTGAACAGGTTGGAATATGCGGGCGGCGCGTATTCCTCCAGCGGGTCATCGACCGAATATCTATACCTTTATGTAGGGTTGGCTGATCTGACCAAGACCATCGAAGATGGCGGGTTGGCCACGGAAGGCGAGGATATCCGAACCCAGATTCTGCCTTTCAGCGATTTCATGGACAGGGTCGACAGCCATGGGTACAAGGATTTGCCGCTTTTGGCTGTGGCCCATTGGCTTGCACGTCACCGTGAGCGCCTGCGCGGATGATTTTCGCCGCTTGTGGTCATCGCGCACCACAGGTAAATCTGCGTTGATCCGAAATGAAATGAGGGCGCCATGCGCATTGCACGAGACCTTGCCGACGCAGTCGGAAAAACCCCGCTGATCCGCCTGCGTCGCATCAGCGAAGAGACCGGGTGCGAGATTCTCGGCAAGGCCGAATTCATGAACCCCGGCCAGTCGGTCAAGGATCGTGCGGCGCTCTACATCATCCGCGATGCCGTCGCGCGCGGTGACCTGAAACCGGGCGGCACCATTGTCGAAGGCACGGCAGGTAACACCGGGATCGGTCTGGCGCTTGTTGGCGCGTCGATGGGATTCAAGACCGTTATCGTCATCCCTGAAACGCAGTCCGAAGAGAAAAAGGACATGCTGCGACTGGCAGGTGCTCAGTTGGTTCAGGTTCCGGCCGCACCGTATCGCAACCCCAACAATTTTGTGCATTACTCGCGCCGTCTGGCCGAAGAACTGGCGCAGACCGAGCCCAACGGTGCGATCTGGGCCAACCAGTTCGACAATGTGGCGAACCGTCAGGCACATGTGGAAACGACCGGTCCCGAAATCTGGGAACAGACCGATGGCAAAGTTGACGGGTTCGTCTGTGCCGTGGGCTCGGGCGGTACATTGGCGGGCGTAGCGGACGCGCTTCAGCCCAAAGGTGTCAAGATCGGTCTGGTCGATCCGATGGGGGCGGGGCTGTATTCGTTCTACACCACCGGCGAAATCGCGATGGAGGGCGGCTCGATCGCCGAAGGCATCGGTCAGGTGCGCATCACCAAGAACCTTGAAGGCTTCAAGCCAGATTTTGCCTATCAGATGACGGATAACGAGGCGCTGCCTTACATCTTTGATCTGCTGCGCGATGAAGGCCTGGTCATGGGCGGATCAACCGCCATTAACATGGCTGGTGCGGTGCGCCTGGCCAAAGATCTGGGACCGGGCCACACCATCGTCACCATCCTGTGTGATTATGGCACCCGCTATCAGTCCAAGCTGTTCAACCCGGACTTCCTGCGTGAAAAGGAATTGCCTGTCCCGGACTGGATGACCGAAGCTCCGCGCAGCATCCCCGGCGTTTTTGAGGACGTGTGATGCTGCGGCAGGTTCGCCTGTTTCTGACCCTTGTCGCAGTATGTATTGCGATGCTGTGCGGCCCCGCTGCCGCGCAGCTTACAGATCGTCAAAGCGAATATTATCAGGGCTGGGTCAAAACGGCGGACCGTGCCGAGACGGTGATCGAGGCCGATCGCGCGTCGAACGCGTCGCTCGAAAACCTGCGCGCCGAGATCAACGAATACCGGGACGATTTCAACCGGGCACGCGGTGCAAACACCGAACGTATCCAGACGCTTGAAAATCAGATCAAGGCTCTTGGTGCAGCGCCCGAAGGCGACGCGACCGAACCGGAAGACATTGCCACACTACGAAAGCACCTAGACGAGCAGCTGAACAGTTTGCGCGTCCCGCAGATCATCTCGGAAGAGGCATTCAGCCGGGCCAATGGCCTTATTTCCGAGATAGACAAACTATTGCGGGACCGTCAGGCGAAAGAACTTTTAGAGCGCGGACCGTCGCCCCTGAACCCCACCCATTGGCGGCCTGCTTGGGTTGATGTGAACGAAGCTGCGCAAGCGTTGTTCAACGAAGCCCGGCGGAACCTGAGAACTGACGTCGTTCATGAACGTTTGCGTTCCCGTGGCCTAGGTATTCTGGCTTTGGTGTTCGTTGCTGGTGTTCTGCTGTTTTACGGCAAGCGCTGGTCGGAAGCCGCTGGTGCGCGTTTGCGAGCCCTGGGAGGGCAGGGAAGTGGCGTATGGACGTTCCTGACCTCGTTGCTGCGCATTATCCTCCCCTGGTTCGGCGTCTGGCTTCTGGTTCAGGCTGTTGTGATGACAGGCGTTCTGGGGCTGCGCGGGACGCTGTTGATGGAAAACGTGCCCTATTGGGCGGCGATCATCCTGTATTATGACTGGATTGGCCGACAGGTTTACGTGCTGCAAGCGGCGCAGGGGTTCAAAAAACTGTCCCGCCAGAAAGTCACTGAGTTACGCGTCTACCTCGACTTTCTTGCCGGGCTCCTGATCCTGCATGAACTGGTGAACCTGTTCGATCAGATCGAAAATATCTCGGATGCGACGCGCGCCGTCGTCGCCTTTCCGGTCATCGTCGCAACAGCTTTGATTCTTCTTCGCGTCCGTCGCGTCCGCAGCGTTGATGTCCCGGTCGATGCAGGTGAGCCGTCCGAAACGGCCCGTGCTGCCGGGTTCAGCCAACTGGTTGAGTTCATTCGACGCGCTTTGTTCTTCCTGGGGATCGCCAGCCCGATTTTAGCGATGCTGGGGTATACGAATGCGGCTGAGGCAATCGTTTTCCCGGCCGTGCGTTCATTGGTTCTTATTGCAGCGCTGGTCATCGTCCAACGCTTCCTGACGTCTGTTTACGGCTGGCTCGGCGGGCAGGGCGATAAGGCCAAGGACTCGCTGTTTTCGGTTCTCATCGGCTTTGCAATGGCCATTCTGGCTATGCCCGTGCTCGCGCTGTATTGGGGTGCGCGTCAAACCGACCTGCAGGAAGTCTGGTCGCGCCTGCTGCAGGGGTTTGACATTGGCGGGGTAACCATCTCGCCCAGCAACTTCTTTACGTTCCTTGTCATATTTGCCATCGGCTATGGCCTGACGCGGATGCTGCAAAGCGGGCTGCGCAATTCTCTGTTGCCAAAGACCAGCATTGATCCAGGCGGGCAAAACGCGATTGTTTCGGGCACCGGGTATGTCGGTATTTTCCTGGCCGCGCTGGTTGCGATAACGATTGCCGGTTTCAACCTGTCATCGCTGGCTATTGTTGCCGGTGCGTTGTCAGTCGGGATCGGCTTTGGTCTGCAGACCATCGTGTCGAATTTTGTGTCGGGCATTATCCTTTTGGTCGAACGCCCAATCTCGAAAGGGGATTGGATCGACGTGAATGGGATGATGGGGTACGTCCGTGATATTTCCGTCCGGTCCACGCGGATCGAGACGTTTGACCGCACGGATGTGATCGTTCCGAACTCGGACCTGATCAGCGGCGTTGTCACGAACTATACACGCGGCAATACGATCGGGCGGGTGATTGTGCCGGTCGGCGTCGCCTATGGGACTGATACCCGAATGGTGGAGAAGATTCTGGGCGAAATCGCGAATTCACACCCGATGGTTCTGGCGAATCCAGCGCCCAGTGTGGTGTTCCAGGGGTTTGGCGCAGATTCGCTGGACTTTGAAATCCGGGCCATCCTGCGCGATGTGAACTGGGTGCTGTCAGTCAAATCCGACATGAACCACGAGATCAACCAGCGCTTTGTCGAAGAGGGGATCGAAATCCCGTTTGCACAGCGCGATCTCTGGTTGCGTAACCCCGAGGTGTTGCAGGGCAGCGAAGCCCAACCCAGCGAGAACACCGACGAAATACCGTCGGCAAAGCCATCCACAAATCCCGTCGAGATGACCGAGGGCGATTTGGCTGATGGTGACGGCGACGAGATTTAAACGCCTTTGCAAGGCTTTCGATTTCAGGTGAAATTTCACCTCAATGGGGCCTTGCAAATCCCTCGGCGATAGTTCAAATAACGCCGGCACGGAGAGGTGGCCGAGTGGTCGAAGGCGCACGCCTGGAAAGTGTGTAGGCGGGAGACCGTCTCCAGGGTTCGAATCCCTGTCTCTCCGCCACAATCCCCTATCAACATTCATCCAGCCGCGTTTGGACGTGAATCCGTCAACCCCTGGATTTCGACCAGCGCAGAAGTAGGTTGGCCGCGACTGGCGCGCCGATGATCACGACGACAATGCGCGCCAGGTGGTGTGTGACCACATAGCCCAGATCCGCCCCTGATACGATGGCCAGCACTGTCATCTCTGCCTGACCGCCCGGTGCAAAAGCTAGAAAGGCTTCGACCGGATGGCCCAGCCCCAGCGTGGTGACCACTGCCGTGAAAGCAGCGGCCAGAACGGCCAGCAAGATCACATAGGTGAACCCAGCCGCCACGACGCGTGTGAGTTCCGACCACGTGACGCCGACGAACTTGACGCCGATCCCACAGCCGATGAAGAATTGGGCGAACAGGATCGCCTCGCGCGGGGGGCGGGTATGGATGAAATCCCCAAGCGATAAGGCCGCTGTCAGGATTAATGGTCCAAGAATCGAGGCACCGAAAAGCCCGATCTTCTCTCCACCTTTCCAGCCGACAAAAGCTGCGACCGCCATGAGTATCAGTTCATGCAAGGGTAGGGCCGAGGCAGGTTCGCCCAACGGGTTGGTCAGTTCGGCACCGTAAAACAAAGTCAGGAACAAAGGGGCAAGGGTGACGATAATCAATACGCGCGTCCCGTGGATCAGCGATAGGGTTCGCGGATTGGCACCGGCCTCGGCTCCAAAGATAACCATGTCCTGAAACCCGCCCGGCATGGCTGCAAAAAACGCAGTTTTGTCGTCAAAGCCCCAGAATTTACGAAAGAACGGCACGCCAACCATTGCAATCAGCAGGATAAATACTGGTATCAGCAAAAGGGACGCCGCCATCTTTGGTAGTTCCGCGAACAGGCTGGGTGTGATCGACGCCCCGACCGCGACGCCAAGTATAGTTCTGGACGCGACCGAGACTTGCCCGAAATCCCGCATGGGTGCGTGTGCCAAAGCGGCAATCAAACACGCTGACATCGGCCCGAACAGAAAGGGCAGCGGCAGGTTTAACGCCCAAAAAACTGCAGTTCCCAACATAGCCAATATCAGCGTGACTGACCGTTGCATCAGCGGCGACAAATGAAGGCTTGAGGCGGTCAAGGATAGTGTCCGATTTCGTTGACTAAGGCATGTATCCAAATGTATACAAAGAGACTCAATATGCAAGATTGAGAATGATGAAAACTCAAGAAGATCCTAATCAGACCGGCCCGCAGGGGAATTCCGCTTATCAGCGCTTGCTAGATGAAATTCGCGAGGGTGTTTTGTTGCCTGGTGAACGGCTGAGAGAGATCGAGCTGTCCGAAAGACTGGGTGTCAGCCGAACACCTGTGCGCGAAGCGATACGGCAACTCGAAGCGGATGGGTTGGTTACGCATGTCCCTAGGCTGGGCGCAACGGTTCGCAGCCTGAGCTATTCGGAAGTCATGGAGCTGTACGAAATGCGCGCCGTACTTGAGGGCACGGCGGCACGTTTGGCGGCACGCTCGGCTTCGGATGTGGAACTGGACGAACTGAATGTCCTGAACAATCGCCTTGCCGAGGCTGGCACCGGTCCGGTGGCCGCCCAGTTGCACCGTATTTTCCACGCCACGCTATTGGATGCCGCCAAAAACCGATTTCTCACAAAGTCGATGCTATCGCTGCAAAAGGCGTTGTTGATATTGGGCCCGTCCCAAATGCTGGACGGTCAGCGCGCGGACGATGCCGCAGGTGAGCATCGCCGTGTGATGGAAGCCTTAAAGGCTCGTGACGGCGACGCAGCCGAGCTGGCGATGCGCGCCCATGTTCATGCGGCACAGCGGATGCGTATCCGCGCGTTGCAGAAACGGGACCGCGCAATTGATCAGGCCTGACCTGAGGAGCTGATTGACCTAGCTCTTGGTCTTAGGTTCCTTCGGCAAACCACTCTTCCCATCCGCAGAAGTCGACGGAAAACCCGGCCATCGTAGAGGTCGTTGTTTAGGCTCTTCCGGTACAAACACTCAGCTGACCACTTTCAAAGGGTTGGCGCCTTCAACCTCGCGGCTGATCTCTTGAACCAGCGCCATCGCGGCAGGGTTTCGGCGCTTAACATGCATACGCGCGACAAAAACGATGGCCGGGGGATCGGGGAATACGCCTTTGATCACCTCTATGTCCGGTGTGACATGCATTCCATTCAACAGGGCGACGCCCAAACCGGACCGCACGGCCGACTGAATGCCATTGGCGCTTGGGCATTCTAATACGTTATCGAAGCGGTGCCCTTGCAGCTGCCCATCTCCGAAGCCCCATTTGCGATAGAAACATTGGCTGTCGAAGGACAGAAAGGGAACAGGTGCTGTCGTATCCAGTTGGAAATCCGGTGATTTTACCCAGTGGAGTGTGTCCTCGAACAGGATCAGGTCATCTGGCCGCGCATCGTGCCGAAAGATTTGCATGACGGCGACATCCAACTCTCCGGCCTTCAACCACTCTTGCACGTTCAGACTTTGACTGGTGCGTGTTCGGACCTGAACGTCCGGGTAAAGCCGTGTGAAACGACCCAATATGCGGGCGATGTCGCTGGTTGCCGTGTCTTCGGTCATGCCCAGCCGGAGTGCGCCGGCCAAGGGTTTCTTGCCCAAACTGGCCAGCGCCTCATCGTGCAGGGCACATATTCGGCGGGCATAGTCGCACAGGCGCAGACCAGTATCCGTGAACAGAGGGCCACCGGGTCGTCGCGCCAGCAGATCGCAGTCCAGGGCTTGCTCTAACCGTCTGATTTTGTGGCTGACTGCCGATTGCGACAGCGCCAGATGCTCGGCCGCGCGCGTCACGCCGCCATGGGTTGCGATAGCCAGAAGGGCGCGCAGGGCGTCAATTTCCAATCGGTCGGTCATTTGCAGCACCATGACAATTTTGGATCACACCATGAATATCATTCATTTGTGTCACATGCGAGCATCGAGTTACCAGTTAGAAAATTCAGCATTCAGGAACCGTCGCATGACAGATCTCGTCTCGGACCACATGGTGATCAAAACCTCGCGGATGGCCGTTGGAACCCATAGGGAAGGCGATCCGGTGATTTTGGTCCACAGCACATTATCTTACATACGGTGCGACGTGCCGCCTGTACGGGCAGCGGCGGGCAACAGGGTACACTTGTTCGATCTGGCGTGTCTTGGTCAGTCCGAACGACCTTGGAATCCGGCGCTTAATGGGTCGGTCACTGATCAGGTTCCCGTCGTTCACAAGTTGCCGAAAAACTGCGGTCAATCCCCGATAAATGATCAGCCCAAACAGACACCCGCGCCGCTGATCAATCTCCTGAAGCGAAAGGGCTGAGCTATGACGGATCAAATCAAAACCCGTGACCGGCGCGGTCTGACGACCGTATTCGAAATCACCGGTTCGGTTCTGGCCATGGCCTATGCATTGTTGATCGCTTCGAATACGGGGGCCGAGTTGGTCGGTTTTGCCCTGTTGTTATTGTCCTCGGGCCTGTTTGCGGCCTGGGCCGTGATTGATCGCCGCTGGACGTTCTTGTTGTTGCAGGGCTTTTATGCGGCCTCGGCGATCATCGGCTTGATCCGGTGGGCATGAACTTCGCATAGGGCAGTTGTGGAAATCTTGTTAGAACAGCCTTATGCGCAATGAAGACAGAATCAAAATCGGCTTTTTGCTGTTCGACGGCTTTCCCATGGCTTGCCTGACCTCGGTGATCGAGCCGTTGCGGGCGGCTAATGAAATCGCCGGGCAAGAGGCGTTCTGCTGGTCGCTGCTGTCCGAGCGCCAACAGAAAATACGATCCAGCGCAGGTGTCCGGTTCGAGGCCGAGCAATCTCTGGCCGACTGCAAGGATATCGACATCTTGTTCCTTCTCAGCAGCCCAACGTCCGGCTTTGATAATACAACCGTTGGCAACGGTGCTCTGCGCAGTCTTGGACGGCATGGCACTGTTTTGGGTGGGATTAGCGGTGGTGTTTTCCCATTGGTCCGGTCCGGGGTGATGGGGGGGCAACCTGTTTCCGTCCATTGGTGCTATGAGGCCGCATTTCTGGCTGAGTTTCCCGAAGTCGACTCGCGTAGCGAGGTGATCGTGAAAACGGCGACACGCTACACTGCAGCCGGTGCCGCTGCCGGGTTCGATCTGGCCCTGCATCTGATCGAGGATCGGCTGGGTGGCGATGTTGCACACGAGGTTGCCTGTTGGTTCCAACATCCGATGATGCGGGGGGCCGGTGTGCGGCAACAGGTTCCGACCACGACCGCGCCGGAAACCGGGGACAGCCTTCCACCGTTGGTGTCGCGCTGCGTCGACCTGTTCGCCGGTCATATGAGCGATCCGATTTCCATCGCAGAGGCCGCACAGCAGATCGGGGTTACGCCGCGCCAGGTGGAACGCGCATTTAAGCAGGCGACGGGCCAAAGCCCCAGCCATTACTATCGCGCCATGCGCATGAAGGCGGCACGGCAGATGGTGGTCTATACCAAAGATCCAATCGCAGACATCGCCGCTGCGATTGGCTATGGTTCAGTGGCGCCGCTTGTGACGCATTATCGGTCGGCCTTTGGGCTAAGCCCCAGCGAAGACCGTCGCAGAATCAACCGCTTCCGTGTCGAAGGTAACGCGCCGCTGCCGTCAGTCTGACGTTGCTTTACAACGCCGACCGCATTGCAGTGACAATGGCATGATGCAACGACCCGGCGGATGAACGGGGGCCATAAATGCTGAACGCCTTATCTGAGTGACAGAGAACAAAGCAGCCAACGTGGTGAATTGAGCAACGAGCGACGTTGCCCGCGTCCATTTTACGAAGATCAAGCATGCACAACAGCTCCAGCACTGCCGGTATTTGATCCCCATTCAGGTCGAACCGTGTCCAACCGTCGGTCTGTTCTGTCACCGACGCGGTATCGCCCAAAGCGGACTTCACCTGATCAGTAAGCTCTTCGTGCGTGTCAAAAGGCGCCTCGATCATCCACTGATCCGGACCGGCCCAAAAGGCGGTGACAGTGTCACCAGCATGTTGGCCGACATTGGGAGCAGGGGCACCGATCAGCTTGGCCAGGGCTTTGCTGGCCTTGGTTTCTTGTCCCATTCGTGCGGCGACAGATGCCAACGCGACGCCCGGAACTTCCAGGCACGTAACCCCGCCAACAGTGTCGACCTGCGGTTCGGACCCGCCCAATGCGGTTATTGCAACTAGATCATGCACGCAGACGCTCTCCTTCGGGGTCAACGAAATGGGCCGATACAATTTCGACTTCGACGGTCAGATCGGTCAATGGGGACACAAGGCGCATTTTCTCGCCCATTCGGTTGGCACCGTCCCTCAAAAGACCCAGCCCGATATTGCTGTTCAGAATGGGCGAATACGCAGCCGAAGTGACATAGCCCTGATCGTGCGCGGCATCCACCGGGCCGGTCGTGTTCATCAAATGGCCACCAGCGGTGACTTTTTCTTCGGGCGATACCGGTTTGATCCCGACCAGCCGCAGGACATCCGGTTCTACCAAGGCCTCTCGTTCGGACAGGGTCGATCCGATGCTGTCTTTCTTTTTCGACACCATCTTACCCAATCCAAGATTCAATGCCGTTGTGGTGCCATTCAACTCGTTGCCGGCCGCGTGGCCCTTTTCGATCCGCATGACGCCCAGCGCTTCGGTGCCGTAGGGGACTACGTCAAATTCTTCGCCGTCGGCCATCAAACGTCGCATAAGGGCGTCGCCATAGCGCGAAGGCACCGCGATTTCGAAGGCCAACTCTCCCGAAAATGAGATCCGGAACAGCCGCGCCCGCAACCCGCCGCAGACCGTAATGTTGCCACAGCCCATGAACGGGAACGCGTCGTTCGAGATGTCGAATTCAGGGTCGACAATCTTTTGCAGCAGCTTGCGCGAATTGGGACCAGCGACAGCATATTGCGCCCAGGATTCGGTGGTCGAGATCAGCTGCACATCCATATCCGGGAACAGGCATTGGCGCACAAATTCCATGTGACGATAGACATTTACCGCGTTGGCCGTGGTCGTTGTGACGACAAAATGATCCTCGGCCAGACGCGCGGCTGTGCCATCATCCATCACCATGCCGTCTTCGCGAAGCATCAGGCCATAGCGGGTTTTTCCCACGGGAAGCTTGGCGAAACCGTTCGCGTAGACGCGGTTCAGGAAATCAGCCGCGTCCGCACCCTGGACGTCGATCTTGCCCAGTGTCGTACAGTCGCACACCCCGACGGAGGCGCGGGTCTGACGGACCTCGCGATCCACGGACTCGCGCCAATGTGTTTCGCCCGGAAGGGGGAACCACTGCGCGCGCAGCCAGTTGCCGACCTCGACAAACACAGCGCCCCGTTCCTTGGCCCAATAATGCGAGGGCGTCAGGCGCGTGGGGTGGAATTCTTGTCCCTTCATCCGACCGGCGAAAGTGCTGATCGGAACAGGCGTGTAGGGCGGGCGGAAAATGGTTGTTCCTGTTTCGGGGATCGTCTTTCCGGCCACCTCGGCCATGATCGCCAATGCGCTGGTGTTCGAGGTCTTGCCCTGATCAGTCGCCATGCCCAGCGTGGTATAGCGTTTCAGGTGTTCAACTGACCGGAACCCTTCCTGATAGCTGAGTTTGACGTCTTTGACGGTCACGTCATTTTGCTGGTCCAGCCATGCGCGTTTGCAGCCTTCGACATACCAGAACGGTTTCTGCGCGATCGGAGTATCCTCGGCCTCGGGCAAGACAGGCTGAGCAACGCTCAGCTCCAGCGCTGCCGCGGCAGCCTCGGCACCGGATTGCAATGCACCTTGCGTAGACATCACTCCGTTCGCTGCGCCCGCGACAGTCAATCCGACGGGCAGATTTGAACCGGGCACAAAGGCGGCCAGATCGTTGTTCCAGACCGGACGCCCGCGCTGATGGCAGGTCAGGTGCACATTCGGGTTCCACCCCCCCGAAACGCCCAGCGCGCCGCAATCCAGCGTGCGGGTCGAGCCGTCGGGCAGGGCAACTTCGACAAAGGTGAGACCAAGACGCCCCTTGGTATTCACAACCTGAGCGCCGCTCAGGACTTCGTAATCGTAGTTGACCGGAGCATCCTCACGTACGTCGACAATGGCGCAAATGTGAACGCCCTTGGCATGCAGGTCGGCGGCGGTGCGATGACCGTCGTCGTTGTTGGTGAAGATCGCCACGCGCTGAGAGGCTGTGGCCGCGAACCGATTGGCATAGGTTCGCAACGCGCTGGACATCATGATGCCGGGGCGGTCGTTGTTTTCGAACGCAATCGGACGCTCGGTCGCGCCAACACACAGCAAGGCCTTCTTGGTGTAGATACGCCACAGGATCTGGCGCGGCTTACCGGCGGGCAGGGTGGCCACGTGATCTCCGGTCCGTTCTACAGCGCCATAAATGCCATGGTCGAACGCGCCGATGACGGTTGTTCTGGCCATCAAGCGGACATTGGGCATACTTGACAGTTCGGCGACAGCCTGCGCGGCCCAGTCGCTGGCGCTTTGGTCGTCGACCGAGAATGTCTCGCTGTTCAGACGTCCGCCGAACCGAAAGTCTTCATCTGCCAGGATAACGTCGGCACCCGCGCGCCCTGCGGTCAGGGCTGCCATCAAGCCCGATGGACCGGCACCGATGATCAGCAGATCACAGTGGCGGAACCCTTTGTCATATTCGTCGGGGTCAGCCTCCATCGACAAAGAGCCAAGGCCAGCGGCGCGGCGAATGATCGGCTCATAGATTTTTTCCCAAAAAGCGGCCGGCCACATGAAGGTCTTGTAGTAGAACCCGGCGGACAGGAAATTCGAGAACAGGTCGTTTACGCCAAGCGCATCGAATTTCAGGCTGGGCCAACGGTTCTGCGATTGCGCCTCAAGCCCGTCAAACATCTCGGTCGTTGTGGCCCGTGTGTTGGGTTCCTGCCGGTTGCCAGAGCGCAGCTCGACAATGCCGTTGGGTTCCTCGGATCCGGCGGTCAGAAGGCCGCGTGGGCGGTGATACTTGAACGAGCGTCCGATCAACCGCACGTCATTGGCCAGCAAAGCCGAAGCCAGTGTATCGCCGGGATGGGCGGTATAGTTGCGGTTGTCGAACCGAAAGTTAACAGTGGTGTTGCGGTCGATCTGGCCACCGCCCAGCCTGTTGGATTGCGTCATTTGGATCGCCCCCGCGCGCGGGCCACATCGCGGGCCAGTTCTACCTTAGAAATCTCATGAGTGGTGGTGTCGCGGGTCACGACCAGCCAGGATCGGTCGCCAGCCTCGTGATACCAGAGTTCTTGATGCTCGCCTGCGGGATTGTCGCGCAAGTAGCCGTATTCATAGAACGCGTCCGCCGCGTTATCGGCCCGCCAATCAGGACGGTTGATCAGTGATGCGTCACCCAGATAGGTGAATTCAGATGCGTCGCGCGGGCCCAGAAGGGGATGGTTGATAATCATTCTCGTGCTCCCCTCAATGCAGGTTGGGCTGATTGCCCACGCCTTTTTCGTCGATCATCCGGCCCGTGCGGAACCGGTCGAGACGATAGGCTGTGGCGGTAGAGTGCGGTTCGTCCTTCGCCAACAGATGCGCAAAACAGTAACCGGACGCCGGGGTCGCCTTGAACCCGCCGTAACACCATCCGCCGTTGAAATAGAGACCCTCGACCGGCGTGCGGTCGATTATGGGTGAGCCATCCATCGACATGTCCATAACACCACCCCACATGCGCAGCAGGCGGGCACGCCCGATCATCGGCATCAATGAGACGCCGCCTTCGCAGACATCTTCGACCACCGGCAGGTTCCCGCGTTGCGCATAGGTGTTGTAACCGTCGATGTCGCCGCCAAAGACCAACCCACCTTTGTCGGACTGGCTGACATAGAAATGTCCGGCCCCATAGGTGATGACGCTGGGCAGAACCGGCTTCAGACCCTCGGACACAAACGCCTGTAACACGTGGCTTTCGATCGGTAGGCGCATGCCCGCCATGCCCATCACCCGGCCCGAGTTTCCGGCAACAGCGCAGCCGACTTTGTTAGCCCCGATAAAGCCCTTTGAGGTCTCGACGCCCAGGCATTTGCCGTTCTCGATACGCAGTCCGGTGACTTCGCAATTCTGGATGATGTCGACACCGTGGCTGTCCGCGGACCGGGCAAAGCCCCAGGCCACGGCATCGTGGCGCGCGGTGCCGCCCCGCCGCTGGGCCAGACCGCCTTTGATCGGGAAACGCGCGTCGTCGAAATTCAGATAGGGGTGTTCTTTGCGCACCTGATCGGCATCCAGCAATTCGGCATCTGCACCGTGCAGGATCATCGCATTGCCGCGCCGCGTATAAGCGTCGCGCTGACCATCCGTGTGGAACAGGTTGAGTATTCCGCGCTGGCTCATCATGGCGTTGTAGTTCAGGTCTTGTTCAAGCCCTTCCCACAATTTCATCGAGAATTCATAGAACGGCTCATTCCCGTCCAGCATGTAGTTCGAGCGGACGATCGTTGTGTTCCGCCCGACATTGCCTCCGCCGATCCAGCCCTTTTCGACAACCGCGACATTGCGATGACCGTAGACCTTCGACAGATAATGGGCCGTCGCCAGCCCATGACCACCACCGCCTATGACGATAATGTCGTAATGAGTTTTGGGTTCGGGGTCACGCCAGACCGGTTTCCACCCTTTGTGGCCGGTAAGCGCCTCTTTGATGACTCGAAAGCCTGAATATCGCATGAATCGGACCTTTTTTGCCAGAATTAACTATTTTCCTGCTCAGCGATATCCTCAGATGCGACATTGGTGTGTCTGAATCAGACCCTTTGCTGTGCCGAGCCGGGAACCAATTGTGAAAACCATGATACAAAGGCGTCAACCTCGGGTGATGCGCGCTGCACGGCCAGAAAGTACCCTTCGGCCGCTGGAGCAGTCTCATCGAAAGCACGCGCGACCTGTCCGGTCTGCAGAGCGTGATCAGCGATAAGTGCATTCACCAAGGCCACGCCGTTCCCGGAAGCCGCCAATTGCAAGGCGAGGCCGTAAGAATCGACATAATAGGCCGGGGTATGGATTTTATGACCGGTGACTTCCGCCCAGGTTGACCAGTTGTCTGACGTTCCCACGGCCTCGATCAACGGCAAGTCCTGAAAAGCGCCAACCAAGCCAGGTGCTTTTACCGCAATCAGGTCATTTGGTCGTAAGGGCATTGCATCCCGTCCAACCTGTTTTTCCGACCCGAACCGGATTTCGACATCGGCGCGCAGGGCCGAGTATTCATCGGGCCAGATCGTGCTGACAAAGCGAATGGACGTGTCTGGGTTTTGGTCGCGAAACTGGGGCAGGGCAGGGGAAATCAACCATTCGATGATGCTGATCGACGCCGCAACAGTGACGTGTCTGGCCCGTTCCTCTGCCAAATACGGAGAGGCGGCGGATTGCAGCAATTGCAGTGCGGCTTCGACTTGCGGCAGCAGCTTTCGCCCTTCATCCGTCAAGGAAAGACCGCGCGGGTGCCGATGAAACAGGACGACGCCAAGCCGGGATTCCAGCGACCTGATTTGCTGGCTTACGGCGGATTGGGTCAATCCGATTTCATCCGCCGCAGCTGTTGAGCTCAACCTTCGGGCCGCGGCCTCGAACGACCTGAACCATGTAAGGGGGGGCAGTGTTTTGGGCATGTGCAACCGACCTAGTAGCTTTGTTAATACCTAAGACCCAACTTCTTTCGTTTGTCAAAGTGCCGGCCAATCAAAGATATTTCTCGTACTCAAGATTGGGGGATAACGTGCAGCCGGAAATTCGTAAAATAGTGACCTTCGACGAAGAAGTGCTGATCGAAGGATATCGCAAAGCCGAACGGCCGTGGCGCATGTTCGCCGTGGCAGCGGTTGTCACGAACCCTTGGGCCGGACGTTTCGTCGAAGATCTGCGGCCTGAAATTTTGGCCTATGGCCCAATTCTGGGCCAAGAATTGACCGACAGGATGATCGCGCTGGCCGGAAGCGGCGAGGCGATTGAGGCTTATGGCAAGGCCGCGGTTGTGGGGTTGGACGGAGAGGTCGAGCATGCTTCGGGCCTGATCCACACGCTGCATTTCGGAAATATCTTCCGGCAGGCAGTTGGCGCCAAGTCCTATCTTTCATTCACCAACACCCGGGGGCCTGCGAACACACCGATCATGGTGCCATTGATGGACAAGAACGATGCAGGCCGCCGGTCGCATTACCTGACGCTGCAATTCGCCATCCCCGATGCGCCCCGTGCGGATGAGATTGTTGTGGTTTTGGGCGGAGCAACCTCGGGCCGTCCGCATCATCGTATTGGCGACCGTTATCAGGACTTGAAGGATCTGGGCCATGACGTGGACAACCCGGCCTCGGTCTGACATCGGCGGGCTCGCCGCGATAGACGAAGGCGAAGGCCCGCTTGTGGTTCTGCTCCATGGCGTTGGCTTGCGGGCCGAAGCCTGGGGCGCACAGATCGATGCGCTGTCTGCCGCCGGGTATCGTGTTCTGTGTCCGGATATGCCCGGGCACGGGGAAACCCCGTTCCAAAGTGCTATTGGGCTGGATGGATACGCCAACCCGATCGCGGCCCGATTGACCGAGCCTGCCGTTCTGATTGGGCATTCCATGGGCGCCTTGATCGCTTTGGACATTGCGGCATCGGGTCATGATCAGGTGAGAGGCATTGCCGCGTTGAACGCAATTTACCGCCGAACCCCCGAAGCGCGCGTGGCTGTTACGACACGCGCGGCGGCGCTGGATGCTGAGGCCATGAACGATCCCACCGTGACTTTGCAGCGTTGGTTTGGCGATCAGGTTTCCGAAGAATGCGAAGCCTGTTCGCGTTGGCTAAAAGATGTCGATCCGAGCGCCTACAAAGCGGCCTATACCGTCTTCGCCGAAAGCGATGGACCGACTAACGCACAACTGGGGCAAATCAAATGCCCGGCACTGTTTATGACGGGCGGGGATGAGCCGAATTCCACACCGGGCATGTCACAGGGCATGGCGCAGAAGGTGACAAATGGGCGTGTCGAAATTGTTCCGAACGCCGCCCACATGATGCCCATGACGCACCCGGCTAACGTTAACGCCAATTTGCTTGAGTTCGTTCGGAGGTGCCTGCCATGACCGAGGTTGATACCCGCGCCCTGCGTGATGCTTTCGGCAACTTCATGACCGGCGTGACGGTTGTGACGACCCGGGATACGTCCGGCAACCCGGTCGGGTTCACGGCGAATTCCTTCACGTCTGTGTCGCTTGATCCGCCCTTGCTGTTGGTCTGTCCCGGCAAGTTTCTGTCCACCCACGATACCTTTGCCGGATGCGCGCACTTTGCGGTGAATGTTCTGGCAGATGGGCAGCAGGGCGTCTCGAACACCTTCGCTAGTTTCAAGGGCGACCGATTTGGTCGGGTGGCGCATAGCGACGGGGCCAATGGCTTGCCGCTGATCGACGGAGCGCTGGCGCAGTTCAGTTGTGAAACGCATCAGGCGCTGCCCGCAGGCGACCACACGGTTCTGATTGGTCGTGTCACAGACTTCACCCATATCGGTGGAAACGGTCTGGGCTACGTTAACGGATCGTACTTCAGTCTTGGACTTGAGCGTGAAATGGACGCGCAGGTTCCAACAATCTGCGGCGCGATTGTCGCGGCGAATGGCAAAGTTCTTCTGGAATGCCACCAAGGCGCATTTCGCCCGGTTCAAATCGCCGGTGCAGAACCCGGGGGGCAACGCAACAGGCTGGCACAGGGCCTTTCCGATCGGGGCATTCAGGCGCAGATCGAACAGGTTTATTCTTCGTTCAACGATGCCGAAACGAACCTGCACTATACGTTCTTTCTGGCGTCCTGCGGTCAGACCACCCAGACGGGCAATGCCAAATGGGTAGATATCGGGGATCTGGCCGGTCTGACCTATGCCAGCAAAAGTTTGCACCACATGATGACCCGCTACGCCCTTGAAGCCCGCGAAGGCGTTTTCGGGCTGTATCTCGGTGACGCTGAGCGCGGCGAAATTCACAGTTTCGGTAAAGGAGCCATTTGATGAAGTTTTCACTGTTTGCCCACGTGGAACGTCTGACGCCGGATCAGCCTCACGATGTGCTTTACGATGAATTCGTGAGCCTTGTAAAAATGGCTGACGATGGTGGCATGCGGGCGGTCTGGACCGGCGAACATCACGGGATGGAATTCACCATTGCGCCGAACCCGTTCCTGTCTCTGGTCGATCTGGCACACCACACGCGCAATGTGCGGTTGGGGACCGGGACGGTAATTGCGCCGTTCTGGCATCCTATCAAACTGGCAGGTGAGGCCGCCGCAGCGGATCAGATGACAAAAGGGCGTATCGAGTTGGGGATCGCGCGCGGTGCGTATTCCTATGAATATGAACGCCTGATGCCGGGAATGGACGCATGGGAAGCTGGGCAGCGCATGCGCGAGTCCACCCCGCTGTTGCCTCAGATCTGGAAGGGCGATTGTTCCCATGAAGGCGAGTTTTATGCGTTTCCGGCCGCAACTTCGGCACCGAAACCATATCAGGAGGACGGCCCGCCAATCTGGATCGCGGCGCGGGACCCAAACAGCCATGAATTCGGCGTTCACAACGGATTCAATATTCAGGTCACCCCACTGTGGCAGGGCATGGAAGAGATCGAGACCCTGATGGCGCGGTTCAACGATGCCTGTGACAGCTACGCGGGGCCGCGCCCCAAGATCATGCTGTTGCACCACACCTATGTCGGAAAAGATGACGACGATGTTGCGCAGGGCGTGCAAAATCTGCGCCGTTACTACAATTACTTTGGTGCATGGTTCATGAACAAACGGCCAGTTGAACAGGGCTTGATCAAGCCGATTACCGAAGCCGAGATGGACGCGAACCCGATGTATACCAAAGAAAATTTGGGCCGTGATCTGACAGTTGGGACCGCCCAACAGGTGATCGACCGGATCAAGCGCTATGAAGATCTGGGTTATGACGAGTTTTCGTTCTGGGTCGACAGCGGCATGACCAACGAACGTAAGCGTGCCTCTTTGGCGCGATTCATCGACGACGTGATGCCGGCATTTCAGTGAGGACCACCATGGGAAACCTACCGCATTTTCAGCTGTTCATTGACGGCGTCTGGACCGAAGGATCAGCCTCGCAGGTGATGACGTCACAGAACCCGGCCACGGGCCAGGGGTGGGCCACATTCGCGTGCGCCGCGCCCAGTGATGTTGAACTCGCCATCGCCGCCGCCAAACGGGTTCTGGATGACCCGGAATGGCGGGATATGACACAGACGCAGCGGGGCAAGCTGCTGTATCGTCTTGCCGATCTGGTGGCAGAAAACGCCAAGCGCCTGGGTGAGTTGGAGACGACCGACAGCGGAAAGCTGTTGGCGGAAACCTCGGCGCAAACCGGATATGTTGCCGATTACTACCGCTACTATGCGGGTCTGGCAGACAAGATCGAAGGCACGGTCCTGCCCATCGACAAGCCTGACATGCATGTCTTTACCTCACGAGAACCGATTGGAGTCGTGGCCGCGATCGTGCCGTGGAATGCCCAGATGTTCCTGACCGCGACCAAGCTGGGCCCGGCGTTGGCTGCCGGGTGTTCCGTGGTGCTGAAAGCATCGGAAATCGCGCCCGCACCCATGCTGGAATTCGCCAAGCTGATTGAACAGGCTGGGTTCCCGTCCGGCGTTGTGTCGGTCATCACCGGTGACGCCGAAAACTGTGCAATTCCACTGACCCGCCATCCTGATGTCGACCGAATTGCTTTTACCGGCGGGCCAGAGACCGCCCGCCATGTGGTGCGAAACTCGGCTGAGAACTTTGCGGTCACGTCATTGGAATTGGGTGGGAAATCCCCGATCCTCGTGTTTGAGGACGCCGATATGGACGGTGCAGCAAACGGTCTGATCGCAGGTAACTTCGGCGCATCCGGTCAGAGTTGTGTGGCGGGTACACGGGGGCTGGTGCATCGGTCAATCCTGGAACCTCTGGTCGAACGGATCGCCGAAAAGGCCAGCGCCATCCGGTTGGGTGATCCTTTGCAGCCCGAAACGCATGTTGGACCGCTTTGCACGGCAGCGCAGGTGCGCAAGATCGAAGAGACCTTGGACAAAGCGCAGGGGCAGGGCGCGACGATCCATTTCGGCGGAGAAACTGCAGACCGTCCCGGAAATTACATGAATCCCACTTTGGTCGAATGCGTGTCACCCGAGACCGAAACCTTGAAGATCGAAATGTTCGGACCTGTCATGTCGTTGCTGCCATTCGATACCGAAGAAGAGGCTATCGCGCTGGCAAACAGCACGCCTTACGGGTTGGGGTCGGGCGTGTTCACGCAGAACCTTGCGCGCGCGCATCGCGTATCAAAACGGATTAGGGCTGGGATCTGCTGGGTGAACACTTATCGCGCGATCTCTCCTATCGCGCCGTTTGGCGGGTTCAATCAGTCGGGATATGGCCGCGAGGCCGGCGTTGAGGCGATCCTGGATTACACCAGAACCAAGACCACCTGGATCAGCACCGCGCAAGAGCCGATGGCGAACCCTTTCATAATGCGCTAAGGATTCGGAAAGGCAGGGATTTCCGGAGGGAGGTGAGGGGCGCATGAAACTGACAAAACCGAACTTCCCACCACCGACCGATGCCGCCGACCGCAAGGCCATTGCCCCAGTAATCTGCTACCCACCGGACTCGTTGCAGCAGCCTGATCTGATTGGTTTGGGCCAACTGCGCGAAGGTGCCGTAAAGGTGGCCGAGGCCACTGCTGCCCCGCGTGACGCGGCTTGCATTGATGTTCCGGCTGGCGCTTTCGTCAGAGTGGTTTCGGTCGACGGTCCTCAGGTTGGCGACCTGAACATGTGGAATAAGCATGACCTGACCGAGCGGTTCTATTCCGGCAAAACCCGCGCGCTGCACGGCACGCACCTATCGACCGGAGACCGGATGTGGTCGAGCTTTCCCAACATGCGACCGATGGCGACGATCGTTGCCGATACTCTGGACTGGTATGGGTTCGATACCTATGGCGGATCGGTCCATGACGTGATTGGCACACGGTGTGATCCGTATACCGGGCGTTTGCTATCGGGGGACGACTATCACTATTGCTGCCACTCGAACCTGACCCGCGCGCTAGCCAGCCATTGCGACCTGCCGCTGCATGAGGCCGAAATGCTGGTGCATGACGTACTGAACGTGTTCATGTGCACCGGATTTACCCGCGACACGGGCCAGTATTTCATGAAGGCCAGCCCGGTGCGGCCTGGCGATTATCTCGAGTTCTATGCCGAGATTGACCTGATCGTCGGCCTGTCTGCTTGCCCCGGCGGGGATTGTTCGTCGGAACATTCTTCGGATGCCGCTGCCTGCCATCCGTTGGTGATGGAGGTCTATGATCCCGGCGAGAAAGCGCGTGCGGCGCATGTGCAACCGGATCGATCAAAATATGACCGCACGCACGGAACCGGTTAACGAGTCAGGCGCTGACCCAAACGGGTTAACATTCTGCAGCACATGTCCAACTGTTCGATTTCAAGAAACTCGTCCGCCTTGTGGGCCTGAGCGATCGAACCCGGCCCGCAGACGATCGCGTGAACGCCCAGTTTCTGGAACAACCCGGCCTCGGTCGCAAAGGCGACAACACCAGTGCCGTTCGCGCCTGTTAGCTCAGCCACCAAATCACGGGCCGCGTTTTCTTCCATGGGTTCAAGGCCTTCGACCTCGGCGATAGCCTCTTGCGTGATGCTCGAGTCGCTGTGGACCGCTTGCATTTCCGGCAACAGTGAATGCTGTACGTAGTCCGAAAGGGTCTTTTTGACGAGGTCGGCGTCGCTTGCTTGCACGGGCCGCATCTCCCACAAGACCTCGGCCTTGCTGGCTATGACGTTATGGGCAACGCCGCCTGAAATTTGGCCGATATTGACCGTCGTCCAAGGCGGCTCGAACCGGCTGTCGGCGGGTGCGCGGGACTTGAGGATATGGCGCAGCTCCAGCAGTTTGCCGATGTATCGCGCGGCATACTCCGCAGCATTCACCCCGTCATCGGGGGCAGAGCTGTGTCCCTCTAACCCGGTAAAGCGAGTTGTATATTCAAAGCAGCCCTTGTGCCCCTCAATCACGCGCATCTCAGTCGGTTCGCCGATAATCGCGATGTCCGGAACGATGCCGCGTTCGGACAAGTCATCGACCAGCGCTTGCGCACCAAGGCAGCCGACTTCCTCATCGTAAGTAAAGGCAAAGTGCAGCGGCTGGGTCAGCTTCCCGACATCCAGCGTTTCGCCGAAAGCCACCGCCGCAGCGATAAAGCCCTTCATGTCGCACGTGCCGCGACCGTAGAGTTTGCCGTCATTTTCAGCCATCTGGAACGGATCGGTCGTCCAGTCCTGATCGGCCACCGGTACCACGTCCGTATGGCCGGACAAAAGGATGCCGCCGGGTTGATCCGGCCCGACGGTGGCAAACACGTTGGCCTTTGCCCCGGTCTTGTCTCGAGTGACGATACACCTCGCACCGAATGCCTCGAGCCGTTCGGTCAGGTAGTTGATCATTTCCAGATTCGAATCCGCAGATACCGTCTCAAAAGCAATCAGGTCGGCCAGTATTTCCATGGTTCTAGGTAAAGTCATGGCTTCACAAACAGCTTTCTGGGGCGGTTGCAGAAACATTCGGCGGGACCCGACTCAGTGATTAGGATCGGCTCGGTGATCTCCAACCCCCAATCGTCCATCCAGAGGCCGGGCATGAAGTGAAAGGTCATGCCGGGTTCCAGTACGGTCTCGTCCTCGGGTCGCAGGGAAATCGTGCGTTCGCCCCAATCGGGTGGGTAGCTGAGGCCAATCGGATAACCGCATCGCGCGCCGCGCTTGATACCCGCCCGTTCCAGCGGGTCAGCTAGAGCCAACGCGATATCACGCGCCTGATTGCCGGCCCGCGCGGCCTCTAGTCCCGCTTCAAGCCCTTCTACCAGGGCGGCTTCAGCACGAAGCAAATAGTCGGGTGGCTTACCCAAAAAGACCGAGCGGCAGAAGGGCGCGTGGTAACGGCGATAGCATCCTGACAGTTCGAAAAATGTACACTCTCCGGATTTGAATGGTTCACCGTCCCAAGTCAGGTGCGGTGCGGCGGCATCCGGGCCGGACGGGAGCAGCGGCACAATGGCCGCGTAATCGCCCCAATCCTCGCCAACTCCGGTGACTGCGTCATGGTAGATTTGCGCGACGAGGTCGTTCTTGCGCATACCCGGTTCGATGCGCTCCAATACGCCGTCGGTCACATGCTCGGATATCCGCGCAGCTTTTCGCATTAGCGCAATTTCCTCATCGGATTTCACGGCACGCTGCCAGTTCACCAATGTGTTTGCGTCGACCAGCTCTGCGTCGGGCAACTCTGCCAGCAAAGTCAGGTGCGCTTTGGCTGAATAATAATAATTGTCCAACTCGACACCGATCCGCCCCTTCGCGATACCAGTATCCGCAATCAGCGCTGCCAGATCCTGCATGGGGTGACGCACGGTGGATTGTACGTATTCGTCCGCATAGCCGTGGATCCGGTCATTGGACATCCAAACAGTTTTACGCGCGCCGTTGGCATCCTGATTTCGGCCCCACCAGATCGGGTCGGCATCCTGAAGCACAAGTACCCCTTGATGCACATAGAACGACCAGCCCTCATAGCCCGTCAGCCATGCCATGTTTGAAGGATCTTCGACAAACAAAGCATCCAACCCGGCGGCTGCCATGGCGGCGCGGGTCTTTGCCAATCTGCGGTCGTACTCGGCGCGGCTGAAGGCCGGATCTGAATGGGGCATTTTAGGCTCCTGCCTTGGGCGAGTTTTGTTGACAGAACTTGACGAATGCGATCACGTCAATGGGCATCACGGGAAAGACACCAAATTGAGAATCTCACCTACGCCCCATCGCGGCGGCCAAAAGCTGATCAATGGCACTTGCTTGAGAATTGACGCAGACGCGCAGGTTATCCACTTTTTCTCTGAGGTCACGGAATGAGGGGGTTTGACACATCTGAGTTCGCAGCACGTACGGAACGCGCGCAAAACAAGATGCAAGCCTCTGGTCTGTCGGCCCTTTTGCTGACGACGGAACCTGAGGTCCGATATTTTACCGGCTACCTGACGCGTTTTTGGGAAAGCCCAACACGGCCCTGGTTTCTGATTGTACCTGCCAGTGGCAAGCCGATTGCGGTGATCCCTTCGATCGGGGCCGCGCTTATGGCCGAGACATGGCTCGACGATATCCGAACCTGGGCTGCGCCGGATCTGGCCGACGATGGCATTAGCCTTTTGGCTGATACACTCCGCGAGGTGACGCCCGACGACGCAAAGATCGGACTACCAGATGGGCATGAAACGCATGTCAGGATGCCGTTGGCAGACCTTCGACGTCTGCAACAGACAGTCGGTCAGCGAGACCTTTGCGGCGATGAAGGGATCGTACGCGCGCTGCGGATGGTGAAATCATCAGCGGAGATTGCAAAGATTGAAACGGCATGCGCCATCGCCGGGCGTGCCTTTCAGCGGGTTCCCGAAATCGCCAAAGAAGGCGTGGCGCTGGATGCTGTGTTTCGCCGGTTTCAAATGCTGTGCCTGGACGAGGGGGCCGATTGGGTTCCCTACCTTGCCGGTGGTGCGGAACAGGGTGGGTATACCGACGTAATTTCCCCGGCATCTGATACGCTGCTGCAGCAAGGCGATGTCTTGATGCTGGACACCGGCCTGGTTTGGGATGGGTATTTCAGTGATTACGACCGCAACTGGTCAATAGGGTCCGCGAGCCAGCAGGTTAAGTCGGCCTACAGTGCTTTGATTGAAGCATCGGATGCGGCATTCGAGATTGCGCGTCCGGGCGCCACGGCGGCTGACTTGTTTCAGGCGATGAACTCTGTGCTGTCGCGCCACGATGCTGACACTGGGGCAGGGCGTTTGGGGCATGGTTTGGGGATGTCTTTGACAGAATGGCCATCTCTCATTCCAACCGACCACACAGTTTTGGAACCAGGCATGGTCCTGACGCTTGAACCGGGCATTGCCGTGGGTGGAAAGATCCTTGTCCACGAAGAAAACATCGTCATAACCGAAGAAGAGCCCCGCTTTCTTAGCCCTCGCGCTGGTATGGAGTTGCCCGAGATATGACGCGATTACCCTATACAGTTGATGCAGATGATCCCGCCACGCCCCCAATGGGTCTGATCGTCTTGCAGACAGACGAGACCCTTGAGCCGGAATTCAACGCGTATTTTTCTGATCGTAGCTGTCCGATTTATGTCTCCAGAATTCCCAGCGGCAAAGAGGTGACGACAGATACTCTGGCGGAAATGGAAACCGCGTTACCTGCCGCTGCCGATCTGTTGCCCAAGACCCGACCATATCGTGTGGTTGGTTATGGCTGCACCTCTGCCAGCTCGGTTATCGGCTCGGATCAGGTCGAACAAATGGTTCAAAAAACTTGCGAGGCAGAGGTTGTTACAAACCCATTGCGCGCGGCCTCGGCCTGCGCCCACGAACTTGGCGTAGCAAAGTTTGCACTTTTGTCGCCATATATCGAAGAAGTGAACGATCCCTTACGCCATGCATTTGCGCAAAATGGCATTTCGATGGATGTTTTTGGCACATTCGGCGAAGCCGAAGAGGCCAAAGTCGCGCGGATTTCACGGAAGTCTCTGATTGAGGCTGCAGTGAGTCTTGGGCAGGATGATTCAGTTGAAGCTGTTTTTCTAAGCTGCACGAATCTAAGAACTTTTGATGTTATTCCGATTGTGCAGGAACGCCTTAAAAAACCGGTGCTTTCCAGCAATCAAAGCCTTGCGTGGCACATGCGCAAGTTGAATTCTGCCTGAAAACTCTGCTGCTTCCTTTTTAATCGTTACCTACGTGTCATATTTTGGTTGCGTGCCGCACCCTGCATGTCCTTAAATGGCCTCGACAAGTCTTTGAGATCCGGATGAACCGGGCAGGCAAGGACTGCACAGGGGAGACTAATCGGTAAATGTCCAATGACGCAGCGTTCGTCGAGTTTCAGCATGTCCAAAAATCTTATGATGGCGAGATCCTTGTTGTAAAAGACCTTAACCTTTCCATGCCGAAAGGTGAGTTTCTTACAATGCTTGGGCCCTCGGGTTCCGGCAAGACAACTTGCCTGATGATGCTGGCAGGATTTGAAACAGCCACCCATGGCGAGATTATGTTGGACGGGCGACCGATCAATAATATCCCACCGCACAAGCGCGGTATCGGCATGGTTTTCCAAAATTACGCTCTTTTTCCGCACATGACGGTGGCAGAAAATCTGTCGTTCCCTCTGGAAGTGCGGAAAATTGGCAAAGACGTAAGAGAAGAAAAGGTCCGCCGGGCGCTTGATATGGTGCAGATGGGGGCCTTTGGCAGCCGTCGACCGGCGCAATTGTCTGGGGGTCAGCAGCAGCGGATTGCCCTTGCCCGCGCGCTGGTGTTCGAGCCCGAGCTGGTTCTGATGGATGAACCACTGGGCGCGCTCGACAAACAGCTGCGTGAGCATATGCAGTTTGAAATCACGCGTCTGGCCCATGAACTTGGGATTACGACGGTCTACGTGACCCACGACCAGACCGAGGCGCTGACAATGTCAGATCGCGTTGCGGTATTCGACGATGGGCGCATTCAACAGCTTGCGCCGCCGGATCTGCTGTATGAAGAGCCTGAAAACAGTTTCGTTGCCCAGTTCATTGGTGAAAACAATACATTGGAAGGCGTTGTTAAATCAATCAACGGCGACGAATGTGTTGTGGCGCTGGATGACGGATCTGAAATTGACGCCAAGCCGGTCAATGTCCATGCGGCAGGTGATCGGACCAAAGTGTCAATCCGGCCTGAGCGGGTGGAATTCAACAAGGATCGCCTGCACGCCGATGCGCATACACTGAAGGCAACGGTGAAAGAGTTCATCTACATGGGCGATGTCTTCCGCTTCCGTCTGTCGGTTGCCGGGAATGACGACTTCATCATCAAGACGCGAAACGCCCCGGACGCTATCAAGCTGTCACCGGGCCAGGAAGTCGAAATCGGCTGGCTTGCGCGCGACTGCCGGGCATTGGACGCCTGATCAGGAATTGCCCCGCTCATGGCACCATATTGTGCGGGGAAAGGCATGGGAGGGTTACCCCGTGGCCCAACCGCAATGATCAAGATAAACGGGAAAAAACAGGGAGTTAACGATGAAAGTTACTAAAACCACTCTTATGGCGGGTGCGATTGTGGCTGTTGCCGGCGCCGCGTCAGCCGAAGAGATGACGATCGTCTCTTGGGGCGGCGCATATTCAAAGTCGCAGCTGAAAGCCTATCACGAGCCCTATTCGGAAAAGACCGGCGTAACCATTCTGAACGACGATAGCTCGGCCGAAGCGGTTGCGAAGCTGCGCGCGATGAACGAAGCGGGCAACGTCACCTGGGACGTAGTTGATGTTGTGGCCGCCGACGCCATTCGTCTGTGCGACGAAGGCCTGGCGCTGGAAATCGACCCGGATACCATGCTGGCACCTGCACCGGACGGAACCTCGGCTGCCGATGATTTCGGTGACTTGTTGGTCAGCGAGTGTTTCATCCCGCAAATCGTTTATTCGACCACATTCGGGTATCGTACGGATCTGGTGGGTGACACCCCGCCATCGGATGTTTGCGCGGTCTTCGATCTGGAAGCCTATCCTGGCAAGCGTTCGCTTGAAAAGCGTGCCATCAACAACATGGAATGGGCTCTGATCTGTGACGGCGTTGCCAAAGACGACGTCTATGACGTTCTGGCGACTCCTGAAGGGCAAGATCAGGCCCTGGCCAAGCTGGACACAATCAAAGACAACGTTGTCTGGTGGTCTGCAGGCGCGGACACTCCGCAGTTGCTGGCTGACGGTGAGATCATCATGGGATCGACCTACAACGGTCGCCTGTTCAGCGTGATCGAAGAGCAGAAGCAACCCGTTGCAATGCTGTGGGATGCCCAGATCTTTGATTTGGATGGTTGGATCATCCCCGCCGGCCTGAGCGAAGAGCGTCAGAAGCGCGCGCTGGACTACATCATGTTCGCCACCGATACGCAGCGTCTGGCGGATCAGGCCAAGTACATCTCGTACGGTCCGGCCCGTGCATCTTCGGCTCCGCTGGTCGGTCAGCACGCCGATCTGGGTATCGACATGGCACCGCATATGCCGACCGATCCGGAAAACGCCAAGAACACTTTCCTGTACAACTATGAGTTCTGGGCTGACTATCGTGATGACATCGAAGCAAAGTTCCAGGCTTGGCTGGCGAAGTAATCGCTGATTGAACCAAAAAATCTGCCGGGGCCAAATTGGGCCCTGGCGTCAAAAAATCAAGGAACGCAGATGAGCGACGCAACTCAATCAGGTCCGATGTTGGCGGCAGATGGTACGCCGCTGAAGAAATCACTGGCGCGTTCATTGCGTCGGCGTAAATTGCGGGCGTTGGCTCTAGTTGCGCCACTTTTGCTATTTGTACTGCTATCATTCGTCATACCTATCATTTCCATGCTATTCCGATCGGTCGAAAACGGGATAGTCTCAGAGACACTTCCTTTGACTGTCGTTGAGTTACAGCAATGGGACGCCGAGAGCGGGGAATTGCCGGACGAAGCTTTGTATGAAGCATTTATTCGCGACATGGTTGTTGCCGTTGACGCCAAGCAACACACAAGACTAGGTACCCGCTTGAACTACGAACAGACGGGAATGTCGTCGATGTTCCGAAAATCTGGACGCCAGATCAAGCGGTTGGATACGGAAGCTGACGCCCCGTTCAAGGAAAAATTGATCGAAATTCACGATGGTTGGGGGGACGTGGACACGTGGCGCGTGATCAAGACGCACGCGGTGCCGATCACCAATGGATACTTTCTGAACGCTATTGATATGCAGCGCACACCCGAAGGGGCGCAAGCGCAACCCGAAGATAAGCGCATCCTCATCAAGCTGTTCGGCCGGACATTGTTCATGTCGCTGATCATTACCGGGGCCTGTATTCTGCTGGCCTATCCAGTTTCTTACCTGCTCGCCAATCTGCCGATGCGGGCTTCAAACATGCTGATGATTTTGGTGCTGCTACCATTCTGGACCTCGCTGCTTGTGCGCACCTCCGCCTGGAAAGTGATGTTGCAGCAGCAGGGTGTGATCAACGAAACGCTGGTCTGGCTGGGCTTTGTTGCCGATGATGCGAGGCTGGTGATCATCAACAATCAATTCGGCACAATCATTGCGATGACGCATATTCTGTTGCCGTTCATGATCTTGCCGATGTATTCGGTCATGCAGACGATTCCACCGTACTACACCCGTGCGGCCAAATCCATGGGTGCCACCAACTGGACGACCTTCTGGCGGATTTACTTCCCGCAATCGATACCTGGTATCGGTGCGGGTTCGATCCTCGTGTTCATTCTTGCCATCGGATACTACATCACACCCGAGATCGTTGGCGGCACCAAAGGTGTCTTTATATCGAACCGGATTGCGTACCACATCTCATCCTCTCTGAACTGGGGACTGGCTGCGGCGCTGGGGACGATCCTGCTGGCGGTCGTTCTTCTACTCTACTGGTGCTACGACAAGATCGTCGGCATTGATAACGTCAAGCTGGGATAAAGAATATGGCAGCACTTACACCAATATCCCGCAAACCGTTGTCGGTGGTTCTGCCGGCTGTCGCAATCGCCGGAGGATTTCTGGGCATGTTCGTCGGAGCCGGGCAGGACAACGTTCTGCTGGGCATCCTGATCGGCGCTGCTTTGATGGCAGGGCTGGCATGGCTGTATATCAACGTGCTGGACAACGAACGCGTTGCGCGCTGGATTACGATACTTGGTCTTGCTGCAATTGGGTTTTTCTTCGCAGGCATTACAGGCTTGATCGTCGGGCTGCTGGCGGGGTGGTTCTTCGCCTTCTTCATCTTCTGGCTCTACGAGGGGCGCTATCGGCAAAAATTGCTGCCTTACATGACGGCTGGTCAGGTGTTGTGGCATTTTACTTTCCGGGTGATCTGCGGGGCAATCTTCGTGTTCCTGATCACGCCGATCCTTGTGGTTCTGCCGCTGTCTTTCAATGCGCAGGACTTTTTCACCTTTACGCCCGAAATGTTGCGTCTGGACCCTGAAGGGTATTCGCTGAAGCATTACCGCGATTTCTTCACCAACAATGAATGGCAGCGTAGCTTCAAGAACTCGCTGATCATCGCACCAATTGCGACCATCATTTCGGTATCGCTGGGCACTCTGGCGGCGATAGGTCTCAGCCAGTCGCATGTTCCGGGGCGTCGGGCCATTATGGGCATTCTGATCTCGCCAATGATCGTTCCGCTGATCATCTCGGCCACGGGTATGTTCTTTTTCTACAGCGACATCGGCCGCTTTTTGGAAGGTACGCTGGGCATGAACAAGAACTTCGTCGGCTATGTGAAAGTCGTGCTGGCCCACGCGGTTCTGGGGATTCCCTTCGTCATCATCACGGTGACCGCAACGCTGGTCGGGTTTGACCAATCCCTGACGCGGGCTGCTGCGAATATGGGTGCAGGTCCGGTGCGGACGTTCTTCAAGATCCAGATGCCGCTGATTTTGCCGGGTGTAATCTCGGGCGGATTGTTTGCCTTCATCACTTCGTTTGACGAAGTTGTGGTGGTTCTCTTTGTCGGATCAGCCAGCCAAAAGACATTGCCTTGGCAGATGTTCACAGGCCTGCGTGAACAGATCAGCCCGACCATTCTGGCCGTTGCGACCATCCTTGTCGTGATCTCGATCGCGCTGCTGACCACGGTCGAACTGCTGCGGCGGCGGTCTGAACGCCTGCGGGGGCTCACCCCGGCTTGACGCGACTCAAAAGCTGATTTAGCGATTTCACCATGCTCCCCGGTCACGATGGCGTCGTGACGCAACGCGGGGTGCATGGCTCTCGGATCCCGAGGCCGCTCGTCCTGAACGCCGGGACTTGTGGCCGGGCGATGCCAGTCCGGCGTTGAGGAGAGTCAAAGATGGAAGATCTAAACAACCGCCCCGAGTTTTTCACCTGCCATAACGGTGACAAAGCGCCGTTGCCATTCAGCCGGGCGGAGTACGAGCGTCGCCTTGCCAGCCTGCGCGCGACCATGGCGGCACGGGACATTCCCGCAGTTCTGCTGACGTCGATGCAGAACATCGCTTACTACTCGGGCTTCCTGTACTGCTCGTTTGGTCGCCCTTACGGCTGTGTTGTAACGCAGGATGCCTGTACCACGGTTTCGGCCAATATCGACGCCGGGCAGCCCTGGCGCCGGTCGGTCGAAGAGAACGTGATCTACACCGATTGGAAGCGGAACAATTACTGGCGTGCCGTGGCCAGCCTGATCGGGTCCGCGCGCCGGGTCGGTATCGAGGGGGACCACATGACCCTGGCAATGCGCGACACTGCGCTGGATATGCTGGGGGCACCAGAACTGATCGATATCGCGCCTGATACGATGGCTGCACGGATGGTGAAATCAGCCGAAGAGATCGAATTGATCAAAGGTGGCGCGCGTACTGCAGATGTTGGTGGCGCAGCTATCCACGCCGCGATCCGTGAAGGCGCGACCGAAATCGAGATCGCCATGGCTGGGCGTGACGCAATGGAAGCCGAGATTGCCCGCGCCTATCCGGATGCCGAATACCGCGACACATGGGTTTGGTTTCAGTCAGGCCTGAATACAGATGGCGCACATAACCCGGTCACCAAGCGCGCGTTGGAAAAGGGCGATATCCTATCCCTGAACACTTTCCCGATGATTTCAGGTTATTACACAGCGCTGGAGCGCACTCTGTTCCTAGGCGAACCCGACGTCGATAGCCTGCGCATCTGGAAAGCCAACGTTGCCGCGCATGAGTTGGGTCTGAGTCTGATTAAACCCGGCGCGACCTGCTCGGGAATCTGCGAAGAGATCAACCGTTTCTTTGCCGACGAGGGTCTGCTGCAGTACCGGTCCTTTGGGTACGGCCACTCCTTCGGTATCCTCAGCCATTACTATGGGCGCGAGGCAGGTCTGGAATTGCGTGAAGACATCGACACGGTTCTGGAACCCGGCATGGTCGTCTCGATCGAACCGATGCTGTGGATTCCCGAAGGTCAGAAGGGTGCAGGCGGATACCGGGAACACGATATTCTGGTGGTCGAGGAAACCGGTGCCGAAAACATTACCGGCTTCCCCTATGGCCCTGAACACAACACGATCAGTGCATAATTGATCTGGCAGGAAGGGCGGTCAGCCCTTCTTGCCACGTTCGTGGAAGATGAATCCGATGAAGTTCAGCAGAACCTGAGCCGCCAGAATCTGCGTGCTCTCGGTCGGGTCGTAATTCGGAGCCACTTCGACCAGGTCGATCCCGACTACGTCTCCGCGTTTCGCAAGCCCCTGACTTATCTCCAAGACATCATAGTACTGGAACCCGCCGTGGCTGGGCGTGCCAGTGCCAGAGGCGATGGACGGGCAGAATGCGTCGATATCAATCGTGACATAATACCGGGCGCCTTCCGGGATGCGCGCCAACACGCCATCTGTACCGAGCTTGCGCACTTGCCGAACAGACAAAATGTCCGACCCACGGGCGCGGGCGTCCTCATATCCTTCTTTGGCGGTTGACGACACGTTCCGGATGCCCAGTTGCGTCATGCCCGAAACGTATGGCTTTTCAATTGCACGCCGCATGGGGTTGCCGTGTCCGGCGGTCACGCCATGCCGTTCGTCCACGAAATCCAGATGTGCGTCGATCTGAACAACGTGGATGGGTCCGTTTTTTTCGCAATCTTTCTCGAAAGCGTTGATACACGGGATGTTGATCGAGTGATCTCCACCGATAGTGACGGGCAGGGCGCCCGCGTTCAGCATCTTTTCCACACCGAACTGAATGTTCGCGTGGCTTTCTTCGGTTTTGGTGTGAATGATATCCGCATCACCGATATCGACCATCCGGACGGACGCATCCAAGTAGGTAGCATCATCCTCGTGATCATACGCGCCTGCGTGCCCAAAGCTGAACAGGGTCGACGCCTCTCGCACCGCCCTTGGGCCGAAACGGGCGCCCGAACGCCATTGCGTGCCGAAATCAAAAGGGGCTCCCATGATGGCGACGTCGGCTTCGATTTTGTCCCAATCCTCGACATACGGAGCCTTGCCAAAGGTCGAAATGCCCACAAACGGAAGGTTGAGGCGGCCGCCAGAATATCCATGAGACGTCATTCCAAGAATCCTGTTTATTGTTTTCCCAGCGCAGCTTAATCGGGGCTTCTAATTCTGAATAGGCATAACGCAATGCTTATTGCCCAAGCGCGGACTTGATTGTCCGCCTCACCGGTGTGTATCTGGCGTAACCGCTTGAAAGGAAACGCCGTGGGACGTCAGGAATTGCCACCAGAGACGGGTGCCTTTTTTATCAATCTAGATCGGGTTCCAGCGCGCCGCAGTTTCATGGAAACGCAGTTCAATCATGCCGGCTTGGAGGGTGCCACCCGGTTCAGCGCGACGGATGCCCAGATACCCGGAGTCGTGGACGCCAGTGGTTATGTTGCCGGAACGGGCAGTCGCTGGGGTTTGACGCAAAGCGAAGTCGCCTGTTTCGAAAGCCATCGCGCGGTTTGGCAGACTGCGGTGGATCAAAGCCTGAATGCGGTGGCCATTTTCGAAGATGACGTCGAAATGTCTGTTCAGGCAGGATCTGTGATTTCTGCACTGTTAGAGGCCCCGAATGCCTTTGACATGGTGAAGCTGGACTATTCCCCCAAGCCCCTTCGTTTTGGTCCAGAGACGCATATCGCAGGCGTAATCGTCCGGCCCATGCTGGAAATGGCGCCGAGTGCGGCCGCCTATGTGCTTTCTCAGCGGGCCTGCCAGAAACTGCTGAATTGGTCCGAAAAGTATTCGGATCACCTGGATGATTTCGTCTCCATCCCACGGTCGGATTGGCGGATGTATCAGTGCTGTCCGGCTGTTGGGGTGCAGATGATCTGGTCGAAACAGCAAGATCACACGGTCGAAGAGGTGAAGGTCAGTGAACGATCCCAAGACCAGAAAACCAACAGCGGGCTGGATAAGGGGCCGCTTTGGTTCCGCCTTCGGCGGGAATTGGTCGCGGCGCGGCGCAAGCTGTATTGGCGCATGGGGGGGCAGACGCGATTGCTGGAACAGGGGGGATATGTCGGGTTCATCCCCTGCGCCGACGATCTGGGCGTGTAAATTCAAGCCTCACCAACGCCACCTAAACGGACATCCCGCGTTGCATCCGCGTCATAAGCGTTAACAAAACTGTCAATATGATATAATCTCGTGACGTTAGTGGTGAATAACGTTTGGGTTATGTGTCGTGGGGCAGACAATTTACGAAAGATACGGTGGTTTCAAAACGATCTCGCGGATCGTGATGACCTTTTACGAAATGGCGTTGGAGTCCGATCAGATCGGCGGTCATTTCGAAGACATAGACATGCCCCGTTTGATTGATCATCAGACCAAGTTCGTTTCGTCCCTGGTTGGGGGACCTGCATCCTTTAGCGATGACAGGATCGAGGCGGTTCATCGTCACCTGAACATCTCTCACGCCGATTTTGATGAGATGGCTGCGCTTTTCAGAGAAGCCCTGTCGATGCATGGAATGGAAGACGCGCATATAAAAATTGCCCTTGATGCCATCGAGTCAAAACGAGCCATCATCGTGGCACGCGACGCCGCATGAGTATTCTGGCCATAAACGAACAGCTGCTCCGCGCGATCGGTGTCGGCGTCGCTGTTGTGCGGGCTTCGGATTTGGGTTTCGTGTTTCACAACGGTCCATTTACCGAGTGGTTTGGGGCACCGGCCGAAGGTCAGACCCTGTTGGATTATTTTCCCGACCTTGATCCAAAAGAGCTTGAAGACGTTAAACAATCCGGCCTCCGCTATTCGGTCGAGCTGCAGGTCAAACCCAAGCGCCGGACGCTGATATTTGCGGTCGCGGTGTCCTTGGCAAACGGCCTTTCCGAACAGGTGCTGGTGGTCGAATTTCAGAACATCACCCGCATTCGCGAGCTTGAGAGCATGATCGACAGCTATTCGACCATGGTCGAACGTAACACGCGCGAATTGGAACGCGAGAAAGAGCGGGTCGAACGGCTGCTGTTGAACCTCATGCCACGCGCTGTGTACGAAGAGTTCAAGACCTTTGGTGTCGTTACGCCGCAGCTCTACGATCAGGTCTCGGTCGTGATGCTGGATTTTGTGGGCTTTACGGATTTTGCGGCAAAGACCGACCCGACTGTGACACTCAGCGAGTTGAACGATGTTTTCACGGCCTTCGACAGGATCGTCGAACAATATGGGTGCGAACGGATCAAAACTATCGGGGACGCTTATCTGGCGGTCTCGGGTATGCCGGACGCTACACCGGATCATGCGACGGCCGTGGCCCATTGTGCGGTGCGGTTCTTGCGATATCTCGAACGGCGCAACGAAAGCCATCCGCATAAATGGCAGGCTCGGATCGGTCTGGGAATGGGGCCGGCTGTCGGCTCGGTCGTGGGTATTCAGAAATACGTCTACGACGTGTTTGGTCCGGCCGTGAACATTGCTTCACGCCTGCAAGTCTTTGCAAACCCAATGAATATTGTCGCCCCGGAAGAGATGAAATACGCGTTGATTGACGAGTTCCAGGTCTCGGATATTGGGCCGGTGGATATCAAGGGCATGGGGCAGATGGATCTGATTAACGTCACCTCGGGCCTTAGTGTTCCGGCACCAAGGCCCAGGTTCTAGCTCGAACCTCAATCGTCCTGCGGAACCAGACCTAAACCTCGCAAATATATTCCAATGCCACTTTCCAACAGATCCTCTGGCGGAAATGGAGAGCTGGCACCTGTGTTTCGGGCATAAAGCTCAACAACGCCATGGCTCATGGCCCAGATATGAGCACTGAACATCGACGCAGGTGGCCGTTTTTCTGGCGGGATGTGTTGCGAAAGATCTGCGGCCGCTTTCTCCAGGACGCTCTTGGCCCGGTTCGCGGCCAGCGCCAATTCAGGCGTTCGGTTAACGGAAATCCCGCTTTCGAACATGGCGATGTAGTGACCAGGGTGCTTGCGGGCAAAAGCCAGATAAGCCCGACCGGTTGCCTCAAACGCAGCAAGGGCCGAGGGTTGGCCCGTGTCGTAGGCGTACTGCATCAAGTCGGCAAACATCTCGAAACCCTGCCGGGCGGCCTCGGCAATCAGGTCCTCGCGTCCCTGAAAGTGCCTGTATACAGCTGCAGGCGTTACACCCGCGGTCTTTGCGGCCTCGGAAAGGGTAAAGCCTGTCGGACCTTTTTCTTCGATCAGCGAAAGAGCGGCCTCGATCAGGGCTTGCTTGAGATTGCCGTGGTGATACCCGCGTTTCGCCATGCCTGTGTCACGAGCCTTTTTGTTTAAGTTCCGGGGAACCAAGACATAATCCACGCCTGCCGGTTCGTCCAACCCTTGGCAGCAATGGAGCGCGAAAATGTCATCACTCGTCCAACACCTCGGGTCCGCCGCAAATCAGTGGATCGATCTTGCCAATAGCCTTCTTGTCTTTTTCATCATATTCCAGCGCGTGCAAAACAGTTCGTATTGCCGCGATGCGGGCGCGTTTTTTGTCGTCTGAGCGAATGATGGTCCAAGGGCAAAGGTCTGAGTGACTGCGGGTCAGATTTTCCGAGATCGATTGCGTGTACTCGTCCCACTTACCAAGCCCCGCAATGTCGATTGGGCTAAGTTTCCATTGCTTTAGCGGATCTGTCTCACGTGCCAGAAAGCGGTTCAGTTGCTCCGCGCGCCCGACGTTAAGCCAGAATTTGAACAGTTTGATCCCGTCATTCACCAGTCCGGTTTCAAGCGGCAGAACTTGCCTGAAAAAACGTTCGCGTTCTTCGGGTTCGCAAAAACCAAAGACGTTTTCGACCACACCGCGATTGTACCAGCTGCGGTCAAAGAACACGATTTCGCCTGCCGCAGGCAGATGTTGAACGTAACGTTGGAAGTACCATTGGCTGCGTTCGGTATCAGAGGGTTTGCTGAGCGCCACGTTGCGGGCGCCGCGCGGATTTAGGTTCTCGCGAAAGCGTTTGATCGTACCACCTTTTCCGGCGGCATCGCGGCCTTCGAAAATGATTGCAACGCGATTGTCTGTTTCCCTGACCCAGGATTGCATTTTGACCAGTTCGATCTGCAGCAAATCCATCTCTTTGTCGTAATCCTTACGCTTCATTCGTTCTTCGTAAGGATATGTCGGGTTTAGAATGTCGTCTTTCTTTGCGTTTTCAATGGCTGATCGCACCTCTTTCGGGGCGTCCTTGCGGAAATACTTTTCAATGGAACCTTTTTCCGAACGGGCCATTAGCTACCTCGCCATAAAATCCATATCCTACTATGGATTAGCTGGCGGTTTAACGCAAACCCGCTCGCTCGGCCGCGCGGTCGATAGCTGATGCGACCTCGGGGGCAGCCACAACCTGCGGCATGTGACCAATACCCGGAAGCTCGATCAGTTCCGCGTCAGGGATTTGGTCGACCAGTTGTTCTGCATGCCAGGCAAACTTGACAGTGGTGTCAGCCGTTCCGTGAACAACTTCGGTCGGTACGGAAATTTCCCCATATCGGGGTTGCAGGGCGCGAACTTCGTCCAGCAGGTTGGCCCGTTGCTTGGCATTCGCATGCATCGAGGCGCGTCGCATCGTCAGGCCGGGGCCGAAATGCTGAGCATACCCTGCGGGTGCCGTCTGCGGGGCAAAGACTTTGTCCAGCGCTTGTTCCACGTACCATTCAGGGACAAACGCGGTGATCAGGGGCAGGGCCAGCGTATTGCCCGCTTCAGTCGACGCCAGTTTGTTGAAACCGTCCAGCGGCGTCTCCCACGGGATCGCAGCCGGTGCGATCAAAACAAGGGCAGAAATGTTGTCGGGCCGGGTGACCGCCCAAGCCAGCGATACGGACCCGCCATAGCTTTGCCCTGCAACAATAGGTTTTTTCGCCCCTAATTTGGCTGCAGCCTTTTGCAGGATTAACGCTTGTTCTTCAATGGTTTCGCCGTCCGGATTGAAGCTATCGCTATAGCCCAGACCGGGTCGGTCGAACACGATTACACGGAAGTTCTCGGCCAGGATCGGTGCAAGAGCAAAGGTCATGTCACGGGTGTTACCGCTGGATCCGTGGATCAGAACCACATCGGGGCCGTCGCCCATGACCACCGCATGGACGGCGATACCGTCGACCATCACCATTTCACCCTCGGGGGGAAACCGAGCCTCAGCCGCAGCCTCATTCTGTGCTGCGCGCCAGACTGTGAGCAGAATCAGACCCGATAGGACGAGGGCAAGGAATATCAGAACTTTAATGACCAACGTCTTCCATGTTGAACGGTGTGGACTGGTAAATCTCGTTGATCCAATTGCCATAAAGTAGATGCGCATGGCTGCGCCATCTGTTTTGCGGCGGTTGTGATGGATCGTCGTCTGGATAGTAGTTCATCGGCACGTTGATGGGTGTCCCGTTCGAGACATCGCGATCATATTCCTGCTTCAACGTATCACTGTCATATTCGAAATGGTTGAAGATATAGATCGCACGATGCGAAGGGTCCTCGACCAGACAGGGGCCGACCTCATCACTGCCCAACAATGTCGTCAGGCCGGGCGCGCTGTTGATCTCAGATTGGTTCATTGTGGTCCAGCGGCTGACCGGGATCACGCAATCATCAGAAAACCCACGCAAAAACGGGGAAGAAGGGGCCAGATTCTGGTGCCGATAGCAACCAAACGCCTTGGCATCGAGCGCCTGTTTGTCGATGCCGTGGAAATGGTTGATCATCGCCATCCCACCCCAGCAGACGCCAAAGGTGGAATGGACGTTCGTCTGCGTCCATTCGAATACTTCGGTCATTTCGTCCCAATATGTGACGTCATCGAACTCCAGATGCTCGATTGGCGCGCCCGTGATGATCAGGCCGTCGAATTTCTGATCCTTAACCTCTTGGAACGGTTGATAGAATTCGGCCATGTGATCAGCGGCGGTGTTTCTGGTGCGATGTTCGGTCATGCGGATCAACGACAGGTCAATCTGCAGAGGCGTGGCACCAATCAGGCGCGCGAACTGGTTTTCGGTCTGAATCTTCTTGGGCATCAGATTCAGCAATCCGATCCGCAAGGGGCGGATGTCCTGACGCATTGCCTGATCCGCAGCCATGACCATGACGCCCTCTTTGGTGAGAACGTCGTAAGCGGGCAGGTCGGAAGGGATCTTGATCGGCATCAGGTGCAAGCCTTTGGAGTTACTGTGTAGAGGCGGTAATTAAGCCCGGTTTGTCCGGGTCTCAAGGGTGCGTTCGATCAACTCATCGAAATCACCCGCATCGCGGACCTTGTGCATGTCGTCAGCGGTGACTGTGACACCCCAATTGTCCGCCATGGCCTGATAGCGCGGTTGGCGGTGCGCCAGTGCGCGGGCATAGGTCCAGCGGATAAAGGCGTCCGGGTCGACGTCCTCGGGTGCGTAACCATGTTCGGTGAGGTATTCGTCCCAGACCCGGGTCAGAAACTCTGCCTGATAGGACATCGGCTTGGGGGCCTTATCGAAACGGCGGATCAGTTCTGCAGTGTGATCCTCATCGCCCTTAATCCAGATCATCAGGGTTTGGCGGGACAGCTCGGACAAGACATGATCAGCCGGGTCCTCAGGATCGACCCATTCGCAAATTGACCCGCCGGTATCACAGATGAAGTTCGGGTATTGATACAAACGCTTGGCGCGGTCGATGAAATACTCGGTGTCTAGCAGGGCGTGGATCTCAGCCAGGCGGAACTGTTCTTGCCTGCGACGATATTCCGTAAGCTCAAGCCCGCCGTGCGCCGGGTTTCCCGGTTTGCCCAGATAGGTCGCAACCGGTGTCAGGTTTTCGAACGAGATATTCGAGCCGATATAGATCGAATCCGACAGCAACAGGTCGCGCAGGAAGGGCACCTTCATCGCCTCGGCCTTGGCATTGTCGATGATGTATTCGCCCATGTACCGGGTGCCGATGCGGTAATCGATCGAGTAGTGGAACCAGTCCCCGGAATCACGCAGCACGTTCGACACATAGGTCTTGCCCAGCCCAGACATGCCGAAGAACAGAACTTTTTTCCGGGCCGCTTCGCGCCAGTCCTTTGCCGAGCTGTAGATCATTATCCGCTGTCCCTTTTTCTGACCTAGCTAAAACGGGCAGGGGGCGGCGTCAATCACGTGAGCGGGACCAGTTGAGAATCAATAGCCCGATCGCCAGCACGGCAAAGCCCAAAAAGGCCTGCGGCGGTAAGGTTTCGTCGCGCACCAGAGTGCCCAAAACGATGGCAACAGGCGGTATGACAAGCGTTACCAACATCAGGTTTCCGGCCCCGGCCATGGCCAGAACGCGGTAATACAACAAGTACGCTCCGGCGGTTGCAATCAGAGCGTAATAGGCAATGGCCGCCCACGTTATCACCGGCAGGTTCAAAACGGGAAGCCCGTCGACCACGAGGGAAACAGGCAAAATCAGAATGGTTGAGCCGGTCAGCATGCCAGCTGCGGCAACTATGGGAGACAAGCCAGACAACTTGATTCTGGCCCAGGCGCTGGCCAACGCGTAAGAAACTGTTCCGGCGATGATTGCCAGTTGGGCAACGCTTTGAAGGTTGAAAGTTGCGAAATTCTTAAGGCCAATTGCAATTGCTACACCCAGAAATCCCAGACCGACGCCCACTCCGCGCGCGAGGGTCAATCGCTCGTCCTTGAAGAACATTGCAGCGATCAGAACGCCGAAAACAGCGGTTGCGGCATTCAGGATCGAGGTCAGGCCAGTCTCGATGTAAAGCTGCCCCCAAGCCATAAGCGAGAAGGGGATGGCATTGTTCAACAACCCCATCATCAGGAATGCGCCCCAGATGCGCGGACTGGTAGGAACACTCAGCTTTTTAACCCAGACAACGATCCACAACGCCAGCATCGCCCAGAATACGCGGTGCAGAACCGAGGTCATGACGGGGATCGTGTCCAATGCGACGCGGATCGAGATAAAGGATGCGCCCCAGATCACGCCCAGAAGCAACAGTTCGGCCCAAGCCCTTGGAGACAGGTGTTTTTGAGGTTCCATAGCCCGTTCTCGCATTCCCCAAGGCGATGTTCGACCCGAAACTTGCGCAAAGAAAAACCCCGCCGAAAGTGGCGGGGTTTTTGTAGTTGGTTCGGTAGGCGGGATCAGTTCAGCGTGTAAGTGAGCTGAAGGCCGACGCTCCATGCCGAGTTGCCCGAGAATTCGCCACCTGTTGTGGTGGTCGCGTCTCCGATGTCGGTATAGCGGATGCCGCCAGAAATCTGAGCCTGCTCGAAGGAGTATGTACCACCTACGCCAAGGCTCCAGAAACCGTCGGTGGGGCCGAGGTTCGAAACAGCAGAACCCGAGGACGTTTCATAGCCCGCAGAGATCGCGCCAGAAAACTCTTCGGTGAACTTGTAGCCAAGACCCAGTGTGTAGGTGAAGGTATCGTCCGCATAGTCAACCAGGTTCTGTTGCGCAGCGGCAGTATAAACCGGCGGTGCCAGAACTGTCTGCGGCCAGTCAACCCAGCGGATCGAGCCGAACAGCAGCGTTTTAGGTGCCACACCGGTCTGGAAGTCCAGATTTACCGATTGAGGCGTCACAACTTCGGTTTCGGTCTGTGCGGTCACAAGCGGTGCGGGGACGGGCGGTGGTCTCCGGTTGATGGACTCTGTCGAGTCGAAATCGTGTGTGATTTTCGAGTTGTAGGTCAGTGCGACACGTGCCGCGATCTCGGGACGTTCCCATGCGACGCCTATGACGTAACCGAAGTCAACCTCAGAGCCGGATTCAAATTCGTAACCGGCAACAACCGGGACAGCAACGGTTGCCTTGGCCCGTTGTGCGCGAATACCGCCGATTGCGCTGAAGCCGCCATCGAACTTGTAACGAACCAGGGCAGTAATCGCATCAACATCCGCTTTAGCGCGCAAAACGTCGGTGCGACCACCAAAAGCGGCCAAGGGGTTCTGCGACAAAGGATAGTTCGACGGGTATTCGACATCGGCACCGTACGGCTCATCATAGATGAGAGCAAAGTCCAACTGATCGGTAAACGAATGCTTGTACGCTAGGTGTGGTGTCCAGAAGCTTTTGGCGATGTTTCCGGAATCAACACCGTTCTGCTCACCGCTCACGTCGGGGTTTGCGTAACCCAAACGGAACTGAACAACAGAACCTTCCTCAAACAGAATGTTGACGCCCTGGCCGCTGCGATCAAGACCGCCTGCGTAAGCACCGGTTGCGCCAACGCATACCGCACACGCCTGTAGAAGCGCTTTTTTCATTAGTTCCTCCCTCTAGGTCTCCTGGAGGTCAGCGCCTGTTGATATGTGGTGCGGGCTGACCTGCATTGTGGTGCTCGTTATTTTCTTGAGCTTTACCTTATCGTCAACTGGTGACCGTGCGTTACTTGTGTTGAGTGTCGCGTAGAGGTGTTGCCAAACTGTTACGATTCTCGGCGTGAACGTTCAGGAAAATACCTACGAAAATTACCGCAGCGCCTAATAGAGTCCAGTGATCCAGCGGTTCGTGATACAGAACCATACCTATGACCGCGATTGTGGGCAGGCGTGCAAAGTCAAACGGCACCACAACGGTTGCCGGGGCAATCGCCAGCGCATTTGTGATGCAGTAATGCGCCAGCAGCCCGGCCAGTCCCACCAGTAACAAAAACGGAGCTGTGCCTGCCGAGGGCAGGGTGATTTGTCCGTCGATACCCGATGCGATCAGCCCCAGCACGGCTTGCATTACTGTCAGCCAGAACATGATGCATCCGATGCTGGCAAAACGAGTGAGGGACTTTGTCGATATCGTTGTTAAGGCGAAGAAAACAGCGGACATAGCAGCGGTCATCACACCTGCACTGAGAGGCACGGTGCCCGGCCGGGCGACCAGAAGAATTCCAGCAAAGCCAATCAGCGCCGATAACATGCGCACGGTCGTCAGGCGCTCTTTCAATAGAAGTGGAGACAGCAGTATGACCCATATGGGCTGGGTAAACTCCAGCGCAAAAACCTGCGCCAACGGAATGACGCTGACCGCATAGAACCAGAGGTTTTGCCCGGTGAAATGCAATACGTTCCGGATGCCGTGCAAGCCGATCCGTTCAGTCGAAACCTGGTGCCACTTTCGCGTCAGAGTCAGGATCAGGGCGACCACGCAGATGCCGACGAGGCTGCGATAGAACATGATCTCGAACGTGTCGTGGGTCACGCTCAGTTCGCGGCCCGCGATTGCCATGGACGAGAAAGAGGCAATCGCCCCGGTCATCCAGAGCGCTGCCTTGCCGATCTGTGGTCTGGCCGTTTCCATCCGGGCGCCTGTAGATTTTGGTTATACCAAATTGATTGCTATCGATTTTTTCACGGCGTGAAAAACAAAAAAGCCGGGACAGAGCCCGGCTTTCGCATTATTCCCACTCGATGGTTCCGGGTGGTTTTGATGTGATGTCATAGGTGCATCTGTTGATGCCCTTGACCTCGTTGATGATCCGTGTGGCCGTTTCGCCAAGGAACTCGTGGCTGAACGGGTAGTAGTCTGCGGTCATGCCATCCACCGATGTCACCGCGCGCAGAGCACAAGCGTAGTCGTAGGTGCGACCATCGCCCATGACGCCCACCGTGCGCACGGGCAGGATGGCCACAAAGGCTTGCCAGATGTCATCGTACAGACCGTGCTTGCGAATCTGGTCGATATAGACCGCATCCGCTTCGCGCAGGATATCCAGCTTTTCGCGGGTGATCTCGCCGGGGCAGCGAATCGCCAGGCCGGGACCGGGGAATGGGTGGCGGCCGATAAAGCTCTGGGGCAGGCCCAACTCACGACCCAGCGCGCGGACTTCGTCCTTGAACAGCTCGCGCAGCGGCTCGACTAGTTTTAGGCCCATCTTTTCGGGCAGGCCGCCTACATTGTGGTGCGACTTGATCGTGACCGAGGGGCCGCCCGAGAAGGACACAGATTCAATCACGTCGGGATACAGGGTACCCTGCGCCAGGAATTCGGCGCCGTCGATTGTGTCGGCGTGTTTCTGGAACACGTCGATGAACAGCTTGCCGATGATCTTGCGCTTGGTCTCGGGGTCGCTTTGACCTTCGAGTTCACCAAGGAACAGATCGCTTTCGTTCGCGTGGATCAGCTGGATGTTGTAATTATCGCGGAACATGCCGACGACTTCTTCGGCCTCGTTCTTGCGCAACAGCCCGTGGTCGACGAAGACGCAGGTCAGCTGATCACCGATCGCCTCGTGGATCAGGATCGCCGCTACCGAGCTGTCGACGCCACCGGACAGGCCGCAGATGACTTGTTTGTCGCCGACCTGCTCGCGGATCTTTTCGATCATTTGTTCGCGATAGGCACCCATGGTCCAATCGCCCTTGAACCCGGCCAGCTTGACGAAATTCTCATACAGCATGGCACCCTTTGGGGTATGGTGCACCTCGGGGTGGAACTGAACCGCGTAGAAGTGACGGTCGCTGTCCGCTGTAATCGCGAAAGGTGCGTTTGGCGAGGTGCCGTAAACGGTGAAGCCGGGTGCGATTTTGCTGACATGGTCGCCGTGACTCATCCAGACCTGTTCGTCACCGTCCGTAAACCAGCCTTCCAAAATATCAAGCTTAGCCTGCGGGGTAACAAACGCACGCCCGAACTCGGCCGTGCCGTGTCCGCTTTCAACTTTGCCGCCCAGTTGGTGCATCATCACCTGTTGGCCGTAGCAGATACCAAGCATTGGAACGCCGTAATCAAAAATCTCTTGCGGTACACGGGGCGAACCCTCACGTGTCACGCTGTCAGGACCGCCCGAGAATATCACGGCCTTGGGGGCCATTTCCCGCACAAAGTCCATCGTGACTTTTTGATAGGGGTGGATTTCGCAATAGACGTTCAGCTCGCGCAGGCGGCGCGCAATAAGCTGCGTAACCTGGCTGCCGAAGTCGATGATCAGAAGGCGGTCATGGGTGTCTTGGGTCATGGATGGCTATTAGGTCGCAAGCCTTGCATGTGCAAGCGCTATGAAGTCATTTGTGCAATTGTGCCTCAGGATAATACAGAAAGAGCGCGAGATGCCCGAAATCAAGCTACGCCGCGCAAGTGCTGCAGATACCGAAGCCGCCACAACCTGCATTGCGGCAGCCTATGCGGATGCATTGCGTGATATTCCTGATCTGCCCGATGTCACGGACGGCGTTGGCGAGGACATCGCTGCGCATCATGCTTGGGTTGCCACGAAGGATGAAGACATCGTCGGGTTTATTGTTTTTGACCGGGTCGATTCTGCGGTGATGATCTTTAACCTCGCCGTATCGCCAAAGGCACAAGGGGCAGGGTTGGCGAGGCGGTTGATCGAAATAGCTGAACAAAAAGCCAAGGGAACGGGCACCGCTAAGCTCAGGTTGCGAACGCATAAATTAATGCAAGCGACAGTCTCCATGTATCTCTACTTAGGGTGGCACGAGAAAGAGGTGAGCGGAAAGACCATCCTGATGGAGAAGGAACTTACGTGATCAGAGCAAGTGCCTGACGGTTTTGGTTCCTGCGGATGTCGCTTTTCCCCCTATAGCGCCGTAAATTAGATGCTTTGCCCCAAATGCTTGCTGTAACAAACTGATCAACTCAATCATTAGACAGGATCTTCTCATGGCAGAGGCAAACACCCGGCGTCGGGCAAGAGGTGGCGGTGGCGCCGCCCGCCGGGCCGAACGTACCGCGGTTCGCATCGAAACGGCGAAATACATCGAACGGAATATTCCGAACTTCGAGGTTCTCAACGAAGAAGCGTTGGAAATCATCGAAACCAATGCGGAAACCATTCTAGCCGAAGTCGGCGTGAACTTTGTCGACAACCCAGCCGCGTTGCAGCGCTGGAAAGATGTTGGCGCCGATGTCGATGGTGAACGCGTCCGCATTCCGCGTGGTCTGGCACGTCAGCTGATCAAAACCGCGCCCAGCGAATTCACGCAGCACGCCCGTAACCCCGAAAAATCGGTTGTCATCGGTGGCCGTAATCTGGTTCTGGCCCCGGTGTACGGCCCGCCTTTTGTGCGGGACGCGCAAGGTGGCCGTCGCTATGCGACTATGGAAGATTTCAACAAGTTCGTGAAACTGGCCTATATGTCCAAGTGGTTGCACCATTCGGGCGGGACTGTTTGCGAACCCACCGACGTTCCGGTGAACAAGCGTCACCTGGACATGCTGATGGCGCACATGACCTTGTCGGACAAGCCGTTCATGGGCTCGGTCACCGATCCCAGCCGCGCGCAGGATTCGGTTGAGATGTGCGAGATTCTGTTCGGCAAAGAGTTCGTTCAGGAAAACACGGTGATGACCTCGCTGACCAACATCAACTCGCCGATGACCTTCGACGATGTGATGATGGGCGCGCTTGAGGTTTATGCGAAGAACAATCAGGCCTGCATCATCTCGCCCTTTATCGTGGGCGGTGCGATGGCACCGGTTTCGATTGCGGGGACACTGACGCAGGTTCTGGCCGAAGTTCTGGCCGGCGTGGCCTATAGTCAGATCATCCGCCCGGGTGCACCTGCAATCTTTGGTGCCTTTGTGTCGTCGATCGACATGAACTCTGGTGCACCGACCTTTGGTACACCTGAGGCTTCGTTGGTCACCTACGGAGCGGGCCAGTTGGCGCGACGTCTGAATCTGCCGTTCCGCTCGGCCGGGTCGTTCTGCGGCTCGAAACTGCCTGACGCACAGGCGGCCTATGAGACCGCGAACTCGCTGAACATGGGGCTGATGTCTGGTGTGAACTTCATGCTGCATTCCTGCGGCTGGCTTGAAGGCGGTCTGGTGGCCGATTTTGAAAAGTTTGTCATGGATGCCGACCAGTTGGGTGTTCTGCATAGCCTGGCCAAAGGCGTGGCATATGATGAGAATGCGCAGGCGATGGATGCGATCCGCGAGGTTGGCCCCGGCGGCCACTATCTGGGCTGCGCCCATACGCAGGCGAATTTCAAAGAAGCGTTCTGGAAGTCCGATGTTCTGGATTACAAACCCTTCGAGACCTGGGAAGACGAAGGCGGGCGCGACACACGCCAATTGGCCACGTCGCGGGTCGAGCATCTGCTGGCCAACTACCAGCAACCGCAACTCGATCCCGCCGTCAACGAAGCATTGAACGCATACGTGGCGGAAAAGAAAGCTTCCATGCCGGATGCCTTCACCTGATCATTGATATTGCGCGGCGCGACTGGCTTTGAACAGTTGCGCCTCGCCCAACAGCGCGATCAGCAGGTCCAGATGGCGGACCAACGAATAGGCGGCGTCTTCGGCCAGTCTTTGGGCGTTAACCTCTCGTTCCAATTCCAACAAACGAACCAGCCCAGACCCTGTGCCGGGCAGTGATCCGTATCCCAGAACACGCTGAAGATGCCGATCCCGATCATACTCCTGCGCCCCAATTTTTGCGGCCCGAGCCAACAGGCGTGGGCGGCGGAGCGTTGTAATCATGGTCATCAGGTCCTGCATTTCGGTGATCCCTTGGTTGAACAGAAGAAAGCCATTTGTCACACAACCTAAACGAGTGTTGCCTTGTGCGGGTTCCCTCCGAACTCTGACTTCATGAGTGTTTATGATTTTGAATCAAATCTGGTTGTTGTCTCTCCCGGTTAACGAACGAGTAACGAAAGCGGCTCTAGTTAGGATTGGTTAACACATTCACCGGGGGCGATTGAGAACCGATTGTTTTGTCGACGAGGGCAAGTAACTATGCAAGAAAACATGGCTTTCACCATTCCGGCGTGGGTGCCTGAAGGGGCGCAGAGATACCTGGCGCATACTGAAACCGGTCAATCGATCCGCGACATCGCGCGATCTGTGGGGTGCCATGCGTCAACCATACTCAGACAGATCCGACGTATTGAAATGCGCCGCGACGATCCATTGGTGGATGCTGCGCTGCAGGCGCTGGCAGAGGTCCATTTCACGGATCAACAGGGGCGTGCAGGATCCCTGAACGAGCCTTTGGGGGTTCAGGCCAACGATGCAACAAGCAAGGACGATGAGTTTAACCGCGAAGCTCTTCGAATACTGCGCCGCCTTTGCGAAACCGGCGCGGTTCTGGCCGTGGCGGAAGAGATGGACAAGGCCGTGGTCGTTCGGGACACCGGCGACAGCGGGACCGCAAGAACCGCAGTCGTCGATTGCACGATTGCGCAAGCGCTGGCTCTGAATGATTGGATATCCTGCGATAATCCCGGACGTATTTCCCGGTATCGCATCTCTTCCTCTGGGCGGTCGGCCTTAAGCCAACTGATCGCCGAGGCCGAGAACAAAGCGCGCGCCAGAAACGAGTTCGGCATGGCCGAGGCGCAATCGCCGTTTCAGGGGCATGGCGAACAAAGACAGGACAGGTCGTCGCACGGCGCCAGACGTATTCGGTACAGTGCTGCCGAAAGCCCGCTGATCGCGTTGGCGCGCAGGCGGGACAAGGACGGAAAGCCCTTTCTCGACGAAACTCTGGTCGGCGCTGGGGAACGGCTGCGCGAAGACTTTGAACTGTCGCAGATCGGTCCGCAGGTTGCCCAAAACTGGGATCACTTTCTAACTGCCGGGGGGCGGGGAAGTTTCGCAAATGGAACGTATGCAGGCCAGGGATCGTCAGACGCGCGCGCTCGGGTTGAACGTGCCCTGTCGGATCTGGGACCGGGGTTAAGCGACGTGGCACTGCGGTGCTGCTGTTACCTTGAGGGGCTCGAATTGGCTGAAAAACGCATGGGCTGGTCGGCGCGTTCCGGGAAGATCGTGTTGCGCATCGCCTTGCAACGCCTCAAGCGCCATTACGAAGATCAAGCAGAGAAAACTCGCCTGATTGGGTAGAAATTCCATAATTCGCAGTTGAGGTTTCAGGGGGTAGTGATAGGAATTGCCTATGAATTTTACCCTCAGACAGCTTCAGTATTTCAATGCGGTGGCGGATCAGCGCAATTTTGGCCGTGCAGCGCAGGTCTGCCATGTTTCGCAGCCCGCGCTGTCGGTTCAAATCAAAGCGTTGGAAGAGACTTTGGGCGGGCCGCTGTTCGAACGTCAGGCCCGCGACATCCTGCTGACGCCATTGGGGCGCGATGTGATGGACTACGCCAGTCAGGTGCTTGGCGCGGCAGACCGTCTGGACCAGTTCGCAAAGGATCATTCCGTTGGGCATCGGTCCTTGGCGATTGGGATCATCCCGACCATAGCCCCATATCTTTTACCCGGAGTGCTTGCCGGGCTGCGAACAGCTGACGTCTCCTTGCGGGTGCAGATCCGCGAGGCCCGGACCGAGCGCTTGCTGGCCATGCTGCGGGCCGGGGAAATCGATGCCGGTGTGATGGCCTTGCCGGCCGGTGGCAGCGAATTGTTCGAATTGCCGCTTTTCGAGGATCGCTTTCTGCTTGCCGGAAGCGCGGGGCGGCTTGGGACAGTACACTCAGACCCGGATGCCTTGCGCCCGGTGGATCTGCAGACCGCGCAGTTGATGTTGCTGGATGACGGGCATTGCCTGACGGATCAGGCTCTTGAGGTCTGTGGTCAGGACAGAAGCAGCGGTTTGATCAATATGGGGGCGTCCTCATTGGCGACTCTGTCGCGATTGGTTGCCGAAGGGTTTGGTCTGACACTCATGCCTGAACTCGCGGCGCGCTCGGAAACCGAAGCAGTTCCGGGGCTCAAGCTCATGCGGTTCGGGGCACCGCAGCCTGCGCGGACGGTGGGGTTGGTCCGGCGCCTTTCGACGGGACATGAAGACTGGTTCGACAGTCTGGCGGAAGTCATCCGGCGTGTTGGCGAAGATATTGTAACCGAGACCCGTCATTAAAAAAGGCCCGCCAGAGGCGAGCCTTTGATACGTCAGCCTGACACTTCTTATGCCAGTGCCGGTTCTTTGGCTTCTTCCAGGTGCTTCATCAGGGTTTCCGGGGACGAAACGCCATAGGGGTCTTCTGGGCAGTTGTCCATCAGGCCGGGCTCTTCGAACCAAGCTTCGACCACACCATCCGTTACGATGGCAGCGTAGCGCCACGAACGCATGCCAAAGCCCAAGTTTTCCTTGTCGACCAGCATGCCCATTTTGCGGGTAAATTCGCCCGAACCGTCAGGGATGACTTTGACGTTTTTAAGGCCCTGATCCTTTGCCCATTTGTTCATGACAAAGCTGTCATTCACGGACATGCAGTAGATTTCATCGATGCCCTTGGCGGTGAAGTCGGCATAACCGTTTTCGAAACCGGGCAGTTGGTAGGTCGAGCACGTGGGTGTGAACGCACCGGGCAGGGAAAACAGGATAACGCGCTTGCCCGCGAAGTAATCCGCGGTTGTTTTGTCTTCCCAACGGAACGGGTTGGATCCTTCGATTGCTTCGTCGCGGACACGGGTGTGGAAGGTAACGGAAGGCAGTTTTGCGCCGGTTTTCATCTACGGGCTCCTGTGATTCACATTAGAATTAATGGTGACTTAAAACAGTTCTAAACCGCCTTCAACGCCAGAAATGCTGCAATTGCGATATAACTTTAGGTGGCTGCAAACGAAAGTTAATCTGCCTAGAGTGTTTGAAGTTCCGGGCTATTTTCTGCGAGTGCAAACGTACCGTGCATGGCGGGTATACCCGGGTGGCATAGTCTGCGCGGGCGTATTATGTTAGGGCAAAGCAAATTGACCCAAAGTCAGGAAAGCCAGCCGTGCGTGATCTGAAGATCCCAGAACAACGTCATCCCGAAAAAGCGCATCGTCCAGACAATGCGCAGCCAAAAAAGCCCAAGTGGATACGCGTCAAGGCACCCGGCGGTAAGGGTTATGCTGAGACGCACAAGATCATGCGCGAAAACAATCTGGTCACTGTCTGTGAAGAGGCCGGATGCCCAAATGTCGGCGAATGCTGGAGCCAGGGCCACGCCACCATGATGATCATGGGCGAGATTTGTACCCGCGGTTGCACGTTCTGCAACATCGCGACAGGCCGCCCTGATGATCTGGATGTTTTTGAACCAGGTCGTGTGGCCCACGCAGTCGAAAAATTGGGCCTGAACCACGTCGTGATCACGTCGGTTGACCGCGATGACCTGAAGGACGGAGGTGCCGACCATTTCGCGCAGACGATACGCGCGGTGCGGCATCGGTCGCCTAAGACGACGATTGAAATCTTGACACCAGATTTTCTTAAATGTGATTCTTCCGTTCTTGAGACTGTCGTCGAGGCCAAGCCGGATGTGTTCAACCACAATCTGGAAACCGTACCCGGCCTGTACCTCGAAGTGCGTCCCGGTGCGCGTTATTTCCACTCGTTGCGGTTGTTGCAGCGTGTCAAAGAGCTGGACCCGTCGATCTTTACTAAATCAGGAATCATGGTCGGCTTGGGTGAGAACGAGCAAGAAGTCCGGCAGGTCATGGATGACATGCGCGCCGCCGATATCGACTTTCTAACCATCGGCCAGTATCTGCAGCCCACGCCCAAGCACCATGGTGTGGATCGGTTCGTGACGCCGGAAGAGTTCGCATCCTATGAAAAGGCAGCTTATGGCAAAGGGTTCCTGATGGTGTCCGCGACACCACTGACCCGGTCATCCTATCACGCGGGCGATGACTTTGCCCGGTTGCGTGAGGCTCGCCAGAAAAAGCTGGAACAAGGGTGACACCCGAAGCGCACGCGCGGCTGACACGCCTGCGCCACGACCTGCACCAATATCCCGAACTTTCCGGGCAGGAGCGTGAGACCGCTGCCCGCATGACAGAGCTGTTGCAGGGATTCGGTGCGGACCATGTGCTTACCGGACTGGGGGGGCACGGTGTTGCCGCGGTTTTTGACAGTGGGCAAGCTGGGCCGACCGTGGGTATCCGGTGCGAGTTGGACGGACTGCCGATTCAAGAACTTGGCACGCACCCCTATGTGTCGAAGGTTCCGGGCAAAGGGCATTTGTGCGGCCATGATGGGCACATGACGATGGTGCTTGGCGTTGCCGAAGACCTGGCGCGACAGCGACCTAATAAGGGTCGGGTGGTTCTGATCTTTCAACCGGCTGAGGAAACCGGGCAGGGCGCCATCGCCTTTCGCACGGACCCCCAATTCGCGCAGATCGCGCCGGACTACGTGTTCTCTCTGCACAATCTGCCGGGATTGGAACTTGGTGCCGTTGAGTTATGTCAGGGTTCGGCTAACTGCGCCTCGCGCGGGATGAAGATAATCCTGACCGGCAAGACATCCCATGCGGCTGCGCCTCAGGATGGGAATTCCCCGGCTCGGGCAATGTCTGAATTGATGTTGCAACTGGCAGGTTTGGGCGCAGGCGGCGCGTTGGACGCTGATTTTGCGCTGACAACGGTGACGCATGCCCGTTTGGGAGAGCCGACTTTCGGCGTCGCTCCGGGGCAGGCCGAGATCTGGGTAACCTTGCGTACTGTTTCAGACGCCCGGATGCAAACGCTGATCACCGAGGCCGAAGCGCTGGCGCGCCGCGCCGCATCCGCCGACAGTTTGGGTGTTGAGATCACCTATGACGATGTCTTCGAGGCCTGCGTCAATCACAGCGACGCGGTGAACATCATCGCAACGGCCTGCGCCGAGCGTGGAGTACCGTGCCATTCAACAGAGACGCCGCAAAAGTTCTCAGAAGATTTCGGGCAATTTGGGAAAGGCGCGAAAACGGCGATGTTCTGGTTGGGCGCGGGGCAGGATCATCCGCAATTGCATAACCCTGACTATGATTTCCCAGATGCACTTATCTCGGTAGGAGTAGACGTATTTGTTGCCGCAATTCGATCACTTAATGGCTGAAACTTCAGTTTACGAGATCGCTCACTATTCCAACGGCATCAATGACTGTCTTAGTGTCATCTGATATCGACAGGATTTCGTCATCCACGCGGATATATCGCTGACCGGCGGGTAGAGGCTTCAACTTCCAGCCGTCCAGGTCATCAAGATAGTCAAAATTCAGATCGTTAGGGAGTTTCTGACCTCGCGTATAACGCTTGATCTGTCCGGACGGTACACCAACGCCATTATTGGTCTTTATCGACTTTTCGATTTTCGACTTGTCTGGGCCTTTCCCTTTGCCCTTGTTGTCTTTTGCGTCCGCAAGACCAACCATTGCGGCGACGGCGCAAGTCGCCAGAAGCCCAATAGACATTACTTTCATAAGCAGAATCCTCCCAAGATGGTCGGAGGGTAATCTGTTGTTGAGGGCGTTGTCCAATGGTATTCAATTAAGTGAATGCAAAGGTGCGCAGCTACTTTGACTATTGGAATCTGGGTTTGTTTTTGCCCCTCTCAGTCTTCGACAAAACGAACCTTACCAATAAACGGCAGGTTGCGATTGCGCTGCGCGTAGTCGATCCCGTAACCCACAACGAATTCGTCCGGAATTTCAAAGCCGATCCAATCGGAACGGAAATCGACCTCGCGCCGGCTGGGTTTGTCCAGCAAGGCAATGGACTTAAGTCGGCTTGGCTTGCGGCTGCGCAAGAGTTTTGTAACGTGGTTCAGCGTGTGGCCGGTGTCGACGATATCCTCGACCGCTAAAACATCGCGCCCTTCAATCGCACCGCGCAAGTCCTTGAGAATGCGTACTTCCCGGCTGCTTTCCATCGCGTCTCCATACGAGGATACTTCGAGGAAATCGACTTCGATCGGCAGGTCCAGCTCGCGCACCAGATCCGCGATGAAGACGAAACTGCCGCGCAGCAGGCCGACCACGATCAGCTTGTCGGTATCTCCGAATTCTGCCGTGATTTCGCGGCATAATTCCTCGATTCGGGCTGCAATCGCCTTGGCCGAGATCATCGTATCTATCACATATGCGCGGTCGCTCATCGCTGCCCCCTTGATCTTTGGCGCGCAACATACGACATGACGCGCCATTGTCACCTGAAAAACCGGACGCCATGCCTACTCATTCGGAAACACGTCACCTTCCTTACACTGCTCAGCAGATGTACGAGCTGGTCGCGGACGTGGCAAAGTATCCCGAGTTTCTGCCGTGGTGCGCAGCCGCCCGCATTCGTCGGACCTATGCGGCGGGCGAGGCGCAAGTCATGGAGGCAGACTTGGTGATCTCGTTCAAAGTGTTTCGCGAACGGTTCGGCAGCCGGGTAACACTGTTTGCCGATCAGAAAAGAATCGACACTGAATATCTGGACGGTCCTTTCAAATACATGAAATCCGACTGGCAATTCGCTGACGCCGACGATGGCGGATGCAACATCACGTTCCACGTGGATTTCGAATTCAAGAACGCGATCCTTCAGGGGATCATCGGCGTGGTCTTCAACGAGGCTATGCATCGGATCGTTCAGGCCTTTGAGACCCGCGCGAAGGACTTGTACAGCTAGGTCTTTACCCCGGGTTGGCGGTCGCTAGACTGCGCCCATGACCGATTTTACCACATCACTGGCAGCCTTCGCGGCGGGGCCTATCAAGACGACTTTGCAGACGCGGGTCGTTACGTCTCTTTCTGTTTTGGACTGGATTGCTGTCGGGCGTGCCGGAGTTGATGAGCCTGTTTCCCGGACAGTGCGCGACCTTGTGCTTGGCGAAGAGGGTGCGGAACAAGCGCGCCTTTTTGGCGGAGGTGGGGCACCCCTGCGCGGTGCTGCATTGGTAAACGGAACCGTGTCGCATGCTCTGGATTATGATGATACGCATTTCGCCCATATTGGCCACCCATCGGTTGCCGTCCTTCCGGCGGCGCTGGCCATAAGCGAATGGGACGACCGTATTCTGGTCGATTTCCTTGAGGCCGCGCTGGTTGGGATGGAGACGTCCATTCGGATCGGCCTCTGGCTGGGGCGCGAACACTATCAGGCGGGCTTTCACCAGACCGCCACGTCTGGCGCATTTGGTGCGGCTGTCGCTGCAGGGCGCATACTGGGGTTCGACGTCGAACTGATGCGAAAAGTTCTGGGCCTGACAGCGACTCGGGCTGCCGGTCTGAAGGCGCAATTCGGAACGATGGGAAAACCTTATAACGCGGGTCTGGCGGCCTCTGCCGGGGTTGAGGCCGCTTTGTTGGTGGCATCGGGATTCGATCCCAATTCAGACGCGCTGGAAGGGTCCTATGGATTTGGCGCGACACATAAAGGACAGTCTGACATTGCAGCCTCATTGGATGGGCTGGGTGCGGAATGGCTTTTTGAAAGCGTCAGTCACAAGTATCATGCGTGTTGTCACGGTTTGCACGCAGCACTTGAGGCGGCGCGCGACCTGGATATCGCCGAACCGGAAGTCGCCGAGATCAAGATCAAGACGCACCCGAGATGGATGAGTGTCTGTAACCAGATGTCCCCGTCGACCGGGCTGGGAGCCAAGTTCTCTTATCGAACCGTGATTGCGATGCAGGCGCTTGGGTATGATACGGCCTTGCCTGGCAGCTATTCGGACAAGATATGCGCCGACCCGCGGCTAGTATCCTTGCGGGACCGAGTTTCTGTCGAAGCGGATGACAGTTTGTCGGAAACGCAGGCGCAGCTGACCTTGTTGCGCCGGGATGGGGCAAGGCGCGAGGCCACGCATGACCTGTTGGCCCCCATGACTTTGGCAGATCGTGAGGACCGCGTGCGCGGCAAAGCCAACAAGCTGATTGGGGCAGATGACGCGGACGCGATCTGGTCGATGCTGCGCACCGGAGGCCGCGCCCGCGATTTGTCTGCGTTGCTGGCGGGTTAAGTCACGCGCCAGTGCAACGGGAAACCCGGTTCAAACACTGTGACGGGTCCGTCATCGGATTCGATCTTGTTCGGGTATTCTACTGGTGCGCCCTTGGTCAGGGTGATGGTTTCCTCGTTCACCGGCAGGCGATAGAAAGCCGGGCCATTCAGCGAAACAAAGCCTTCCAGCTTGTCCAAAGCGCCTTCACGGTCAAACATTTCCGCGACAAGTGACATTGTGTTGGTCGCCGTGAAACACCCCGCACACCCGCAGGCCATTTCCTTGTTGGCGTCGGTGTGGGGTGCGCTGTCAGTACCCAGGAAAAACCGCGGATCGCCCGATGTCGCAGCCGCCAGCAACGCCAGACGGTGTTCTTCGCGCTTGGCGACAGGCAGGCAATAGTAATGCGGCTTGATTCCACCAACGAGGATATGGTTGCGGTTGATGATCAGGTGGTGCGCCGTGATCGTTGCACCCAGATCCTTGTCATTGGATTTGACGTAATCGACACCGTTCGCGGTCGTGATGTGCTCCATAACCACGCGCAGTCCGGGAGTGGTCTTGCGGATCGGATCCAGAACGCGGTCGATGAACACAGCTTCGCGGTCGAAGATGTCGATCTCGGCGTCGGTGACCTCACCATGTACGCACAAGGGCAGGCCGATCTCGGCCATCTTTTCCAGCACCGGACGCACTTTGTCGAAGTCCTGCACGCCCGAGGCAGAGTTGGTTGTTGCGCCCGCCGGGTACAATTTGACCGCTTTGACCAAACCGCTGGCATGGGCTGCTGCCATATCATCGGGGTCCGTATCCTCGGTCAGGTACAGGGTCATCAACGGCTCGAACGTCATGCCTTCGGGTAGCGCGGCCAATATCCGGTCGCGATAGGCGGCAGCCTGATCGCCGCGCACGACCGGCGGCACAAGGTTCGGCATAATGATCGCGCGGGCAAAATGACGCGCGGTTTCGGGCAGGACGGCCTGCAACATCGCGCCATCGCGCAGGTGCAGATGCCAGTCGTCGGGGCGGCGGATCGTGAGGGTATCGGTCATGGCCTTCCGCTAGCACAGCGGACCCGGCGGTGAAAGACCTTCAATTCGGTCCCAGACCTTGTCAACTTGTGCGATCGTCGTAAGTCCCGGAAAGAACACGGCCTTGACGCGCGCGAGCGCCCATGACCTGTTGTGCCAAGGGAGAGATCGAAACATGACACAGCCAGATTCCATCGACGCCGTTCAATCCACGCTGGGCGCGCAAGGTTATGTCTGCGGGCGCGCGCTGGCGACGGTGGTGTTTCTGTCCCTGAAACTGGGCCGACCACTGTTTCTGGAAGGTGAGGCCGGGGTGGGCAAGACTGAGATCGCCAAGGCCCTTGCCGCCGGACTGAATCGTCGCCTGATCAGGTTGCAATGCTACGAAGGTCTGGATGCCTCTTCCGCTGTTTACGAATGGAATTTTCCGGCGCAGATGGTGGCGATCCGCACGGCCGAAGCCTCGGGCGGGGCGGATCGGGGCACATTGCAGACCGAGCTATTCTCGGACGAGTACCTGATTGAACGCCCGCTGCTGCAGGCAATGCGCCCGGACGAACATGGTGCGCCGGTCCTGCTGATCGACGAACTTGATCGCACGGACGAACCGTTCGAGGCCTTCTTGCTTGAGGCGCTCAGCGATTTTCAGGTCACGATTCCTGAACTGGGCACGGTCAAAGCACCGGAGCCGCCCATCGTGATCGTCACCTCGAACCGCACACGCGAAGTGCATGATGCACTAAAACGACGCTGCCTCTATCATTGGGTCGACTACCCCGATTTCGACCGAGAGATCGAAATCCTGCACGCGCGCGCGCCGGAAGCTGCCGAAGCGCTTAGTCGTGAGGTCGTGGCCTTTGTTCAGCATCTACGCACCGAAGACTTGTTCAAGAAACCGGGTGTGGCGGAGACGATTGATTGGGCCAAATGCCTGCTTGCGCTGGACGTCATCAACCTTAGCCCCGAAGTCATCGGTGATACCTTGGGTGCGATCTTGAAATATCAGGACGACATCCAGAAATTGCAGGGGTCCGAGGCCAAACGAATACTGGATCAAGCCAAAGCGTCGCTGGAACCAGCCTGATGGCTGAACAGCTTCCGATCGACATTCCTGACAACCCCAAGCTGGCGCAGAACATCACTCATTTTGCGCGGGCGTTGCGTAAAGCCGGGTTGCCGATCGGAACTGGGCGCGTTGTTGACGCCATTCGCGCGGTACAAGCGGCGGGGTTCACGGAAAAACAGGATTTCTATTGGACACTGCACGCCTGTTTTGTGAACCGCCCGGAACACCGCACTGTATTTGCGCAGGTCTTTCGCCTCTATTGGCGTGACCCCCGATATCTTGAACACATGATGTCGATGATGCTGCCGGCCATCCGTGGCGTACAGGAAGAACGCAAGGCTGACGCGGCCGAAAAGCGCGCGGCCGAGGCGTTGTTGGACGGGGTCGAACGTGATCTGCCCGAGGTGGCTGAGCAGGAAGAGGAGGCTGAGTTAGAGATCGACGCCTCGCAAACGGCGTCCTCCGAGGAACGCCTGCGCAGTCTGGACTTTGAGCAGATGAGTACCGCCGAGATCGCGCAAGCCAAGCGCATGCTGTCGCGGCTTGCTCTGCCGGTAAAGCCGATAGAATCCCGGCGCGGTCAGGCCAGCCACCTGGGGCACCGTATCGACCGGGCGCGAACCCTGCGCGCAGCGATGCGTCAGGGTGGCGAGCTGCGCGATATTGCCAAGCTCAAGCCCAAACCTCGTTGGCCCAATCTTGTTGTGCTCTGCGATATTTCGGGGTCAATGAGCCAATACAGTCGCGTCGTTCTGCATTTCCTTCATGCCGTTTCGAATGCCAAAGGGGCGGGCTGGGCCAAGGTTCATGCGTTTACGTTCGGGACGCGCCTGACCAACATCACTCGCCATCTTCAGCAGCGCGACGTAGATGCCGCGCTGGCCGCCGCCGGGGCCGAGGCGCAGGATTGGGAAGGGGGGACGCGGATTGGCGAGTGTCTGCACGCGTTCAACCGCGATTGGTCGCGGCGGGTCATGGGGCAGGGTGCTGTGGTCCTATTGATCTCGGACGGGCTGGATCGCGGAGACCCCGAGGCGTTGGGTAAAGAGGTGGAGCGTCTGCACCTGTCCGCGCGCCGTCTGATCTGGTTGAATCCATTGCTGCGGTGGGATGGGTTCGCGCCCAAAGCGCAAGGTGTCGCGGCCATGCTGCCGCATGTGGACAGCTTCCGTGCTGGTCACTCGATCGCGTCGTTGGAAGATCTGGCCAATGTCATCTCAAAACCCGATGACGTGGGTGAGAAAGCGCGGTTGTTGTCCGCGCTTTCCGACTGAGTATCAGCTCAGCTGTTCTTCGTTACACTTGCGGGCCATTTCCATGGCTTTGTAAGTACCGGTCAGATCAACGGTGAAGGCAAATTCCTTTTCCGGGAACACAACCATAACCTTTTGCTTGGCGAGGTCATCGGCGAATTGGGGATCGTCAGACAGGACGTACCCACCGGAGTAACCCTTGGTGATGTTGCCCTTCATACCGGTTGCTTCACCAACATAGATATTGTCGCCCAGCAGGACCGCGACAGCTTCTTTTTCACCGCGCTTGATGTCGGTCTTGGCCTTGGTGAAGACGCCGACATATCCGACGCTACGGTCTTCGGTCAGACCCATCTGAACGACATTTTCGGCGCCGTCTACAGCTTCAATCAGGCAGGATTTCTTGTCTTCGTCGATAAAGACTTTCCAACCTTCAACTTCGCCGTAACGCAGGAAAGTGTCCGCGGATGCAACGCTTGCGGTGAACAGGCCAAATGCCATTCCGAGTGTAATAATGCGTTTCAACTCTCTGTCTCCGTTGTGAAAAATTAATATGCGCATACTGGAATGCAGCAGCTATGCATGTAGGCTAGAATCTGGTTCAGGTGCAATCAATGATTAGTCGTTGGCGTGCTGATCTGGGCTTGTATACGCCGATTCAGGTCGTTGCGTAAGTGAGTGGGGAACATTCGATATTGGTCTTAAGGCTCACTTTTCATTGCGCCAAACCTGCCTATGTTGGATCAGAACAGGCCGGGAGGGTGCAATGGACAGATTCGACAACAGCCCAGAGACGGCTCTTGAATGGCATGACGAAGGTCATCCAACCGCGCTGGCCACGGTGGTTGAAACCTGGGGAAGCGCGCCGCGCCGTGTCGGGGCTCAGTTGGTGATTGCCGCAGATGGTCGCATCGAAGGCTCGGTGTCCGGTGGCTGTGTAGAAGGCGCGGTCATCGTCGAAGCGCTTGAAGCGATGGACGAGGGTGAGGCGCGTCTGTTGGAGTTTGGGGTCAGTGACGAGGATGCATTTGCTGTGGGTCTGGCCTGTGGCGGAACGATCCGTGTTTTAGTGGAACCCATCGGTTCGGTCCTGCCAGAATCCATGTTGCGAGATCTGGTCAAAGCCCGCGCACAGCGGGAACCGGTGGCCTATGAAGTTAATACCGAAACCGGTCATCGGGCTTTGCGGCGGAAAGCCTATTCAGACCGAATGCGCATGGACCGATCAGGTTTTGAGGAGGACGGACAGACATTTGTTGCGGTCCACAACCCTCCGCTGCGATTGATAATTGTGGGAGCAGTGCACATTGCGCAGGCGCTGGTTCCAATGGCCCGGATCGCCGGATATGATCCGGCCATCATCGACCCGCGCGACGCCTTTGCCTCTGGTTCCCGTTTTCCGGGCGAAACCATCCTGACTGATTGGCCGGACGAGGCGGTGGCCAAGCTGGGCATGGACACGCGAACCGCTGTTGTCTTGCTGACACATGACCCCAAATTGGACGACCCGGCTTTGGAATCCGCCTTGAAGGCGGGCGTGTTTTATATAGGGGCTCTGGGGTCCACGCGTACGCATGCCAAACGAGTTGCTCGCATGAAAGAGGCGGGTTTTTCGGACGAACAGATTGCCCAGATCCACGGACCTATTGGATTGGATATCGGCGCGGCGGATCCGTCCGAGATCGCGGTGGCCATCCTCGCCCAGATGACGGCCGTGCTGCGGGGCAAGGCGTGAAATTCGGTCCCGTTCCTGTCGCTGAGGCCACCGGCGCGATCCTTGCACACTCTGTCCAGGTGCAGGATGCCAAGTTGCGCAAAGGATTGCTGCTGACGTCCGAACATGGCGCTCAGCTGGGTGCAGCTGGATATGATGAGGTCACGGTTGCGCAGCTTGAGCCCGGCGATTGCCACGAAGACGAGGCTGCTGAAATGTTGGCCGCAGCGCTTGCGCCTGATCCAGACGCTGCCGGTTTACGGGTAACGCAGCCGTTTACCGGGCGCGTGAACTTGCTGGCCGACGGGCCGGGTGTTGTCGAATTGGACGTCGCGGCCCTGCAGGAGTTCAACTGCGTCAACCCGATGATCACCGTAGCGACGGTGCCGCAATATCAACAGATGGGCCCGGGCGGGATGGTCGCTACGATCAAGGTGATATCCTATGCCGTTCCAAAGGATGACGTCGTGCAGGCCGCTGGTCTGGCTAGGGCCTCGATTCGTCTGGTGGCACCGGTACATAAAACGGCAGGGCTGATCGTAACGGATATTCCCGGAGGTCCCCCCAACGAAAAGGGGATCGCAGCCATTCGCGGCCGGGTAGAAACCCTTGGCATGGACCTCAGCGATGTACGGATCGTTCCACACAAAGCCGAACCGCTGTCGGAGGCTATTTCAGAGGCTGCCGGTGACATTGTGATGATCCTGACCGGCTCTGCGACATCTGATGTTTTTGATGTTGCACCTCAGGCCGTGCGGGCGGCTGGCGGTCAGGTGGATAGGTTCGGCATGCCTGTCGATCCCGGCAATCTGCTGTTTCTTGGATCACTCGGCCCAAGGCCAGTAATCGGATTGCCCGGATGCGCCCGTTCGCCTGCATTGAACGGCGCGGATTGGGTCTTGTCGCGGGTTGCTTGCGGCATCGAAACAACCGGCGCGGACATTGCTGGGATGGGGGTTGGCGGGCTGTTGAAAGAAATCCCGACGCGGCCGCAACCACGCGCGTCGCGCAAAAGGTGATGTGGCAGATTTTAGCTTTTCTTCTTAGGCGGCCGAGATAGAAAAGACGACCCCTACGAACGTCGGATATTGGCGCTAAATATTTTTGTTCTCAAACAAATTTTCCCGTGTTTAACTCGGCGACAGCGATAAAAGCCAATAGGGGAGGATCTTATGACCAAGGTCTCAATGACCGTGAACGGTAAGACCGTGAGCGGTGAGGTGGAAGGGCGGACGTTGTTGTCCGGTTTTCTACGCGAGAATCTCAATCTCACTGGCACTCATGTGGGTTGCGATACAGCGCAATGCGGCGCGTGTGTTGTTCATGTGAACGGCGAGGCCGTGAAGTCCTGCAATATGCTGGCGCTTGAGGCAGACGGGGCTGATGTGGGCACGATCGAAGGCCAGGCTAACCAAGATGGCTCGCTGAACGTGATTCAGCAGGCATTTCAGGACCATCACGGCCTGCAATGCGGTTTCTGCACACCGGGAATGGTCATGAGTGCTGCAGCACTGCTGAAAGAAAACCCGCGCCCGACCGAAGCCGAGGTGCGCAAGTATCTGGAAGGCAACCTGTGCCGTTGCACCGGCTACCACAACATTGTCAAGGCGATCATGGCCGCATCTGGTCAGGACGTCAGCAGCATCGCTGCCGAATGATGCCGCTGCGGGCGTCCGATGAAGCGCCCGTGGGAAGACATAGGATGCACAGCATCCGTTTATGGGAGGAGAACAAGCAATGCCCAAAGACAGTGGCATCGGAGCCAGTTCCAAGCGGCGCGAAGACGTACGCTTTCTGACGGGAGCGGGCAATTATACCGACGACATCAACGTACGTGGCCAGGCCTATGTACATTTCCTACGGTCCGACATCGCGCATGGACGGATCCAAAGTATCGACACCTCTGCAGCTGAAGGCATGCCGGGCGTGGTGAAGGTTTTCACCGGCAAGGATTTCGAAGGCGTGGGCGGGATGCCCTGCGGTTGGGAAGTGACCGACAAGCACGGCGCGCCGATGCAGGAGCCGCCGCACCCCATTTTGGCACAAGGTAAGGTGCGCCATGTGGGCGACCCGATTGCGGCCGTTGTGGCAGACAGCCTCGAACAGGCCCGTGATGCGGCCGAGGCGATCGATCTGGATATCGAAGAACTGCCGGCTGTCATGAACATGAAAGCTGCTGCTCAGGATGGGTCGACGCTGGTTCACGACGATCTGAAAAACAACATCTGCTATGACTGGCAATTGGGTGAGACGGACGACGCCAAGGTCGATGAGGTCTTTGCCAATGCAGCTCACGTAACGACGCTGGATCTGGTCAACAACCGCCTGGTCGCAAACCCGATGGAACCGCGTGTGGCGGTGGGTGAGTACAAGCGTGGTACGGACGAATACACGCTATTTACCACGTCGCAAAACCCGCATGTGATCCGCCTGCTGATGTGTGCTTTTGTTCTGGGCCTGCCCGAACATAAAGTGCGCGTGGTGGCCCCGGACGTGGGCGGCGGTTTTGGCACCAAGATATTCCACTATGCGGAAGAAGCGTTCTGCACCTTTGCCGCCAAGGCCTGCAATCGCCCGGTCAAGTGGACCTCAAGCAGGTCCGAGGCGTTCATGTCCGATGCCCATGGCCGCGACCATGTCAGCAAGATCGAGTTGGCGCTGGATGCAGACAACAACTTCATCGGCCTGCGCACCAACACCTATGCGAACCTTGGTGCGTATCTGTCGACCTTCTCTAGCTCAGTTCCGACCTGGCTGCACGGCACGCTGATGGCAGGCAACTACAAGACGCCGGTCATTCAGGTGAATGTGAAGGCGATGTTCACCAACACGGTGCCGGTGGACGCCTATCGCGGCGCTGGACGCCCAGAGGCGACCTACCAGCTGGAGCGTGTCGTTGACAAAGCTGCACGCGAGTTGGGTGTTGATCCGATTGCCCTGCGCCGTCAGAACTTTATCACTCAGTTCCCCTATGACACTCCGGTCGCACTGACTTATGACACCGGGGATTACAACGGGACGATGGACAAGCTTGAGGTCGCTGCCGATCTGGCGGGTTTCGCCGCGCGTCGGGCCGAAAGCGAAGCCAATGGCAAGCTGCGTGGTCTGGGCATCAACTGCTATATTGAGGCCTGCGGTATCGCGCCTTCGAACATCGTCGGGATGCTGGGGGCCCGCGCGGGTCTGTATGATGCCGCAACTGTTCGGGTGAACGCCACCGGTTCGATCAGCGTCATGGTGGGCGCACACAGCCACGGGCAGGGGCACGAGACGGCCTTTCCGCAAGTCGTAGCCGACATGATCGGTATCGACGAGTCGATGGTCGAGATCGTTCATGGTGACACCTCCAAGATCCCGTTTGGTATGGGCACATACGGTTCGCGTTCGCTGGCCGTTTGTGGTTCGGCCATGGTCAAGGCGACGGAAAAGGTGATCGAGAAAGCGAAGAAGATCGCGGCCCACCTTTTGGAAGCGTCCGAGGCCGATATCGAGCTTAAGGACGGTCAGTTCAGCGTCGCGGGCACGGACAAATCGGTGGCCTGGGGTGATGTGACCCTGACGGCTTATGTTCCGCACAACTATCCGCTGGAAGTTGAGCCAGGGTTGGAGGAGACCGCGTTTTACGACCCGGCCAACTTTACTTACCCCGCCGGTGCATATGCGTGCGAGGTCGAGGTTGACCCCGAGACCGGTCAGGTGACCATCGAGGCCTTCACTGCCGCTGACGACTTTGGCAACATAGTCAACCCGATGATCGTCGACGGTCAGGTTCATGGCGGTATCGGTCAGGGTATTGGTCAGGCGCTGCTGGAAAACTGTGCCTATGACGAAAACGGTCAGTTGCTGAGCGCGTCTTTCATGGATTATGCGATGCCGCGCGCGGATGACGTACCTTTCTATGGTGTCGATCATTCCAGCCAGACGCCCTGTACGCATAACCCGTTAGGTGTGAAGGGCTGCGGCGAAGCCGGTGCAATTGGCTCGCCGCCGGCGGTGGTCAATGCGGTGTTGGATGCGCTGAACTCGGGCGGCAAGGCGGTCGATCACATCGATATGCCGGTGAGCCCGTCCCGCGTCTGGGCGGCGATGAACAGCTGATTGGTCGGGTGGTCTGGGGGCTCTGCCCCAGACCCTCGGGATATTTTTAGCCAGATGAAGGGCGGATCCGCGCCTTTCGGAAAGGAAAGCGAAATGTACAATTTCGAGTTTGAAAAGCCCTCGACCGTTGCTGATGCCGTTTCGGCGTTGGGAGGCGAGGATGCACAGGCGTTGGGGGGCGGCCAGACGCTGATCCCAACGCTGAAACAGCGATTGGCAGCGCCGTCTACGCTGGTGTCGCTGGGTGGGATTCCCGACATGCAGGGGGTTTGCATCGAGGATGACGGGTCGGTCGCCATTGGTGGCGCAACAACCCACGCAACGGTGGCGTCAGAGGCCGCCGGCAGCTATCCGGCGCTGGCCGCACTGGCTGGGCAGATCGGCGATCCGGCGGTGCGCAATCGAGGAACAATCGGTGGCTCACTGGCCAACAATGATCCGGCAGCGTGCTATCCGGCGGGCGCTTTGGGATCAGGTGCGACGATCATCACCAATACGCGCCAAATCGCAGCGGATGATTTCTTCGAGGGTTTGTTCAGTACAGCCTTGGAGGAAGGTGAGATCATCACCACGGTCAATTTCCCGGTGCCACAAGCGGCCAGCTATCAGAAGTTCCTGCAACCCGCATCGCGCTTTGCGCTGGTCGGAGTGTACCTGGCACGCTTCGCCGACGGTGTTCGCGTTGCGGTAACAGGGGCCAGTGAGGATGGTGTGTTCCGCTGGTCCGAGGCAGAAGAAGCCCTGAACAAGGAGTTTCGGCAGGACGCCTTGACCGGGCTGAGCATCAATCCCGCGAACATGATTGCCGACTTGCACGGCAGCAAGGCGTACCGCGCGCATCTGGTCAGTGTCATGACTAAGCGGGCCATTGAAGCCTGCATGTAAGCTTAAAACTTTTAAAAAAGCCCCGGACCTTATGGCCAGGGCTTTTTTTTACTTCCGTCTTATTCTGGGCGGCTGGGATGGTTGCCAGTATGCGCCTGTGTCTTCTCGGGACTTTTGGTAATTGTCCACGCGATCGCGCGCGACGTCTCCGCCCGCTTGAAACAGGTGACCTAGTAGGCATTCCAGTACCACCATGGCCCCGGCATAGTTCGAGAAGTGGTGCAGAGATCGCGTGCTGATGGGGAAAACCACGTCCGGCTCGATCCCGGATGCGATCACTTCGCTGTCGGCAATCAGGATGAGCGGCACATTCATGCGTCGCGCCAATCGCATTGATTGGATGGTGTCGGCGGAATAGGGATGGACGGTGATTGCAATCAGGCAATCGTTGGGGCTTGCGTCCAACAGATCATCTGCCGCGGACCCCATGTGGCGCGGAACAAGTTGCAGACCGGGGTGTGCCATGCGTCCGGCATAAGAAAAATAGTATGACAGGGCATAGCTGGCGCGCGTGGCGGTGACAAAGCACCTGTCAGCAGACGTCATAATTTCAACGGCGCGCTTGACGCGTTCAGGGTTCATTAACCTCAGGGATCGCATAACGACGTTCTGCGCATTCTGGGCAAATTTTGCCTGGGCAGCGCTGAATGAATCACCGTCTTGCATGTCGGCAAGCCAACTTTGGCTCAGATGATCCTCACCATCTGTGACCAACGCATCGCGGAACGGAGCGCGCAGGCCGTCGAAGCGGTCATATCCCATCCGATCCGCCAGCCGGACCAGAACGTTTGAGCTGACGCCGATCTTTGCTGCGGTTTCTCGAATTGAGTCCAGCCCGAAATCTCCGGGATGGTCGAGGATGTATTTTGCCGCCATCTGCAATCCGGGAGGCAACTGGTCAATCTGCTGTCGCAGAGCATCGGTAAGCTGGCTCAAAGACTTGGTCATCCGTGAAAGAAAACAAATGTTATGAAAGATGTAAATTGAAAACGCGCCTAAGGTCCTTAACTGGGTTAAAAGTTGAAAAGGGTGCTCATATGTCCAAAACACTGCCGCAATCGCATACGCCCTATGTTCTGGTGGCGCCGAACGGTGCCCGGAGGGGGCATGCGGATCACGCTCAGCTTCCGGTGTCGGTGCAGGAGATCGTATCGACTGCACAAAGTTGCTTTCGGGCCGGTGCAGATGGAATCCACTTGCATGTGCGCGATGATCAGGGGCAGCATTCTCTGGATGCCGGGCGTTATCTTGAGACGATGGCAGAGTTGCGCCGTGCCGTGCCTGAAATGGACATTCAGATTACGACCGAAGCGGCGGGTATCTTTGATGTCCCGGCCCAATTGTACTGTTTGCAGCACGTAAAGCCAAAATGGGCTTCGATCTCGGTCCGGGAAATCGCGCGCGTGCCGGACCTCGCGGATCGTGTTTATGGCCTGTGTGCTGAGCAGGGAACGCATGTTCAGCATATTCTCTATGACGATGCAGATGCTGCGTTTCTGGCAGACTGGCAGGCCCGCGGGATCGTCCGCGACGGGCAAACTGATCGGCTGTTGGTTCTGGGGCGTTACACCTCGGGGCAGGAATCTGCACCGGAAGACCTTGATCACTTTCGGCAAACCCACTCCAGTTGGATGGTCTGTGCATTCGGAAAGCAGGAACATGCTTGCCTAAAAACGGCTGCGGATCGTGGCGGGGATGTGCGAGTTGGATTTGAAAACAGTTTGACCGCCCAGGACGAAAGTGCCTGGGCGAACAACGCAGCGTCGGTGTCCGCGCTGGTCGCGGCTTTGAAAGGACCTCAGCAATGAGCCACGTTTTTCCACGTCATACCAAATCGAACTTGCCAGTCGCCGTTGGTGGCGACGGGTGTTACCTGATCGACGATCAGGGGCAACGCTATCTGGATTGTGGTGACGCTGCGGTGTCATGCCTTGGGCATTCGAACCCGGCGGTCATTGAGGCCGTTCGGCGGCAGGTCGAACAGATCGCTTTTGCACATACCGGTTTCATGACATCCGAACCGGCCGAGGCGCTGGCCGACCTGTTGGTGGAACACGCGCCGGGTGATCTGGACCGTGTGTACTTTGTCTCTGGCGGGTCCGAGGCGACCGAGGCGGCGATGAAACTCGCGCGGCAGTACTTTCTTGAAATTGGCCAGCCCGAGCGTCGCCGGGTGATCGCGCGGCGGCAGAGCTATCACGGGAACACTTTGGGCGCGTTGTCGGCTGGAGGTAACGAATGGCGGCGCGCGCAGTTTGCTCCGATGCTGATCGAGATGACACATATCGCGCCCTGTTTCGAATACGCTGAAAAGCCGGATGCCGAGAGTAGCTTTGACTACGGCCAGCGCGTCGCGAATGAGTTGGAGGCCGAGATCCTGCGCTTGGGTCCTGAATCGGTTATGGCTTTCATGGCAGAACCCGTCGTGGGAGCAACGCTGGGTGCGGTTCCTGCGGTTGAGGGGTACTTTCAGCGTATTCGCCAGATATGTGACCAATATGGCGTTCTGTTGATTCTTGATGAAGTCATGTGTGGCATGGGGCGGACCGGGCATTTGTTTGCCTGCGATCATGATGGGGTTTCGCCGGACATTCTGTGCATCGCCAAAGGGTTGGGTGCTGGATACCAACCGATTGGTGCGATGATGTGCACCGGGAAAATCTATAATGCAATCCGCGACGGGTCCGGGTTCTTTCAGCATGGTCACACCTATATTGGTCACCCGGTTGCGACAGCAGCGGCCCTGGCTGTTGTCACCGAACTTACCACGCGCGCGTTGCCCGCGCGCGCCGGTGTCATGGGCGAAAAGCTGCAAGCGGCGTTGCAGGCCGAATTCGGACAGCATCCGAATGTCGGTGATATCCGTGGCAGGGGGCTGTTTCGAGGGCTGGAGCTGGTGGCTGATCGCGAAACAAAAACACCGTTTGATCCGGCTCATGGCGTAGCAGGCAAAATCAAGAAAGCCGCGCTGGCTGAGGGCCTGATCTGCTATCCCATGTCCGGTACACGGGATGGGCGTCTTGGGGATCATGTCCTGCTGGCCCCGCCATTCATCATTGAAGACGCGCAAATAGACGAGCTTGTGGGCAAACTTGGTCGGGCGATCTCAACCTCAATCCCCGGCTGAAGCGCCGCGTGGCCTGTACCTAAAAACCAACAAAAAAACCCTGTCAGAGCGGATCTGACAGGGTTTCGAATTCGATATGCACAGGGGCTTATTTCTGTGGCAGCGGACCGATCAGCATGATCATCTGACGGCCTTCCATCTTCGGCATGTTTTCGACCTTGCCGATGTCTTTGGTGTCGGCCGCAACACGTTCCAAAAGTTCACGACCCAGATTTTGGTGCGCCATTTCACGACCGCGGAAACGCAGGGTCACTTTGACCTTGTCCCCGTTTTCAAGAAACTTGAACACATTCCGCATTTTCACGTCGTAATCATGAGTGTCAGTGTTGGGTCGGAATTTGACCTCTTTGATCTCAATGATCTTCTGTTTTTTGCGGGCTTCGGCTTCGCGTTTCTGCGTCTCGTATTTGAACTTACCAAAGTCCATGATCTTGCAGACCGGTGGGTTTGCGTTGGGCGAAATTTCGACCAGATCAAGACCGGCATCAACTGCCATCTGCATGGCTTTGGCGGGATGAACCACCCCGACATTTTCACCTTCAGCGCCAATCAGACGGATTTCGGGGGCACGGATCTTATCATTGACGCGGGGGCCGGTGTCTCTTTGCGGCGGCGCGTTGTGAGGTCTGCGGGCTATGGGTTCATTCCTTTGATGATTGCAGAAATTCAAGGCCGGAATTTAGACTGGCCTGCACGCCGATTCAAGCGGCATAAGTACAGGCCAGCCCGAAAAAACGGGGTTTGTCAGAGGTTTTTCGCCAGTCCGGGGCCAAATGCCCTGGATCCGGTGCATCGGGTTAACCAACAAAGGCTTTTTCGATGACAAATTCTTTGGGTTCGGAATTGGCACCTTCGCGTAGGTCGAACTCTTCCAGAATCTTTTTGATGTCCAGGTTGAAGGCCAAAGACCCGCAGACCATAGCGCGGTCGGTTTCCGGTTTGATGCCGCCTTCGATGCCCAGATCAGCAAAAACCGTGCCGTCTTTCAGCAATTCGGTGATGCGGCCCATCTTAGGGCTTTCTTCCCGCGTGGTGGTTGGATAATAACGGATTTTGTCGGCAAAGCCTTCGCCCATCAGCTCGGCCAGCATCTCATCCTGGCGGATGCTTTCGATCAGCTGACGGCCATATTCCAATTCACCCACTTCGCGGCAGGTATGGGTGATGATGACCTCGTCGTAATCCTCATAGGTCTGCGGTTCGCGCAGCAAGGACGCGAAGGGCGCAAAACCGGTCCCGGTGGCAAAGAACCACAGGCGCTTACCGGGCAGCAGGGCGTCGTGGACCAGCGTGCCAACGGGCTTGGGCCGCAGAATGATCTGATCGCCGGGCTTGATGTGCTGCAGTTTCGATGTCAGCGGGCCATCCTGTACCTTGATCGAGTAGAATTCCAGCTCTTCGTCCCAGGATGGCGACGCGATGGAATACGCGCGCAGCAGCGGCTTGCCGTTGTCGCCCAGCAGGCCGATCATCACGAACTCGCCCGAGCGGAAGCGCAGCGAGGCGGGACGCGAGACCTTGAAAGAAAACAGGCTGTCTGTCCAATGTTTGACATCTGTTACGGTCTGGGCGTCCGGAAGGACGGGTGCCTTGACGGCGGTTGCTTCGGTCACGGGTTTCATCTCTGTCATCGTTTCACTATCGGCTGGGTAAACCGACATCTCCGTTTAATCTTTGATCCAAGTCAGGAAAAGGGGCTAAATGCCCCTTTGAAGTCACAAGCTGGCGATTGGCGGGGTTAGCCGCGCAGGCGGGCCTGATAGCTATGATCTTTCCAATTGGCGCGGGCCAGCCACTGATCTTCCGGCTGGCGATTGGCCAGTGCGTCGTCGATTTCGACTTCATCGAACCCGCTGCGGCGCGCCATGGCGTATTGGTCGGCCAGAACATGGCCACGGGCCCGCAGACGACCGGTGTAGCCTTTCAGGCGCAGCACGCGGGCGATGGTAAAGCCACGACCATCCGCCGAAGACGGGAAGTCCACGCGGACCATGCGGGCGCTACCCAGGCGATCGACAAGCTCATCGGGGTCAGTGTCCGAGGCGACGTCCAGCGCAACCACATCATTGGCCGCGTCTTCCAGCGTGACAAAGCCATCTGTCCAGTCGTCGGGGGCGAACCCCTCATCCGTTACGATTACGTTCATGTTTTCTCTCCAGCGCGCACCATCTTGCCATCGACAAAATGAATGCCGCATTCTTCTTTGTTCTGATCGCGCCAGCGTCCGGCGCGAGGGTCTTCCCCTTCTTTGACCGGTGAGGTGCAGGGCGCACAGCCGATCGAGGGGTAACCTTTGGCCACCAGCGGATGCCGGGGCAGGTTGTTTTCATCCATATAGGCGCGCACGTCTTCGGGCGCCCAATGGGCCAGCGGGTTTACCTTGATCCGACCGGTGCCGTCTTCGACCTCAAAGAAGTCAAGCGCGGCGCGTGTGCCAGACTGGAACCGCTTCCGACCCGAGATCCAGCCGTCATAGCCCGCCAAAGCACGCTGCAGCGGGAAGGTCTTGCGCAGGTTGCAGCAGGCATCCGTGTCGCTCAGGCGCAAGGCGCCGTAGGGGTCTTCGCGCTGAACATCCTCATCATCTGCGCGGATGATGTGGACGTTCTTCAGGCCAAGCCGATCTGAAACGTCCTGCTGATATTCCAGCGTTTCGGTGAACAGCATCTGCGTGTCCACAAACAGGACCGGCGTGGCTTTGTCGACCACGGCTGCCATGTGCAACAACACCACCGATTCCGCCCCGAAGCTGGAGACCAAAGCAAGCTCTTCGATTGCCTCCAACGCGCCATGCATGACGTCATGGGCACTGTGGTGGCGGAACTGGGTGTTCAGCGCTTCGACCTTTTCGGTCAGCTCCGCGCGGTCAGCCCCCAGTTCCGTCTGGATCAGGTCAAGCGGCATTCGCTCGCGCCTCGGGGTAGAGGGCAGCCTTGAACGGCGCCATGCCTACGCGGCGATAGGTTTCAAGGAATGTCTCTTCGGCGCTGTCACGCTGTTCCAGATAGGTTTCGACGATGCGTTGGACGGCAGGCACGATCTCATCATAGGCAAAGCCCGGGCCGGTGCGGTCGCCAACGGCTGCAGTTTCGGTCGCGTCACCACCCAGAGTGATCTGGTAGTTCTCGACGCCTGCGCGATCCAGACCCAGGATGCCGATGTGCCCCACGTGGTGGTGACCACATGCGTTGATGCAGCCCGAGATCTTGATCTTCAGGTGACCGATATCATGCTCAAGCTTCAGATCATCGAAACGGGTCGCGATTTCCTGTGCAACCGGGATTGAACGGGCCGTTGCCAGCGCGCAGTAATCCATGCCGGGGCAGGCGATGATATCGCTGATCAGGCCGATATTGGCGGTGGCCAGTTCGTACTCTTTCAGCTTCGCATGGATCGCAGGCAGGTCCGACTTGTGGACATGGGGCAGGATCACGTTCTGCTCATGGCTGATACGCAGCTCGTCATAGGCGAACTCTTCGGCCAGATCAGCCATCACACGCATCTGCTCAGCTGTCGCATCGCCCGGCGTCTGACCGTGCTTCTTGATCGAGATGGTGACGATCGCGTGGTCCGCGTTCTTGTGCGGCGCAATGTTGGTGTCGACCCACGAGCGGAAGACCGGATCGTTGGTGTAAGCGCTTTCAAACGACGCAACCGAGGCTTCACGGAAGGTTGGCGGGGCAAAGTGGCCCTTGATCTCTTCCAACAGGTTCATATCCGCGCCTTTGAACTGCGGGCGAACCTGCAGGAAGCGCTCGTTGACTTTGGCGCGGATGGCGTCGATGCCGTGCTCATGCACCGTGATCTTGATGCGCGCTTTGTACTTGTTGTCGCGGCGGCCAATCTGGTTCCACACGGAAACGGTGGCCTCTAGATAAGCCAGCAGGTCGTCAAAGGCGACGAATTCGGACAGTTCTTTACCGATCATCGGCGTACGGCCCAGGCCACCACCCACGATAACGCGGGCACCCAGAACGCCGTCACGCTCGACCAGTTGCAGGCCGATGTCATGCGCCTTAATCACGGCACGGTCGTTTTCCGAGCCGGTGATGGCGATCTTGAACTTACGCGGCATGAACTGGAATTCCGGGTGGTCGGTCGACCACTGTCGCAGCAGTTCCGCATAAGGGCGCGGGTCGGCGACCTCATCCGCGGCGGCACCGGCGAAATGGTCGGCGGTCACGTTGCGGATTGTATTGCCCGAGGTCTGAATAGCGTGCATGCCAACCTCAGCCAGCGCGTCCAGCATGTCTGGCACGTCGTTCAGTTTCGGCCAGTTATACTGAATGTTCTGACGGGTGGTGAAATGGCCGTAGCCCTTGTCCCACTTCTCGGCCAGCAGGGCCAGTTGACGCATCTGCGCGCTGGAGAGCGTGCCGTATGGAATGGCAACCCGCAGCATATAGGCATGCAATTGCAGGTACAGGCCGTTCATCAGGCGCAGGGGTTTGAATTCATCCTCGGTGAGCGAGCCGTCAATGCGGCGCTCGACCTGCGCGCGGAACTGCGCGTTACGTTCTGCCAAAAATGCTGTGTCGAACTCGGAGTAGCGATACATGATTAGCTGTCCTTAGTTGCAGCCCCGAACCTTGGGGCCTTGAGTAGGGGAGAGAGACGGGCCAGAGGTTAGGCCCGGGGCTGCGGGGAAGTTTCCTGTTTGCCGTGGGCATAGTTGGACGGACCAGTGCGGCGGAAGTCTTCCCGGAAATGGGTGGGCTCGGGGCCGTTGTCGCCGGCGACGGCATCGGCAAGATAAGCACCAACGATCTTGCTGGCCTGACGTGTTGCATCCAGCAGGCGGACCTGCGCGTGGGCTTCGTCGGTGATCAGCTCGGCCTCGGACAATTCGCGTGACCAGCGATCGTCTTCGGTCAAATAGATAACGTCACCTTCCAACAAGTCGTTGGCGGTCACCACTTTGGGGGTAAAAGCGCGGGCCATCAGGCGTGCTCCTTCTTGAATTCGGTCAGGGCCACGGCCGCCTGGCGCGGGGCGAGGCCATAAAATGTCAGGGTAGGGCCGTCCATTTCGGCGGCGTTCAAATCGGTGGGCAACTGGTCCAGCGTTGTTTCCAGAATGCGCTGGTCGGGGCGCGTAGCGTTTTCGACCAATGTCACCGGTGTCTGGCGATCTGCGCCGTGCATGATCAGGCGGCCTTGAATAAAGCGGGCGGACTTTTTACCCATGTAAATCGCTGCAACCGAACCCGTGCGCGCTAACGCGGTCCAGTCGTGATCCGCAAACCCTTTCATGTCATGGCCGGTCAAAAAATGAACCGAAGAATTGCGGCCACGCCGTGTCAGGCTTTGACCGATTCCGGCAACCGCTGCCGACGCAGCCGTGATGCCCGGAACGATCCGCCACGATATGCCAGCAGCCTCAACCGCTTCGATCTCTTCATCTAGGCGTCCAAACACGGTCGGGTCGCCGGACTTCAGGCGCACGACGCGCTGACCTTTCAGGGCGTGTTCAACTAGCAGGGCGTCAATGTCTTCTTGTTTCCAAGACGGGCCGAAACCAGCCTTGCCGACATCGACCAGAACAGCGGTCTTTCCGGCCAAGGCCAGGACCTCATCACTGATCAGACGGTCATGCAGAACAACGTCCGCGCGCTCGAAGGCGTTCAGTGCCTTGAGCGTCAGCAATTCCGGATCGCCCGGACCCGCGCCGACAAAGTCGACATGTCCTGTGCCATCATATGATTGCGTAAGCTGCATTTCGTGTCCCGAGTGTGGTTTGACTTGTGTTGCAATATAGGAAATATTCCCGCCAATGCGCCATATAGGCGAACAAATAAGGACAAATGTTCCGCGCCAACGGCAAAACGGGACATTGGTTTCGAAACGAAGGGAAATTTGGAATGTCGGTGCGGATTGATGATACGGATCGGAAAATTCTGGTCGAGCTGCAGCGGGACGCCAGTCAATCGCTGGACGAAATAGCCGCTCGTGTCGGCAGTTCCAAGACCCCGGTCTGGAATCGGATACGCAAACTGAAAGGGGCCGGAGTGATCGGTCAACAGACCGTTTTGCTGGACGCCGAAGCGCTGGGATTTGAAGCTACGTTTTTTGTTCTGATCCGAACGTCGGAACACGAGGCTGACTGGCAGCATAAGTTCCTGAAAGCTCTGCGGGACAGGCCCGAAGTGCAAGAGGCGCATCGGCTGGCCGGGGACATCGACTATATCCTAAAGGTGCGGGTCAAGAACGCGCGTGCATATGACGAATTCTATCAGGCGCTGATTTCGGAAGTGCGCGTGCACAACGTGACCGCCTTGCTGTCGATGGAAGAAATCAAGTCCACCACCATGTTACCTCTGAAAGCGCTGATCGAAAGCTAGGTCTGCACCATTAGTTTGGTCAGCCCGTGAAAATGGTAGGTATTCGAATACTCGGGCTCGGCGCTCAGGCGAAGGTTCGGATATCTGTCGAACAGCGTGGACAGTGCGATGCGCATTTCCATCCGTGCCAGAGGGGCGCCAACGCAAAAGTGCAGGCCGCCACCGAAACTGGTGTTCGTGACGATGGCGCGGGTGGGATCGAACCTGTCCGGGTCGCTCCAGACCGCAGAATCCCGGTTCGCAGCGCCCAGTAGTAGCGCGACCTCATCACCACGTTTGAAACTGTACCCAAATGCGTCGATGTCTTCATAGGCATAGCGAGTGAACATGTGCAGCGGCGGGTCATAGCGTAAAATCTCTTCTACCGTGCGGTCGATGCTGTCCGGCGCAAAGTATTGCGGTCCGATGCCATTTTGCAAAACGGTCTTTACGCCGTTTCCAAGTGAATGCACCGTCGCTTCGTGCCCGGCATTCAAAAGCAGAATGCAGGTGGCGACCAGCTCTTCGCGTGACAGCTTTTCGCCATCCGCTTCGGCCGCGATCAACCGTGTGATCAGATCGTCCTGCGGATCGCTGCGGCGCTGCTCGATGTAGTCGATCAGAAAGTCGGAGAATTCCTGGGATGAGGCTGCGGCAGCGGTCTCAGTCTCGGGCGTACGGCTGGCTTGATACATTGCCACCATATCATGTGACCAGCGTAATAGGCTGGGTGACATATCCTCGGGCACGCCCAAGAGGCGGCAGATCGTGATGACCGGAACTTGGGTGCAAAAGGTAGAGAGCAAATCGAACGGCTGGTCGGGAAATGCGTCAATCAAAGAATGGGTTAGGTCGTGGATCGAAGGTTCCAGTGCCGCAATAGCACGGGACGTGAATGCCCGCATCACCAATGCACGCAGGCGTGTGTGTTTTGGCGGTTCGGCTTCCAGCAACGAATGCGCCTCGACCGCCAGCCAAGGGGCAAGATGCGCCGGACCAGGGGTTTGCATTTCCTCGGGTACTTCCCGACCAAAGCGGCGATCTTTCAGCAGGGCCGAGACCGCCCGCTGGGATACTGCGGCGACCTTCCCATATTCCTTCCAATAGACCAGATCACCGCTCGCGCGGGCCTGATCATAGAACGGGTAGGGGTTCTGCACGAATTCCGGATCGACCGGAGATTGAAATACCGTCTTCATGCGGCGCAGACTTGCCATGCGGCGCGCCGAATGCAAGACCCTATATCATGCAACGCGTTTGGGTCATTCTAGGATTTTTGTTTGCTGTCGGCCTGTTGACCGCAGGGGTCTGGTCCTATGGCTATCGTCAAGCGCTGTCGCAGCTCAGCGAAAAGGCCGAGGCTGACCTTGAACTGGCTGCCGACCGGCTCAGCACTCAGATGCAGGTCTATCAGGAACTGGCCGTGCTGATGGCCACGCATCCGGTCCTGCGCGCCCTAGAGACACCGGTGCAACAACAGGCAGCGCGCGCGATATTGCTGGACGTCGCCGACAAAACGTCGGCCGTCAACATGATGTATCTTGACCGAAGCGGGCAGGTGCTGGCCTCGGCGCAGCCGGTTGAGTGGCCAAACATGGCAGACCACCCCGCGTTTCGGCGCGCATTGCAGGGCGCAATGGGCAGCGCGCATGGGGTTGTGGAAAGCAGCGGAGATCGCACCTATTCTTACGCCGCCCCGGCCTTTGGCGATGCTGGTCAGGTCGAGGGTGTATTAATCGTTGTGGCCGATGTGCAGGATGTGGAACAGACCTGGCGCGGCAGTACCGAGGCGGTGTTCTTCACCGACGGGGACGGTGTCGTGTTTATCTCAAACCGATCGGATTTGTTGTTTTGGCACCGGGATGAGGGTCAATTGGGCCTGACACCTCCAGACGGCGGGGTGGTCGATTTTGCCTCGGTTCTGGTCGGTCCGCACGAGGTCTGGGAACTGAATTGGGGGCGGTATCTGCCTAGCCGCGCTTTACACCTGATGCTGGACTTGCCGGTGATCGACATGACGGCTGAGGTTCTGGTCGATGTGGCCCCCGCGCAGCGTTTGGCGGGGTTGCAGGCGGCGACCGTTGCTGCAATCTGTCTGGCCTTCGGCGCGCTGTTGTATCTGGCGACCGAACGCAGGCGCACATTGGCTGAGGCCAACACGATTCTGGAAAGCCGGGTCGCGCAACGGACGCATGCGTTGACAGCTGCAAACACCGCACTGCGCCATGAAGTGCGTGAACGTGAAGACGCAGAAGCGGCTCTGAAACACGCTCAGGAAGAGCTGATCCAGGCCGGTAAACTCAGCGCGTTGGGTCAGATGTCGGCGGGTATCAGTCACGAACTGAACCAACCGCTGATGGCAATTCAGCAATTCGCAGATAATGGCGCGGCTTTTCTATCCCGCGGCCGGGATGAGAAAGCGTCGGAGAACCTGACGCGTATCTCTGCCATGGCGGCGCGCATGGCGCGTATCATCAAGAACCTGCGTGCCTTTTCTCGCAACGAAAGTGAACCGATGGGCAAGGTTAACCTGGTTCAGGTGATCGATACGGCGGTAGAGTTAACCGAGGCGCGGTTGCGGACCGAGTATGTCCGTATGGATTGGGCCCCGCCCAATAGCCCGGTTTACGCATGGGGTGGCGAGGTGCGGTTGGTTCAGGTGTTCGTCAACCTGATTAACAATGCCGCCGACGCGATGAGTGGGCAAAACGACCGCCTCATCCGCATTGCGATCGACCGCGGCGACAAGCTGGCCGTGACTGTCCGCGATATCGGCCCGGGCATCGAAAACTCGGAAAAACTGTTCGAACCGTTCTATACGACCAAGGCTGTCGGATCCTCTGAGGGGATGGGGCTTGGGCTTTCGATTTCGTATGGTCTGGTGCAAAGCTTTGGAGGTAATATCCGGGGCGCAAATCTGGACACCGGGGCATTGTTTACGGTCGAGCTTGAGCCTTTCACGGAGCACGAGGTCGCATGACGCGGAAAATTCTACTGGTTGATGACGACGCTGCCGTCCGCGAAGCTTTGGCGCAAACGCTTGAGCTGGCAGATTATGATCCGGTTACGGCGGGATCCTTTGTGGCAGCTAAAGACCATATTCGCGCCGACTTTCTGGGTGTGATCGTTTCGGACATCCGTATGCCGGGCCGGGATGGTTTTCATCTGCTGAACTATGCGCGCGAGGTCGACCCCGACTTGCCCGTTGTCCTGCTGACCGGTGAGGGCGACATCCCGATGGCGGTGCAGGCCATGGGACAGGGAGCTTTTGACTTTCTGGAAAAGCCATGTGCGGCGGCGGACCTGCTGCCCGTGTTGGAACGTGCCTTTGACGCGCGTGCGCAGGTGATCGAACAGCGTGCCCTCAAATCAGAGCTTGAGCGCGGCGATCCGGCAGCGCGGCTTTTGTTCGGCCTTTCGGCACAGGCCGAGGCCCTGCGTGAACGGGTCCGATCCGTCGCCCCCACCGGGGCAGAAGTTCTGGTAACCGGGCCACCGGGCAGCGGGATATCGAAGGTGGCCGAAGTCGTTCATCTGATGTCGCCGGTCGGGCAGGGGCCGTTCGTCAAGCGCCCGGCCTCAGGGCTGACGCCCGAGGGGTTGGTACGCGTGTGCGAAGATGCGGCCGGTGGGTCGTTGTTCTTGGATGAGGTTTCGGCCATGCCAGACGCCACGCAATACGCCGCGCTTGAAATGATAGAGCAGGGCACCGGTTCACGGATTGTCGCGGGAACAACCGCAGATCTGGCGGTGCTGTCAGAGCAGGGCCAATTCAATGCCGACCTGTTTTATCGCCTGGATGTCATGCGTGTGCGCATCCCGTCGCTGGCGGAACGGCCGGAAGATATACCAGTGATCTTTCGCCATTATGTCGCGCAAGCGGCAGAACAGGCGGGCATTGCCGAGCCCGAGATCACCTCGGAGCAACTTGCGTCATTGATGGCCAGCGATTGGCCGGGTAACGCCAGATCGCTGATGTCGGCGGCGATGCGGTTCGTGTTGGGGATGCCGGAAGAGGTTGCACGTGCCGCCGATCTGGGGCTGAACGAGCAAATGGCACGCGTAGAGCGGTCGTTGTTGATTGCGGCGTTGGGTCGGCACAATGGCAAAGCCTCGGATGCGGCAAAAGCATTGAAACTGCCGCGCAAGACTTTTTACGACAAACTGGCGCGCTTTCAGATTCGCCCAGAAGACTATCGGCGCTAACGGGGGCACCCGCCGCCTTTGACTGCATTATCATGCATTTAAAGGCGTTGGGCCGGGCAGCCTGCATTCGCAGGCTGCGGGTAGTCACCAGAGAATCAGGGGGTGAGTCGTTCGATCTGATTCGAAGTGCGTGCGGAAATCCGCACAGCCGGGGGAATAAATGTGCGGATTTTCGCACAACGGGTAGTGTCACTGCCTTTTGATGGCGGGGAAGTGCCTTCTAAAACTATGAAGTAAAACAAAAATATTTGAACTTTCCGAATTTCGAACAAAAAGTTGAGCGGTGCCCCTTGATTCGCTTCACTGCGCCACATGAGACGCCGATCTGGCGTTGACTGAAGGTTTCATGGAAGTCTGGGAGGAAAAGACAGATGAAATTCCTGACAACTGCCGCGACCGCGCTGGCGTTGAGTGTTACAGCAACCGCCGGTATGGCCGCGTGTGATGACGGCGAGATTGTCGTCAAGTTCGCGCATGTGACGAACACGGACAAACACCCCAAGGGCATCGCGGCATCGCTGCTGGAGCAGCGCGTCAATGACGAGATGAATGGCGTGATGTGCGTTGAGGTCTATCCGAACTCAACGCTCTATAACGATGACAAGGTGCTTGAAGCAATGCTTCAAGGCGATGTCCAGCTGGCCGCGCCGTCGCTGTCGAAGTTCGAGAAGTTTACCAAGCAATTCCGTCTGTTCGACCTGCCGTTCATGTTCAAGAACATCGACGCAGTTGATGCATTCCAAGCTTCGGCTGATGGTCAGGCCATGAAGGACAGCATGCAGCGCCGCGGCCTGCAAGGGCTGGCGTTCTGGCACAATGGCATGAAACAGATGTCGGCCAACAAACCGCTTGAGGCTCCGTCGGATGCCGAAGGCCTGAAATTCCGTGTTCAATCCTCGGACGTTCTGGTAGCCCAAATGGAAGCCATTGGCGGCAGCCCGCAGAAAATGGCGTTCTCGGAAGTTTACGGCGCGCTGCAGCAGGGCGTTGTGGATGGCCAAGAAAACACCTGGTCGAACATCTATGGCAAAAAGTTCTTCGAAGTGCAGGACGGTATCACCGAGACCAACCATGGCATCATCGACTATCTGGTCGTGACATCGGTTGACTGGTTGGACAGCCTTGATCCCGAGGTGCGCGATCAGTTCCTGACGATTCTGGGCGAAGTGACCGAGACACGGAACAAGGAAGCCTTCTCGGTGAACGAAGCAGCCAAGGCTTCGATCACTGATGCCGGCGGAATCATCCGCGAACTGAACCCCGAACAGCGCCAGGCCTGGGTCGATGCGATGAAGCCCGTTTGGGACCAGTTTTCCGACGACGTAGGTCAGGATAAGATCGACGCCGCTCAGGCCATCAACGCCGGGTTCTGATCCCGATTGAGGCCGCGTGTCCAAAGACTGGGGAGTGGCGGACACGCAGGCTGGGCGGGCCGTAATTTGGCCCGCCACACCTAACTCTCATCACCAATAATGTGGGGACAGAAAAATGTCTGGTTCGAAACCCGGCCAAGGCGGGCTGGTCGACCATATCGAAGAGACCATGATTGCCGCCCTGTTGGGCGTGATGACGGTCGTAACCTTCGCCAACGTGATCGCGCGTTTTGTGTTCAATTCCAACATCTTATGGGCGCTTGAGCTGACGGTTTTCACCTTTGGCTGGCTGGTGTTGCTGGGGGCCTCTTATGCGGTCAAGAAACACGCGCATCTGGGTGTTGATGCAATCCTGAACATGCTGGCCCCGGCGCCGCGCCGCATTCTGGCGCTGATATCGGTGGCGTGTTGTCTGGTGTTCTCGCTTCTGCTGCTGAAAGGGTCGTATGACTACTGGGCCGTGTTTGCGGACCTGCCGCCCACCTCGGGCCGCTGGTTCCCGACCGGGTTCAATTTCGACGCACGCAGCCAGAGTTTCTACGAGGTCGACGATATCCCGATGGTCGCGCCACTGCGCTTCCTCGAGGATCTGATCAACTACGGCGAGGGGTATGAAAAATTGCCCAAGGTGGTGCCGTATTTGGTGCTGCCGGTGTCGATGCTGCTTCTAGTGATCCGCTTCGCTCAGGTCGCAGTACAAATCTGGCGTGGTGAGACCGACCGTCTTGTTGCCAGTCACGAAGTCGAGGACGAGATCGAAGAAGTCCGGGCTCAGCAAGGAGAGCATGACTGATGGACGTCGTACTTCTTTTCTCTATGGTCATCGGCCTGTTGCTGATCGGTGTGCCGATTGCGGTAGCCCTGGGTCTCAGCTCGACCCTGTTCCTGTTGATCTACTCTGACAGTTCGTTGGCTTCGGTCGCGGGAACCCTGTTCGAAGCCTTTGAAGGCCACTTCACTCTGTTGGCGATCCCGTTCTTCATTCTTGCATCGTCCTTCATGACGACCGGTGGAGTGGCGCGGCGGATCATCCGCTTTTCCATCGCCTGTGTCGGGCACTTGCCGGGCGGCCTGGCGATTGCGGGTGTCTTTGCCTGCATGTTGTTTGCCGCGCTGTCGGGATCGTCTCCGGCGACTGTTGTGGCCATCGGTTCCATCGTCATCGCCGGTATGCGGCAGGTTGGCTATTCCAAGGAATTCGCTGCGGGAGTGATCTGTAACGCGGGTACACTGGGCATTCTGATCCCGCCGTCCATTGTCATGGTGGTGTATGCCGCCGCCGTTGAGGTCTCGGTCGGGAGGATGTTCCTTGCGGGCGTCATTCCGGGCCTGATGGCGGGTCTGATGCTGATGGTCACGATCTATGTGATGGCCAAAGTCAAGAACCTGCCCAAGGGTGAATGGAAGGGTTGGGGTGAGATATTTACTTCGGCCCGCGAAGCTGGTTGGGGCTTGTTTCTGATCGTCATCATTCTGGGTGGCATCTATGGCGGGATCTTCACACCGACCGAAGCCGCTGCCGTCGCTGCCGTCTATGCCTTCTTTATCGCCAGCTTTGTCTACAAGGACATGGGGCCCCTCAGCACCAATGGGGACGGGCAGAACATTCCGCTGTTGAAAAAGCCCTATGCTTTGGTCACGGCGTTCTTTCACCCTGACACCAAGCACACGCTGTTTGAGGCCGGTAAGTTGACGGTGACGTTGCTGTTCGTCATCGCTAACGCGCTGATCCTCAAGCACGTGCTGACCGATGAACAGGTGCCTCAACACATCGCTAGTGCAATGCTGTCGGCGGGTTTGGGACCAGTCACCTTCCTGATTGTGGTCAACGTGATCCTGCTGATCGGTGGTCAGTTCATGGAACCTTCGGGACTGTTGGTCATCGTGGCACCTCTGGTGTTCCCGATCGCCATCGAGTTGGGCATCGACCCGATCCACCTGGGCATCATCATGGTGGTCAACATGGAGATTGGGATGATTACGCCTCCGGTCGGACTGAACCTGTTCGTGACTTCGGGCGTGGCTGGTATGCCGATGATGAGCGTTGTGAAGGCGGCGCTGCCGTTCCTGGCCGTATTGTTCGTCTTCCTGATCATGGTGACGTACATACCGTGGATTTCGACCTTCTTGCCTAATACCTTTATGGGTCCGGAAATCGTGACGAACTAGCGGGTATACCTGCGACAAGAAAGGCCGGGTCTATGCCAGACCCGGCCTTTTTTATATGCCGCCATTTTTGAGTATTCCGCACCCAGAGCGATCCCGCGATAGGCAAGGTGACGGCGTGTCCTCCAGTAACGGATGCCGTCATCTGAGGGCAGGAATCACCGATGGGCGCAACAGATACTGGGTTTTTCGGGTCGCGCCGCGTTGGAGGTTTTGATCTGCACGCCGCGCCCTCTTGAATACAGGGCAAGAGAATTTATGTACGGGAAAGAGGACGACCTCGCCTTGTTGGCTGATCATTCGGGACGACCCGAAGAGATGTGAGGTGTCTCTATGCCCTGGATGTTTTTGTTATTCGCTGGCCTTCTGGAAATTGTCTGGGCCGTCGCCATGAAGCAATCCGCCGGTTTCACGCGCCTATGGCCTACGGCTTTGATGGGTGCGTCAATGATCGGGTCGTTCGGGTTGCTTGCCCTTGCGATGCGGGATTTGCCCTTAGGCACGGCCTATACGATCTGGACAGGCATCGGCGCCGTTGGTGCCTTCATGGTCGGCGTGATGTTTCTGGGTGAGGCGCTGACCGCGCCCCGCCTGATCGCGGCGGCCCTGATTGTGGCCGGGCTGGTGACGATGAAATTGGCTTGAGCTTAGGCCTTTTGCAGGGCGTCGATAATGCCAGAAAAGTCTTCGGCTTTCAGGCTTGCGCCGCCCACCAGCGCCCCGTCCACGTTGGAAACTGCAAAGATTTCGGCTGCGTTGCCCGGTTTGACCGAACCGCCATAAAGTAACCGGACCGAGCGGCCGACACCTTCGCCAAATCGACGCTCAAGCCGGGCGCGGATGAAGTCGTGCACTTCTCCGATCTCGTCCAGCGTTGGGACTTTGCCGGTGCCAATGGCCCAGATTGGTTCATAGGCGACGACCAGGTTCTCACCGGTCGACTGATCTGGGATCGAGCCGGACATCTGACCGCCGATGATGTCCAGTGTGTTCGCGGCCTCGCGCTGTTCCAGGCTTTCGCCGACGCAAATGATGGCTTTCAGGCCCGCGTCCATTGCGGAACGTGCTTTGGCGCGGACATCCTCATTCTGCTCGCCGTGATCTTCGCGCCGCTCTGAATGCCCAAGAATGACGGTGCTTGCCCCTGCATCAACCAGCATCTGAGCACTGACATCGCCGGTATGTGCGCCGGATTCGGCTGCATGGCAATCCTGACCGCCGACGGTAATTCCGGTGTCTTTTACCGCCTCTGCCGCGCGATGCAATAGCGTTGCCGGTGGGCAAATCAGGACGTCTACTGATGCATCAGGATACGATGTAGCCAGCGACAGAAGCTCGGGCAATGCAGCCGCGGTTCCGTTCATTTTCCAGTTTCCAGCTGCCAGCCTGCGCCGCATAACGCGTACCCCCAAATAAGTCGTTGTTTGCTCATCGGATAACACTACCAGCCGAGCCTGACAATTCCGGTTGCAAAGGTCCGACCACAACGGCAGGTTCCGCGTCATTGTGGAGGGCAGCATGATCGACGATCTGGATCTGAGAAAACTGGATGAACGCGAGGCTTCAGAGATGGCAATGCTGCTGCATGCCATTGGTGAGGTTGGGTTTTTAACGGTGTCGAACACCGGGTTGAACGCCGATCAAGTCCGAAACGTGATCGAGGCGTATCGCGACTTCTTCCATTTGCCGGACGTCCAGAAAAAAACCGTTGATATGGCGATGACGGGTTCAAACCGAGGGTGGGGCGCGCCGCGATCAGAACAGGTCGACCCAAAGGCCAATCCGGATTTCAAGGAAGTGTTCGATTGCGGTTACGAATTGCCTGCGGGAAATTCTTATGCCGGAAAAGGGCTCAGTGTTTATGCACCAAACCTGTGGCCGAACAGTCCCGTGGATTTCCAGGATATTATCAGAGCTTACTACAGCGACGCCTGCAATGTGGCGATGCGCGTTCTTCGGGCCATTGCGGGCGCTTTGGGCCGGGATGAACTCAGTTTTGATCGTGCCTTTGACACGCCAATGGCCCTGTTACGCGGGAACTACTATCCAGAACGCCCGGCATGGGCAGGTGATCGGGATTTTGGCATCGGGGCGCATACAGACTATGGGTGTCTGACATTGCTGGCCACAGACGGGGTCTCAGGGCTTGAGGTCCGCATGCCGGATAACAGCTGGCAACCTGTCTCTGCGGCGCCTGGTACATTCATCATCAACTTTGGAGAGATGCTGGAATTCTGGACCGCCGGAAAAGTCAAAGCCACCGAGCACCGCGTCATAGGCGGGACGCAGGAACGCATTTCGGTCCCACTGTTCTTTAACCCGTCCTACGACACCAACGTTGCTCCGCCAAACTCAGGCAAAACGATCAGCGCAGGTGACCATCTTACGCGGCGCTACAACGAAACCTATCTGCACCTGCAGGCGACTTAGTTTTGTGTGGAAAGCGTCTCGTCAAATTTGATGGATTCACCGCAACCGCAAGCGTCCACAACATTCGGGTTGCGGAACTTGAAGCCAGACTCCAGTAGCGAGACCTCATAGTCGATTTCAGTTCCGAACAGAAACATCTGCGCCATTGGCGCGATCATGATGCGGGCACCGTCCTGTTCGACCACTTCGTCGTTGGTATCGGCCTCATCCACGTAGTCCATGGTGTATTCCATGCCGGCGCAGCCGCCTTTTTTGACGCCAATGCGCAATCCGGCATGACCGCCGGACGCCATCAGGCGTGCGATCTGCTCGGCCGCTTTGGTCGTCATTGTCACGGCCTGTTTGCCGGGAATGCCAAACATGGTGGTCTCCGTTGCGCTACGTTATCCCCAATCTAGGGCCGAGAGGCGTCAGGCTCAAGACATAGCAGACCTGCTGACCTAAGTTTTACCGGCAGTGACGCGGCCAAACGACCAATTGCCACAGCAAACTTGCGTCACTCCCGGTCTTCGCCTTAGCTTGACGATTGTGACAGGACATTTGAGCGAAGGGCGAAAGAAGATGGCGAAGAACAGGCATTTCCGCAGAAAAATCATAACGATGCAAGCTGTAGCCGCAGTCTTTCTGACCGCAGGTCTGGCACATGCAGCAACGGATAGCGCACGGCATCCGGTGAATTGCGCAACAGCCGAGGGGGATCTTCGGGCCATCGCCGCAGAAAAGAAGCACGCAGAAGACCAGCAGGCAGAAAGTATCATTGCGATCACTCCTGCCGGTGCATTGCTGGGACTGGTCACGGGAACCGAGCAAAAAAGGCTCAGTATGTTGAATGGCGATTACGTCAAAGAGCTGGATCAACGCGCGGCCGAGATAAAATCGACCTGCGGCGTGGAATAGGCCGCTCGGGCCCTTTGACGTAAAAAGGGCTGCCTCGGTTTATGGACAGCCCTTTTTGTTATCCTTCAATGCTTTACTTGGTAAAGCTAACCGAAATTCTACATGAATCCCAGTTCAAGACGTGCTTCGTCTGACATCATCTCCATGCCCCAGGGGGGCTCCCATGTCAGCTCTACGTCAACCTCTTTGACGCCAGCGACCGGTTCGATGGCTTCGACAATCCAGCCTGGCATTTCACCGGCGACCGGGCATCCGGGCGCGGTCAGTGTCATGATGACCTTCACCGCGTTTTCCTTGGTGATATCGATCGTATAGATCAGACCCAGATCGTAGATATTCACCGGAATCTCGGGATCGAAGACAGATCTGCAAGCCTCGACCACGGAATCGTAGAGTGGATGATCGATGGTCGAAGGCGCGATCAGCGGCGTACCTTCGAACTGTTCACTTGGATGGGTCATTCGTGCCTCGGGGCTGTTACCTGAGAAATTATATAGGGAAAGGCTGGGGCAGCGTCCAGTGGTGCCGTGTGGCCCCCGGGACGCTGCGTCGATTTGGATCAATCGTTGATATCGTGGCGGAAGGTTTTCACCTGGCCATGGGGCAGGGCGAACATGCGCCGCAGGATCAGCCAGGCCACAAGCGATAGGGCCGCAAAGATCAACAGCAGAACTGCCAAGCTTGGGGCAAAACTGGGGATCACAAGCAAAAGCCCTGTGACTGCCGCGCCAATCGCAAAGCCAAGAAAGATGAACCCCGGCAAGACGATCTCAAGTATGCCCAGAGCCAACGCTCCGGCCAGCCAGAGCCACCATGTCAGCCAGATGGGGTCAGCCATTACTTTCCTCCTTTCAACATCTTGAAGGCATCGCCAAACGCCTCCAGCGCATTGGCGGGAACCACGATGGTCTGCGACCCGGTGCCGTTACCCAGCGCGTTCAGGGCTTCGACTTGCTTCAATGCGACCTGATATTGGGCGGCCTCGATACCATTGTCCTGAATGGCCTTGGCGACTACGCCGGTTGCATAAGCTTCAGCCTCGGCCTGGATACGGCGGGCTTTTGCGGTCTGCTCGGCCGCATAAAGTTCCGCGTCCGCATTCAATTCGACCGAACGTTTCTGACCTTCAGCCTCGGTCACCTGCGCGCGGCGGGCACGTTCCGCGTTCAACTGCTGCAACATAGCATCGCGTGTGGCCTGATCCAGATTTACGTCCAGAATCTCGGCGCGGGTGACTTCGATCCCCCAGTCGTCAACGGCAGTTTCGACGCTTTCCTGAATGCGTTCAATTAGTTGCGCGCGATTGGACTGCACCTCATCCAGATCCATTTTACCGATTTCGGCACGGACGATACCTGCAACGGTTGTTGCAATCGCTCCGTCGACGTCACGGATACGGTACACGGTCTTTTCCGGTTCAAGAATGCGGTAGAACACCGAGGTATCGATCTGAACCAGAACGTTGTCCTTGGTGATCGCGTCCTGCGTCGCATTCGGCAGCTGGCGTTCAAGAATGGATATCTTGTGGCGTGCAACATCAAGAAAAGGAACGATAAAGTTTATTCCGGGGCCAAGCACCGAGTGCAGGCGGCCAAAGCGTTCAACCACGTATTTTTCGGACTGAGGCACAATTTTGATGCCTTTGAAAATAACGACGACAATCAGAACTGCCGCAAGCAGGTAAATGATGTTCGATGTTAGCAACCCAATGATCTGTTCTTCGGTCATATCTGTCCTCTGTATTATTGTGTACTATGGTATACACTTGGGGATTGACTCGCCCATTTTCAACTCTGGTATGGCGGGAATGGGGATAGATGCAAATCTCTGAAAACCACAATGTAGCGTGGAATATTTTGAATGTGGCTGCTTTGCATCCGGTTGTGATTGCGCTATCGGGCGGGGATGAAACTGATAATTGATACAGATCCGGGCATCGACGATGCGATGGCCATTGCCTATGCCGCCGCTGCACCTGAAATCGACCTGATCGGCCTGACCACGGTTTTCGGCAACACGCATGTGCACCAATCCAGCCGCAACGCGCGGTTCTTGCTGCATAAACTGAGATTGGACGCGCCAGTAGCCGAGGGGGCGCCGCTTCCAGTTGGTGCGACCACGTACGACCCGTCCGAGCATGTGCACGGCCCCGAAGGATTCGGTGATTTGACTGACATCCCGCAAATTGGTGAAAATCACCCCCTTACAGCGGCCGAATTCCTTGTCGAACAGGCGCGGGAACACAAGGGTGAGTTGGTCGTCTGCGCCATTGGTCCGCTGACGAATATCGCCGATGCCATGCGGTTGGATCCAGAGTTTGCGGGCAACATCAAGCGCCTGGTGATTATGGGCGGTGCCGTGTTTTGCCCTGGAAACATCACGGAGCATGCCGAGGCCAACATCTATCACGATGCGCAGGCCGCGGATGCAGTGTTCGCGTCTCCACCAGATACTGTTCTGGTCGGCTTGGATGTCACGCTGAAAACTCTGTATGAGACCGCAGATTTTGATGCTTTGGCCATACGTTCCGCTGACATGGGCGGTTTCCTGCGCGACATCTCGAAATTTTATCTGAAGTTCTACAAGGATATCGGCGGATTGGAAGGGTGCGGCCTGCACGACTCGACGGCTGTGATTGCCTGTACCCACGAACCCATGTTCGAGATAGTCGAAACCGGGCTTCAGGTTGAGGTAGATGGTCCGCAAATCGGGGCAACCCGACCGGATGCCAATAGACCAATGGTGCGCGTATGCCGGGATGTGGATGGGGCAGGGGTTGTCAGCCTGTTCACTGACCGCGTTGCGTCCTTGCCCTGACGGCTTGCAATACCAGCGAAGATCGGGCAATTGCTGCCCGGTTCAGCGACCCTGAGGCATTCACATGACAGACCGTTTCTCTTTTGACCTGAAGGCCACGGACGGCAAGGCCCGTACCGGAGTAATCAATACTCCGCGCGGGGAAGTTCGCACGCCGGCCTTTATGCCGGTTGGCACGGCGGCAACAGTCAAAGCGATGATGCCGGAAAGCGTACGCGCCACAGGGGCGGACATCCTGTTGGGCAACACATATCACCTTATGCTTCGCCCGACAGCCGAGCGGATCGACCGTCTGGGCGGGTTGCACAAGTTCATGAATTGGGAACGGCCGATCCTGACGGATTCCGGTGGGTTCCAAGTCATGTCGCTGGCCGGGTTGCGCAAGCTGACCGAAAAAGGCGTGACCTTCAAATCTCATATCGACGGTTCGCGCCACGAATTGACGCCTGAACGGTCGATGGAGATTCAGCGCCTGTTGGGGTCCGACATCGTCATGTGTTTCGACGAATGCCCAGCGTTGCCCGCTGACCGGGATCGCATTGCCGAGTCGATGCGCCTGTCGATGCGGTGGGCTGAGCGGTCGCGTGATGCTTTCGGGGATCGCCCGGGTCATGCCTTGTTCGGCATTCAGCAGGGCGGACTAGAGCAGGATTTCCGCGAGGAATCGGCCGAAGCGCTGAAAGAGATCGGTTTTGAGGGCTACGCCGTCGGTGGACTTGCCGTGGGTGAAGGCCAAGAGGCGATGTTCGACGTGCTGGAATTTGCGCCGGATATGCTGCCGGTCGACAAGCCACGTTATCTGATGGGCGTTGGAAAACCGGATGATATCGTCGGCGCCGTTGCGCGCGGCATTGACATGATGGATTGCGTGTTGCCGTCCCGTTCGGGGCGCACAGGGCAGGTATTCACGCGCTACGGCGTGGTGAACATTAAGAATGCCCGCCATTCCGACGATCCGCGCCCGTTGGATGAACGCTGTACGTGTCCTGCCTGTTCAAACTACTCCCGCGCCTATCTGCACCACGTGTTCCGCTCGAACGAGATGATCTCGGGTATGCTGCTGACCTGGCATAATCTGCACTATTTCCAAGAGATCATGCAGGGCATGCGCGACGCCATCGCCGCCGGAACATTCGATGCGTGGCAGGTCGAGTTCCACGCACAGCGCGCGCAGGGGGATATTGAGCCAGTCTAGGCATGGCGAGGTTTGGGAAGGTTCCTAACCTTCCCAAAACAGACTGTTAACGCCTAAAACCAAGCAGTGAACGCCGTTTTTTGTTCGGCGCTTGACCGAAGTCATAACCAAAGCTCTCAAAAAAATCCCGGACTTCTTTTGTAAGCATTCCGCGACCAGTCGCGTATTGGGGTAAGTCGAAACCACCGCCGTAATTCAATTCAACAACAACGGGGCCTGACTCAGTAATTGCGATGTCGGTGGATTGATACCGTATCGGCGCAAAGGTTCGGGCAGCACGGCTGTTTATCTCGCGCAATTCTTGCCAGTAGGGCAATTGCATTCCCATCAAACCGGCTGTTTCGGGGTGATCTTCCAGAAAGGTAACCTCCATGCCATCACGCCGAGTGACGGTAGTGATTTTTCCAGTCTCGGGGTCAATCGCACAAGCTAGATTACCGGGGCGCCAAAAGGCATCAGCGATATTGTCGTTTTGGGGCAGCTTGATCACTGCGATCGGACAAAAAACGTCGTCCTCGCGAAGCAGGTTCACCATTCTAATCGTGGCCAGAGCAGAAGCATACGGGCTGAGGGCGGAATGATTATGAAGCAAAGGTTGCAATACATACGAGTTCTGCCCAACGGTTTCTGACAAGAATTCTTCGTATGGTACAGGGTTCATCCCCGCGCATGTTAAAGTATCATTATTAGCGTTCTGGATTCGGAATGCGCCAAAGCTGACCATCCCTTCAGTAATTTTCCCAAACAGGCCCGTATGTAGATTATCCAGTGCCGTTTCGCGTAGATCATCCGCAGTGCAAATCTTTTTTATGCCTGGAAATACACGTGAGGTTTGGTCGATTACGCCCACAATGTCCGGGACCGGCACATCCACCGCATTGAGCAGAGTTGTCGCTACTACTTTGTCTTCAGCTGCGCTTTGCCAGCCAGTGTGGTTGCATATATGTGTGATTGGCCAGTGAAGATCGTTTGAAATGTACTCGGATCTTTGGGCGTCCGAGAACCGATCAGAATGATGCAGCCCGTTACGCACATATTCGGCCATGTTCAATCTGCTGTGCGACTTGGCTATTTTGTTAAACTCGCGCTGAATCTGAACTGGGGACCGGCCGGACGATTTTGCCGCATGTGTTAGCAACGCGGTATGATCAGAGTCTCGGGCAGACAAATACTTTTCATAGTCAATATCCGCGGCGCTTGTGGGGTTTGACGTTGTCATGGCAGAGATCTCCACGTTCGATTTATTGGTTCCATTTTGGAAACTGTTTTGAGCGGAAAAATGGCAGTTTTATGACTTGTTGCCGGAATATTTGGTTTGGTTCCTGCAGAGATTGCCGGACAAGGTATTCTCTTCTATCCAGCTCGGCCCCAGAAATTAGCTTCTGTTGTCCTGTTATCGGCTTGCCGATCTTTCTGGTTCGCGTCATGGTGATGGTCAAAAGGGAAGGTTGAATTGTGTGCCCATGTGCACCATTTCTTCACTCTAAAGTACAGGAGACGGACAGGCGTTGCCTCGATGAGGGACCAGAGCCGTCTTGCCAATGATAAGGATAGAGCATGCAAGAGCCCCTGAACTCATCATACCCAGTGCTGCCGCTGCGCGATATCGTGGTTTTCCCGCATATGATTGTGCCGCTGTTCGTAGGTCGGGAAAAATCCGTCCGCGCGCTGGAAGAAGTGATGCAGGACGACAAGCAGATTCTGTTGTCCAGCCAGATCGACCCGAGCGACGATGACCCAACCGAGGACGGCATCTACCGGTCCGGTGTGCTGGCCAATGTACTGCAATTGCTGAAATTGCCGGACGGCACAGTAAAGGTGCTGGTCGAGGGCCAAGCCCGTGTGATGATCACGGAATTCCTTGAAAACGAAGAGTTCTTTGAGGCCCGCGCCGAGTATCTGACCGAGATTCCGGGTGACGTGACCACGACCGAGGCACTGCAGCGCACGGTTGCGGATGAGTTCGAGCGTTACGCGAAAGTACGCAAGAACATCCCCGAAGAAGCGTTGACCGTGGTTGGGGAATCCACCGAACCGGCAAAGCTGGCTGACCTTGTGTCGGGTCATTTGGGTATCGAGGTTGAGCAAAAGCAAGACCTGCTGGAAACCCTCAGCGTGAGCGAGCGGCTTGAGAAGGTCTATGGCCTGATGCAGGGCGAAATGTCGGTTCTGCAGGTCGAGAAAAAGATCAAGACCCGCGTCAAAACCCAGATGGAGAAGACGCAGCGCGAGTACTATCTGAATGAGCAGATGAAGGCCATTCAGAAGGAACTTGGCGATGGCGAAGACGGCAGCAATGAAGTGGCCGAACTGGAAGCCAAGATCGAAGAGACCAAGCTGTCGAAGGAGGCCCGGGAAAAGGCCGAAGGCGAGCTGAAAAAGCTGCGTAACATGAGCCCGATGTCGGCTGAGGCTACCGTCGTACGCAACTATCTGGACTGGATTCTGGCCTTGCCGTGGGGCACCAAATCCCGCGTCAAAAAGGATCTGGGCCGCGCGCAGGACATTCTGGATGCCGATCACTATGGCCTTGAGAAGGTCAAAGAGCGGATCGTCGAGTATCTCGCCGTACAGCAGCGTTCGAAAAAGCTGAAGGGCCCCATCATGTGCCTTGTCGGCCCCCCGGGTGTGGGTAAAACCTCACTTGGTAAGTCGGTTGCACGTGCGACGGGGCGTGAGTTCATCCGCATCTCGCTGGGTGGCGTACGCGACGAATCCGAGATCCGTGGCCACCGTCGGACCTATATCGGTTCGATGCCCGGTAAGATCATCCAGGCGCTGAAAAAGGCGAAGACCACGAACCCGCTCATCCTGCTCGACGAAATCGACAAGATGGGGCAGGACTTCCGTGGTGACCCGGCTTCGGCGATGCTCGAGGTGTTGGACCCGGAACAGAATAGCACGTTCATGGACCACTACCTTGAGGTCGAATATGACCTGTCCAACGTGATGTTCCTGACCACATCCAACAGCTACAACATGCCTGGGCCTTTGCTGGACCGGATGGAGATCATTCCGCTGGCCGGTTACACCGAGGACGAAAAAAGTGAGATCGCCAAACAGCATCTGATCAGCAAGCAGGTGAAGAACCACGGCCTGAAGGCCAAGGAGTTCGAACTGACCGATGACGCGCTGCATTCGATCATCCGCACTTACACGCGGGAAGCTGGCGTTCGGAACTTAGAACGTGAAATCGCCAAGGTGGCGCGGAAGTCGCTGACCAAGATCATCAAAAAAGAGGCGGAATCAGTAACGGTGACGCCAGACAATCTGGATGAGTTCCTGGGCGTTCCCAAGTTCCGCTATGGTTTGGCCGAACAGGACGATCAGGTTGGTGTTGTCACCGGTCTGGCGTGGACATCGGTCGGTGGTGATCTGCTGCATATCGAGGCGCTGAAACTGCCGGGCAAGGGTCGGATGAAGACAACCGGCAAGCTGGGCGATGTGATGAAGGAATCCATCGATGCGGCGTCGTCTTATGTGCGGTCAATTTCGCCTCAGATTGGGGTGAAGCCACCCAAGTTCGACAAGATAGACATCCACGTGCACGTGCCGGATGGTGCGACTCCGAAAGACGGGCCTTCGGCTGGTCTGGCCATGGTGACCTCGATCGTATCCGTGCTGACCGGTATTCCGGTTCGCAAGGACATCGCTATGACGGGTGAGGTTTCTTTGCGTGGCAACGCGATGCCGATTGGTGGTTTGAAAGAGAAACTGCTGGCGGCCCTGCGCGGTGGCATCAAGACTGTTCTGATCCCGGAAGAGAACGAAAAGGACCTGGCCGAGATCCCGGACAACGTGAAAGAAGGTCTGAAGATCATTCCGGTAGAGCACGTGTCCGAAGTTCTCAAACTGGCGCTGGTGCGTGAGCCGGAAGCGATTGAGTGGGATGAGGCTGCCGAAGAGGCTGCCGCAGCCGCTGCAAAGGCCACTGAAAGCGCAAGCCCGTCTGCCACGACGCACTAAGCGATAGGCGATAGACAAAGAAAAGGCGGGGTTTTCCCCGCCTTTTTCTTTTTCAGAAGCCGATAACGGGTTTCTTCGGGTCCAGAACCTCTTCCTCGGCGATGTAAGTCTGAAACTTTTTGGCGGACAGGGAGGATCGGACCGCCAGACCAAAAATGACGATTGAAAACAGAACACACAGCAAAATATCCCAACCAAAGGGGATTTGCTTAAGCGCACCTTCCCCGAACTGTCCCAGGAACGAGATCAAGCCGATCCCTCCGAAATAGGGAACCAGCCACAGGGCCTCGGTCACGTCCATTTCGTCCAACCGATTGTGGAACCGTGCCAGAAGAAGAACAAACCCGACGATCAACGCGATGCCAAGCCGCCAAACGGTGTCCCAACCGCTCCAATAAACGATGAGCGTGGCGACAGCGAAGGCCGTGATGGCCACCACTTTGACGAAAGGGATGCGAATGGAACGCGGGTGGTCCGGCATCAGGCGGCGCAGGCACACAACGGCGATTGGCCCAACGGCAAAAGATACGACTATGGCCGCACCATTCAGGGCAATAACGGTGGTGAACGGGACCGTAAGAAGGAACAGAATTCCAATCAGAAAGTTCAGAGACAAGGCCCACAAGGGCACCCCAAATGAAGACAGTATTTGCAAACGCTTTGGCAGGAAACCGTTCTGTGACAAGGCCAGCGCGATACGCGCGTTCGAGCCGGTGGACACCAAACCGTTGCCAAAGGGGCCAATGACCGAGCCGACATTCAAAACGCTCAGGAACCAGACGATCCCAACGGATAGGATGACCCCGTCCAATGGCCCCTGACCGCTAAAATTCAGGCTTGCCCAGCCGTTCTTCAGCATCTCTGGGTCAAGCGCGCCGATAAACGCGATCTGTAATCCGACGTAAATGGCTGCACACAGAATGATGGACAGCACCAGCGCCGCAGGAATGGCCACTTTGGGGTTTCGAACCTCACCGGCCATATCGACCACATGGCGGAAACCGATGAAGGAAAAGATGACGCCTCCGGTCGAAACGGCCGCCATTATGCCCTGCAAGCCGTACGGCGCAAAACCACCCGGTTGGGTGAAGTTCCCGGTGTCAAATCGATTTGCGATCAGCAGAACCGACAGCACGATAGGAATGGCAATTTTGGCCCATGTCAGCGTCGCGTTGACTTGCGTGAAGAATTTTACCCCCAACGCATTAATGACAACGAACAACAACATGAAAAACAACGCCACGGCGATACCCGCGCCGGTCAGAGTGCCCGTATCGGCCGTGTGCAACCACGGAGCATAAGGCCCGAGGTATTTCAGCATCGCCTCGACCTCAATCGGGGCGGTGGTGTTGTACCCAATCCAGGCCGTCCACCCCATTGCCATCGAAACGATGTTGCCGTGCGAAAACTGGGGGACGCGGGCGATCCCTCCGGGAATGGGCAGCATGGCCGAAATCTCGGCGAAGGTTATCGCAAGAACGAACATGGCCACCGCGCCAATGATCCACGAAAGGATAGCGGCAGGACCTGCGTGTTGAACTGCGAGGAGGGGGCCGAACAACCAGCCGGAACCGATAATTCCACCGACCGAAATGAAGGTCAGGCCGACAAGGCCAATATCCCGTTTCAATTTGGCCATGCGAAACCCCGTGCTTCAGCGCCGGTTGATCACACGGCAGATGGAGGAACGATACGCAGCTGAAATGCAAGCTGGCAAGTATTGTAATTTCAAGGCCTTAGAAGGCGTTGATTCTGAGGAAGTGGAATGGTGGGTGATAAGAGATTTGAACTCCTGACATCTTCGATGTGAACGAAGCGCTCTACCACTGAGCTAATCACCCGTAGGCGGTGCTGTTACAGCGACTCGGATCGGTTGGCAAGGTGGCCGGTGGTGAATTCGATCCAGCTCATGAAAAGCTGGTTTTCTGCCCCCGTGGGTAGATGGCTCAATCGGAAAAAATCAGGTTCTTTGAAAAAACTTCAAAACGCCGCTTGACGATGTCGGGGCGTAGCCATAATACACCCAAACGTTCAGCGATGAACAGACAGCGGGCGGTTGTAGCTCAGATGGTTAGAGTACCGGCCTGTCACGCCGGGGGTCGCGGGTTCGAGCCCCGTCAACCGCGCCACTGCTGTCAGCCTGGATCCGGGTTAAGGGATCACGAAAATAGATGCGCGGTTGTAGCTCAGTTGGTTAGAGTACCGGCCTGTCACGCCGGGGGTCGCGGGTTCGAGCCCCGTCAACCGCGCCATTTTCCTTTAAGTCAGCGTTGAAATCGTAACTTGTTGCACGCTTCGGCGTGTCAGTTGCGATGCTGCTTTGTTGGATAGGCGAATAAATGACAGTTCTTGCTTTGTTCTGATTTTTCTGTTGGAGTTCCAGCGTCGTTCACCTATTTCTAAGACACTTGTGTGTTGGGGGCCAAAAATGGCTGAGCTGAAGAATATCGAAGTGCGTGGAGCGCGCGAACATAACCTCAAAGGTATCGACGTGGACATCCCACGTGATCAGCTCGTGGTGATCACCGGGCTGTCGGGGTCTGGTAAGTCGTCTTTGGCTTTTGACACGATCTATGCCGAGGGCCAGCGGCGCTACGTTGAAAGCCTGTCAGCCTATGCGCGCCAGTTTCTGGACATGATGGAAAAGCCGGATGTGGACCACATCAGCGGCCTTTCACCGGCCATCTCTATCGAACAGAAGACAACATCCAAGAACCCGCGCTCGACCGTCGGAACGGTCACCGAGATCTATGACTATATGCGCTTGCTATTCGCACGGTCCGGAACGCCGTACAGCCCGGCCACTGGGCAGCCGATTGAGGCGCAGCAGGTTCAGGACATGGTCGACCGCATCATGACGATGGAAGAGGGGACGCGCGGATACTTGCTCGCCCCCATCGTGCGCGACCGCAAAGGCGAATACAAAAAGGAATTCCTCGAACTGCGCAAGCAGGGTTTTCAGCGCGTGAAGGTCGATGGAGAATTCTACGAGCTGGATGAACCGCCCACGCTGGACAAGAAATATCGCCACGACATTGATGTTGTAGTCGACCGCCTTGTCGTGCGTGAAGGGATGGAGACCCGGCTGGCCGACAGTTTGCGTACCGCGTTGGACTTGGCCGACGGTATCGCCGTTCTGGAAACCGCGCCGCGTGAGGGCGATCCGGAACGGATCACCTTCAGCGAGAATTTTGCTTGCCCGGTCAGCGGCTTCACCATTCCTGAAATCGAACCCCGTTTGTTTTCGTTCAATGCTCCGTTCGGGGCGTGCCCGGATTGTGACGGTCTGGGCGTCGAGTTGTTCTTTGACGAACGTCTTGTGGTGCCGGACCAGACCCTGAAACTATACGACGGGGCCTTGGCTCCCTGGCGCAAGGGAAAGTCGCCGTACTTTCTGCAGACCATCGAAGCGATTGCCCGACACTATGAGTTCGACAAGAACACGCCGTGGAAGGACCTGCCACCAAAGGTGCAGCAAGTGTTTCTGCGCGGTTCCGGCGACGAAGAAATCCAATTCCGCTATGATGAAGGCGGGCGGGTCTATCAGGTCACCCGCAGCTTTGAGGGCGTGATCCCGAATATGCAGCGCCGCTATCGGGAGACTGACAGCGCCTGGATTCGGGAAGAGTTTGAGCGGTATCAGAACAACCGCCCCTGTGGCGCCTGTGAAGGCTATCGCCTACGGCCCGAGGCGCTGGCGGTTAAGATCGCAGGCGCGCATGTTGGGCAGGTTGTGCAGATGTCGATCCGCGAGGCCCTGGCCTGGATCGAAGATGCACCGAACCATCTTAGTGTCCAGAAGAACGAAATCGCGCGTGCCATTCTCAAGGAGATCCGTGAGCGGCTGGGGTTTCTGAATAACGTTGGTTTGGAATACCTTACACTGTCCCGTTCAAGTGGAACTTTGTCCGGTGGCGAAAGCCAGCGTATTCGTCTTGCCAGCCAGATCGGATCGGGTTTGACAGGGGTTTTGTACGTCCTCGACGAACCGTCTATCGGTCTTCATCAACGGGACAACGACCGTTTGCTTGGGACGCTCAAGAACCTGCGTGACCAGGGTAACACAGTGATTGTCGTCGAGCATGACGAAGAAGCAATCCGCGAGGCGGATTATGTTTTTGACATCGGGCCGGGGGCTGGCGTGCATGGTGGTCAGGTTGTCAGCAAGGGCACACCCGATCAAATCGCGGCTGATGCGGCCTCGATGACCGGGCAATACTTGTCGGGAACCCGCGAGATCTCGGTCCCGGCCGAGCGACGCAAAGGGAACAAAAAGAAGGTTACGGTCGTCAAAGCGACCGGGAACAACCTGAAAAACGTGACGGCGGAGTTTCCGCTGGGCAAGTTTGTCTGTGTCACGGGTGTCTCCGGCGGCGGGAAATCGACGCTTACGATTGAGACGCTGTTTAAAACTGCCTCCATGCGTCTGAATGGCGCGCGGCAAACGCCGGCGCCCTGCGAAACCATCAAAGGGTTGGAGCATCTGGACAAGGTCATCGACATTGACCAGCGCCCCATCGGGCGAACTCCGCGTTCGAATCCAGCGACTTACACCGGGGCCTTCACGCCGATCCGCGATTGGTTTGCCGGTCTGCCCGAGGCAAAGGCGCGCGGCTACAAACCGGGGCGTTTCAGCTTTAACGTCAAAGGTGGTCGTTGCGAGGCATGTCAGGGTGACGGCGTCATCAAGATTGAGATGCACTTCCTGCCTGATGTCTACGTCACCTGCGAAACCTGCAAGGGCGCGCGGTACAACCGTGAAACGCTTGAGATCAAGTTCAAAGGCAAGTCCATCGCCGATGTACTGGATATGACCGTCGAAGACGCGCAGGAATTCTTTAAGGCTGTACCCTCAATCCGCGATAAAATGGATGCACTGGCGCGTGTCGGGCTTGGCTATATCAAGGTTGGGCAGCAGGCGACAACGCTTTCGGGAGGTGAAGCGCAGCGCGTGAAGCTATCAAAGGAATTGTCCAAACGGTCGACCGGGCGGACTTTGTATATTCTGGATGAACCGACCACAGGACTTCATTTTGAAGATGTCCGTAAGCTGTTGGAAGTGCTGCATGAACTGGTCGATCAGGGCAATACGGTCGTTGTGATCGAACACAATCTGGATGTCGTCAAAACCGCCGACCACATCATTGATATCGGCCCGGAAGGCGGCGATGGCGGTGGTGAGATCGTGGCAACCGGGACACCCGAGAATGTGGCCGAGGTTGATCGCAGCCATACCGGCAGGTATCTCAAGCCGATGTTGGACGGTGCGCGCGTTGCTGCGGAATAGTGCCGTTCTTTAGTAAAGAATATCAGCCACTGCGCCGATCAGGTTCAGCACCTTTTGCGTTTCGGGGTCGACACGATAAACGTAATCGCCGGCGCGAATGTAGGATCCGCCGCGATTCAGACCATAGCGGTAGGGATCATTGATCCAGCGATAGTCACGCGTGATATAGTCGCCCTTTTTGTACAGGTTTTTTACCTGACCCGGCGGAACACAGGGCACTGCTTTTTTTGCCAAGCCTGGCGGGCAATGACCCGCCTTACTCTTTCCGTTCCCAGCCATTGCAGTAGCCGGACTTAATGAAAGCGCGGCAATGGTCAAAGTAACAGACAAAATTCGCGACATCATGTTTCCTTTCGCGTTAAAGCGCGGTTAGGAAACAGATGGCCGCTGTTTGTCTGCCGGTCAACCCGATGGGCAGGAAGTCGCTACCCTGTGGCGACTAGCCCCTGGTACGGTTTTCAAAACGTGGCAGCATGGCGGAAAAATCCTTGCCCAGCCCGTCTTCGGATTCGACGAATTTCTCATATAGCGCCGTTGCAACCTGTCCCATGGGCGTGTCTGCGTTCGAACTTTCAGCAGCTTGCTGGCTGAGGCGAAGATCTTTCAGCATCAGTTCAGCCGCGAAACCGGGCTGATAGCCGTTGTCCGCGGGGCTTGCAGGGCCGACACCTGGGGCAGGGCAATAGGCGTTCATCGTCCAGCTATAGCCCGAGGACGTGCTGACCACATCGAACATCTTTTGCCGATCCAACCCAAGCTTGTCGGCCAGCGCAAAGGCTTCGCAGGTGGCGATCATGGTTACGCCCAGGATCATGTTGTTGCAAATCTTGGCCGCTTGACCAGCACCGGATTCGCCGCAATGCACAGCCTTCTGACCCATGATGTCGAACAGCGGCGATGCCTTTTCAAACGCCGCGTCGCTACCGCCTGCCATGAAGGTTAGCGTACCCGCTGCCGCACCGCCGATGCCACCTGACACAGGGGCGTCTACTGCGAGAACGTCCGCTTCTTTGGCCTGCTCAGCGACGGCACGGGCGCTGTCGACATCGACCGTTGAACAGTCGATCCAGACCGCTCCGGGCACAATGGCGGGAATGATCTCTTTTGCCACCGCCCGCAGGATCTGTCCGTTCGGCAGCATGGTCACGACGATGTCGGCACCAGTCGCGGCCTCAGGACCGGAGCTGGCGATAGTGACACCCGGGACAGAGACATCTGCCATGTCAAAGCCGCTGACATCATGCCCTGCTTTGGCAAGGTTGGCCGCCATCGGATTGCCCATGTTGCCCAGACCGATAAACCCGATTTTCATTCCTTAATCCTCCTCAAAAGTCAGCGTGTCCGCGCCCAAAGGTTGTAGCATCTTTGAAACAGCGACAGCCGGTATGTCTTGGTTCTGATGGCGCCAGCTCGGGTTGCGATCCTTGTCGATGATCTGCGCCCGGATACCCTCCAGAAAGTCCCCGTGCTCCATCGCGCGATAGGTGAAGCGATACTCCAGTTCCAACGCCTTGCGTATGGTCAGGTTTGGAGTGCGTAGACGGTGCAGCATTTCGACCGTGCAAGCCATGGAGAGTGGCGAATTGCGCCCGATCAACTTCAGCGCGTCAGAGGCGGTGTCATTGTTCGAGTTGCGCAGGCTGTTCTGTATATCTGCAAGAGTTTCGCCACCGAAATCTGACTCAATCGCATCTTGCATTGCGCCCAACGAGCCTTGGGGCGGCGTTTCGGAATGGCTTTCAAGAATGCTGGCGTCTCCGGATGCTTCAAGCATGTCGATCAGATCCGGCCATTGCTGGATAGGAATGTAATGATCTGCGAAACCGGCCAGAATGGCATCTGCTGGACCCATACGATGACCTGTAGTGCCGAGATATTCACCTAACCGTCCGGGTGCGAGTGCCAGCATCAGTGTGCTGCCGACATCCGGAACCAAACCAATCGAGCATTCGGGCAGGGCGATTTGCGACGTTTCACCCACGATGCGATGGCTGCCATGGCACCCGATGCCAACGCCTCCACCCATGGTGAAGCCCTGTAGAAAGCTGACAACCGGCTTGGGATACTCAAAGATCAGAGCATTCAGGCGATATTCATCGCGCCAGAACTTTCGGCCGTACTCAAAATCGCCCTTGGTGCCAGTCTCATAAAGCTCGGCAATGTCACCGCCGGCACAAAAGGCCTTGTCGCCCTCGGCATCCAGAATAACCAGTTCGACCGCGTCGTCCTCGCGCCAGTTGCGCAGCGCGGTGTCGATCGCCAGGCACATGTCATAGCTGAGTGCATTCAGGGCCTTGGTTCGGGTCAGGGTGATACGACCGGCACGGCCTGCGGTGCGAATATAAATGTCTGACATAAAGTCCTCAGCGCTGAGAGAGCATCTGGCGGGCAACGATGACCCTCATGATCTCGTTCGTGCCTTCCAAAATCTGATGCACGCGCAGATCGCGCACAAGTTTTTCGATGCCATAGTCGGCCAGATAACCATAGCCGCCGTGCAATTGCAGGCATTGATCCACCACTTTCGATCCCGTTTCTGTCACGAATTTCTTGGCCATAGCGCAGAACTTTGTTGCATCGGGCGCGCCCTGATCCAACTTCCACGCCGCCTGACGCAGGAATGTCCGGGCGGCCTGCAATTCGATCTCCATATCTGCCAGACGGAACTGCAGCGCCTGAAACTGGTCGATGGATTGCCCGAAAGCCTTCCGCTCGGACATGTACTGTAGTGTCATGTTCAACCCGGTTTGCGCGGCACCCAATGAACAAGAGGCGATGTTCAGACGTCCGCCATCCAGCCCTTTCATCGCGTATTTGAAACCGTCGCCCTCGACACCAACGAGGTTGGAAGAGGGGATCTTGCAATCGTCGAACTGCACCTGCGCGGTAGGCTGGCTTTTCCACCCCATCTTCTGTTCCAGTGCGCCAAAGCTAAGGCCTGGGGTGCCATCCTCGACATAAACCGTTGAAATGCCCTTGGGTCCATCTTGACCGGTGCGCACCATGCAGACATAGGCATCCGAGTACCCGCCGCCCGAGATAAACGCCTTGGTGCCGTTCAGGGTGTAGCCTTCGTTTGTGCGTTCAGCGCGGGTTTTCAAAGCGGCTGCGTCAGAACCTGAGCCCGGCTCGGTCAGACAATAGCTGAGCACGGTGTTCAAACTTAGAACATCGGGCATGATGCGGGATTTCAGCTCGTCACTGGCAAAGTTGTCCAGCATCTTGGCGCACATGTTGTGGATCGACAGAAAGGCCGCGACAGAGGGGCAGGCCATCGACAAAGCTTCGAACACAAGCGTGGCGTCCAGACGAGACAGGCCAGAACCGCCGCTGTCCTCAGAAACATAAAGGCCGCCGAAACCCAGCTCACCAATGCGCGGCCACAGGTCTTTGGGGATGGTGCCGTCGGCCTCCCACTGGCGGGCAAATGGGGCGATGTTTTCCTGCCCGAAATCATGGGCCATGTCGAAGATTGCGTTCTGCTCTTCGGTTGTTGCGAAATCCATGGATTGCCTCCCACGCTGCCCGTTGAATTGAACGAGTGTTTATTTCTCAATCCTTACAGAAATTTTGCACGGCCAGCAATCACGGGCACATTCTTGTGCGGGAAAACGTGCCAACGTTCAGAGGTCTTGATGGAATTCGTCAATCAAGTGTTGAACCACAGCCTTGCCGGGGTCATCGCCTTTTGCCGCTGCCTCGGCATGTACCCGGCGCTGGCGAGTGGCCGAGGTGCCGTTCTGGGCAATCTGCTGTAGTTTGGCCAACTCGGTCATGGTGCCCAGCGCTTCGGCATCTTCGGCCAGCAGACCCATTAATTCGCCCATGAGTTCCGGCATGGGTTTGATTGAGCGATCTCCGAAGTCAATCATCCCTTCGCCCACGCCATAGCGTTGCGCGCGCCAGCGATTTTCGCCAATCAAGAACCGATCATATTGCCGCCACCTGAGGTTTCTGTCTTTCAGGCGGCACAACATGCGCGTTAACGCCTGCACCATTGCGGCTAGTGAAAGTGCATGCTCCATGCGGGGTTGCACGTCCATGATCCGGGTTTCCAGCGTTGGATATTGGTGCGACGGTCGTAGATCCCACCAAATTTTCGTGGTGTCTTCGATCACGCCCAGTTCGACCAGAACGCCCGTGGTGCGTTCATATTCGGACCAGCCGGAAAAGATCGGGGGCAGACCGGTCCGGGGCAAGTTGTCAAATACCGTTAACCTGTACGAAGACAGACCTGTGTCTTCTCCGTTCCAATAGGGCGATGACGTCGACAAGGCCAAGAGATGCGGCAGAAAGTAGGACAGCTGCGGAATCAGGTCGGCGCGCAAGGCTGAATCGGCCACCCCGATATGAACATGCATGCCACAGATCAGCATACGCCGCGCCACTCCGCCCAACGCGTGTTGGAGGGCGTCATATCGGTCTTTGCGCGTATGTTGCTGCTTTTTCCAGTCGGCAAAGGGGTGGCAGGATACAGCGATTGGGGCAAGGTTGTGCTCGGCGGCGCGTTTCGAAACACAGGACCGCAAGCGTCTCAGATCCTCGCGCGCAGAGCTGATGGTCACATGCGGTCGCGTACCGACCTCAATCTGACATTGCAGGAATTCGGGGCTGACCTGTCCTTCAAAATCGGCCTGGCAGGATTCCATTAACGCGGCAGGCGCTTCGGCGAGTTCCAGACTGTCTCGATCAACCAGCAGATACTCTTCTTCAATGCCCAGCGTAAATTCCTGCTGCATTCCGGCCCTCGCAACTATGTTCTGACCAGTGAATACGGAAATTGTCTTTTTGCCAAGTGTTTGCCAGCTGGGTTCTTGCGAAGCCCCCATACGCACAGGTAAGGAGGCGTCTAGACCGTCACCAAACCCGGAGCCCCCCCGTGAAACCAAGGAAATTCCCCCGGCTGAACGCCGCGCTTGATCGGTTTGGTGTTAAACTGATCGACAAAGTGACCGAACGGGACGAACGCGCGCGCCTTGAGGCGTTTGAACGTGCAGGGGGTCTGACCCGACCTGCCTATGCTCTGTCTCCGGGGATGGAAGGGTTCGACATCACTCACTTGTTGTCGGAATACCAAGAACACTCCGCTTCGCTGGAAGCTCTGAAAGACCCTGCGCGCAACAAGACCGGATATCGTATCAACAACGGGTACTACGACAGCCCGGATGCGGACGCGTTGTATCTGATGATCCGCCGGTTCAAACCCAAGCGTGTGATCGAGGTGGGCTGCGGCAACTCGACCCGTGTGACGCGACAGGCGGTAATTGACGGCGGGTTGCAGACCAAGGTTACCGCAATCGATCCGTATCCACGGGCAGATATCGCGCATGTGGTGGATGAGTTCGAACAAAAACGTCTGGAAGAAGTCGATCCGGCACTGTTCGAGCAACTCGAATCCGGTGACGTGTTGTTCATCGATTCCAGCCACGTTGTTCGCATGAGCAATGACGTCGCGCACCTGTTCTGCCGCATCATTCCGACGCTCAAACCCGGTGTGGTCATTCATGTGCACGATGTTTTTCTGCCCTACGAATATCCCAACCGGTTCTTCTATGATTGCCCGGGCTGGGGTGAGCAGTACATGCTGCATGCCTTGCTGCAATCTGGTGCATATTCAATGCTTTGGCCCGGATATTACCTGCAACAGGATCGCCCCGACGCGGTCGAAGCTTTGCCGTTTTTGAAAGACGGCCGTGCCCAAAGCATCTGGGTGCAGGTCAAAGAAAATTGATCTGATAGTGATCCGGTGCGACAAAGCGCCCGTACCCCTTTCCATAACAAGCTGGAGAGGAGATGACAGCCATGTTTCGTCGCACGTTTATGGGCGCCGCCGCCGCAATTGCACTGACCTTGCCTGTAAAGGCGCAGGCTGCAGATATCGTGGACACCGCAGTATCAGCCGGTTCGTTCAACACCCTTGTCGCCGCTGTTCAGGCCGCCGGTTTGGTCGATACGCTGAAAAGCGACGGACCGTTCACCGTTTTCGCGCCAACGGACGAGGCGTTTGCTGCATTGCCCGAAGGCACGGTAGAAACTCTGCTGTTGCCGGAAAACAAAGATCAGTTGGTCGAAATCCTTACCTATCACGTGGTCCCGGCCAAGGTGATGTCGGGTGATATCGCTGGCAAACGTGCGAAGGTGCTTACCGTACAAGGCGACCGTCTGAGCGTGAACGCCAAGAACGGCGTAAAAGTGAACGACGCTAAAGTCGTTCAGGCCGACATCGAAACCAGCAATGGTGTGATCCACGTCGTCGATGCGGTGATCCTGCCGGAATAAGACCCCCATCTGAGAAGAAGAAAGCCCCGGTTCTGATGACCGGGGCTTTTTCGTTAGACTAGTCTGACTTGGGTTCCGACTTTTACCAGAGGATAAAGCTCCTCGACATGTTGGTTATACAGGCCAATGCACCCTGACGAGCTTTGGCGTCCGATCTTTCGCGTATCATGAGTTCCGTGCACAAGATAAGCTGGCCAACCTAGATACATGGCGCGTGTACCCAGCGGGTTGCCGGGCTCCCCGCCTTCCATACGAACCGGCAAAAGCGGGTCGCGTTCGCGCATCGAGGCGGTCGGCGTCCAGCTTGGGTTTTCCGCTTTGCGCACAACTTTGGTATAGCCGCGCTTGGTCAGCTCTTCGCTCATCGGTACCGAACTGGGGTACAGCTTGTAGGTGCCATCGGGTCCCCAATAGTGCACCGCGCGGCTTGTGATATCGGCCAGCAAAGCGCCAGCGCCCAGCTGGTCAAAATGGTCCTGCCAGTTCTGTTGCGAGAAGGACGAGACATTGCGGCGCACCGGCAGTTGCGTGCTGATCGCCTCTTCTGTTGTTGGGAAAGCATCTGAACTTTGGGCGCGCAACAGCGTCGGTGTCGCAAGGACGGACGCAGCACCCAGCAAGGCGGTACGACGATTAATACGGGAACTGGACACGGATGCCTCCTGAAGGACTGCTCGAGAGTTTCCAGCAATTTAGTGACTGCGTTGCTTCAGGGCCAGATGCTTGGCTTAAATTTTCCGTGAGATTTACATGTTTCACGCGGTTTTTTGCCTGCTCGGACGGGGAATTGACCGGTGTCCGGACAGGGTTTTGCTGTTTGCCGGATAAGGCTTGGGGTATTTTTCTAACTTGGCCCCTCCATTTCCAAGGGACAGGCCCACAGATGTTCGGAGACCGCACGATATGACCAAGAAATCAGAAACCCTGGAAATTCCCGTATCTTATGAGCTGAAAACCAAATTGGCAGATCTGAGCGAGCTCCTAAACAACTGATACCTTGACGAGGAACGAAAAAGGCCGCCCATTGAGGCGGCCTTTGGTCAATTTGACGCTAAAAATCAGTCCATCGCTTTGAAGTTGAATTCGCCACCTTCTTTGATGCCCGACGGCCAACGGGCCGTAACGGTTTTCGTGTGGGTGTAGAACTTGAAGCTGTCCGGACCGTGCTGGTTCAGGTCACCAAACATGGATTTCTTCCAGCCGCCAAAGGTGTGGTAGGCCAGCGGAACTGGGATCGGAACGTTGATGCCGACCATGCCGATATTCACACGGCTGGCAAAGTCGCGCGCGGTGTCGCCATCGCGCGTGAAGATTGCAGTGCCGTTGCCGTACTCGTGATCCATCGCCAGTTTCAGCGCTTCTTCATAAGAGCCTGCGCGCACGGTCGACAGAACCGGGCCAAAGATCTCTTGCTTGTAGATGTCCATCTCAGGCGTCACATTATCGAACAGGTGTGGGCCGACAAAGAATCCGTCCTCATAGCCCTGCAAGCTGAAGTCGCGGTTATCAACAACCAGCTTCGCGCCTTGTTCCACACCCGAATTGATCAGACCAAGAATACGCTCTTTGGCAGCGCCGGTTACAACTGGGCCCATGTCGACGTCATCACCGGCGGTGTAAGGTCCGACCTTCAGCTTTTCGACGCGCGGGATCAGTTTTTCGATCAGAGCGTCAGCGGTTTCTTCGCCAACTGGCACAGCAACCGAGATGGCCATGCAGCGTTCGCCCGCCGCGCCAAACCCGGCACCGACCAGAGCGTCGGCAGCCTGATCCAAATCCGCGTCAGGCATGACGATCATGTGGTTCTTGGCGCCGCCGAAACACTGCGCGCGCTTACCGTTCGCGGTTGCGCGGGAATAGATGTATTGCGCGATCGGGGTCGAGCCAACAAAGGACACGCCCTGAATGGTATCGCTGTCCAGCAGAGTGTCCACGGCCTCTTTGTCGCCGTTGACGACCTGGAAGACGCCCTTGGGCAGGCCGGCTTCGACGAACAGTTCAGCCAGCATCAGCGGTACCGAGGGGTCACGCTCAGACGGTTTCAGAACCACGGCGTTGCCGCAGGCCAGTGCAGGACCCACGTGCCACAGCGGCATCATGGCCGGGAAATTGAACGGCATGATCGAAGCAACAACACCCAGCGGCTGACGCATCGAATACATGTCAATGCCCGGACCTGCGCTGTCGGTGAATTCACCTTTCAGCATCTGAGGCGCGGCGATGCAGTATTCGATCACTTCCAGACCGCGCTGCAGATCGCCTTTTGCGTCAGGGATAGTTTTGCCATGCTCGCGGCTCAGCGCTTCGGCCAGCTTGTCCATGTCGCGATTCATCAGGTGAACCATTGCCATCATGACACGTGCGCGTTTCTGCGGGTTGGTTGCCCCCCAGGTCAGCTGCGCGGCGGCTGCGCTTTCGATTGCGGCTGTGGTTTCAGCAGCACTTGCCATCGGGCACTTGTACTGAACCTCTCCAGTGGCAGGGTTAAAGACGTCGTCAAATCGTCCTGAGGTTCCGGCGACATTCTCGCCGTTGATGAAATGGGACAGCTCGGTCATTGCAGATCTCCTCCGATGCATTTGTGCGCACAATAGGCTTGCATAAATTGCTTGAACAGAGGCAATGTCCCAAAGAGGTTTTGCAAAAATGCAAAGGGCAGGGCGTGACACCGAACTGGGATGATATGCGGGTCTTTCTGGCCGTCGCGCGAGAAGAAAGCCTTTCGGCTGCCGGGCGTCAGCTGAAGATCGACCCTGCCACCGTCGGGCGGCGGATTGCTCGGTTAGAAGCCTCATTGGAAGCCCCCCTGTTTACCAAGTCGCAGCAAGGCTACCTTTTGACCGCTGCGGGTGAGCGCCTAATGGAACACGGGCAAAAAGCAGAAGAGGCGATGCGCGCGGCGGCGGGTGCAATGGCGGGAACGTCAAAAACGCTCAGCGGACAAATACGGATTGGCGCGCCAGACGGGTCGGCCAACTATCTTTTGCCGCAGGTCTGCGCGAAAATCAGCGATGCAAACCCCGATCTGGATATTCAGATTCTGGCCCTGCCGCGCGTGATCAACCTGTCCCGGCGCGAGGCTGATATGGCGGTGACCGTCAGTGCACCAACAGCTGGGAGCCTTCTGGTCCAGAAAATCACCGATTACAAACTGCACCTTGTTGCGACGCGCGACTATCTGGCCTCTTACCCGGCAATCCGCACGGTCCAAGACCTGAGTGGCCATCGCATGATTGGCTACATTCCGGATATGATCTTTGACCGCGAGCTGGATTATCTAGTGGATATCGGTGTTGACCGTGTCGCGCTTGCATCGAATTCGGTGTCGGTTCAGCTGCGGCAGGCCACGCTTGGAACGGGGGTTTGTGTTGCGCATGACTTCACCTTGCCGTTTCATCCCAACCTGCAGAAAATCCTGACGGATCAGGTGAGTTTGACCCGGAGTTTTCACCTGGTGCGACATCAGGGCGATCAGCGGAATGAAAGGTTGAACCGGTTTGCGCAGGCCTTGTCTCAGGGTATTCGGGAAGAGGTTGAGCGGCTTGAGGCTCAAGTGTCACCTTGACAGGTTTAAGCATTCCGGCAACGCTTTGGAAAACAGGACATTATTTCGGAGGTTACGCTTATGCTCGTTCAGGCCATTCTGAAATCCAAGGCCACCGGAGGGGTCGAGACAGTCAGCCCGACAATCACTGTGGCTGACGCCTCGAAAATCCTAGCCGAAAAACGGATCGGGACGGTTGTTGTATCAGAAGATGGCGGCGAAACGGCATCTGGCATCCTTTCCGAGCGGGACATCGTAAGGGAGTTGGCCGCAAGCGGCAGTGGTTGCCTGGCGCAGCCAGTCAGCGCCTATATGACCCGTAACCTTGTGACAGCCACTCAGCAGGACACGGTTCAGGATATCATGACGCGCATGACCGAAGGGCGCTTTCGCCACATGCCCGTTGTTGAAGACGGCAAGCTGGTGGGGATCGTGACGCTGGGCGACGTGGTTAAGGCGCAGCTGGCGGAACTGGCTATGGAAAAAGACGCGCTGCAAGGCATGATCATGGGGCATTGACGCCCTTGATCCCCATAGCTGCCTCTTGCACCTGCGGCGAAGTTATGTTTGCTAGCGCAGAAAGTTTATTGCGCAGGAGGCCACGATGAGGGTTGGATTATATCCCGGAACATTCGATCCAATCACCCTGGGTCATATCGATATCATTCGCCGTGCGGCTGCTTTGGTGGACAAGCTCGTCATTGGCGTCGCGATCAACCGCGACAAGGGCCCATTGTTCTCACTTGAGGAACGCGTTGCGATGATCGAGGCGGAATGCGCCCACCTGACTGAGCAAACGGGAACTGAAATCGTTGCGCATCCCTTTGAAAACCTGCTGATCGACTGCGCCCGCGATGTTGGGGCGCAGATCATTGTCCGCGGGCTGCGGGCGGTTGCGGATTTTGAGTATGAATTCCAGATGGTCGGAATGAACCGGGCATTGGACGACTCGATCGAGACGGTCTTCCTGATGGCCGAGGCGCGGCATCAGGCCATTGCCTCCAAGTTGGTTAAGGAAATCGCCCGGTTGGACGGGGACGTGTCGAAATTCGTCACACCCCGCGTCAATGCTGCGCTGCGTGACCGTTTAGGATAGGGCTCCCATCGCCGCGGCGGTGTCCAGCATCCGGTTCGAGAAACCCCATTCGTTGTCATACCACGCCAGCACACGCACCAGTGTGCCGTCGGTCACCTTGGTTTCCGGCAATGAAACGGTCGAACTGTGCGGGTCGTGGTTAAAATCCACCGAGATCAGCGGGCGGTTCTCTGCCGCCAGAACTCCGGGGATTCTGGCTGCGGCTTCGGTAAACAGCGCGTTGACTTCTTCTTCCGTTGTCGGGCGCGAGACTTCGGCGACCAGATCAACCACGGACACGTTCGGGGTTGGGACACGAATTGCCTGACCTGTCAGTTTTCCAGCCAATTGCGGCAAGACGAGGCCAACGGCAGAGGCCGCGCCTGTTGTGGTCGGGATCATCGACAATGCTGCCGCGCGGGACAGGTATGGGTCTTTCCCGGCAGTGTCGTGGACGGGTTGGCTGGCTGTGTAGGCGTGAACCGTGGTCATGTTGCCATGCACAATGCCATGCCCTGCATCCAGTGCTGCGGCAACCGGTGACAAGCAATTGGTCGTGCAAGACGCGTTGGACACCACGTTATCTTCAGCCGTCAGCTCGTGATCGTTGACGCCGAACACAATCGTTTTTACCGCGCCATCGCCGCGGGCTGGGGCCGAGATCAAAACCTTCTTCGATCCGTTCGTGAAATGGCGGGATGCAGCTTCGCGTGTGCGGAATACGCCAGTGCATTCCAGAACGACGTCCACATCGGACCAATCCAGTTTTTCCGGCTCACGCTCGCTGCTCAGGCGGATCGGACCGTTTCCAACGTCCAGGCCTGCCTCGGTCAAAGTGACCGGTTTGCCGTACCGGCCATGGACGCTGTCGAATTCGAACAGATGCGCGTTCATTTCCGGCTTTGCCAGGTCGTTTATCGCAACGATTTCAACATCCGTGCGCCCGGATTCCATGACCGCCCGCAGCACGCCGCGTCCGATCCGTCCAAATCCGTTGATTGCCAGCTTGAGTGTCATGTCCTGCTCCGTCCGATATGCGGCCAATATGAAGTTAGCGCTAACAAAGCCAGATCAAAGAAAAAGTCAAGCAAAACCTCAGTCAACGCCAGAAGGCGAGCCAGTCCAGAAAGAAGTAGAGTTTCTTGCCAAGGAACACGAATTGTTCGGTTCCAAAGAGGGCATAGCTGATAACGAACAAGCCCAGAATGAGCAGGGCAAGCCAGATGGCGATTTGATTTGTCATGCTAGCCCCGGACGAAAACGCCCGCCCAGTTAACCTGAGCGGGCGAAAAGGTTCAAGATTTCAAAGCAACCTTAGTTAAGGCGACCCATGGCAACTGCGACGTCTGCCATGCGGACCGAGAACGCCCATTCGTTGTCGTACCATGCCAGAACGCGAACCATGCGGTCGCCGACCACGCGGGTCTGATCGGGTGCGAAGATCGAGCTTTCTTCGGTGTTGTTGAAATCGGTCGAAACCAGCGGCGCGGGTTCATAGCCCAGAACGCGCTGCATCGAACCCTGCGAGGCCTCGCGTACGATGGCGTTCACTTCTTCTACCGTTACATCACGTGCGGCGCGGAATGTCAGATCAACCGCAGAAACATTCGGGGTCGGAACACGAATGGCCGAACCATCCAGGCGACCTTTCAGGTTGGGCAGAACCTCGCCCAGTGCTTTCGCGGCACCTGTTGAGGTCGGGATCATCGACATCGCGGCAGCACGGGCGCGGTACAAATCGCTGTGACGGCGGTCCAGGGTCGGCTGGTCGCCGGTATAAGCATGGATCGTGGTCATGATGCCGTTCTCGATGCCGATGCCCTCGTCCAGTACCTTGGCAAGCGGAGCAAGGCAGTTCGTGGTGCACGAACCGTTCGAGACCATTTTATCATCGGTCACAAGGCTGTTGTGGTTTACACCATACACGATGGTCTTATCGACGTTCTTGCCGGGGGCTGACAGCAGGACCTTTTGCGCACCGCGATCCAAGTGCGTTTTTGCTTTCAAACCGTCATTGAATTTACCGGTGCATTCCAGAACGACATCGCAGCCATCCCAGTCCAGTTCATTCATGTCATAGGTCGAGAACATCTCCATCGGGCCTCGGCCCAGATCCATGGTTTTGCCGTCGATTGCGACATCGCGAGGGAAACGTCCGTGGACACTGTCATACTTTAGCAGGTGCGCTGTAGTTTCCAGCGGGCCGGTTGCGTTGACCTTGATCACTTCGATGTCGTTGCGGGCGGATGCCGCGATATGCGACAACGTGCAGCGGCCAATGCGGCCAAAACCATTGATACCGACCTTGATGGTCATGTGCTGTCTCCAAATGCGCTTGCTTTGGTCGCCATATAGCGGTCAAAGCGCATTCTCAAAAGACCAAAAGTGACATATTTTTAACGTGTTAGCGCAAACCTATACCGGTTGCGCTAACGCTTGCGCTAGCCGTCGGATCGGGTAGGCTCCGGGTGCGGCAGGTGAAGTGAAAGGAAACACCATGAGCGGTCTGTTGGCCCTGTTGGATGACGTTGCAGGTATTGCAAAGGTTGCGGCCTCGTCCGTGGACGATGTGGTCGCGGCGGCCGGAAAGGCGGGTGCAAAGACCGCTGGTGTGATCATCGACGATGCGGCCGTGACGCCGAAATACGTTCAAGGATTCGCCCCGGCGCGCGAGTTGCCCATCATTTGGCGCATCGCGCGTGGTTCCATATTCAACAAGATTATCCTGCTGCTGCCGGTTGCTTTGCTACTGGCGAATTTTGCTCCGTGGTTGATTACGCCTTTGTTGATGATCGGCGGCTCTTATTTGTGTTTCGAAGGGGCCGAGAAGATATTTCATGTCCTATTCCCTCATGGCAGTCACGTTATCGACGAAGACATGGCCATTCGCGACCCCGGCCATCTGGAAGAGCAAAAGGTCAAAGGCGCGATCAAGACAGATTTTATCCTTTCGGCTGAAATCATGACGATTGCGCTGGCCGCGATTGAGGCCCCAAACCTATGGATGCAGGCCGCGACCTTGGCGGTTGTGGGGATCGGTGTCACCGTGGCGGTCTACGGGTCAGTTGCCCTGATCGTGAAGATGGACGATGTCGGGCTGTACCTCGCGCAAAACGCACCGACACCGATTGGGCGAGGGCTTGGGCGCGGGTTGGTCAAAGCCATGCCGGTTGTCATGAAAATCCTGTCCATAGTCGGCACCGCCGCGATGTTGTGGGTCGGCGGTTCCATCATCATTCACGGGATGGAGGTTCTGGGCTTTGGGTGGCTGGGACACCACATCCACGACTGGGCCTATGCCATTGGTCATTCCGTGTCTGAGCAGTGGACCGGCGTTGTTGAATGGGTATCCAAGGCGACGATGGACGGTGTGTTCGGTCTGGCATGGGGGTTTGTTCTGATCCCGGTGGCGACAAAGGTGGTCGGGCCGATGATCGGGTTGTTTTCAAAGAAGACTGATGCGCATTAAATTGATAATCCTGAAATGAGTGACCTGAGCCATTTACCGGCTTATCGACCGGTTCAGAGTTGGGTCCGCATACAATTGAAGGGGCGCGCAGCCAAACGCAAAACGGCGGCCTTGTCGGCCATGAACCTTGGCGCGGAACAAATGCCGTTTGAACCGCTCAGGCTTTACCAGGTACTGCATTTCCGGATCGACACGGCGGAGACTGCGGCCCGACGCGCCAAGTGGGCAGGGGGGCGATTGTTTAACCTGCTCAGCGGCCAGTCGGCGCAATTCATTCCGCTATATGGAACGCATGTTAGGCAGGTTTTGTCTGCTGCAGGGCTGAACGTGCCCGATGGGATTGTGCCAGCAGAACGGTATGAGTTGCGGTTGGATTATGCGAAACGGGCCTATACGGCGTTGAAGGCCGAGCTAAAGCAGCCAAAATAGGAAAGGGCGGCCAAAGCCGCCCTTTTTGTATCTGGCTGATGAGCCGAGCGTTTATTGACCCAGCAGTTCCTTGACCTTGGCCACTGTCGCCTCGGCGGTGATGCCGAACTGCTTGTACAGTTCACCGGCTGGGGCCGACGCACCGAAGCTGGACATGCCGATGAAACCGGCTTTGGCTTCGCGACCACGTTCACCCAGCAACCAGCGATCCCAGCCACCGGCGCGAACGGCGGCCTCAATACCAACGCGGACGGGTCCACCTGGCAGGACGCGCTTTCGATAGGCTTCATCCTGCTCGGCGAACAGCTCCATCGAGGGCATTGAGACGACGCGGGTGCCAATGCCTTCAGCCTCAAGCATCGCTTTGGCTTCCATCGCCAGCGATACTTCGGACCCGGTGGCGATCAGGATGGCCTGACGTTTGCTGTCCGCGTCGGCCAGAACATACGCGCCCTGTGCGGTCAGGTTCTTGGTCTTGTGTTCTTTACGCACCGTCGGCACGCCCTGACGGGTCAGCGACAGAACCGAAGGGCTGTCCTTGAACGTCAGCGCCAACTCCCAGGCCTCAGCCGTCTCAACCACATCGGCGGGACGGAACACATAAGTGTTCGGCGTCGCGCGCGAGATGGCCAGATGTTCAACAGGCTGGTGGGTCGGGCCGTCTTCGCCCAGACCGATCGAGTCATGGGTCATCACGAAGACCGTCGGCACCTTCATCAAGGCGGCCAAACGCATCGAGGGGCGGGCATAGTCGGTGAACGCCATGAACGTGCCGCCATAGGGGCGGATACCGCCATGCAGCGCCATACCGTTCATCGCGGCGGCCATGCCGTGTTCGCGGATTCCGTAGTGGATATAGCGACCCTTGCGGTTTTCCGGCAGGAACACGCCCATATCCGCAGATTTGGTGTTGTTCGACCCGGTCAGGTCGGCGGAACCGCCAACGGTCTCGGGCATGATCGGGTTCACTACGTTCAGAACCTTTTCCGAAGACGCGCGGGTGGCGAGTTTCGGCTGATCTTCCGACATCTGCTTTTTGAACGCACGGATGGCACCGGCCAGTTTTTTGGGCGCTTCAAACGCATAGGCGCGGTTGAATTCGGCCTGTTTGCGTTCGGAAATCTGCGCGAAACGCTCTTCCCATTCGGCGCGTTCAGCCGCGCCACGGGTACCGATGGCCTCCCAAGCTGATTTGACGTCAGTAGGGACCACAAAGGCGTCATGGGGCCAGCCATAGCCGTCTTTGGCGGCTTTCAGCTGATCCTGATCGGTCAATGCGCCGTGACCTTTGGAAGTGTCCTGTGCGGCGTGACCCAGCGCGATATGGCTTTCGCAGGCGATCATGGATGGTTTGTTCGATGATTTGGCTTGCACAATGGCCGCATCAATCGCGATCGGATCATGACCATCGATTTCAATCACGTTCCAGCCCGAGGCCTTGAAACGGCGCACTTGATCGGTGCGATCGGCAATATCCACAGTGCCGTCGATGGTGATGTTGTTGTTGTCCCAGAAAACAATCAGCTTGCTCAGCTCATGACGGCCAGCCAGAGTGATGGCCTCCTGGCTGACGCCTTCCATCAGGCAGCCGTCACCCGCGATCACGTAAGTATAGTGGTCGACGACTTTTTTGCCGTAATGCGCGCGCTGAATTTCTTCGGCCATGGCAAAACCCACGGCGTTCGAGATACCTTGTCCCAGCGGGCCGGTCGTGGTTTCAATCCCGTCCACCAGGAAGTTTTCCGGGTGGCCTGCAGTTTTCGCACCCAGCTGGCGGAAGTTCTTGATCTCGTCCAGCGTCACGTCCGCATGACCGGTGAGATACAGCAGAGAATAGACCAGCATCGAACCGTGACCTGCAGACAGGATGAACCGGTCACGATCGGGCCAGTTCGGGGCCGAGGCGTCGAATTTCAGATGCTTTTCAAACAGCACGGTCGCAACGTCGGCCATGCCCATCGGCATACCGGAATGGCCGGAATTGGCGGCAGCGACGGCGTCAAGGGTCAGGGTGCGGATAGCCGCAGCCTTGTTCCAGTGTTCAGGATTGGCATTGCGCAGCGCAGTCAGGTCCACGGGCGTTGTTCCTTTGGATTACAGGCAGATGAGGCGCTCAATACCATCCACCCCCCAAAGTGCAAGTGGAACCGGGGGGTGCGTCGCGTTCGTGGTTCAAGAATGCTGTCCAAGTGATTGAAAGCAAACAGTGGGTATTTTCCGTTTCATTCGGTTAGACTAGGCCAATACCCGGCCCGTATTGATTCGGATGGGCCGCGAAAAAGTGAACCTTGGTAAAGAGGTGGCAGGGGCATGAGCCAGATCGAAGAATTACAGCGCCGTATCGTTGCCGCGATGGAGAGGATTGGAACCGGTGTCGACGCATTGCGTGACACGGTGCCCGCAAGTGGCGGTGATGACACCGCTTTGCACACGGCATTGGAAGACGAGCGCGTCGCCAATGCGCAGTTGGAAGAGCGTCTGAAATCCCTCAAGGAACGGCACGAGAAGGAAGTCGACGCGATGCGCGCCGACATGGATGCGCTAAAAGCAACGCCAGCCGAAGATCCTGAAAACGGCGCGTTGCGTCAGCAGCTGTCAGAGGCCACCGCCAAATTGGCGGCGGTCGAAGCGGCCAGGGCCGAGTTGGCAGAGGCTAAAGCTGCATTGGAAAACCAGGACGAACTGGTTGTTCTCAAGACAGAAAACGATGAACTTAAAGCGGTTGTGAGCAAAACGCAGTCGCTTGAAGATGAGAATAAAAAGTTGCGGTCCGAATTGGCCGACAGCGAGCGTGTTGCGGAGTTAAGCGCAGAGCTTGAGATGTTGCGTGCGGAACGTGCCAGCCACGGCGCGGCCATGTCGCGTTTGGATGATGATCTTCAACGTATGCGCAAGGCGAACGAACAACTGCGCAACTCGGTGGATGAGTTGCGGGCGGCCAGCAAGGACGGCTTGGCCGATGCCGAGCTGTTGAACCGCGCGACCGTAGCCGAGCTTGAGGCGACAAAGGCTGCGCAGGCGACAGACGCTGCCGAAGCTCAGGCGGTACTGGCCCGACTGGAACCGTTGCTGTCGAAGGCAAAGCTGGCTGAGGGAGAGGTAGAGTAATGCCCGAATTGACCATTCATATCGGTGGCCGCGGTTTTGATGTTTCTTGCCAGGACGGTGAAGAGCCATTCCTGCAGTCCGCCGCGAAAATGCTGGATGACGAAGCGCAGGTTTTGTCTGATCAGATTGGTCGGATGCCCGAAGCGCGCATGCTGTTGATGGCCGGGCTGATGCTGGCCGACAAGACCGCCGCTACAGATGACAAGCTCAAACGGGCAGAGGCTAAGCTGGCCGAAGTTGAAGCCGAATTGCAAAGCCTGCGCAACCGACCTGAGCCCGAGCCTGAAAGAATTGAAGTGGCCGTCGTCCCGCCTTCGGTCACGGACACACTGGCCGAACTGGCCGCACGCGCCGAAGCCCTGGCCTCGGTGGTTGAGGAGAAAACGGCAAAATGAATGTGTTGAAAACGGTAGCGTTGGCCGGTCTGATTGGTCTACCGGGGGGCTTGGCCTGGGCGGACATAGATATCCTACCGGTTACCTTCACCTGCCAGAATGGCGTTGAGTTGCAGGTTGCGTATTTCAATGCGGCTGATGGGTCTGGTGCGGCGGCGATGATGGTGGACAACCAGTTGGTTGCCCTGCAGCAAGTGCCCAGTGGATCAGGTATTCGCTATGAATCCGTGGGAGAGACCGGGTCGTACATCCTGCGATCAAAAGGGTGGGATGCAACCGTCAGCTTTCTGGCGACCGGAGGGGCCGCCAGTGAGCAGGTTGTTCTGGAGAATTGCAGCAGTCGCTGATCAGGCGTTTGCTTCGCGAATTTTGTCAGCAGCTTCCTTGTTGAATTCGACACCGTTTTCGTCAAACAAAGTGTCCAATTCGCCCGACAGGGTCATCTCGGTGATGATGTCGCAACCGCCGACGAATTCACCTTTGACGTACAGCTGTGGCACGGTCGGCCAGTCAGAATAGTCCTTGATGCCCTGACGAACCTCTTCGTCGGCCAGAACATTAACATCGGCATATTCGACGCCCATGTAGTTCAGAACGCCGACCACGCGGGACGAGAACCCACATTGGGGCATCTCTTTGGTGCCTTTCATGTAGAGCACCACATCGTTGGCTTTGACGGTTTCGTCGATCTGAGTCTTAACGTCGGTCATCTTGCTTGTCCTTTTCACCCGCGTCGGGGGCGGTCGTTTCATCCTTTGACGGGTCCGGGACCCATCCTTCTTCCTCTAGTCGCCGATGCTCGGCCTGTGCCAGGGCCAGCGGATCCAGCCCGTATCTTTCAATGCCGCCGACCTTGCTGATCTTGTCCGGGTCCGGGCGCATGTCGGCCAGCTTACGCTTTCTGTTGCGCTTCACATAGGCTTCGATCAGAGCGGCGGCAACAATCAACGTTGCGATTACTGATATCCAGAACAGCCAGCTACTCATTTTTTGCCATCCAGCTTTGGCGAAGATTGTAGTCGCGGCGCCTCATTATCCTGGTAACACGCCAATATCTGGGTCCGTATTTCAGTAGCTTTGGCAGATCACAAAACAAGATCGCTACGAAGTTGGCAATATCAAAGACCAGAAAGGTCAGCCTTAGCAGAATCCATCCAATCGGCTCATTCACTATTCAGGCACTTTTGTGGTCAACGCCAGCGCATGCAACTCTCCGTCCGCGCCGTCCATCTTGCCCTTCAGGGCCGCATAGACTGCGCGTTGCTGCTGCACCCGGTTTTTCCCCCGAAAGCTCTCGTCCACGACCATTGCGGACATATGCACGCCATCATTGCCGCCAACCTGAATTTCCGCATCCGGAAAGGTTTGGCGCAGTAGGGCTTCGATTTCGTGGGCGCTCATCGGCATGTAGGTTTCTCCTGAAGGTCTTTCTCAAGATGTAGAGCGCCCAGACGGGGCGTGCAAGGGGAGGATAGAGGCCTTGAAACGACAAAACCTGCGCCGGGACAGGCGCAGGTTTCATGTTGCAAAGATTGCTTTGGTATTAGGCGACGGCTTCAGCAAAGCTGGTGCGGAACGTGGTAGCCAAATCCTCTAACGCGGCCTCAGAGTTGCCAACCCTAATGCTGTCGCCAGTGAACCGTCCTACGGACACCAGAGGGACGCCTGCCTGACCAGCAGCGATCATCAGTGCTTCGGCCTGATCAAAGTTGCACGCAACCAGATAACGGGCCTGATCCTCGCCGAACAGGAACTCGGTCGAGGCTTCATCGAGGTGAACGCCGACGCCTGCGGATTCCGCCAGCTCAAAGGCTGCTAGCGCCAGGCCACCGTCACCCAGATCGGTGCAGGCCTTGATCATCTCGCGGTTGGCCCGGATGAACTCGCCGTTGCGTTTTTCGGCATCCAGATCAACATGCGGCGCGTCGCCGTCTTCGCGGTTGAACACTTCGGCCAGCAGGGCGGATTGGCCAAGATGGCCGTTTGTCTCGCCGATGACTAGCGCGACATGGCCCTCGCGAACCTCGTTGCCGATGATCTCGTCCGTGTGGTTCAGCAAACCTACTGCGCCAATGGTCGGGGTCGGCAGGATCGCCTGGCCATCGGTTTCGTTGTACAGTGAGACGTTGCCCGACACGATCGGCATATCCAGCGCGGCTACGGCTTCGCCGATGCCCTGGATCGCGCCGACGAACTGGCCCATGATCTCGGGCTTTTCGGGGTTGCCGAAGTTCAGGTTATCGGTGGTCGCCAATGGGTTGGCTCCAACGGCGGTCAGGTTGCGGTAGGCCTCGGCCACAGCCTGCTTGCCGCCCTCAACAGGGTTGGCGCGGACATAGCGTGGGGTTACGTCGCTGGTGAAGGCAAGTGCCTTGTCAGTGCCGTGCACGCGGACCATGCCTGCGCCCAGACCTGGGGTTCGGGCGGTGTCGGCCATGACCATGGTGTCGTACTGCTCATAAACCCACTGCTTGCCTGCATAGTTTGGAGAAGCGAGCAAGGCGCGCAGACCGTCGATCGGGTCGATTTGCGGGACTTCAGCCAGTTCTTCGGCTTCCGGCGTAGCCTCCCACGGGCGGTCGTATTCCGGCGCCGTCGAGGACAGCTTGGACAGGACCAGATCGGCTTTGACTTCGCCGTTGTGAAGGATCAGGAAGCGGTCTTCGGCGATGGTTTCGCCGACGATGGCGAAGTCCAGGTCCCATTTTTCGAACACGGCGCGGGCTTCGGCTTCAAGCTCGGGCTTGAGGACCATCAGCATGCGTTCCTGAGATTCAGACAGCATCATCTCATAGGCTGTCATATCCTCTTCGCGCTGGGGAACGTTTTCCAGATCCAGACGCACACCCAGACCGCCCTTGTCGCCCATCTCAACGGCAGAACAGGTCAGACCAGCCGCCCCCATATCCTGGATCGAGATCACGGCACCCGTCTGCATCAGCTCCAGCGTCGCCTCCATCAGGCGCTTTTCAGTGAACGGGTCGCCAACTTGAACAGTGGGGCGCTTTTCTTCGATGGTGTCATCGAACTCGGCCGAGGCCATGGTTGCACCGCCAACGCCATCGCGGCCAGTTTTTGCACCCAGATAGACGACGGGCATACCAACGCCGGAGGCTGCCGAGTAGAAAATCTTGTCGCTGTCGGCCAATCCGGCGGCAAAGGCGTTTACAAGACAGTTGCCGTTATACGCTGGGTGGAAACGAACTTCACCGCCAACACATGGTACTCCGAAACAGTTGCCGTAGCCGCCGATGCCTTCGACCACACCATTGACCAGTTGGCGGGTTTTGTGGTGGCCGGGCTCACCAAAGGATAGCGCGTTCATGGATGCGATAGGCCGCGCGCCCATGGTAAAGACGTCACGCAAGATGCCGCCAACGCCTGTGGCCGCGCCCTGATAGGGTTCGATGTATGAAGGGTGGTTGTGGCTTTCCATCTTGAACACCACTGCCTGCCCGTCGCCAATATCGACCACACCTGCGTTTTCGCCCGGTCCGCAGATCACCTGAGGCCCGGAGGTGGGCAAGGTGCGCAGCCATTTCTTGGACGATTTGTAGGAACAATGTTCGTTCCACATGGCCGAAAAGATGCCGAGTTCGGTAAATGTCGGCTCGCGCCCGATGATTTCGAGGATCATATCGTATTCGTCGGGCTTCAGCCCGTGTGCGGCAATCAGATCCGGGGTGATGGCGGGCTCTTGCATCGTTTGTCCTTGTCCAGGTTGGCCGGGATTGCCGGCCTTTTAGGGCAAGGTGCCGTCTGTGGAAAGGGTCAAGTCAGCGCAGGCCAATTGTGAAAGTAAAAAACGGAACCGGCGATTGGGCCGGTTCCGTCTGTTGTTTTGAAAATGAGGGTGTCAGTCAGTGTCCAATCAGCGACTGAACCGATGCCGCTAGGCCGGGTTTTGCGCCTTGGACGCATCTGCAGCCGCAGCGCCAACGGCTGCCTTTTGCTCCTCGGTCAGATTTTCGGCATCATCCAGCCCCGGAATAGCGACGCGAACTTCGCGACGGGCAAAGTCGATGCCGTTTTCCTTGAAGGCGGCTTTGACCCGATTGAAGATCTCTTTGCGCAAGGTGAACTGCTTGCCCGGTTTTGCCATGAACTTACCGCGGATGATCATGCCTACATCGTCAAAGTCGAACACACCCTGAGATTTGAAGGGCTGCAGGAAGCCGTCCTTGTGAACCTCATCCTCCATCATCTCGGCGCCGATCTTCTTGAAGATTTTCTTCACCTTGTTCGGATCGGTATCGAAGGGCACGGTGAACTTCAGCTTCATGATGACCCAGTCGCGGCTGAAGTTGGTGATCTTCTGAATCTCACCATATGGGATGGTGTGAACCAGACCGCGGTGGTGGCGCAATTGCATGGAGCGGATCGAGATCTTTTCGACCGTTCCCATGGTGCCGCCGATATCGACATATTCACCTACCCGGAACGCATCGTCGATCAGGAAAAAGATCCCGCCGACAATGTCAGAGACCAGTTTCTGCGCACCAAAGCCGATAGCCAGGCCTAGAATACCAGCACCAGCCAGCAGCGGTGTGATATCCAGACCCAGCGCGCCAAGCGCCAGCAGGACAAATATCACCGCAATCGCGACCTGAGCTGTCACGCGCAGCAGGGGCAGAACCGTCGCCAGACGTGATCCACCAGAACCGCCGCCTTCGCCCGCTTCTTGATCGGCACTTTGTTCAACCGCAGTTTGCTCTTTCGCAAGGCGACGGTTGATCCAAAGCGAAACGACCTCGTTCAGGATGTAGCCAACAGCAATGATGATGAAGAACTGGATGACCTTGCTACCGGATTCATCCCCACCACCCGCGATTTCACTGAGGTCGAGATCCCATGCCCTGGCGATCATCAGGATGACAAGAATGCCGGCCAAAACCCGACCAATCCGGATATAACTGCGTTTAGTAGACTTGTATGCGCGCTCGGCCACCGGGCCTTCGCCAAGCATAGGCGGTTGCAGATGGCGAACCAACCCACGTATCAGCGTATCCAAGGCAGGTGCGATCAGCAGCCAAGCCATGGTGGTGAAATGCGCCCCCTTGACCAGCAGCGCCAAAGACGAGGGATTGCGTTGCGCTACGATAAACTCGACCAGCAGCCAGATTACCGCCGACACGCCGATTGCGAAGTAGGGGTAGTAGTGGGCGACTTCCTCATCAAATTTGGAATGATCAGGGTCGGTACCCAACATCATCTGAGACAGGCCTTCGCGCGCGGTCCAGGCGATGACGCCGATATAGATATGGATCGCTGCGTTCAGCCAGAAACCAATGCGTGTTTCGCCGCTGGTAATGCCGTTCAGCCTGTTGAAATGAAGCAGGAACAGCGTGAAACCGACCAAAATAAGCAGACCGATCAGGTTGCGGTGTAGGTATTTCGCCCAGTGATCATCGATATTCACCAGCCGGTAGTGAGGTTTGCTGGGTGCAAGTACGAACCGCGAGGCTGCTGCGCCCAAGCGCGGAATCCAGATCAGGTAAAAAACGAAAGGTGCCGCGTAGGTGATTTGTTCCGGAGTCAGAAGCCCACGCCCGACCGCGCGGATGACGACATAGAACACGACCAATCCTGCGATCTCGCGGCAAAAACGGCGAAACAGGTACCTGACGGCGCCCCAAAGGTCATTTTCGTCCCCGACTTCAGCATGTTCGTGCCACCGCCGAGTAAGGAATTCGAACAGCTTTTCCGCGAGGAAGCCGACGACAAGTACGCTGAGGATCAGGCCCAACAGGGTAAACGCGCCGGTAGTGCCAAAGGTTGCCGAAAAGTTTTTGAAAGCGTCGGCTTGCGCACTGAAGATGTTCGGGACCGTGACGATAACCTGAGTCCACGACGCCACCATTTCGGCCCAGATCTCATTGATTTCCGTGATTGGGTCTTCGCGCTCTTCCGCTTCGGCGGCGTTTTTTTCCGCAACTGCGTCCAGACGCTCCAGCAAGATCGCGCGGACCTGGTCGTCGGACATACGTGCGACCATGTCATCGACTTGTTCGGGCGTCAGATCCTCGGGAATTGTGACGGTAGTCGGTGCACTAGGGGTACTAGTGACCTGGGCAAGTGCTGGCCCAGATAATAGCGCAATGGAGAAGAACGCCATTAACAGGCGAGTGAGGTGAAACATCGAATCTGTCCTCGACCATAAGTCTTGATGATTTTTTCGTGATCATAGGCTTAAGTGCAGGATTTTCCCAGATGTTTCACCCATTTCAGATAAGAATTTAGTGTTGCGGGCAAAAAAAAGGCCGAGCACTAAGCTCGGCCGTAGTCCAACAGGGAGGTGAAGATGATGAGCGTTACAGCATCACCGCCTTCGATTGCTCATTTAGGGGGCGGTTTGTGTACTATCAAGGTTTTATAGACTGATCGCAGATCATTGCCGCTATGCTACTGGTGCATAGCTACAGTTTTCCCATCTGCTTCAACTGCTTGCGCTGCGCAATGATTTCATCCTGAACAAAGTCGCGGAACGCCGCGACGCGTTTAGAATGGCGCAGTTCCTCGGGATAGGCGAGATAAACCGGGACATCGGCGGTTTCGATATCCGACAGGATCGACTGCAGATGCGGAAAGTCATGGGTCACGTAATCCGGCAACACACCGATGCCGAGGTTGTGCAAAACACCCTGCAAAACACCGAAATAGTTGTTCACCGTCAACAGCGAGGTCGGATTGTAGGTCATCAGGTGCCGAACCATCATCGCGCTTGCGCCGACCTGAGGGGCCGAGGGTGTCTGGCAGATCAACCTGTGTTTCGAGATGTCTTCGGGACTTTCCGGGCTGCCGCGTTCTTCCAGGTATTCCGGCGTAGCATAAAGCTGCATTTGCACGGTCATCAGGCGTTTTCGAACCAGATCGGCTTGGCTGGGTTCTTTCATGCGGATGGCGACATCGGCCTCGCGCATCGGCAGGTCCAAGACACGCTCCTCCAGCATCAGGTCGATGTTCAGATCGGGGTATTGCTCGTATAGTTTCGGAAGGCGTGGTGCTAGCCAGAGTGTGCCAAAGCCAAACGTAGTGGTAACGCGCAGAACTCCGAACACTTCTTCTTCGCTGTCGCGAATGCGGGCGGCGGCCGCATCCAGACGTTTTGACATGGCCGATGTCGCGTCGAACAGCAGCTCTCCCTGTTCGGTTAGAATCAGGCCGCGGGCGTGGCGGTGAAAAAGCGTCGAATCAAGCGACTCTTCAAGCGCGCGGATCTGCCGACTGACCGCGGATTGGGACAGATTCAGCTTGTCCCCCGCATGTGTCAGGCTGCCGGCATCTGCAACCGCGTGAAATATCCTTAACTTGTCCCAATCCATCACCGCAACTTTCGTTATCCTTCCGAAGCCCTATATGAAATAGGTAACAAGTTCTACATTCAAACTGTTGAAACGTTACAATAACAGACTGGTAGGTCCTATACAGGTCAGCTTTTTTGACCTAAAATGCGTATGAATGAAGCACACTGATCTGACGAGGGGAGGCGTCTGATGAGTCAGCCACAAATATCGCTAAACGACCGGTTCGATCTTGAGAAAAACCCCGTTCTTTTGAACGGCACACAGGCGCTGGTTCGTCTTATGCTGATGCAGAAGGCACGGGACAATGAGGCGGGCCTGAATACCGCGGGTCTTGTGACCGGATATCGCGGCTCGCCCCTTGGGGCTGTAGATCAACAGATGATGCGGGCCCAGAAGCAACTCGCTGAAAGCGATGTGACCTTTCAGTTCGGGCTGAACGAAGATCTGGCCGCCACGGCACTATGGGGCAGCCAACAGGCCGGGTTGCGCGGCGACGGCAAGTTCGACGGCGTTTTTGGTCTTTGGTACGGCAAGGGGCCGGGTGTGGACCGTTCCGGCGACGTGATGCGCCACGCGAACATGGCCGGAACCGCCAAACATGGCGGCGTTCTGATGGCGATGGGCGATGACCATACCGGCGAAAGCTCGACCGTATTGCATCAATCCGAGTGGTCGTTGGTCGACATGTATATGCCTGTGGTCAGTCCCGCTGGTGTGCAGGAAATCTTAGACTATGGCATCTACGGGTTCGCACTCAGCCGGTTTGCAGGCGTCTGGGTCGGCCTGAAGACGATGAAAGACACGATCGAGGTTACTTCGGTCGTGGATGGCAGCCCGGATCGCATGAATGTGGTGGTTCCCGAATTCGACATGCCTGAAGGTGGTTTGAACATTCGGTTGGGTGATACACCGCACCTACAGGAAGCGCGGGTCATCGACTATAAGCGGTTCGCGGCCGAGACGTTCTCGCGTGCGAACAAGATGGACAAGCGTGTCTGGGGCAAGCCGGGTGCGAAAATTGGGTTTGTTGCGGCCGGCAAGAACTGGCTGGACCTGACGCACGCCATGTCACTGCTGAATATCGATGAGGCCGAGGCCGAGCGCCTGGGCATTACGACTTACAAGATTGGTCAGACATTCCCGCTGGATATGGCAGGCTTCCATGACTGGGCCGAGGGTTTGGACCTGATTGTAATCGTTGAAGAAAAACGAAAGCTGATCGAGGTTCAGGTTAAAGAGGCCATATTTGATGATCGCCGCGGACGCCGTGTTTACGGTTGGTACAAGGGCGGAGCCGGGACCTTGCATCGGGAAGAGCTGTTCCCGACACGTGGCGCGCTGGATCCGATCATGATCGCCGAAAAACTGGGCGATATCCTGATCGAGGAAGGGCGCGATACAGACGGGGTGCGCGCGGGGATGGCCAAGCTTTCCGAGGCGCGCCGGGCGGATAATGCAGAAGAGATTGCAACGCGTTTGCCGTATTTCTGTTCAGGCTGCCCGCATAACAGTTCGACCAAACTGCCCGACGGCAGCCGAGCCTATGCGGGGATCGGCTGTCACTACATGGTGCAGTGGATGGATCGGGAAACCACTGGGTTCACCCAGATGGGCGGAGAGGGTGCGAACTGGATCGGCGAAGCGCCGTTCTCGACGACCGATCACGTGTTTCAGAACCTGGGCGACGGGACATACAACCACTCGGGCGTTCAATCGATCCGAGCGGCGCTGTCGGCAGGCACCAACATCACCTTCAAAATCCTTTTCAATGATGCCGTCGCCATGACGGGCGGGCAAGACAACGAAGGCGACCTGAGCGCAGAGCGGATCGTGGCCGAAGTCAAGGCCATGGGCGTGCAGCACGTGGCGGTGGTTTACGATGAAAAAGAAGACGTGAACTTCAAGGCGATGCCGTCTGGCGTGGAAACCTTTGAACGCGCCGAGCTGATGAACGTGCAGAAGAAATTCCGCGAGATCGAAGGCGTTTCGGTCATCGTCTACGTTCAGACCTGCGCGGCAGAAAAGCGTCGCCGACGCAAGCGGGGTACGTTCCCGGATCCAGACAAGCGCGTGTTCATCAACTCGGACATTTGCGAAGGATGCGGCGATTGCGGGGTTCAGTCGAACTGCGTCTCGATCGTTCCGAAAGAGACTGAACTTGGGCGTAAGCGCGCTATCGACCAATCTAGTTGCAACAAGGATTTCTCTTGCCTGAAAGGGTTTTGCCCGTCTTTCGTGACGTTGGAAGGGGCAAAGATTCGCAAAGAAGCTACGACCGAGATCGATTTGCCGGACTTGCCGATGCCCGTTCTGCCGACGATCAACGGTACACATAACGTGGTCATTACCGGTATTGGCGGGACCGGAGTGGTCACTCTGGGCGCTGTGATGGCGCAAGCAGCTCAGATCGACGGCAAGGGCGCCGGGATGATGGAGATGGCGGGTCTTGCCCAAAAAGGCGGCGCGGTGCACATACATTGCCGTCTGGCCAACCGGCCCGAGGACATCAGTGCCATTCGTGTGGCCACGGGCGAGGCACATGCGCTGATCGGGGGTGACCTTGTTGTGTCCGCTGGGGCCAAAACGCTTGGACTGACTCGCACCGGACAAACTGGAGCCGTAGTGAACAGCCATGAAACCGTCACGGGCGACTTTACCCGCGACACCAACTTCCAAATCCCCGGCGATCGACTAGAGCTTGCGCTGCAGGCGCGGTTGAAAGAGGGTCTGTCGCTGTTCGACGCCACCGATCTGGCACGCGCGGTGATGGGCGACTCGATTTACTCCAACATGATGGTCTTGGGAGCGGCCTGGCAGCGTGGTTTGTTACCGATCAGCCATGAAGCGATGTTAAAGGCGATCGAGTTGAACGGGACCGCGGTTGAGCGCAACAAACGCGCCTTTGATATTGGCCGTTGGGCCGTTCTGCATCCGGAAGATGTCACCGCGATTTTGAACCCTCAGGTGACCGAGCTGCCAAAAACTCTGGAACAGCTGATTGAATTCCGGGCGCAGCACCTGACCGACTACCAAGGCGCCCGTCTGGCAAAGCGTTATCGTAAGCTTGTCGATAGCTTCGAGGATGAAACCGTCAAAGAGGCCGTCGCAAGAGGGTATCATAAGCTATTGTCTTACAAGGATGAATACGAAGTCGCGCGTCTGTTGCTTCGCAGTCGCGAACAGGCAGAGGCCGAGTTTGACGGCGACTTCAAGATGACCCTGCACCTTGCGCCACCGATATTGGGTGGGAATGACGCAGAAGGCCGGCCACGCAAACGCGCATTCGGAGAGTGGTTGTTGGGTCCGCTAAAGCTCTTGACCAAACTGAAAAGCCTGCGCGGAACGCCTTTGGACATCTTCGGTTACAGTGCCGAGCGTAGGATGGAGCGCGCCTTGATCCGTCAATATGAAAGCGACATCAAGGAGATAACGCCCTTGGTTACACCACAAACCAAGGATGCGGTTGTTGCTTTGGCCAAGTTGCCACTAGAGATCAAGGGGTTTGGCCCGGTTCTACTTGAAAACGAGGCTAAGGCCGCAAAAAGGCGCGAAGAACTGTTGGCGACCATTCGAAATGGCGGTCCAGAAATGCAAGCGGCGGCCGAATAATCCGTCACAAGCCTGTCACGATAGCTAGGCAAAAATGTTACTTGGTACTATCTAGCAGGTGCCAAGTATCGGAGTTCGAAATGCCCTCGCGCCGCCACGTTGCTCGTGACATCTCTTATGCCTATTCCGCCGAAACCAAAGGCGGGCGTATGGTTATTAAGTTGATGGAGAACACAACGGGTCGCATGCGCCTGATTAAGCGTGCAGACGGGTATGAAAAAGAAGTGGCCGACGGGCGTGATTTCTGGTCGGTCATGGTTGAGAGGTACGGGCTTTCGCTGGACGTGGTCAGCGGGTCTTTGTCCAACATTCCCAAAACCGGGCCACTGATCCTGATTGCCAACCATCCATATGGTATTCTGGACGGGATGATGATGGGGCATATCTTGTCCGAAACGCGCGGAGATTTTCGCATTCTGGCGAACCACGTGTTTCGCAAGGCCGAAGACTTGGACAACATTGTTTTGCCTATATCGTTTGAAGAAACGAAAGAGGCGATGAAGCAGAATATTGAAACCCGGAAAACCGCGCTGAACTATCTGGGTGATGGCGGTGCCATTGGGATATTTCCGGGTGGCACGGTGAGCACGGGCGTAAAGCCGTTCTCACATCCGATGGATCCGGGGTGGCGTGGGTTTACTGCAAGGATGGTGGCCAAATCCGAGGCTACCGTAGTGCCCGTTTTCTTTGACGGTCACACCTCGCGCCTGTTCCAGATTGCCAGCCATCTGCACAACACTTTGCGCATGGGGTTGCTGATCAAAGAGTTCAAAAAGCGCGTCGATACGCCGGTAAAAGTGGTCATCGGTGAGCCGATTTCCCGCGACGTTTTGGACCCGTTAGCCACCGACAAACGCAAGATGATGGATTTCTTGCGCAAAGCCACGTATGAGCTGTCCCCAAAGCCGCTGAAGTCTTATGACTACGGCTATGAATTTGAGGAACGGCATCGCGCCTAAAGGGGCAAATGGCAGTAGGCATCTTTGATTCCGGATTGGGCGGTCTGACCGTCCTGAACGCCGCGCAGAAACGTCTGCCCGACGTAGATTTTCTATATTTCGCGGACAGCGCACACGCGCCCTATGGCGTGCGGGACGCTGAAAATATCTATGACCTGACACGCAGCGCCGTGAACGATCTGTGGAACCGTGGTTGTGATCTTGTGATTCTGGCTTGCAATACCGCCAGCGCGGCCGCATTGCGCCGGATGCAGGAAGAGGGTGTGCCCGAAGGCAAGCGCGTGCTTGGCGTGTTTGTTCCGCTTATTGAGGCGCTGACGGAACGGCAGTGGGGCGATAACAGTCCACCTCGTGAAGTTGCGGTCAAACATGTGGCCCTGTTTGCGACGCCTGCCACAGTGTCCAGTCGGGCCTTTCAGCGGGAACTGGCGTTTCGAGCCATCGGTGTCGATGTAGAGGCGCAGGCCTGTGGAGGTGTCGTGGATGCCATCGAAGACGGTGACATGATTCTCGCTGAAGCGTTGGTTCGGTCGCATGTGGATGCGCTGAAACGCAAGATGCCCGAACCGCAGGCGGCGATTCTGGGTTGCACGCATTACCCGCTGATGGCCGAAACCTTCCAGCGGGCTCTTGGGCCGGATGTTCAGGTGTACAGTCAGGGTGATTTGGTCGCCGAAAGCCTAGCGGATTACTTGCAACGGCATCCGAGAATGCAGGGTGACGGCGACGGTGGTTTTCTGACCACCGGCAAGCCCGCGTTTGTCAGCGACAGGGCGACGCAATTCCTCCGACGACATATCACCTTTGAGGCCGCGTGACTTAGGTCAAGGACGCAGCCAGTTTGATCCCGTAGTTCAACGATCGTCACACCGGCGATCGTATCCTGTGACACACTGAAACAAGAGGTCTCACATGACCCATAGAATCGCAATTTTGGGCGCATCTGGTTATACCGGCGCTGAACTGGTGCGGCTGATCGCCGAGCACCCGAATATGGACATCGTCGCGCTGGCCGCTGAGCGTAAGGCTGGTCAGTCGATGGCGCAGGTCTTTCCGCATCTGCGGCACATGGACTTGCCGGATTTGTGCAAAATCTCCGAAATCGATTTCTCGAAAGTCGACCTTTGTTTCTGTGCCCTTCCGCACAAAACCAGCCAGGAGGTCATTCGCGACCTGCCCAAGACACTTAAAATCGTGGACCTGTCCGCTGATTTCCGGCTGCGTGATCCGGACGAATACGAAAAGTGGTACGGGAACCCTCATACGGCCTTGGAGCAACAGGAAGAGGCCGTCTATGGCCTGACCGAGTTCTATCGGGATGAGATCCGCAATGCGCGTCTCGTAGCCGGAACCGGCTGCAATGCGGCGACTGGTCAGTACGTACTGCGCCCGCTGATTTCGACCGGCGTCATTGATCTGGATGACATTGTTTTGGACCTGAAATGTGCGGTGTCAGGGGCAGGGCGGTCGCTTAAGGAAAACTTGCTGCATGCAGAGTTGAGCGAAGGATACAACGCCTACGCTATTGGCGGCACGCACCGCCATTTGGGTGAGTTCGATCAGGAATTCTCGGCGCTCGCCGGGCGCACAGTGCACGTTCAGTTTACGCCACATCTGATCCCGGCCAACCGCGGTATTCTGGCGACAACATACGTCAAGGGCGATCCGGCCAGCGTGTATCAGACATTGGCCAAGGCTTATGAAGACGAACCCTTTATCCAGATGCTGCCTTTTGGTGAGGCGCCTTCGACCCACCATGTGCGGGGATCGAACTTCTGCCATATCGGCGTGGTCGCCGACCGGATCGAACGCCGGGCCATCGTGATCGGAGCATTGGATAACCTGACAAAAGGTAGCAGCGGGCAAGCCTTGCAGAACGCCAACCTAATGTTAGGTGAGGATGAAACTCGGGGCCTGATGATGGCCCCCTTGTTCCCGTGAGGACGGTATGAAAACGCTCAAGAAACGTCGTCGTATTCAGGTCATTGTTTTGGCCGCTGTCGCATTGGCGCTGTCGACGGCGTTGATTGGGTATGCCATGCGGGATGGCATCAATTTCTTCCGTTCGCCCAGCGAGGTGATCGCCGAGCCCCCGAAGCCGACCGCAGTGTTTCGGATTGGCGGACTGGTCGAAGAGGGCTCGATTGTGCGTGGGCAGGGAGAGACAGTGCGATTTGTTGTAACCGATGGCGGCGAAAGCGTTCCAGTGGCATTCACCGGAGTTCTGCCGGACCTGTTCTCGGAGAATCAGGGGATGATCGGCACCGGATCTTACGTAAACGGCGTTTTCGAAGCCACTGAAATTCTTGCCAAACACGATGAAACCTATATGCCGAAAGAGGTCGTCGATGCCCTGAAGGAACAGGGTGTCTATAAAGAGGTCGACGGAGGCTGATCCGGGCCTGATACCTAACTTCAAACAGGGGCGTTGCGTGCACATGGCACACAGCGCCCTTTTTCATTGCCACGGGTTAACTAATTTGCCCGAGCCTTTACGCAATCACAGGCGGAGGGTGCGATGCAGACGGTTCGGCAAATTGCGACTGAGATCGTGGGGCGTGAGGGTGGGTTCGTAGATGACCGGGATGATCCGGGCGGCGCGACAAACTATGGTGTGACCGTTCATACCATGCGGCGTCTGGGTCTGGATTTGTCCGGTGATGGAGTGGTGGACCGGACGGATGTTCGAAGGCTCAGCAAAGCGCAGGCCATTGATATTTTCGTCCGACATTATTTTGAGCTTCCGCGCCTGAGACTGTTGCCCGAGATTGTCCAGCCCTCGGTGTTCGACATGTATGTCAATGCTGGTGCGCAGGCAGTCCGCATTCTGCAGCGATTGTTGCGCGAAATGGGTTTCGACGTGGTGGTGGACGGGGTTGTCGGGCCACAGACAGCTCGGGCATGCCGAAGCGCGGCCAAGTCTGACCCGGTTACCTTTGCAGATGCCTATGGGGTTGCACGCCGCAACTATTACTTCCGTCTTGCGGATCGAAGGCCCGCGTCCCGGAAATTCGCGCGCAGTAGGGCGGGCGGTAAAGGAGGCTGGATCCGGCGGGCGGAAGAGTTTGTTTCACCCTCCTATCACCTGACGGACACAGAGTTTCAAAAGAGGGTTTCACGATGGGATTGATCTCGGGTATTTTGGCTTTTCTGTTTGGAAACGAGCGCAACATCATACGAGAAACCGCCGAGGTCTTTCGGGAAAATGCAGAAAGCGGCGCCGAGAGGAGTTTGCAGATTCGACAGCAGGCTGTCAGTCAGTTCGGGGCAGAATTTCAGGGCTCTGGAAAAACTCCGTTTGATCGGTTTATCGACGGTCTTAACCGCCTGCCCAGGCCCGCGATGGCACTGGGAACGCTTGGTCTTTTTGTGGCGGCGATGGTCGATCCGATCTGGTTTTCGGCGCGTATGCAGGGGATCGCCCTGGTACCCGAGCCGTTGTGGTGGTTGCTGGGGGTGATCGTGTCCTTCTATTTCGGCGCGCGGCATCAGGCCAAGGTGCAAGAATTGCAACGCGAAATTTCGGCCACAATGATGCGCACTCCGCAGGTGCTTGAAAGCCTAAAGGCGCTGGCTGAGATGCGTAGCGACGGCGTGGGCGTGGCCAAATCCGGCCCCGACGCGGCACTGACAGCAGCCGTAATAAAACCTGACGAAAACCTTGCGTTAGAGACATGGCGGCGCAAAAGGACCGGCTGACCCGCGACACTATGTTCGCGGCAAGGGGGCGAAAGTGATTGGTGCTGGTCACGCAACAGGATTATATCTGGGGCATGATTACAGAACTTGGCCATTTCGCCCTGATCCTCGCCTTCCTCGTCGCAATCGTGCAGTCGATCGTTCCCTTGATCGGCGCAGCCAAACGCTGGGTCGGCTGGATGGGGGTCGCGGAACCCGCCGCAATCGTCCAGTTCTTGCTGGTTTCTTTCTCGTTCGGAGCCTTGGTCTGGGCGTTCGTGACTTCGGACTTTTCCCTGCGTGTGGTCGTCGAGAACAGCCATTCGGCCAAGCCGATGCTGTACAAGATCAGCGGGACATGGGGAAACCACGAGGGCTCGATGCTGTTGTGGGTTCTTATCGTGTCATTGTTCGGAGCGATGGCTGCTTTTTTTGGGGGTGGCTTGCCACCGACATTGAAAGCTCGGGTTCTGTCGGTTCAATCGATGATTGCGGTGGCGTTTCTTGCGTTCATCCTGTTTACCTCGAACCCCTTTGATCGGCTGATCGTCGCCCCGTTTGACGGTCGCGACCTAAACCCGTTGTTGCAGGATCCCGGCTTGGCCTTCCATCCGCCGTTCCTGTATCTGGGTTATGTGGGGCTTAGCATGGCCTTCAGCTTTGCCGTCGCCGCCCTGATCGAAGGGCGCGTTGATGCCGCATGGGGCCGCTGGGTGCGTCCGTGGACCCTTGCCGCGTGGATATTCCTGACCATTGGCATCGCTCTGGGATCATGGTGGGCCTATTACGAGCTGGGGTGGGGCGGTTTCTGGTTCTGGGACCCGGTGGAAAACGCGTCGTTCATGCCATGGCTTTTGGCCGCTGCCCTGTTGCATTCGGCCATCGTGGTGGAAAAACGCGAAGCGTTGAAAAGCTGGACCATCCTTTTGGCGATCATCGCATTCGGCTTCTCGCTGATCGGGACATTCATCGTGCGGTCGGGCTTGCTGACTTCTGTGCATGCATTTGCAAATGACCCGGAACGCGGCGTCTTTATCCTGATCATTCTGGTGCTCTTCATCGGTGGCGCACTGACCCTGTTCGCGGCCCGCGCGCAAGCGATGGAGGCAAAGGGTGTGTTCAGCGTGGTCAGCCGCGAAAGCGCGTTGATTCTAAATAATATTCTTCTGGCGGTTAGCTGTTTCGTAGTATTCTTCGGAACGATGTGGCCGATGGTGGCCGAGATGGCGTTTGACCGTAAGCTCTCGGTCGGGGCACCATTCTTCAATGCGGCCTTCACGCCCTTCATGGTGGCCTTGGGAATTGCTTTGCCGATTGGGTCCATGTTGCCATGGAAACGAGGCAAATTGGGCAAGACGGCCTATTCCCTGCGCTATGTGTTCATCTTGTCGGTCGCATTGGCCCTGTTGGTCTGGGCTATGCAGACCGGACGCAGCGCCCTTGGACCAACCGGACTGTTTCTGGGGGCCTGGATCACCTTAGGTGCGGCCGTTGACTTGTGGAGCCGTACCGGTCGCAAAGGCAGCATCCAGCGTCTGTTCCGATTGCCTGGCGCGGACTGGGGTAAAGCGGTGGCTCATACTGGGCTAGGCGTGACTATCTTTGCTATTGCCGGTCTGACCGCGTGGGAAGTTGAAGATATCCGCGTTGCGCAGCCCGGTCAGCCGTTTGAAGTTGGGCAGTTCACACTGACGCTTGGAAACGTCCGCGAAGTTAAGGGACCGAACTATTTCTCAACCACTGCGGATGTTCAGGTTGAAAAGAACGGGCGGTCTATGGGCACGCTGCATCCCGAGAAACGCAATTATCCCGTTGCCCGGATGCCTACTACCGAGGCGGCAATCGACTATCGCTTTTGGGGTGACCTCTATGTCGTGATAGGGGACCAGCAAGCCGATGGTGGCTGGGTCATGCGGACCTATATCAAACCTCTGGCCAACTGGATCTGGGGCGGATGTATCCTGATGGCACTGGGCGGGCTCCTGAGCTTGACTGACCGCAGGTTCCGGGTGGCGGCGGGTGCGCGCAAAGCACCCACGGGTGGAGTACCGGCGGAATGAAGCGTCTGATCCTGATTTTCGCCCTGATTGCATCGCCCTTGTTTGCGGTGCAGCCAGACGAGGTACTGGAGGATCCGGTCCTGGAGCAACGCGCGCGTGACCTGAGCACCGGCCTGCGCTGCCTTGTCTGCCGCAATGAAAGCATCGACGAAAGCAATGCCGAACTTGCTCGCGACCTGCGCCTGCTGCTGCGCGAACGGCTAGTCGCGGGCGATACGGATGAGGAAGCGGTCGATTTTATCGTGGATCGTTACGGTGAATACGTTCTGTTAAAGCCGACGGTTACGGGGGCGAACCTGATGCTTTGGCTTGCCGGTCCGATCATGCTGTTGATCGCCGCCGTGATAGGCTGGAGTTTTTTACGCAACCGATCTCAGGCGGTGGGCACTGAAGTCAAGGACGGCCTCAGCGAAGCTGAGAAAGAACGCCTGCGCCAGATTCTTGACGACTGACCCACCGTATTTCTTTCCCTTCGCCTGTAATTGAGTCAGGGTTCACCAAGTCGTGAGCATGGGGAGAGGACTGCATGGACTATGAGGCTATACTGCTGGATATCACTGACAATCTGGCTGTGGTAACCCTTAACCGACCCGACAATTTGAACGCGTTGACCGCGCAGATGCGGGCCGAGGTCACCCATGCGATGACACATGCGGCCCGGCATGCGCGGGCAATCGTGCTGACAGGGGCAGGTGGCGCCTTCTGCTCGGGTCAGGACCTCGGCGATTCTTCCAGCACAGGCCGGATTGATCTGGAACGCACACTGCGCGACGAATACGATCCCATGCTGGAATCCATCTACAACTGTCCGGTCCCAACCATCGCAGCCGTCAATGGACCAGCAGCCGGGGCCGGGGCGAACATTGCGCTCAGCGCCGATGTGGTGATTGCGACTGAAAGCGCGTATTTCCTGCAGGCGTTTTCCCGTATCGGTTTGATGCCGGATGCGGGCGGCACATGGTTCCTGCCACGCCAGATGGGGTTCGCCAAAGCCATGGGTGCGGCGCTGTTTGCCGACAAGATCAGCGCCAGACAGGCGGATGAATGGGGCATGATCTGGGAAGCGGTCGTTGACGACGAATTCGACGCGCATTGGCGCAAGCGAGCTGCCTATCTGGCCAACGGTCCAACCACTGCGTTTGGCGCAATCAAACAGGCGATCCGCGGAACTTACGACAACACTCTGCCGCAGCAACTGGAGATGGAGGCGCATTTGCAGGGTGATTGCGGCCGTTCGCGCGACTTTGCCGAGGGCGTCGTAGCCTTCATGGAAAAACGCCCCCCGAAATTCGAGGGGCGCTGAAGGATTTAAGCGCGACGCCGGCGGCGATTGCGACGTTCAGGCACTGCCGCATCGTCTCCGGTACCGTCCGAGGCTGATGAGAACGGGCCCAAAGCATCCGTGATCTGGTCCAGTGTCGGGCGCGTGCCGCGGCTGGTTGTATCTAGTGCCTCGCGCATTTTGCGCAGGTGATCTGGCATCGTGCCACAGCACCCGCCGATGATCGTGGCACCCGCATCCCGTGCCATCGCAGCGTACTGCCCCATCAATTCAGGTGTGCCGTCATAGTGGATGTGGCCATCGACATATTTTGGAATGCCCGCGTTGCCTTTGGAAATCACCGGACGTTCTGTTCCCTGCGCCGCAAATCCAAGCACCGTACGCAGGATGTCTGAGGCACCGGTGCCGCAGTTGGCCCCAAATGCGATCGGCGGATTGGGCAGGGTCTCGACCAGTTGGGCCAGATCGGCGGAGGTCACACCCATCATGGTACGTCCGGCAGTGTCAAAGCTCATGGTGCCACACCAAGGCATGTCGGCCAGCGCAAAAGCTTCTGCCGCCGCTCTGAATTCTTCGGGTGCGCTGATGGTTTCGACCCATAGAACGTCCGCGCCGCCTTCTTTCAGCGCTTCGGCTTGCTCGTGAAACATCTCAACAGCGCCGGCATGGGACAGGCTGCCAATAGGTTCCATGATCTCACCGGTGGGACCAACCGAGCCTGCGACAACAACGGTGCGTCCGGACTTGTCCGCCACTTCACGGCCCAGTTCGGCACCGATCCGGTTCAACTCACCAACCCGGTTCTGGGCGTCGTGCAATTTCAGGCGCGCGGATGTGCCGCCGAAGGTGTTGGTCAGAAACAGGTCGCTGCCGGCGTCAACTGAGCCTTGGTACAAAGCGCGGATTTTGTCCGGAGCTTCGACATTCCACAGCTCGGGCGCGTCACCTGATTGCAGGCCCATATTAAACAAGTTCGTGCCCGTGGCACCGTCGGCCAGCAAAGCATCTTTTGTTTCCAAAAGTTTATTGAGCGCATTTGTCATGGGGTATTCCCAAATGGCCGAATGGGGCCGTTAAAAATAGAGACGCCCCGTGTCTCATGACCGGGGCATCAAATCAAATTCATAAAACTCATGAAGATCATGAGCCGAGTGTTTTTATTCGGTTTCGCTCAGGACCTGCGCTTTGGCTTGGGGCAAAAGCTCGGCCATTTTTGCGCGGATTTCCTCATCGGACGACAGCGCGCCCAAATCACCGGAAACCTTGCGCACGACATCTTCGTGCCCGGCCTCTTCGAAATCGGCGATTACTACGGTTTTGGCATAGGCTTCGGCGTCCTCGCCGGACTTGCCCATCTTTTCTGCGGCCCAGAGGCCCAGCAATCTGTTGCAGCGCGCCTGTGCTTTGAACTGCATTTCTTCGTCATGAGCGAATTTTGCTTCAAAAGCGTTTTCGCGTTCGTCAAAAGTGGTCATTGGTTGCGGACCTCATAGCTTACATCTTCTTAATTGATGATATGACTATAGCTGAGCGCCTGTGCAAGGGAATTGCGCTGCGTCAAAGCCTCTCGGTCCGCTGAACTTGCGGGAAAGTGGGGCTTGGACTATGAGAGCGCCAACGCGAAGGGACTCATTCCCTCGCCCCGGACTGGAAAGGTCGCTCATGGCGCGTCGCAAAAAGATTTACGAAGGTAAGGCCAAAATTCTGTATGAAGGCCCGGAACCCGGCACCATTGTGCAGTATTTCAAGGATGATGCCACCGCGTTCAATGCGGAGAAGAAAGATGTCATTGACGGTAAGGGCGTGCTGAACAACCGCCTGAGCGAGTTCTTCATGACCGGCCTCAACCAGATTGGCGTTCCGACTCATTTCATCCGTCGCCTGAACATGCGCGAGCAATTGGTGCGCAATTGCGAGATTGTTCCGCTTGAAATTATCGTTCGCAACTATGCCGCGGGAACAATGTCGAAACGTTTGGGCATTGCCGAAGGTACGCAACTGCCGCGCCCGATTGTCGAATATTGCTATAAAGACGACGCGTTGGGTGATCCGCTGGTTACTGAGGAACACATCGCTGCCTTTGGCTGGGCCAGCCAACAGGACATGGACGATATCCTGAGCCTCGCGCTGCGCGTCAATGACTTTATGAGCGGCATGATGCTGGCTGTCGGCATTCGTCTGGTCGATTTCAAGATCGAGATTGGCCGCGTTTACGACGGGGATTTCCAGCGTTTGATCGTGGCCGATGAAATCAGCCCCGACAGTTGCCGTCTATGGGATATCGAAACCGGTCAAAAATTGGACAAAGACGTATTCCGCCGCGATCTGGGCAGTCTGACGGACGCCTATTCCGAAGTCGCACGCCGGCTGGGCGTTTTGCCGAAAAGTAACGTCGCTAAGCCTACGCTGATCAACTGATCACAGGGGCGAACAGCATTTTGTTAAAAGCACTGCTTTACCCAAAGCGGTGCTTTTTTCTTTGTATCTAGCGGTTTGACAGGGTTACTGGTTGTCCGGCATTGTCGGGCAAATAGGAAAACGAGGGTGGCGCTATACATGGCCGAATTGTTTGATCAGGCAGTTTTTCTAAAGTTCCTTGCAGCCCTTCTGGCGATTTTCAACCCGCTCTACGGCATCCCGATTTTTCTTAGCATGACGAAAGGGTATTCGGCCCCCGAACGCCGGCGGGTAGCGTTTATCGTGACGGGTACGGTGATTATAATCGGTCTGATAGCGGTTGTGATCGGAGAAGAGATCCTGGCTGTGTTCGGGATCGACATACCCTCGTTCCGTATTGCCGGGGGTCTGATCATCTTCGGTATTGGTATGTCGATGCTGAACGCGTCGGACAGGCCACAAGGGGATCAGCAAGCTGTGGAGGAGGGGCATAAGAAAAAAGAAAACATCGCCGTTGTACCGCTTGCAATTCCGTTGACTATTGGGCCCGGCACTATTGCGATAACAATCGTCTACTCTCATACGCTTAGCGATGGTGCCGAAGTGGTGACGCTTGGCACGGCAATCGTAATCGCTTGTTTGATCGTTGGCTTAGGCTTGTTGTTCGCCGATCCGATCTCGCGCTTATTGGGGATGACGATGATTAATGTCATCACGCGTGTCATGGCTCTCATACTTGTGGCGGTCGCAATCGAGATGGTTTTGACAGGCACGTTCAATGCAATTGACGCGCACTATCCTGGTCTGATTTCCGGGGGTGGCGGGTAGCGGGCATAAGTGCGGTCATCTGCCCACTTCAAGAAGGGTTGTCGAACGCCTTTCAGCACGTTATCCCCCGCGCAACGGAACGGGCCGACAATATCGGCCCTCAGCTGGAGTTGCGAGAATGAAAGCACGTGTGCATGTGATGCTCAAAAACGGGGTCCTCGACCCGCAGGGTGAGGCGGTGCGTCACGCATTGGGTGCCATGGGCTTTGATCAGGTCGAAGGCGTGCGGCAGGGCAAGGTGATCGACCTTGAGCTGGCCGAAGGCGCGACCGAGGCGGACATCACCGAGATGTGCGAAAAGCTGTTGGCCAACACGGTCATCGAACGCTACGAAATCGAACTGGTCTGAACCTTATCCCCGGAGGCCCCGCCATGCGCGCAGCTGTCATCGTATTCCCAGGCTCAAACTGTGACCGGGATCTTGCCGTCGCTTTCGAACAGGCAGGTTTTGAGGTCGATATGGTCTGGCACAAGGACGCCGCGCTGCCTGAAGGTGTGGATATCGTCGGCGTTCCGGGTGGCTTTTCCTACGGCGATTACCTGCGCTGCGGCGCCATTGCTGCGCAGTCACCGATCTGCAAAGCCGTGGTCGAACATACCAAACGTGGCGGTTATGCCATTGGTGTCTGCAACGGGTTTCAGATATTGACTGAAACCGGCATCCTGCCGGGCGCTTTGCTGCGCAATGCCGGTTTGAAATACATTTGCCGCACGGTCGGTCTGAAGGTGGAAACCAGCGACAGCGCGTTCACCGAAGGTTACAATGCGGGCGATGTGATCGGTATTCCAATCGCGCACCATGACGGTAACTATTTTGCGGATGACGCCACACTGGCCAAACTGCAGGATCAGGATCGGGTCGCGTTCACCTATACCGAGAATCCGAACGGCTCGGTCGGGGATATCGCCGGTATTCTGTCTGAAAATCGCCGGGTGCTGGGAATGATGCCACACCCTGAACGTGCGGCGGATGACGGCCATGGTGGAACGGACGGAACGGCATTGTTCCGCGCATTGTCTGGTGTTCTTGCCCCAGCGTGACTTGAGGTTATGATCCAGCCCGCGTAACTTTCTGGGATGAGTACCGAAGTTCGCTCTGGCTGGTCCTTTCTGACAAAACCGTTTCGTGGTGCGCCATTGGGTTGGCGGCTGCGCTTGGCGATTATCATTCTTTTGATCGCAACGTTCACCACGGTTTATGTAACCAACCGTCTTCTGACGGACCGGTTTACTGAATCAACACGAAACCGGGCCGAAGTGCGGCTGGCGTTGTATTCCGGCAACTTGCTGAGCGAACTGCGCCGAAACGCAATTGTTCCGCAGCTTTTAGCACGCGACCCGACGTTGATTTCCGCGCTGCAGTCCAGTGACTATTCCCTTTCCACCCAGCGTTTGATTTCGTTTGTCGAAGAGATTGGCGCGGCCTCGCTGATGTTGCTTGACGGGGACGGGCGAACTGTTGCGGCCACTGATCGTGCTCGCTTGGGAGAACCACACCGGAGTTCGCCGTATTTCATTGATGCAGTGCGGGCGAATTCGACGATCTTCACCGTTATTGAAAAGGAATCGGGCGGCTACAGCTTTGTCTATTCAAGACGAATGGAAGCCAATGCCGACGTTCTGGGCGTCATCGTGGTCGAGGTCGATCTGCAGAAATTCGAACGCGCCTGGGCAGGTATTTCCGACGCTGTAATGGTGACTGACAGTACCGGAACGATCATTCTGTCGACTGAACCGCAATGGCGGGGGCTTGAAGAAAACGCCGCGTTGCTTCGCCAGCCGGCGCAAGGTGCCATTCAGCGGGCAATACGCGCCACAACCGACTGGACCGCGTTGCCGCCAGACGCCTATCTGCAGGGTGAGGCGGTGATGCGGATGGAAACGCGCATCCCGTTCCGGGGATGGAAAATGACGTCGTTCACCACTTACGAGTCGATTCGGGAAAAGGTTAACAGCGTTATCGCGCTCGAGATCATGGGTTTTGCGATTCTTCTGGCACTGGCCTTCTATGCGCTTAGCCGTCGAGCCACGTTCCGCATGGCGTTGTTCCAGCGCGAGTCGGCAGAGCTTCGCGCATTGAACTCAAGGCTAAAGCGGGAAATTGCTGAGCGGGAAAGGGTTGAAAAAACACTGGAAGTTGCCGAACAGACGCTGGCGCAAAGCTCGAAACTGGCCGCTTTGGGTGAGATGTCGGCGGCCGTGAGTCACGAGCTAAATCAACCCCTGGCTGCAATGAAGACCTACCTGGCTGGCGCACGTCTTTTGCTGCGTCGGAACCGGCCTGAGGAGGCGTTGGCAAGCTTTGGTCGGATCGATGGTCTGATCGAAAGGATGGGGGCGATTACCCGCCAGCTCAAATCCTACGCGCGTAAGGGTGCGGATACGTTTTCCCCAGTAAATCTTAGTGAAGCGCTGGCATCGTCGCTGTCCATGATGGAGCCGCAACTGCGCCAGCGTCACGTCAAGATCACCCAGATACTGCCGGACGAACCGGTGTCAGTTATGGGCGATCGGATGCGGATCGAGCAGGTGATGGTGAACCTCTTGCGTAATGCGCTGGACGCCACCAAATCAGTATCCGAACCGGATATCGAAATCATACTGGCAGCGGGCGATACAGCGGTGCTGACAGTGCGCGATAACGGCTATGGAATCGAGAACATCGAAAATCTGTTCGAACCGTTCTATACTACGAAACAGCCCGGCGACGGGGTCGGTCTGGGGCTTGCCATCTCTTCCGGGATCGTGAACGACCATGGCGGAAGGCTGACTGCACGAAACAGCCCACAAGGCGGGGCCGTGTTCGAGATGCAGTTGCCGATACTGGGAAGCGACGGCCTAGAGGCCGCGGAATAACGAGGAATGACTATGGCACAGGCCATGAAGATCGCCATTGTGGATGACGAACAGGACATGCGCCAGTCGATCAGCCAATGGCTGGCACTGTCGGGATATGACACGGAAACCTTCGCCAGCGCCGAGGACGCGCTGAAAGTGTTGGGACCGGAATATCCGGGTATCGTGATCTCGGATATCAAAATGCCCGGCATGGACGGCATTCAGCTCCTGAAAAAGCTTATGGGCGCCGACAGTACGTTGCCGGTCATCATGATCACCGGTCATGGCGATGTGCCGATGGCGGTAGAAGCGATGCGCGTTGGGGCGTTTGATTTCCTAGAAAAGCCCTTTAACCCTGATCGCATGTCGGAACTGGCCAAACGCGCCAGCAATGCGCGCCGACTGACCTTGGACAACCGTGCCTTGCGGCGCGAGCTGTCGGGCGGAACCCAAATCATGAACAAGTTGATCGGCGCCAGCCCGGTTATGGAGCGCCTTCGTGAGGATATCCTAGATCTGGGGCAGGCCGATGGCCATGTGCTGATCGACGGTGAGACCGGCACTGGTAAGACACTTGTGGCCCACGCTTTGCACGCGGTTGGCAGCCGTGCTGGCAAGAAGTTCGTTCTGGTGTCCTGTGCCGCGCTTGAGGAGGAGGCGCTGTCAAAACGCCTGTTTGGCCCGATGATGCCGGAAGACGCGCAATTGCCAGCGATCGAAGAGGCGCGAGGCGGTACACTTGTGCTGGAAGACGTAGAGGCGTTGAGCGATACGCTGCAGGCCCGGTTACTGAGCGTGATGAACGATCAAGGAACGCCGGCCGAAACCCGGATCATCGCAATTTCGAACCTGCAAGAAGCAGGCAAGACCAGCGAAGACGTTCTGCGCCCGGACCTGTTCTATCGTCTTGCTGCATTGCGGATCACCATGCCGCCTTTGCGTCAGCGTGGCGAGGATATCCTGACGCTGTTCACCCGGCTGAGTGAGCAGTTCTCGGAAGAATATGGCTGTGACGCGCCACAGGTAAGTGCACAGGAAGCGGCTCAGCTTTTGCAAGCGCCGTGGCCGGGCAATGTGCGGCAATTGATCAACATTGCGGAACGGGCCGTTTTGCAATCACGGCGCGGTTCCGGAACGATAGCGTCGCTGTTGATGTCCGATCATGAAGAAATGCAGCCCGTGATGACGACTGAAGGCAAGCCGCTCAAGGAATATGTCGAGGCGTTCGAGCGGATGCTGATCGACAACACGATGCGGCGCCACAAGGGTTCGATTGCATCTGTGATGGACGAACTTTGTTTGCCACGTCGGACCTTGAACGAGAAGATGGCGAAATACGGGCTGCAGCGCTCGGACTATTTGTAAGAAAGAGAGGGGGGCCAGCCCCCTTTTGAGCCTGCGGTTCAAATCACCCCCGGGATATTTTTGGCCAGATGAAGTGATCCCGGGGCTTTGTGTTGTTCTTCTCGCAGTTTGCCCATTGTGTTTTCCACAGGACTGCTTTTATTGTATCTGGACGGGCAGGGCTCATTTGCGCCCCAAAGTCCCGAATCTTTGAGTTTCGCTGCTCTGTCGTTGATGGTGATCAATCCCGCAAGGCAAAGCAGACCGATTATGCCCCCAAGGGGGCAGCTGAACGCCTGAGCCCGCAAAAGCGAGCGAAAGGAATAAATGGGCAGGCAGCGGTTAGATCTGCGCCTGTCGGAGAAGAACCGCGATGACGCGCGCGCAACGATTGAGTATACGGGCAGGGGGCCACAGCGCCAGACCCTGCCGCGCGCCGTCCGAAATCGCCCTGACAAGACACCACCCCAAAAGCGCCCGTCCCCCCGGACGGGAAAGGACAACGCGTTTGGCGCGGTGCACCAAGGACACATGGCTAAGAAAATGCTTATCGATGCCACCCACGCGGAGGAAACCCGCGTCGTGGTGGTTGACGGAAACAAGGTTGAGGAGTTCGACTTTGAATCCGAAAATAAACGCCAGCTTGCTGGCAACATCTATCTTGCAAAAGTAACCCGGGTCGAACCGTCCCTACAGGCGGCTTTTGTGGATTACGGCGGGAACCGGCACGGTTTCCTGGCGTTTTCGGAGATCCATCCGGATTACTATCAGATTCCGGTCGCAGATCGCGAAGCGCTGATGGAAGAAGAGCGCGCCTATGCCGAGGCAATGAAGGCGCGGGATGAAGCCGAAGAGTCGAAGCCTAAAAAGCGTCGCTCGCGTTCGCGCACGAAGGCTGCGGATGTAAAATCCGATGATGCCGTAGAGTCGATTGAGGTTTCATCCGAACCCACCGGCATGGAAACCATCGATCTGGACGAAGGTGAAGAAGGAGCCGACATGTCGGTTCCGGAAGGCACCTCTCCGGCTGATCGTGTGGCTGAAACTCCGGTGGAAGAGCCGGTCGATGCCGAAGTAACCAAAGAGCAACCTATTGAAGCTGAATCTTCGGAAGAGCCAGTTGATGCTGAGGTTGTGGCAGAAGCAGAAGGTGCTGCTGAGGTCGAGGAAGTGGCCGAAGCCCCTGCAGAAGCTGAGGAGGCAGCCGCCGATGGTACTCAGCATGACTCTGTCGAAGCTGCCGCAGAGGAATCCGTTGAAGATTCCGAGGTTGGCGGTGACGAACCAGAGGCAGCCGTAGAAGAGTTTGAAGCCTCTGAGGACACCACGTCTGAAGATGACGAAAAGTCCGATGTCGAAGCGCGTGCTGATGCGACCTCGAAGGACGATTCAATCGAATCCGTCGCCGACGAAGATGACAGCGAAGACATTCGCCCGGTGCGTAAGCCGCGGCCACGTCGCTATAAGATTCAAGAGGTTATAAAGGTCCGCCAGGTCTTGCTGGTGCAGGTCGTAAAGGAAGAACGTGGCAACAAGGGTGCTGCTCTGACCACCTACTTGTCTCTGGCAGGTCGGTATTGCGTTCTGATGCCTAACACGGCGCGTGGGGGCGGGATCAGCCGCAAAATCACCAATGCGCCGGACCGTAAGAAACTTAAGGAAATCGCGGCGGAAATCGACGTGCCAACCGGAGCCGGGCTCATCATCCGGACCGCCGGCGCCAAGCGTACTAAATCCGAGATCAAGCGTGATTATGAATACCTACAACGCATGTGGGAGCAGATCCGCGAACTGACGCTGAAATCGATTGCGCCGGCAAAAATCTATGAGGAAGGCGATCTGATCAAACGGTCGATCCGCGATCTTTATAACCGCGAAATCGATGAAGTTCTGGTTGAAGGCGAGGGCGGTTATCGCATCGCCAAAGACTTCATGAAGATGATCATGCCGTCACACGCGAAGAACGTGAAACGGTACGAGGATGCGCTGCCTTTGTTCGCGCGCTATCAGGTCGAAAGCTATCTGGCCGGAATGTTCAACCCGACCGTTCAGCTGAAATCCGGTGGCTATATCGTGATCGGCGTGACCGAAGCGCTGGTCGCGATTGACGTGAACTCCGGCCGGGCAACCAAGGAAGGCTCGATCGAAGAAACCGCGCTCAAGACCAACCTGGAAGCCGCCGAAGAGGTTGCGCGCCAGCTTCGTCTGCGCGATCTGGCTGGTCTGATCGTCATCGACTTCATCGACATGGACGAGCGCAAGAACAACCTGGCCGTCGAAAAGCGTATGAAGGAACGGCTGAAAACTGACCGCGCGCGTATTCAGGTCGGCCGTATCTCGGGCTTTGGCCTTATGGAGATGAGCCGCCAGCGTCTGCGTCCCGGTATGTTGGAGGCGACTACGCAGCCTTGCCCGGCATGCCACGGCACTGGCCTGATCCGTTCGGATGACAATATGGCGCTGACCATCTTGCGTCAGATTGAGGAAGAAGGCACCCGCCGCCGTTCACGCGAAGTACTGGTTCGCTGCCCTGTCAGCATCGCCAACTTCCTGATGAACCAGAAACGCGAGCATATTGCACAGATTGAGGCCCGTTATGGCCTGTCTGTACGTGTTGAAGGCGACGTACATCTGGTCAGCCCGGATTTCTCGATGGAGAAATTCAAGACGGCAAGCCGGATCGTTCCCGAAGCCAGCGCGCCCGTTGTTTCCGTGGATGCGTCCCTGATGGATCTTGTCGACGCCAGCGAGGAAGAGCCAGTCGAAGAGGAAACCACCGTTCAGGCCGAAGAGGACGCCAAGCCCAAGCGCAAACGTCGTCGTCGCCGTCGGAAAAAGAGCAATGGTTCTGACGAAACTCCTGAGGTGAACGCTGAAGAGGGTGACGCAGCGGCGTCCGAGGAATCGGATGAAGCCAAAACCGAAGCGGCGGATGACGCAAAACCTGAGGGTGAAGCATCTGATCCTGCCGAAGAAGAAAAAGCGGCCAAGCCCAAGCGTCGCCGTGCACCGCGCCGCAAGAAGAAGGACGCGGAACCTGTTGAAGCTACGGAAGAAGTCGCCGCTGAAGCTGTTGTGAGCAAGGATGCCCAGGCCGCAAGCCCTGAAGCACCGGCCGAGGAAACTGGTGTGACAGATGCACCTGTGGAAGCGCCTGCCGAAAAAGTTGAACAAACTGAAACAGCGGCAGAGCAGCTCCCGCCCGAAGCGGAAAGCGTCGTTGAAGAACAGGTTGAACGTGCAGAGGCCGAACAACCCGAACCTGTGGCCGAAGTGGCCGCAGAAGACCCGCAAGAACCAGCGGACATAATGGTTGAAGAAGCCCCTGAGCCGGTTCTGGAGGTCGTAGCCGAAGAACCGGAGCAGCCGGCCAAACCCAAGCGGCGTGGTTGGTGGTCACTGGGTCAGTAACAAGAAGAGGCGGGCCATGTGCCCGCCTTTTTCTTTTGGGCCGATCTTAGTGAGATTTCTGGATCATATAGATCTGATGGCCGTCTGCGTCTTCCTGCGACAGCAATTGGTGCCCGCTCTCAGAGCAGAAATGCGGGACATCAATTATGGCGGCAGGATCATCTGCCAGCACGCGCAAAACGGCCCCCGCAGGCATGGATTTCAAACGCTTGCGCGCTTTGAGGACGGGCAGAGGGCACAACAGACCCAGCGCATCGAGTGTTTCTGACGGATTTGACATAAGGTTCAGATATTTCCACTTTGGCGGGGTGTCCAGCGTGCAACCACGAGGATGTGACCGATTGGCCCCGTGACGTTGGCCGCCTCATACCATATGTGCTTGAACATGTTCGGAATAGATATCATAGACGCGGGCCTGCTGCCTGCCATGTTCATCGCGATGCTGGGCGGGCTGATCAGCTTTCTGTCGCCCTGCGTTCTGCCCATCGTTCCGCCGTACCTGGCTTATATGAGCGGTGTGACGATCAACGAGATGCAGGATGAGGCGAAAGCACGCCGCAAGGCAACCTTGGCCGCCCTGTTCTTTGTTCTGGGCCTGTCTACGGTGTTTTTGTTGCTGGGCTTCACCGCTTCTGCCTTCGGGGTGTTTGTCCTGCAGAACCAGGTGTTATTCGCAAAGATCTCTGGTGCAGTGGTCATTGTCTTTGGCCTGCATTTTCTGAACGTCTTCCGTATCCCGTTTCTGGACCGCGAGGCGCGGATTGAGACCGGTGATTCTGGTGGATCTGTGTTTGGCGCTTATATCCTTGGTCTGGCCTTTGCGTTTGGCTGGACACCGTGCATTGGGCCGCAGCTGGGGGCGATCTTGTCGCTGGCCGCGTCCGAGACCTCGGTCGCGCGGGGAACCCTGTTGTTGGGCGTCTATGCGGCGGGCCTGGGTATTCCATTCCTGCTGGCTGCGATGTTCCTGAACCGGTCGATGTCGGTGATGAATCGGATCAAGCCATACATGGGCACGATCGAAAAGGTGATGGGTGGCTTGTTACTGTTCGTGGGCATCATGCTGATCACCGGTCTGTTCACTGAATTCAGCTGGTGGCTGTTAGAGACATTCCCGGCGCTGGCGAATTTCGGATGATCTGCTGATCTGACTTACCTTGGCGCTTAGCCTGCGTTAACCTGCGCTGCAGAAGGTAAGGCCATGAGCAGTCAGAAAAATCAACCTCGGGTGTGTAAACGCCGGGTATTCTATATACCCGGCTACGACCCGATTCCGCCGCGGCGGTATCGGGAACTGTACCGAACCGAAGGCAAGCTGCAGGCCGAGATTTCCGGCTATGAAATTTCGACGTCCGCCAAGTCTGGCGATGGCCCCTATGGGTGGCATGTCACTTCACGTCAGGACGGGGTCGAAGTTCAGGTTGATGTGGATGTTCTTGTCTGGTCGGACCTGGTTCGTGACAGCATGTCCAACTCGATCCCAGCGACCTATCTGCAACTGGTGCGGACCGCGTGGATCTATATGTCGTCAGGAACACTGTGGCGCCTGATGCGGTTGCGCAAGGGGCCGGTGGTTGCCGCACTATATCCGGTTGGAATGTTGCTGGCTCAAATGCTGTTGGCGATCTTGCTAGCCGGGGCCATGACATGGGTTTTGATGCCGTTTATCGGCTGGATGGGCGTAATCCTTGCGGTTGTGGCCGCTTACGGTCTGTTGCGCTGGTTTCGCCAGCAAGACGGTCAGCTTTTTGCCTATTACCTGATGCATGATTATGCCTATTCCGCAAAACTCAAAGGGGCGACGCCAGTTGAATTGCGCAATCGCCTGCGTGCATTCGGTGCGTTGATCCAAGAGGCGCTGAATTCAGACGCAGACGAGGTGCTGGTCGTCGGGCATAGCTCAGGGGCCCATCTGGGTGTCAGCGTTCTGGCCGATGTTATCCGCGATTTCAGTCAACGTGATGACGGCCCTGTATTTTCGTTCCTGACATTGGGACAGGTCGTGCCGATGGTATCTTTTCTGCCCGAGGCGCAGGGTTTGAGGGCAGACTTGCAATTCTTGTCCACGCAGGAAGGCCTCACCTGGGTCGACGTCTCGGCCCCCGGCGATGGCTGTTCTTTTGCGCTGTGCGATCCGGTTTCTGTCAGCGGTGTCGCAACCGCCGAAAAGAAATGGCCGCTGGTTCTGTCTGCGGCCTTTACACAGACCCTGTCCCCCGAACGCTGGAAGAACTTGCGATGGAAATTCTTCCGCCTGCATTTCCAGTATCTTTGCGCGTTCGACAAGCCCGATCGGTATGACTATTTTCGTATAACTGCCGGGCCTCAAACCTTAGGTCAGAGGTTTGAGGGGCGGGCACCGTCGAAATCGCGGATGGATAAGCCGGTCTCAAAATACATCTCGGTGAAGGCATGACGCCGCCCAAGCCAACTTCGCGCCCTGATAAAGTATCGCTTTGGCGGTATCTGAGGTTGTTTCGCAAGGACATTCTGTCAGCTCAACCCCATAGGCTGTACCGCGCCTGGATGGCCGAATTTCGCACGCCGTTCTTTCGATCATACTTGGTAAATCAGCCAGAATTGATCGACACAGTTCTGAAAAAACGCCCTGATGACTTTCCCAAATCTAACCGCATAAGTGAGGGGCTGCGTCCGTTGCTGGGGGACTCTGTCTTCCTGACCAATGGGGACACCTGGAAGAGGCAGCGCAGGATCATTGATCCCGCGTTCGAAGGCGGCCGTTTGAAAGATACCTTTCCGGCAATGCATGCGGCTGGTCAAGCAGCGGTGGATCGGTTGCGTCCGCAGTCAGGTGGTGTCGTTGAGTTTGACGAGGTCACCAACCATATCGCGGCGGATGTCATTTTTCGCACCTTGTTTTCTGTGCCCATCGAACACGAAATTGCCGCTCGGGTTTTTGACAAGTTTCGCAGCTATCAGCGTGAACAACCCATTCTGAACATTGCGGCCTTTTTCCCTCTGCCAAAATGGTTGCCGCGATTGCATTCAAGACGCACCAAGAAGAATGCAAAGGATATCAGGGCGCTAATCCGGCGTCTTACGGCGGGTCGGGCTGAACTGATCGCTCGTGGTGGCGCACCGGATGATCTGGCAACCAAGATCATGACCACGCGTGATCCCGAAACCGGGCGTGGGTTTGGCACGCAGGAAATGGTCGATCAGGTGGCGATTTTCTTTCTTGCCGGGCACGAAACCAGCGCGTCCGCACTGGCGTGGACGTTGTACCTGATGGCCATGTATCCTGAATGGCAGGACAGCCTGGCCGAGGAAGCTGCGGCGCTCGACACGCCCGATTTTTCTGTAATGTCGCGGCTAAAGCTTAGCCGGGATGTGTTCCGCGAAGCGCTGCGGCTTTACCCGCCCGTGCCGATGATGGTTCGTGAAGCGAAATGCCCCGAACGTTTCCGCAACAGGGCTGTCTCCGAAGGGTCGCAAATCGTGATCAGCCCGTGGCATCTGCATCGGCAGGAAAGGCTCTGGGAACGTCCCGACGAGTTCGATCCGACCCGGTGGGGAACTGAGAATGGAAAGACCTGTCAGCGCAACGCGTACATTCCATTCTCGACAGGTTCCCGCGTATGTCCCGGTGCCGGGTTCGCCATGATCGAGGGGCCGCTTCTGTTATCTATGTTGTTGCGACACTTCCGGTTCGAGTTGGTCGCGGGACAAACGCCGGTTCCAGTCGCACATTTGACCGTTCGGTCGAAAGATGGAATTTGGTTGCGCTTGGTTGAGCGCTAACAAACTACCATCCTTTCACGCCTTGCTGTATGCGGTTTGAAATCGCGGAATCATTTTGAACGGGAAAGTCTTATGTCATCAGCAGAACAGCGCACACAAATGTCCAACGGCGCAGGATTCATCGCAGCATTGGATCAAAGCGGCGGCTCGACCCCCAAGGCGCTGGCGCTTTATGGCGTGGACGCATCTGAATACAGCTCGGACGAAGAGATGTTCGGTGAAATCCAGAAAATGCGCGCGCGGATCATTCTAGCGGACGATTTCACCAAGGACAAAGTGATCGGCGCGATCCTGTTCGAACGCACTCTGGGGGAGCTAATTGATGGTCAGAAGGTCGCGGACTATTTGTGGTCAGTGAAAGGCATTGTACCTTTCCTCAAGATTGACAAAGGCTTGGAAGACGAAGCGAATGGCGTTCAGTTGATGAAACCCATTCCGGGTCTGGCCGAGACACTGGCCAAGGCCAACGGTGTTTTTGGCACCAAGGAGCGCTCGGTCATTCATGAGGCCAACGCGGAAGGAATCGCGGCAGTTGTTGCACAACAGTTCGACGTTGCGCGCGAAGTTGTGGCTGCCGGAATGGTTCCAATTGTTGAGCCCGAGGTGAACATCAACTCCGCCACCAAAGCCCAAGCCGAAGACATCCTGAAGGCCGAAATCCTGAAGAACCTTGATCAGTTGGCTGAGGGACAGGACGTAATGCTCAAGTTGACGATCCCCAGCCAGGCCAACCTGTATGATGAATTGGCCGATCATCCGCGTGTTCTGCGTGTGGTTGCACTGTCGGGCGGTTATTCGACGGAACAGGCCTGCGATTTGCTTGGCCAGAACGGTAAGATGATCGCGTCCTTCTCGCGCGCGCTGACCGAAGGATTGTCAAAAAAGCAATCAGACGCAGAGTTCAATGCAGCCCTGGGCGGAAACATCGACAAGATTTTCCGAGCGTCAGTCTAAACACTATTGGGGTTTGGTGAATTCGCGGCGCAACTGCGCCGCTTTTTCACGCATGACGCAACCTTCGGCGTGATCATTCAACAGCCCCATTGCCTGCATAAAGGCAAACACGGTCGTCGGCCCGACAAACTTCCAGCCCCGTTTTTTCAGGTCTTTCGACATCGCCACAGATTCCGGCGACGTTGAAGCGGTTTGCGGGGCAGGCGGTGAGTCGGCCTCGTATCGCCACACATATGCGGCCAGAGACCCTTCGGCAGCGATTAACTCTTGCGCGCGGCGTGCGTTGTTAATCACGGCCTCGATCTTTCCACGATGTCGCACAATTCCTGCATCTTGTAGCAAGCGCTTTGTATCTGCATCATCAAACGCGGCTACTGCGTTGATATCAAAAGCTTTGAAAGCTTTCCGAAAGTTCTCGCGCTTGGACAAAATCGTGCGCCAGCTTAGACCGGATTGAAAGCTTTCGAGGCATAGCTTTTCGAACAGACGCTGGTCATTGCCAACCGGATACCCCCATTCCTGATCGTGGTAGTCAAAGAATTCGGGCGCGGCCTGACACCACGCGCAGCGTGGTTTTCCGTCTGGACCTAGAACTGTATCAACCACCGCTTCGTACTCCTTTTGTTCCCCCTTACTGTAAGCGGTTTCTGGATGTCAGAGCAAGACTGATTTACTTGGATTGATACCAGTTCAGAATGAAAACCCGTATGGCCGATGCAAGTCCGATGTCCGGGTCACGCTCGACATCAATTTCGGCCGCCAGAGCGTTGATCGGTAGGTTTTTTTCCTTGGAAATGGTCCGGAACGCCTGCCAGAATTCATCTTCCAACGATACGGACGTCCGATGGCCTTTCAGCGTCAGGGATCGTTTGACCGGGCGTCCGCTCATTTGTCCAACTTACGGCCTTCGTGGTCTTGGTTCAGCTTGTGTTGCTGCTTTTTTGCCAGATCCTTTTCGGCCTTGGTGCGGCCAAAAGCAACTGCATTTTGATCAGCGCGGGCCTTGTTTTCGGTCCGCGCTTTTTCTTTTCGATATTTGTTCAGATTGACCGGTTCCGTCATTGCGCATGTCTCACTTTGGTCAGACTATCGAATAATTCCGCACGGCTGTCATCTGAAAGGCATTCGACATTCACGGTGTCCAGAAAATCGGCCTGCGATGTAGTTGAGACCGGTGGTTGATCCGACAATGTCTCAAGGATTTGCCCGCCCAGATCTAACAGTGCAGGGCGTACTTCGGTTGTCAGGTCCGCATAGCTTTCGGGAACAGAGGTTTGGTCCTCGGTCCACCGTTCAATCCAACAAGATTGAATCTCTTTCGCGGCTTCGATCTGCACTTGGAAAAACAGCTGCGCGCTGTCCGGGTCAACGCCCGCAAGCGCTGCTTGTTCCAAGGTTTTGTCAATCACGACTTTTTCACGCTCAAGGTCTTCGACCGGGCGGCCATTGGCGTGTTTGAACGCAGCAACGTCCTGCATCCATTCCAGCCGAGAGTCGATCAGGTCGAACAGGTCAGCCTGAGCTGAGGTTGCTGTGCCCGCAATAAGCAGGCACAGGCAGGCAGGCTGACGCCACGCGATCATTTAGGGCCGATCATGTGCTCGGGCCGGACGACCGCATCGAATGTCTCCTCATCAACAAAGCCTAGCGCAATGGCCTCTTCCTTGAGGGTCGTGCCGTTCTTATGCGCCGTTTTGGCGACAGTAGTGGCGTTGTCGTAACCGATGGTCGGGGCCAGCGCCGTGACCAGCATCAGGGATTCCTTCATCAGCTTATCGATGCGTGGTTCATTGGCCTTGATGCCCAGCAGCATACGCTCGGTAAAGCTGTCGGTGGCATCGCCCAGCAGCTGAATGGATTGCAGCAAGTTGTACGACATCATCGGGTTGTAGACGTTCAGCTGGAAATGCCCCTGCGAACCCGCAAACTTCATCGCCGCATCGTTGCCGATTACATGCGCGGCCACCTGAGTCAGCGCTTCGGCTTGTGTCGGGTTCACCTTGCCGGGCATGATCGACGAACCCGGCTCATTCTCCGGCAGGATCAGCTCACCCAAGCCAGACCGCGGGCCAGAGCCCAGGAACCGGATGTCATTCGCGATTTTGTAGCAAGAGCCAGCAATGGTCGCCAGCGCGCCTGACAGGAACACCATGGCGTCATGTGCAGCGAGTGCTTCGAACTTGTTCGGTGCCGTTACGAAGGGCAGGTCAGTGATGTCAGCCATGTTCTTGGCGACGGCCTCATCCCAGCCATCATGCGTGTTCAGACCGGTGCCGACGGCGGTGCCGCCTTGCGCCAGTTCATAGATGCCGGGCATTGCAGCCTCGACGCGAGCGATCCCTTGGCGGATCTGGTGCGCATAGCCGCCGAATTCCTGTTCCAGGGTCAAAGGGGTCGCATCCTGAGTGTGTGTGCGGCCGATTTTGATGATGCCCGCGAACTCTTTTGCTTTGGCTTCCAGTGCCGACGCAAATTTTTCGAGTCCGGGCATGAGCACGTCGCGTACGCTCATCGCTGTGGCAATATGCATTGCTGTCGGGAAAGTGTCGTTCGACGACTGCCCCATGTTGCAGTGGTCGTTGGGGTGCACCGGTTCTTTTGAACCGATCACACCACCCATGATCTCAATCGCGCGGTTTGCGATGACCTCATTCGAGTTCATGTTCGACTGTGTGCCAGAACCGGTTTGCCAAACGACCAGAGGGAAGTTGTCATCGAACTTGCCTTCAATCACCTCGCTTGCGGCCTGAATGACGGCATCGGCGATCTCAGCATCCAGCTTGCCGATGGCTTTATTCTCCATCGCGCAGGCCTTTTTTATAACGCCCAGCGCCCGTACGATAGCGACGGGTTGCTTTTCCCAGCCGATCGGAAAATTCATGATCGAGCGTTGAGTCTGTGCACCCCAATATTTGTCGGCGGGAACTTCCAACGGGCCAAAGCTGTCGGATTCGGTGCGGGTCTGGGACATCGGTCACTCCGTCTAGTATGCAGTCGTATGCCGTTTACCCGTGACGGCGTCATCGCGCAATCGGCCAGTTGCGCGCACCATAAGCGTAACCCGACCAAAGGTATAGGCGTTGGGGTGGGGCATTTTTCTTTGATACACAGGTACTAGGACCATTGTGTGCGCCTGTGACTGGGGTAGAATAGCAAGATCAAAACGCTGGAGGGTCAGGTGCTGCAATTTAACGGGGTTAATCCGCTGCGGCTTATCGCATTCGCGGTGGGTGCCGTATTCTGGCTTATCTTTTCCAATCTTCAGGCCCAGGCCGGGGACATCACGCCCTTTATCGGGGATTACGTCGGTTCAGCCAATTTAGTTGACGATGATGGTACAGAAACCCCACGCGATATGAGCGTTTCGATCCATGAAACGAAAGACGGGTTCAACGTCAGTTGGAAAACCACGACCTATAAGCCGGACGGCCGGGTCAAAGATCAATCCTTCTCGATCGATTTCAAGCAATCTGACAGGTCCGACGTGTATTCAGCGGCGATGAAGCGCAATGTGTTTGGTCACGAGGTGCCCCTGGACCCGATGCAGGGTGAACCGTTCGTCTGGGGCCGGATCGAGGGCGAGACTCTGACGGTTTTCTCGTTGTTCATTGATGAAAACGGTGGCTATGAACTGCAGCAGTTCGATCGCACGCTGGCCGACGGTGGGCTTAACCTGTCCTTTTCGCGGTTCCGTAACGGGATTAAATCCCGCTCGGTCGATACGTTCCTCGAAAAACAGTAAACCCCGCGAGAGGCGGGGTTTGTAAGTCCGAGCTTACTTTCTGAAACTGTCCAGTGAAACGACATCCGCGTCGTGCTGGACCGGAGTTTCCTCAACCTCAATCGTTTCATCAACGATATGGGTCGCAACCTCTTCTTCGTCTTCGGGGCTCTCGAAACGCAACCCGAATTCAACCGACGGGTCCACGAAGGTTTTGATCGCATCGTACGGAATATAAAGAGGTTCGGGCGCGTCGCCGAAATTCAGCGTAATCGCAAAGCCGTTGTCGCCAACCTCAAGGTTTTCGAACCAGTGCTGCATTACGACAGTCATTTCTTCGGGATAGCGTTCGCGCAACCAGTCAGCTATTTCAACTCCGTCCTGTCGTGTATCGAACGTGATAAAGAAATGATGCGCCCCAGGCAGACCGTTTTCAGAAACGTTGGTCAGAACTTTCTGAATGAGGCCGCGCATGGCGGTGTGCATCAGGGTTCCATAGTCAATGTCCTGCGACATGTGTCATCCTCAAAAGTGGTTACCCCAAGCATAGGGGATTCGTTCGGAAACGAAAGACCGGGAGGGGGTGGATTGTTCAAAGAAAATGAAAACCGACTCCGGCCACGGCCATCAGGGCCAAGGTCATTCCCATGCCGAATTTTAGCTTGAATATCAACACCCCGGCCATGAACGTCAAAACCAGCGCTTTTGTGTTCAGTGTCGCAAGTTCAGGCCATGGGATGGTTAGGGGTCCCCATGCCAATTCCGGGATTGTTCCGAAAAGAACGTTAAGAGCAAACCACACGGAAAGGTTGAGAATCACGCCGACAACCGCTGCTGTTATCCCGTGTAGGGCTGCGGACAGCCGTGGACGGGCGGCCAGCTGGTCCAGATATGGTGCGGCTAGGAAGATCCACAGGAAACACGGGACAAAGGTGGCCCAAAGTGCCACCGCGCCGGCGGCAAGTGCCAAAGGGATGCCGCCCGAAATCTGTCCCGTCAGCATGGCCACAAATTGTGTCACCAGTATCAGAGGTCCCGGCGTTGTTTCGGCCAGCCCCAGCGCATCAATCATCTGATCTGTGCTGATCCACTGATATTTGTCCACGACGGTTTGGGTCATATATGCCAGAACCGCATAAGCGCCGCCGAACGTAACAACGGCCAGGCGGGCAAAGAACCACCCGAGATCGCTCAGCAATTTCTGACCAGTAACGCTCAGCAACACCAATGGGCCAAGCCATAGGGTCAGCCAGATGGCGCAGGTGCGCAGCGGGCGCGTCGCATTTGGGGCAGGGGGTGTTTGGGCGGTGTTGGCTTCACCCTTGAGACTCAGATACCCCCAAAGCGCTGCGGCCAGAATGATCAAGGGAAAAGGCAGGTTAAAGGCAAAGATTGCGACAAAACCCAATCCGGCTATTGCCCGGTGCTCCACATCGGTCAGGGCTTTGCGCGACAGGTTTCTAAGCGCCTGAAGGACAATGATGATTACCGTTGCCTTCACCCCAAGGAAAGCGGCCTGAACCAGTGGCAGGTCCCCGAAAGCTGCATAAAGCCCGACCAAAACGGCGATGATCAGCGCGCCGGGAATGACGAACAGGCCGCCAGCGATCAACCCTCCAGTCACGCCGCGCAGCCGCCAGCCGGCATATGTGGCAAGTTGCATGGCCTCGGGTCCGGGCAACAGCATGCAAAGCGATAGCGCCCGCAGATACGATTGCTCGTCCAGCCACGGGCGTTTTTCCACCAGTTCCTGATGCATCAGTGAGATTTGCGCCGCCGGTCCCCCAAAGGACAAAAGCCCAATGCGCCCAAAAATACGGACCAGCTCCGATAGTGTCGGGGTCATGACTTGCGATCCATTGGCCAGTCGTGTTGTTCTTCAAACCCGTCGCGCGCCCAGCGATACAGCGCATCATACAGGTGCATTCCCGCAGCAAGGTTTTCGTGATCGTCGCGGTATTGCCGGGACAATCCGACAGAGACCGCAAGCAACCCGGCAGCTTCTGGTGCAAGGTCATGGCGATTGGTGTCTGCGCCCCGAATGACAGTTGCAAGCCGATCCAGCGCGGGCGTGTGCAATGCGAATTCGTCCAGCATAGTGTCAAAGGTGCATTTGTCTTGCCGGTGGCTCCAATGAGCGCCTTCGATGTCAAAAGGGGTCGCGTCAAATATTGCAGCGGTGGCTTCGACTTCCGACGGGGCAACAAACAGGAACCGGGCATTTGGGTCCACAAATCGCCGGATCAGCCAGGGACAGGCGATGCGATCGATCTTTGGTCGGTGTCGGGTCACCCAAAGGGAACCTTTGGGCTGCATCGACAATGCTTTCGCAGGCACACGCGGAGCGTCCGGCATGTCTCGCCACGCAAACATGCCGCCTTCAAGATACTCGGCTTTTACACCTTCGCCTCGCAACCACGAGACGACGGCCTGGCTGAGCTTCTTGCCTTTCTGGCAAATCACGACTGCAGGTCGGTCACCGATCAGGTTGACCAGCCCTTCGATATCCTTCGCAGGATGGCGTATTGAGCCGGGGATAAGATAGGGGTCAGCCTCAAAATCCGCATCCATACAGATGTCGATCAGTATGGGGGATTGCGGCTTGCCGATCAGTCTTAACAATTGCTTTGGGGTGATCGAGTTTGGTGCGGGCACAGCATGTCTCCTGGTTTCGTCGGATACATGCGAAACTTGGGCTGACGCCTCACGGGGTGTTCGCAATCTTACCCCATGGCACTTGCTACCGCGTAAGCGCTGAGGGGGTCAAGATTGCTTATATGGTCAAGCCCAATCCAGCCTTTGACCGGTCATACACACAGGCAATGTGTCCTGCGGGAACTGGCCGAGCTGTTCGAAGAGTGAGATGAAATCGAACTGGTTATACGCTTCAACCATGCGTCCGTTTTTAATTCGCCCCATGACGCTGCCCGTGGCTTGAAGCGGGGCACCATTATCGGCGCGCGTTGTGCGCAGGTGAATGATGGCGGATACCCAATCGCCGTTTTCGATGATTTTGGGCATATCGACCTGAATGTCCCCAAGGATATGGCGAAAGGCCATGACCAGATCCCGGAAATCATCCGCACCGACCTGCATTTCCGGAATAAGCCCTTCGGCCATGGCTTCGGGGGCAAAATACTGGTCAATAGCGTCTGTATTGCCGTTTTCCCAAACTTCGGAATACCACTCTCTGAGTAGATCTGCGTGCGACATCCCAGCTCTCCTTATTCTGCTGGGGTCAGCATGAGACCAAATAGTGAAAAAACTCTGAACATGAACATGCTCAGCAAAAAACTCAGACTTTAAGTGGAAAGTGCAGGTTTCTGTTGCCAGGTACCTGCGAACCCCGCCTTACGCGGCTAGGCGCAAGGGCTTAAGTTTCGGTCTTGCTACTGCTTACGCAGCAACTGCAACCGGAGCACGATTGTCATTTGCAATTGTACTTTTCGGGCCGATACGGTGGCACCCCGCCGAGACAAAGCTAACCCCTTTAGACGTTCGTCGATCCTATTTCGGCCCCATGATCCCCAAATGAAGGATGTTGGTGGAGCCGCCGGGTACCGCCCCCGGGTCCGATCCGCTTATTACGAGCGCGTTTATGTCCATAGTCCCGAAGGACATACCCTATATAAGTGAGCGTGCGAGCAGATGCAAACTGGGAATTGAATCGGGTGTGCTAAGCAATTACAGCGGGTTAAGTGGCCCTGTTGATGTTGGCCAGTATCAACCAAAGCGCAAGGACTAGTTCAATTCCACCAAAAGTAGCCGCCTTGACCAAAGGCGGGTTGTCCAGAAAAACCGAAACGAACCGGCCCAATGCCGCGCCCGCATAGACAACCCCCAACATGGCGTAGGCCATCGGGTTGTTGAGGAACAAAACAGCCACGCCAGTGACGACGAAAAGCCCGCCGACCGAAGCACGCATCTCGCTCAGCCCCATGTTGCTGTTTGTAGTGCTCAGATCCAGCGCACCCAAGGTAAAGCTGGGCGCGAGAAACCCGAACAGGCCGAACCCAATGGTCATGAGGGCTGCAATCACGTTCAAAGCGGTGGTCATTTCATTTTCCTTACGCCGGATTACGTCGCTGCTGCGCCACGTCTTGCGCCAATTGTCTTGTGTAGCTCTCAAGCTCAACTAGCGTCGCGTCCACTTTGGTCGAGTCGCGATCTTCCAGCGCGTCGGCGATCTGATTGTGGAAGGCAATAATTGCTTCCCGGGACCGCGCTGTGAAAGTGATCATGTTCATCAGCGGCTGCATGGCTTCGACCGCGCCGGCCAGTTGATAAGACAGTACGGGATTGCCGGCACCATCAACCAGCGCCCGGTGAAACGCCACGTCCGAGGCGCAGAATGCCTCATCCGTCAGGCCGGGTTGGGATTGGCGGTGAACTTCGGCTCGCATGGTGGCCAACTGATCCGCTGTACGGCGCTGTGCGGACAAGGCAGCGCAGGCGCGTTCGAGCGCGAAGCGCGCTTCGCAGGCGGTGTCGAAACTGACTGCGTTCATCGACAGTAGCAGGGTCGAGGTCGTGATCTGTTGGGAATACGCGCCCTCGAAACTTAACCGGTTCACAAATGCACCACCGCTTGCACCACGTTGCGTGCGGATCAGGGATTGCGCCGCAAGACGCTTCAAAGCCTCGCGCACGGTTGGGCGAGACACCTGGAATTGCTCGGACAATTCCGCCTCGGAGGGCAAACGTTCATCCACGATCAATTCGCCCGAGATGATTGCGTCACGAATGGCCTGAGCGATCTGCGCGGACAGATCAGCAGGTTTTTTTGGGTCGATTTTCATATTCCGGGGACCGTCGGTGAATTTTTATTTGTCTGACATTTAAAAGTCTGACATTTGAAAAGCAAGGACTGAGTCGGGAGGAGCGCGTGAGTCGCACAGTTCTACGCACTGCATTTTGGCTGGGGTTTTATGCCCTGATCCTGTCCGCGTGGTGGGTCATGTTCACCATGAGCCGCGACATGGATCTGGATTGGATCGGTCGCCCCGGCCCAATGGGTCAGGCCATGGCGGCCATGGACCCGCGCATGGACATGTATATGCCCATGGCCGAGTTTGGCCCGCTGTTCTGGATGTGGGCAATCATGATGGCGGCTATGATGCTGCCGACGCTCGTGCCGACGTTGCGCAGTTATGACGATCTGATCCGCAGCGCCAATGGCTCGCGCGCAGGTTGGTTGGGTGTTCTGTCCGGGTATCTGGTCGTCTGGGTTGGCTTTGCAGCTTTGATCACCGGTGTTCAGTTGGCGCTATTGTTTGGTGGGGTCGTTGACATGCTGGGCATTGGTAAATCCGGGTATTTCGCAGGCGGCTTGATGATCGCCGTCGGCGCATTTCAGTTCACCCGCGCGAAAGAGGTCTGTCATGGCGTCTGCCATGCCCCCATGACCTATTTTCTGGGGCACTGGAAAACCGGGTTCACCGGCGGATTGCGCATGGGGCTGGGACTGGGCGCATTCTGTGTGGGCTGCTGCTGGGGCTTCATGGCGCTTGGTTTTGTTGGCGGTGTCATGAGCCTGTTGTGGATGGGTCTCGCGACCCTGTTCATGGTTTTGGAGAAACTACCCCAGATTGGGCACGCAGTGACCCGACCGATGGGATTTGCATTGATTGCGGGCGGTCTTGTTCTGCTCGTCTATCCAATAAGCTACGGAGGATAAGCCTATGGCTAAGAACAGAAAACCCGAGGCCGACAAGCTGCCGATTAGTCAGCGCATTGATAGCCGTATGCCCAACCCCAAGCGGCGCGAGATGAGCCCGACAGATTGGGCAATCAAAGGCGAATTGATCCTGAACTGCTCGTGCGATGTGTTCTGCCCTTGCGTGGTTTCGTTGGGCGCGCATCCTCCGACCGAGGGGCATTGCCACGCGTGGATGGGAATTATCGTTGATGAGGGCCACTATGAAGGCGAAGATCTGTCCGGTCTGAACGTCGGGTTGCTGGTCGATATTCCGGGCCGCATGGGCGAGGGCCAGTGGAAAGTTGCCGCCTATGTTGACGAACGGGCAAGCGGCAAGGCTTACAATGGCCTGTTGCAAATCTTCAGTGGTCAGGCAGGCGGGACCACCGGATTGTTTACCATGCTGGTCAGCGAGATTATCGGGGCCGAGCGCGCTCCAGTTCAGATTGAGCGCGACGGCAACAAACGCCGCATCGCGATTGGCCGCAAAATTCAGGGTGAGATCGAGATGCTGGGCGGCAAAGATCCGGACCACCCGGTCATGGTGTCAAACTCGAAATATTGGATGGGTCCGGACATCATCGTGGCCCGCGGCACCAAGTCCAAGGTGCGCGACTACGGCCGTGTCTGGGATTTTGGAGGAAAATCTGCCGAAATCTGCCCAATTGACTGGCACGGACCAAAGTGATGATCGCCGCCGCCTACGCGCAAGAAATGGCTCGGTATAATCACTGGCAAAACAGTCAGTTGAAGGGGTTCCTTGCGGCACTTTCGGACGAGGAATTGACCCGCGAACGCGGAGCGTTTTTTGGTTCGATCCTGGGTACGGCAAATCATTTGCTTTGGGGTGACTGGATTTGGATGTCGCGGTTTGACAAAGGGCAGGGTCCCGGCGGCGGCATCCCGGAAAGCCCGTCACTGTGCATCGATCTGGCAGAATGGTTGCCTCTGCGCGATCAGATTGACCAGCGGACTACCCAATGGGCCGCGTCCTTGAATGACGAGGACCTGTGCGGCCCGTTCACATGGTTCTCGGCCGCCAAGGAAGCCGATGTCACGAAACCGTATGCGCAATGCGTCATCCATTTCTTCAACCACCAAACACATCACCGGGGTCAGTTGCATCAAATGCTGACTGAGACAGGTTCGGCCGCACCGGTGAGCGATCTGGTTTTTCTGCCTGAGGAGGCTTAAGTGGCTCAGATCTCACTCTCGCGTCGCCTGCGACGAACACCTTTTTCTGAGGGTGTCGAAGCTGCCGGGGTTAAAGGATATACGGTCTATAATCGTATGTTATTGCCCACTGTTTTTGAGTCCGTTGAGGCGGATTACCGGCACCTGAAAAGTCATGTGCAGGTTTGGGATGTGTCCTGCGAACGGCAGGTCGAACTGCGTGGGCCGGATGCCGCGCGGCTGATGCAGATGCTAACACCACGGGACCTGCGGAGGATGTTGCCCGGTCAGTGCTTTTACGTTCCCATTGTCGATGAAACAGGCGGAATGCTGAATGATCCTGTGGCGGTGAAGCTCTCGGAAGATCGGTGGTGGATTTCGATTGCCGACAGTGACTTGCTGCTTTGGGTTAAGGGCATTGCCAACGGATACCGTCTGGATGTGCTGGTCGACGAACCCGATGTGTCTCCTCTGGCGATACAGGGGCCGAAGGCGAATGACCTGCTGGCTCGTGTTTTTGGCGACCGGGTGCGTGACATTCGCTTTTTTAAGTTCGACAAGTTCGAGTTCGAGGGGTGTGAACTCGCAATCGCACGGTCTGGTTATTCCAAACAAGGTGGTTTCGAAATCTATGTCGAGGGTTCGGACATCGGTATGCCCTTGTGGAATGCGCTGTTTGCGGCGGGCGAAGACCTGCAAGTCCGTGCGGGCTGTCCAAATCTGATCGAACGGATTGAGGGTGGCTTATTGTCATACGGCAACGATATGACCGACGACAACACGCCGCATGAATGCGGACTGGGCAAGTTCTGCAACACGCATACGGCGATCGGGTGTATTGGCCGAGACGCGCTGCTGCGCGTGGCTAAGGAAGGTCCGGTTCAGCAAATCCGTCCAATCGCAATCGACGGTGACGCCGTGCCACCATGCGACCGCCCTTGGCCGATTGTTGCGGGCGGCAAGAGGATTGGTCAGATCACGTCGGCCGCATGGTCCCCTGATTTCAACACAAATGTCTCCATAGGAATGGTCAAACTGAGCCATTGGGAGCCCGGCACACGGATCGAAGTAGAAACTCCGGATGGAATGCGTGGCGCAACCGTCCAAGACAAGTTCTGGATTTGAACGGGAATTTTCAGTTCAGCCAAGGTTGGTGACTGATTGAAAAGAAAGGAAAGTTGAAATGTTCAATGCGTTGGTAATGGATAAGGACGAAGACAGCGGACTGGCAAGCGCTTCGGTCAAAAAGCTTTCCGATGGGGATCTGCCCCATGGCGAAGTGACAATCGCTGTTGAGTATTCAACCGTAAACTACAAAGACGGCCTTTGCATGTCGCCGAAGGGCGGCGGGCTGGTGCGCAGCTATCCGCACGTGCCCGGCGTTGATTACAGCGGCACGGTCGAGGCGTCCTCGGACGATCGCTATAAGCCGGGCGACAAGGTCGTTCTGACCGGCTGGCGCGTGGGTGAAGCGCATTGGGGCGGATATTCCCAAAAAGCCAACGCCCTGGCCGACTGGCTGGTTCCCTTGCCCGAAGGTCTGGACACGCGTCAGGCAATGGCAGTGGGCACGGCCGGTTTCACAGCGATGTTGGCGGTTATGACGCTTGAGGATCAAGGCATGCAGCCGGGTCATGGTCCAGTGCTTGTTACCGGGGCCGCTGGCGGTGTTGGTTCGGTTGCAACCGCCATTCTGGCCAATTTGGGCTATGAGGTGGCTGCCGTGACAGGCCGACCAGAGGCGGGTGAATATCTGAAATCGCTGGGCGCCACCACGATTGTCCCGCGCGAGGATCTCAATGAAACTGTGAAACGCCCGCTGGAAAGCGAGTCCTGGGCCGGGTGCATTGACGCGGTGGGAGGCGAGATGTTGGCCCGTGTGCTGGGTCAGATGAAATACGGTGCCTCAGTCGCAGCCGTCGGTCTGGCCGGAGGGGCAGGGCTGCCTGCCAGCGTCATTCCGTTCCTGTTGCGCGGTGTCAACCTGCTGGGCATCGATAGTGTGATGCAGCCCTATGACAACCGGGTTCGCGCATGGCAACGCGTCGCAACCGACCTGCCGATGGACAAGCTTGAGGCAATGGTTCATCCCGCGACCCTGAGTGATCTGCCTCAATTGGGTGCGGATATCCTAAAAGGGCAGGTCAAAGGCCGTGTTGTTGTCGATGTAAACGGTTGATTCCTATGCACATGGTCGAACCGGCTGACATCAATGTCGGCCGGTTCAGTTGCCATTGAAAGAACCCGAAAATGCCAGAAACACCTCTGGTCATTGGCTCAATTCCAGATCATCATTGCTATACATCCCAATTGCGATGGACTATGAGCCATGCAAACAGCACCTGAAGACGGGGAGTGAGCAGCATGTCTGACGATTTTGAACTGGACACCGACGATCTGAAGCGCCGCATGGAAGGCGCGATGGGCAACCTGAGAACCGAATTCGCCTCGTTGCGGACGGGCCGCGCGTCGGCCTCGATGTTGGAACCGGTCATGGTTGACGCTTATGGGTCGATGACCCCGATCAATCAGGTCGGTACCGTAAACGTCCCCGAGCCACGCATGGTGACGGTGAATGTTTGGGACAAAGGCCTTGTCGGCAAGGTCGAGAAAGCCATCCGCGAAAGCGGTCTGGGTATCAACCCCCAGCTGAACGGCACCATCATCATGCTGCCAATCCCCGAATTGAACGAAGAACGCCGCCGCGAGCTGGGCAAGGTTGCCGGGCAATATGCCGAGCACGCCCGTGTTTCGATCCGTAACGTCCGTCGCGATGGCATGGATCAGATCAAGAAAGCCAAAGCTGACGGCATGTCAGAAGACGATCAGAAGTTCTGGGAAAGCGAAGTCCAGGACCTGACCGACCAGATGATCAAGAACGTAGATGCCGCGCTTGAAACCAAGCAGGCAGAGATCATGCAGGTCTGATCCACGAAATGCCTGACACGTCGCAACCCTCACCCGCTACCGGACCACGCCACGTCGCCATCATCATGGATGGCAACGGTCGTTGGGCTCAGGCGCGCAACCGGCCCAGGCTGTTTGGGCATCAGGCCGGTGCCCGGCGGGTAAGGGAAGTAGTCGAGGCCTGTCCGGGGTTGGGTATCAAGTATCTGACAGTATTTGCTTTTTCGACTGAAAACTGGAAACGGACCCAGGTTGAAGTCGCCGGGTTGATGAGCCTGTTTCGACGGTACATCATCAAGGAAGCTCGCAACCTGACCAAAGCCGGTGTGCGCGTGCGCTTTATCGGCGATCGGGTTCGTCTGGATTCCAAGCTGACCGAACTGATGGACACTTTGGAGGTAGCAACCCAGCACAACGATCTGGTGCACTTGACCATTGCGTTGAATTACGGCGGGCGGGATGAGGTTGCCCGGGCGACCAAACGGCTGGCGCGTGACGTGGCCGAAGGCCGCCTGCGACCCGATGACGTGGATGAGGAAACTCTGCCCAAGTATTTGGATACGCATGTTCTTCCCGACCCGGATTTGGTGATCCGAACCAGTGGCGAAGCCCGTATATCCAACTTTCTTTTGTGGCAATCAGCCTATTCGGAATACGAATTCATCGACACGCTATGGCCCGACTTCACCTCGGCCGAGTTGGAACGGCTGTGTCGAAACTTTGGAAGCCGTGACCGGCGGTTCGGAGCGGTTCCGGCATGAGTGAGGGCCGATGGTCTGACCTAACCGCCCGTGTTCTGTCTGCCGCGGTGCTTGTGTGCATCGGTTCAGTCGAAGTGTGGCTGGGCGGGCTGTGGTTCGAAGCCTTTATCGCATTAGCCTGCGGCTTGATGACCTGGGAATTGGTGCGGATGATTGATCCGGACCGCAATGGTATCGCGATCCAGTTGGGCATTCTCACCGGTGTTGCGGTCGTGCTCAGCTATCATCTTCCGCCGCTTTATACGTTGCCATTCCTGCTTGCACCGGCATTGGTCGGGGCAGGGCAAATCAGTCGATCCAAGGGTATCTACGCACTCTTTGCTCTCTGGATCGCTGCGTCGGGTCTAGGCTTCATCTCAATCCGCGAGAACATGGGGTTCGGCTGGATGGTCTGGCTGATCTCGGTGGTCGTGGCAACGGATGTTGCGGGATACTTTGTTGGCAAAACCTTTGGCGGCCCTAAGTTCTGGCCAAAGGTCAGCCCAAAGAAAACATGGTCGGGCACTGCAGGCGGGTGGGCTGCAGCAGCTGTGGTTGGCACGATCTTTGCCGTGAATGCTGGTTTTGGCGTCATGTTTGTGGTGATTTCGGTGCTTGCGTCGATGGCCAGTCAAGCTGGGGACATTGTCGAAAGCGCGACAAAGCGCAAGTTCGGGGTCAAAGATAGCTCGAACTTGATCCCAGGGCATGGCGGGTTTCTGGATCGCTTTGACGGCATGATGGGCGCGGCCCTTTTTGTTTTGATAGCCGGGATTCTCTATTCCCCCGGAGCGATGTGATGCGCAAAATCTCAATCTTCGGCGCGACCGGATCAATTGGACAGAACACGATTGATCTAATTGATCGCGACCCCGCGTCCTATGACGTCGTCGCTCTGACGGGTGGGGCGAATATCAACAAACTGGCAGAAGATGCCCGGCGTTTGAACGCAGATTTGGCAGTTACGGCCTATGAAAACCGGCTGGATGATCTGCGCGCGGCCCTTGCGGGTTCGGGCGTCGAAGTGGCCGCTGGTCAAAATGCGCTGACGGAAGCTGCGGCACGGCCTGCCGATTGGGTTATGTCGGCCATTGTGGGCGCCGCTGGTCTGGAGCCGGGTCTTGAAGTGCTCAGGCAGGGCGGCACGCTGGCGTTGGCCAATAAGGAAACGCTTGTCTGCGCCGGTGCGATGGTTCTTGAGACTGCCAAGGCGAACAATGCGCGGCTTTTGCCGGTCGACAGCGAACACTCGGCCGTTTTTCAGGCGCTTGTCGGCGAGGATATGGCCGCGGTCGAGCGTATCATCATCACAGCAAGTGGCGGCGCGTTCCGTGACTGGCCACTGAGCAAACTGGCACATGCAACAGTCGAGCAAGCCTCGAGCCATCCGAACTGGGATATGGGGCAGCGGATCACAATCGACAGCGCGTCTATGTTCAACAAAGCGCTGGAGCTGATTGAAACCAAAGAATTCTTCGGCGTGTCTCCGGATCAGATCGAAGTGCTGGTGCACCCGGAATCCGTCGTTCACGCTCTGGTCGGGTTCCAGGACGGCGCTGTCATGGCCCATATGGGCGCCCCGGATATGCGCCATGCCATCGGGTACGCTTTGCACTGGCCCGATCGGAAGGACTTGCCGGTCGAACGACTGGATCTTGGAAAACTGAAGCAGCTTAGGTTCAATGAACCTGATGAGGCGCGGTATCCCGCGCTGCGCTTGGCACGCGCCGTGATGGAACGCGGTGGCCTGTCAGGTGCTGTATTCAACGCCGCCAAAGAACGGGCGTTGGATCGGTTCATTGCGCGTGAAATCGGTTTCCTTCAGATGGCCGACATAGTCGAGACCGTTCTGGACAGGTTTGAGGCCGCAGGCGACCTTATTGATGCCCCTTTAATCCTTGATAACGTGCTGCAAACGGACCATTTGGCACGTACGTGGGTCGATGACATCGTCATCCAACGAGCAGGATAGAATTTTGGACGTACTTTCTCTGATCCCTCAGTTCGGCAATTTGCTGTATACGATCATTGCCTTTGTCATCGCACTTTCGGTGATCGTGGCGGTACACGAGTACGGCCACTACATTGTTGGACGCTGGTCCGGTATTCATGCCGAGGTGTTCTCGGTCGGGTTTGGCCCGGTTCTTTGGAGCCGCATCGACAAGCGCGGCACGCGGTGGCAGATCGCCGCGCTGCCTTTTGGTGGGTATGTCAAATTCTTGGGCGACGCGAACGCGGCGTCGGGCAAAGACGAAACCGCGATGGAGGAAATTACCGAACAAAGCCCAGAGGATCTGCGCCGCACTATGCACGGGGCGCCTCTTTGGGCCCGGTCGGCCACGGTTGCCGCAGGTCCGGTTTTCAATTTCATCATGTCGATCCTGGTGTTCGGTCTGATTTTCCTGACCCAGGGCGTGACCAAAGACCCACTGACCGTTGGGACCTTGCACCCTTTGCCCGGCACTGTTCAGCAATTGCAGGACGGTGACGAAATCGTCGCGATTGGCGGCGTCGCGGTGCCTGACTTCGACGAGGAGAGCGCATGGACTGACTTTGTTGACGCGCTGCCGGTGGAACCGGTTTTGGATTATAAGGTCATCCGCGATGATCAGACCATGGATGTTACGGGCCCCTGGCTGTTTCCGCCACTGATCCAGCAGGTTAGCCCGCGCAGTGCGGCCATGGATATCGACCTTCAGCGCGGTGATGTCATCACTTCGGTCAACGGAGACCCAATCTTTGCTTTCGATCAGTTGAAAGAGCATGTCGAAGGGTCCGACGGGAAAGTTCTGCTCTTGAATGTCTGGCGCGACGGGGCCGATCTTGAATTCGCCCTTGCCCCGCGCCGCACCGATGAACCACAGGCAGAAGGCGGCTTTGTCACGCATTGGCGCATTGGTATCGTTGGCGGCATGATGCTGGAACCTGCGACTGAATCGGCTGGTGTTCTCGAATCCATTTCGGGCGGCGCACGTCAAACTCTGCGTGTCATAGACGGCTCACTGTCAGGTATCTGGCACATGATTACCGGTGCCATCAGCACCTGCAACATGACCGGCCCGATTGGTATTGCCGAAACTTCGGGGGCGATGGCCAGCCAGGGTGCGCAAAGCTTCATCTTCTTTATTGCTGTGCTGTCTACAGCAGTCGGTTTGCTGAATCTGTTTCCGATCCCGGCCTTGGACGGCGGTCATCTGGTGTTTTATGCCTATGAAGCTGTAACTGGCAAACCGCCAAGCGATGGCGCGCTGAAGATTTTGATGGGGGTAGGGGTCTCCTTGATCCTCGGCTTGATGATCTTCGCACTGACCAACGATCTGTTTTGCTGATTATGGCCTTACGCGCCAACAAAAGCCGCAATTTCGCCTCAATCCGCAGATAATTTTATCGCGTCTCAATTTTATGTGGCAGATGCTCAAATGACCAAGGCACTTCGAAAATCGTATCAAAGCTTTAGCTTCCTGTTCATGTTGAACTGGGACTTTTTGCTGTTTTTCGGTGCGACTGCACTCGCCATTGGCAGTTGGACCTTCTTGGTCAACATGTGATTCTTACCATTAATTGAACACGATTAGCAGCGGCCCATTGGGCCGCTTTGTGTTTTCGTCTTTTGACAAGGAAACCTAATCTCGCTACTCAACAATAAAGTCCTAAAATTCGGGTAGAAAAAAATGACTGATAGGCGAGGCGCAGGCACATCCTGCGGGGGGCAGAAGCCAGTAAACAATATTTTGTGGCAGACGCTACGTATTTTTTCTTTTGTTTTTGTAGCAAGCTTTACCTTCCTGCCGGAGGTTGCGCGCGCGCAAAACTACACGATCAATTCGTTCGATGTTGAGGGTAACAGGCGGATCGAAAGTTCGACAATCATTGCCCGGACTGGAATTCAGCCAGGTCAGACAGTGACCGCCGGACAGTTGAACGATGCGTTTCAGCGTTTGCTTGACAGTGGTGTTTTTGAGACAGTTGAACTGACGCCGCGTGGAAGCACTCTGGTGATCGAGGTCGAAGAATATCCGACGATCAACCAGATCAGCATCGAAGGCAACCGCCGCGTAAAGGACGACGTTCTGCTTGAGGCGATCAATTCTCAGCCTCGTCGGGTTTTTACGCCTCAGCTTGCTGAAGCCGATGCAGATCAGATCGCCGAAATCTATTCCGCGCAGGGCCGCGTTTCCGCAACCGTCATCCCGCGTATCATACGCCGCAGCGACAACCGCGTCGATCTTGTCTTTGAAATTGCCGAGGGCACAACGATCGAGGTCGAGCGTGTTAGTTTTGTCGGCAACCGGGCATACTCGGATCGCCGCTTGCGCAGAGTTCTTGAGACTAAGCAAGCCAACATTCTGCGCACGTTCCTGCGCGGCGACACGTTTATCGCTGACCGAATCGAATTCGATAAACAGGTCATCCGCGACTTTTATCTGTCGCGTGGATACGTCGATTTCCGTGTGAACAGCGCAAACGTCGAATTTACCCGCGAACGTGACGCCTTCTTCCTTGTGATGAACATCACCGAAGGGCAAAAATTTTCATTCGGTAAGATTTCGACCGTCAGTGAAATTCCCGGGGTGGACCCTGCCGCATATCAAGCAGCGTTGAAAATCCGTCCAGGTGTGACCTATTCCCCGTCGCTGATCGAAAGCTCGATCGCTCGCCAGGAACGGTTGGGTTTGAAACAGGGTGTTGATTTCCTGCGGGTCGAACCGAGGGTCACGCGCAATCCACGTGATCTGACGCTGGACGTTCAGTTTGTTCTGACCAGAGGTCCGCGGATCTTTGTTGAACGTATCGACATCGAAGGCAACACAACGACACTTGACCGCGTGATCCGCCGCCAGTTCGATACGGTCGAAGGTGATCCGTTCAACCCGCGCGAAATCCGCCAGAGTGCCGAACGTATCCGTGCCCTTGGATTCTTTGCCGTGGCAGATGTTGAGCCGCGCGAAGGCTCCACGCCCAGCCAGGTGATTGTGGATGTGGACGTCGAAGAACAGCCCACCGGCTCGTTAAGCCTTGGTGGTAGCTACTCGATTTCAGACGGTTTCGGGATTGCAATTGGCCTGAACGAATCCAACTTCCTGGGTCGCGGTCAAAACCTTGGGTTGACCCTTTCGACGGCGCAGGATTCCGAGCAATACATCATTAACTTCACCGAACCATATTTGCTGGGTCGCCGGTTGCAGTTCGATCTCGGTCTTGGTCTGGCATCGACGAATTCGAGCTTTGCGAGCTACGATACCAAGCGCGTCTTCTTCGAGCCGCAGCTGAGCTACGCAATCAGCGAATTGTCTTCGCTCCGTCTCCGCTATGGATGGAACCGCAGCGAGATGACGCAGCAGGACGATGAAGTGAACGGCGCTGTTATCGCTTCGGAAATCGAGCAGGGTAAGCGGACATCCAGCACGCTGGGCGTATCCTACCTCTATGATAGCCGTCGCGGTGGTTTGAATCCGAATGCGGGCGTTTTGTTTGAGGTAGGCGTTGATGCGGCCGGTCTTGGCGGCGACAACGAATTCTACAAAACAACAGCGCGCGGCATCGCGCAGACACGTGTCCTGAACGAGGAAGTTGTTCTGCGGGCATCGATGGAAGTAGGTGCGCTGCATTGGCAGGGCGACGACTTCAGCCGCGTGATCGACCGCTTCTTGATTGGTCCGAACACGTTTCGTGGCTTTGAACCTGCGGGTCTGGGTCCGCGTGACTTGTCGAATGGTCAGGACGATGCCATCGGTGGTAACTATTACTGGGTTGCCCGGTTTGAATCGGACTTCCCGCTTGGCCTGCCCGAAGAACTGGGTCTGCGGGGCGGCGTGTTCTATGATGTTGGTAACGTCTACAACATCAACAACGTAAACACCGCTGGTGCCGACATCGTGGGCGCGGACGGGTCTGTCCGCCACGTGATCGGTGTGTCGGTTCTGTGGGAAACGCCTTTTGGCCCTCTGCGGTTCAACTTCTCGAAAGCTTTGAAGAAAGAAGACTTCGACAAGGAACAGAACTTTGACCTGACCGTTCAGGCGCGGTTCTGATCGCCAGATGCTGAACTTGATAAAATTAAGTGCGCAGGGCCCATTTCGGGCCCTGTGCGTTTTTCTGGCGCTGGCCTGCGTGTCGACCGCTCAGGCGCAGCAATTGGGTGTTCCTCAGGCGAATGTTCTGACCCTGTCCAGCGACCGGTTGTTTTCCGAGTCGCAATTCGGTCGGCGCGTCATGCGCGAGATCGAAACCGAAGGCGCATTGCTGGCAGACGAGAATGAACGAATTGTCGCTGAGCTGAGCAAGGAAGAAAAAGACCTGACCGAAAAGCGCGCAGAACTGCCAACCGAACAATTTCGCCCGCTGGCCGAGGCGTTTGACAACAAGGTTCAGTCGCACCGTGAAGGCCAGCGCGCCAAACTGGACGCCCTTGCACGCCGAAGCGAGGAAGCCAGGCAGACCTTTCTGGTTCTGGTGCAACCGATCCTGATCGAGCTGTTACGCGAATCCGGGGCGTCGGTCGTTATCGAACGTTCCAATGTCTTTCTCAGCTCGGACCGAACCGATGTGACGGACACGGCGATTGCGCGGATCAATGAACAGATTGGCGATGGCAGCCAACTTGAAGACGAAAGCAAAGAATAGGTTTGCTTGCCCTTGAGGCGCGGTGTTGCTAACCACGCGTCAAAGAGAAATCCACAACGGGACGACTGCACTATGACCACGGAAACCAAAAGCGCAGACATTCAGCTGATCCAGCGGATATTGCCCCACCGCTATCCGTTTCTGCTGGTCGACAAGGTCGTCGATATCTCGGGCTATCAATCGGCGGTTGGCATCAAGAACGTCACCATGAACGAGCCGCATTTCCAGGGGCATTTTCCGGGAACCCCGATCATGCCGGGTGTAACCATTGTCGAGGCGATGGCACAGACCGCAGGGGTCATGCTGGGCGTGGGCATGGATGTGATCGACAGTGAGCTGTTGATCTATTTCATGAACATCGACAAATGCAAATTCCGTCGCAAGGTGATCCCGGGTGACGTGCTTGAAATGCATGTCGAAACGGTCCGCGGCAAAAAAGGCGGCAAGATCTTCAAATTTGCCGGTCGCGCCACAGTCGATGGCGAGGTCGCGGCCGAGGCCGAGTTTTCGGCCTATGTCGACTGGGATATGGAAAAGACCACATGAGCGGCATCCACCCAAGCGCAATCATCGAAGACGGCGCGCAGATTGGTGAAGGCTGCGTCGTAGGTCCGTTTTGCTATGTGGGTCCCCAAGTCAAGTTGGCCGATCGGGTTGAGCTGAAGTCGCATGTTGTCGTGACCGGCGATACTTCGGTTGGTGAAGAGACCGTGATCTTCAACTTTTCGGTCATCGGAGAGATCCCGCAGGATCTGAAGTTCGGCGGTGAAAACACGAGCCTTGAGATCGGTAAACGCAACCGGATTCGCGAACATGTCACGGTGAATACCGGGACCGATGGTGGCGGCGGCGTTACGCGGATTGGGGATGATTGTCTGCTGATGGCGGGCGTGCATGTGGCCCACGATGTCCAGATCGGCAATCGGGTGATCATGGTGAACCATGCCGGCGCTGCGGGTCATTGCATCATTGAGGATGACGTGATTGTCGGTGGTATCTCTGGATTGCACCAGTGGGTCCGCGTTGGGCGCGGCGCGATCATCGGCGCGTTGACCATGGTTCCGAATGACGTGATCCCATATGGCCTGGTTCAGGCGCCGCGTGGCGAACTTGATGGTCTAAATCTCGTCGGCCTCAAACGGCGCGGTGTCTCACGTGAGGATATTGCCGCTTTGCGGGCGGCCTTCCGCGAATTGTCGACTGGCGATGGTACGTTCATGGAGCGCGCGCACCGGGTCGGCACGGATAACGAAAGCGAATACGTTCAGCGGATCGTCGATTTCGTGACCGGACATTCGGATCGGTCTTTCCTTACACCGGGGAAATAAACAATGCTGGCGCTGATTGCGGGAACAGGCGTTTTGCCGGGTGAAGTTGTCGCGCAACTGTCCGACCGCCCGGTGGTCTGCGCGATGGAAGGCTTCCGCCCGGATACTTTATCCCCGGATGTCGAGTTTCCATTGGAGAAGGTTGGAACCTTTATCGCCGACATCAAGGCGCGGGGTGTGACCCAGATCTGCATGGCAGGTGCCGTAGGCCGCCCGCCCATTGATCCTGCAAGGATCGATGCTGCAACAATGCCTTTGGTCCCAATCCTGCAACAAGCCATCATGTCCGGCGATGATGCGGCGCTGCGCGCGGTCATCGGCATTTTTGAGGATGCAGGTCTGGAGGTTAAGGCAGCCCACGAAATCGCGCCGAACCTTCTTCCAAAACTCGGGTGTCTGACGCAGGCGCAACCGTCTGAGGCCGATCTGACGGATGCGGACCGTGCATCGGGTATCGTCCGGGCGATGGGTGCTGCGGATGTCGGGCAGGCCTGCGTGGTTTCAAAACGGCAGGCGCTGGCGATTGAGGGTATCTTCGGCACGGCATGGATGTTGCAGTCTCTGACTCAGCGCCCGGATGCGGGCGGCGGCATTCTGTTCAAAGCCCCGAAACCGGATCAGGACGTTCGTGCAGATCTGCCTGCGATCGGGCCTGATACTGTGTCTGGCGCAGTTGCGGCGGGGCTGTCGGGAATTGTGATCGAAAAGGGCGGCGTCCTTGTGCTTGAGAAAGACCGCGTGATCGCGGAATGTGATCGGCTGGGCCTGTTTTTGTATGTCCGCGAGCGGACGAACTGATGCGGGTTTTCGTCGTCGCCGGTGAACCTTCGGGGGACCGGCTTGGCGGGGCATTGATGGAAGGCCTGCGCGCGCTGGTACCAGGAGTTGAATTTCAGGGCGTTGGCGGCCCGCTGATGCAGGCACAAGGGTTGGACAGCCTTTTTCCCATGTCCGAATTGTCGGTCATGGGACTGGTCGAGGTTCTCCCCAAGTTCTTTCACCTCAAACGTCGGATTTCTGAGACAGCGCAGGCTGTTCTGGATAGCAATCCAGACGTTCTGATCACCATCGACAGTCCCGATTTCTCATTGCGGGTTGCCAAGCTGGTCAAAGCGCAAGGTACTATTCGCACGGTTCACTATGTCGCCCCCAGCGTCTGGGCCTGGCGTCCCGGGCGTGCGGACAAGATGGCCAAGGTCATCGATCATGTGCTGGCGCTGTTGCCGTTCGAGCCGCCTTATATGCAGCGCGCGGGGATGGAATGTGACTTTGTCGGGCACCCGGTGGTCAGCGAACCAGCGGCGACCGAACAAGACATTCAGGCTTTTCGCGAGGCCTACGGTCTAGGCCAAGCGCCCATTGTTCTGGCCTTGCCCGGTTCGCGGCGGGGTGAGGTGGATCGACTGGCTCCGGTCTTTGGTCAGGCGTTAATCGAGTTTGTGAAACAGCGCCCTGACACGCGCGTTGTCGTGCCAGCTGTGGCCCATATGGTTGATGCGGTCACCGAACATGTTCAGGACTGGCCAGGGTCGCCCGTCGTGGTTGACCCCCGAGACTTGCCCTCGGACCAGGCGCAGGCGCAGAAAAGGGCCGCTTTTGCTGCGGCCGACCTTGCGTTGGCGGCGTCTGGGACAGTTTCATTGGAACTGGCGGCACAGGCTACGCCAATGGTCATAGCCTACAATCTGAACTGGCTGACTACTCTGATCGCAAAGCGCATGGTTAATCTGGACACGGCGACCCTTGTCAATCTGGTGTCTGAAACACGCGCGGTTCCCGAATGCCTGCTGGATGATTGCGAACCGAATAAGATTGCCACGGCATTGTCGGACGTTGCCACTAGTCCGGATGCGCAGCGCAGCGCGATGGATGTGACCATGGACCGTCTGGGGCGCGGTGGTGAGGCACCGGGTCTGCGGGCGGCCCGAGCGGTTTTGAACAGGCTGCCCAATCGCCATGATTGAACACATCCTGTTCGCATTTTCCGCTGCGATCGTGACCATATCAACTAACCTGGACAATCTGGTCATCCTGTTTGGCCTGATCATGGTGATGGAGACACGCCGAGCCGTCTTTGGCTTTGCCGCGGCGCAAATGATAATTCTGAGCCTGTCGCTTGTGATTGCCAGCGGGCTGGATCACAGCCGGTTTCTGAATTGGGTCGGTTATCTTGGGATTATCCCGTTGTCTCTGGGCCTTTATGGCATTTGGCAACAACGGAAAGGGTCGGGCGGGCGTCAACTGCCTGATACAGGGGCCATCACCTCGGTCGTCGCGCTGTTTTTGACGCTATCGATTGATACGCTTGCGGCTATGACTCCGCTGTTCGCGGATTCGACGCCAGCGTTTCGGTTGACGGCCTTGATCGGGGCCGGGTGCGCACTGGCGACGTTAATCGGGATTGCAAGTTGGGGCGCACCACGCGCTCAGGTTTTAGGTCCGCGTTTTGCCCGCCTTGACAGGATTGCACCTTACATCATGGTGGCAGTCGGACTGTATATTCTGGTGAACAGCCCGACCGACGTCTTGTGATCGGGGTTCCTCAGTAACCGCGCCAGATCCAGCCGCCTCCGTATATGCGGCTGCTTTCATTGGAATAGAACACGCAGGCCTGACCGGGCGAAATGCCTTCCTCGGGTGTCAGCAATTCGACTTCGGCAGTCGTTTCAGACAGAGGTCGGATAATCGCCTCACGCGGCGGGCGGGTCGACCGCACCTTGACCGACAGATGCCATTCGTCGCGTGAAGTAAAAGGTTCATCCCCCAGCCAGTTGATCTCGCGCACCGGAACGGTCCGGGTCGCCAGCAGCTCTTTCGGGCCAACCACAACCTGCTTTTTGTCTACGTCCAACTTTATCACATACAAAGGCTCGCTCAGCCCGCCGATACCCAGTCCGCGGCGCTGACCGATGGTGTAGTGAATAACGCCGTTATGCTGCGCCAGCACTCGACCGTCGGAATGAACGATCTCACCTGGTTCCGCCGCACCGGGGCGCAGCTTTTCGATCACGCTGGCATAGTTGCCATCGGGCACAAAGCAGATGTCCTGACTGTCGGGCTTGTCTGCCACCGACAGCCCGTAATGCGCGGCCATCTCTCGGGTTGCGTCCTTCGAGGGTAAGTGGCCCAGTGGAAAACGCAGAAAGTCCAACTGCTCAGGCGTAGTGGAAAACAGGAAATAGGACTGATCCCGGTTCGCGTCTTCGGCGCTGTGCAGCTCTGGCCCGTTCGCGCCCATCTTGCGCTGGATATAATGGCCAGTCGCCATGCAGTCGGCTTCAAGGTCCTTGGCGGTTTCCAAAAGGTCCTTGAACTTCACCCGCTCATTGCACCGGATACACGGGACCGGAGTCGCCCCGGCCAGATAGCTGTCGGCGAATTCGTCGATCACGGCATCTTTGAAGATGTTCTCGTAATCCAGAACATAATGCGGAAAACCGCGTTCCTCTGCCACACGCCGCGCGTCATGGATATCAATCCCGGCGCAGCATGCGCCTTTCTTGGCCAAGGCCGCGCCGTGATCATACAGCTGCAGCGTCACGCCAACCACGTCATAACCCTGATCTGCCAAATATGCAGCGACAACCGAACTGTCCACGCCACCGGACATGGCAACAACCACCCGTGTTTCCGACGGGGGTTTGGCAAAGCCAAGCGAGTTCAGCGGTGTCTCGGTATCGAGGGCCATGACGATTCCAGTGCGGGTTAAGAAAGACCGGCAGAATATAGGAAAATTCTACACACTCTCAAGGGGCGGTTTCACCCGGCATTAAGTAGGCTGTCGGCAGCTTTGTCGCAGCTGAAAAAGGGTCAAGAGATGTATTTGCACAAAGTCGAAGGGCCAAGGTCCGTAACCCTGCCGGATGGAACGGTTTTATCGCGTAGCGATCTACCACCTGCAGAGACGACCAGATGGGTCGCATCGCGCAAGGTGGTTGTGGTGCGCGGCGTTCTTTACGGGCTGATTTCGTTGTCAGACGCCAAAAAGCGGTATGGGCTTAGCGATGAAGAGTTCAATTCCTGGGTTTCTGCAGTCGCTGAGCACGGAACAGACGCTTTGAAAGTCACGGCCTTAAAAAAATATCGACAACTTTAAGATGAATGTGAATAAATGATTCAACGGTAACGTCAGATTAACCATTTTTGATCAGGCTCATTTTGAAATTGGTAAGTTGACTAAATTGGAGCAGTAAATGCGTATACTTCTCGTCGAGGATGATCCGACCACATCGAAAAGCATCGAATTGATGCTGACGCATGCCAATCTAAACGTTTATGCGACGGACCTGGGCGAGGAAGGCATCGATCTTGCCAAGTTGTACGACTATGACCTGATCCTTCTGGATCTGAATCTGCCAGACATGAACGGGCACGAAGTGCTGAGACAGCTGCGCATCGCGCGTGTTGAAACCCCCATCTTGATCCTGTCGGGCGCTGACGATACCGAAAGCAAGATCAAAGGTTTCGGCTTTGGCGCCGACGACTATATGACCAAACCGTTCCACCGCGAGGAACTGGTCGCTCGTATTCACGCGATCATTCGCCGGTCCAAAGGGCATTCGCAGTCCGTCATTCATACCGGCCGTGTCGCGGTGAATCTGGATGCTAAAACGGTTGAGGTCGAAGGCAAAGCCGTTCATCTGACCGGCAAGGAATACCAGATGCTGGAATTGCTGAGCCTGCGGAAGGGTACAACGCTGACCAAAGAGATGTTCCTGAACCATCTCTACGGCGGCATGGACGAGCCCGAATTGAAAATTATCGACGTTTTTATCTGCAAACTTCGCAAGAAACTCAGCAATGCTACAGGTGGCGAAAACTATATCGAAACTGTTTGGGGCAGGGGCTATGTGCTGCGCGATCCGCAAAGCAACAGCTTGGACGACCGGCGGATCGCTGTTGGAGCCTGATTTTCAGTGAAATCTGGTCGCCGTTGGTCCAGGGCGACCCCCTCACTCACGTAACAGCACATCTGGACCTAGCCATGGCCTCGCCCTATCACTGGGTTCAAAGACTATGTGACAGGGCGAGGCCATGAGCGACTCAATTGCGGTAACAGAACTGACGGAAGATCAGGCACGTGCCGAACTGGCGCGGCTCGCGGAATTGATTGCGCGGGCCAACACGCTGTATCACGCCGAGGACGCCCCCGAGATCTCGGATGCGGACTACGATGTGCTAAAGCGGCGAAACGCTGACATCGAGGCACGCTTTCCTAAGCTGAAACGGTCCGACAGCCCCACAGATCAAGTGGGCGCAAAACCGGCAGAGGGATTTTCAAAACTCGTACATGCCGTCAGGATGATGTCCCTGGGCAATGCGTTCAACGATGAGGACGTTTCGGATTTTGACAGGTCAATCCGCAAATATCTGGGATTGGGCGACTCGGCCGAGCTGGCTTTTACTGCTGAACCCAAGATTGACGGTCTGTCCCTATCGCTAAGATACGAACAGGGTGAGCTCGTGCAGGCGGCGACCCGAGGCGATGGCGAGATTGGTGAAAACGTGACTGCGAACGCGCGGACGATCTCAGACATTCCGCACAGCGTCAAAAACGCCCCGGAGGTTCTGGAGGTGCGCGGTGAAGTTTACATGTCTCATGAAGACTTCGACAAGCTGAACGCGCGACAGACAGAGCTGGGCGAAAAGGTGTTTTCAAATCCACGAAACGCTGCCGCAGGGTCGTTGAGGCAGCTTGACGCGAAAATAACACGATCCCGTCCGCTTGGTTTTTTTGCATATGCCTGGGGTGAGTTGTCAGCCCCCTTGGCCGATACACAAATGGGTGCCATCGAACGGTTGGCGGAATTCGGTTTCTCAACCAACCCACTGACAGCATTGTGCGAAACAACAGATCAGTTGATCGGACATTACCGCAGCATCGAAGCCCAACGCGCCACTCTTGGCTATGACATCGACGGCGTTGTCTACAAGGTGAACGACTTGGCGCTGCAGGCCCGGTTGGGGTTCAGGTCCACGACCCCAAGATGGGCCATTGCGCATAAGTTTCCCGCTGAACTTGCATGGACGAGGCTGGAAGCCATCGACATTCAGGTGGGTCGAACGGGTGCGCTCAGCCCGGTTGCCCGGCTGCACCCGGTAACTGTTGGTGGCGTCGTCGTGTCCAATGCCACGCTGCATAACGAGGATTATGTCGCCGGTCGCGATGCAAAGGGCGGTACGATCCGGGATGGGAAGGACATTAGGGTCGGCGACTGGGTGCAGGTTTATCGCGCGGGCGACGTGATCCCCAAAGTGGCGGATGTCGACATTTCGAAACGTCCAGATGGCGCGCAACCTTATGATTTTCCCACAACCTGTCCTGAATGCGGCAGTGATGCGGTTCGGGAAGAAGGCGATGCCGTTAGACGTTGTACCGGTGGAATTATTTGCCCCGCGCAAGCCGTGGAAAAACTGAAACATTTCGTATCTCGGAAGGCGTTCGATATCGAGGGGTTGGGCGCCAAGCAGATTGAAATGTTCTACGATGACCCGGACTTACCAATCAAAACCCCGGTGGACATCTTCACACTGCAGAACAGAGATGCGGCCAATCTAAACAAACTCGACAACCGCAAGGGCTGGGGTGCGCAAAGTGCCGGGAACCTTTGGGCCGCAATTGATGAAAAGCGCCAAATCCCATTCGGACGCCTTCTTTTTGCATTAGGTATTCGACATGTCGGAGAGGCGGCGTCGAACTTGATCGCGAACCACTATGGCGCCTGGACAGAATTTGAGCGCGCCGTCACCGCAGCCGCTGATTTCGAAGGACCTGAGTGGGACGAGCTTTTGGGCATAGATGGCGTAGGTGACGTCATGGCGCGCGCCTTGGTGTCCGCATTTGCGCAAGATGCAGAACGCGCCAGCGTCGACGCTTTGGTTGCACAATTGGACGTGCAGGACGCCAAACGACCTGACACATCGGGCAGTCCGGTGGCTGGCAAGACGGTTGTCTTCACGGGGTCACTTGAAAAGATGACCCGTGCCGAAGCCAAAGCCCGGGCCGAAGCGCTGGGGGCCAAGGTCTCTGGTTCGGTCAGCAAGAAGACCGATTTGCTGGTGGCCGGCCCTGGTGCTGGTTCAAAAGCCAAGAAAGCAGCAGAGCTTGGGATCGAAACCCTGGACGAAGATGAGTGGCTGCAACTGATCGGCACCGCATGAGCGGCCGTCCCGAAATCCTGTTTCCCCTGTTCGCCGGGCTGGAGACGCTGGAAGGCGTTGGCCCCAAAACTGCGCAGACAATGGTGCAGGCAGGGATCGAGTCGCCGCGTGATGTGCTGTTCGGCTTGCCCTACGCTGTAGTGGACCGCAGGCGGCGCGATACAATCCAAGGGGCTGATCTGCCAACGACTTTGACGGTTGAGGTCACGGTCGGCACTCACAGGCCGTCGCGAAACAAGGGCGGGGCTTACCGCGTTCACGTCGAAGACACTCAGACCGAGTTTCAGTTGGTCTTTTTCCACGCACGTGGAGATTATTTGAATAAAGTTTTGCCGCAAGGCAGTCGTCGTGTGATCTCTGGCAAGCTCGAACTGTTCGACGGCATGGCTCAGATGGTCCATCCGGATCACATGCTGCCCGTGGAAAGCGCGGATGACATTCCTGAGTTCGAGCCAGTTTATCACCTGACACAGGGCATCACCCAAAAAACGGCGTACAAGGCCGCACGCAGCGCATTGGCACGCGCGCCACAGCTGGCTGAGTGGATTGACCCAGCGCAAGCGTCAAAACAGGGCTGGACGGATTGGGCGACGGCTGTATCCGCGGCACACAACCCACAAGGTGCGGATGACGTGGCCGCGCACGCGCCAGCCCGGGAACGCCTTGCCTATGACGAACTGTTTGCCCATCAGGTGACGCTGGCTCTGGCGCGACAGCGCGAGCGTAAGGCTCGGGGCATCGTGAGCGTCGGCACTGGTGCTCTGCAGGCCAAAGTTCTTGCTAATCTGCCTTACAAACCAACCGGGGCCCAGACACGTGCGATCAAGGAAATAACTGCCGACATGGGCTCAGACTCGCGGATGAACCGATTGCTGCAAGGCGATGTGGGTGCAGGGAAAACTCTGGTCGCCTTCATGGCACTTCTGGTCGCGGTCGAGGCTGGTGGGCAGGGTGTTATGATGGCCCCGACCGAGATCCTCGCTAGGCAGCATCTGGAAGGCCTGCGCCCGCTTGCCGAAGAAGCCGGGGTGGTTCTGGAAATCCTGACTGGGCGGGACAAGGGCGCTGAACGGCGTGCAAAGCTGGCCGCTCTGAAACAGGGTAACATTCACATCCTTGTCGGCACCCATGCAGTGTTTCAGAGCGATGTTGAATTTCATGCCCTGCGACTGGCCATTGTGGATGAACAGCACCGGTTCGGGGTGCGGCAACGGATGGAGTTGTCGGAAAAAGGGCAGGGCGCGGATGTTCTGGTGATGACCGCCACCCCGATCCCCCGCAGTTTGGCGCTTGCGCAATACGGGGACATGGACGTCTCTGTTCTGGATGAAAAGCCACCAGGACGGAAACCGATCAAAACGGCGATTATTAGTACCGAGCGTATGGATGACGTCGTAGCGCATTTACGTCGGGCCATCGATGAAGGACGTCAGTGCTATTGGGTCTGTCCGCTGGTCGACGAATCCGAGGTCTCGGACCTGACAGCTGCCGAAGAACAGTTCAAACGGCTGCGGGCGGTGCTGGGCGAAGGCACAGTCGGGCTGGTCCATGGCCAAATGCCCGCTGCCGAAAAGGACGCCGCGATGGCTGCGTTTCAGAAAGGGCACACAAAGGTTCTGGTCGCAACGACTGTGATCGAGGTCGGAGTGAATGTACCCAACGCCTCGATCATGGTAATCGAACGGGCCGAAATATTCGGTTTGGCGCAGTTACACCAGCTGCGTGGCCGCGTTGGACGGGGCGAGGCGGATTCGACCTGCTTGCTCATGTATCAACCACCGCTAAGCGAGGGCGGGCGGAAGCGGCTGGAGGTTTTGCGAGAGACGGAAGACGGATTCCGGATATCCGAGACCGATTTGCAGATGCGCGGCGCAGGGGATCTGATTGGCACGGCTCAATCCGGGCTACCAAAGTTCCGGATCGCTGATCTGGAGCGTCAGGCCGGATTGATGGCTGTTGCGCAGACGGATGCACGAAACCTGTTGTCCAAAGACCCGAACTTGACCACCGAACGCGGGCAGGCTGTCCGTGTTCTGCTGTGGCTCATGAAACAGGATCAGGCAATCCGTTTAATTTCAGTGGGTTAGCAATATCGTTCCGTAAAGTTCACTAATGTTCTCAAAAAGTTCTTTACCGACTCGGTAAAATATGAGAACAAAAGGTCAACAAAGGATTAAAACAAGACCGGAGGTGAGACCATGCTGACCCAGATCAAGACCGCCATAAGCCGTTCGCATTCCACGCTATTGCAGGATGCGGCAGGTGCGGTGTCATTGGTGGTGATGCTGGTGGTTGCCCTTCACCTTCCCGGAACGTTCTGACCCTTTCTGCCTGCGATCTCGTGCCGAAAACACCGTGCTGTCGTCCCCATTTCAGTCAAGGGTGACCTGCCTGTCCCAATTCCCTTGAAAGGGCCAGCCTCGGCCCTGCGCGGAAATACGGATCCCACGCGAGACACGCATTGCCTACCGCCGCCCTTTCCGCCCGGAAGGTGCGGCGGTTTTTTTATAGCTGTCCGGTTTTGAAGATTTCCAGCATCGCAGACAGTACCGAATTCACGGCAACCGACGCCAGGATCATTCCCATGATGCGGCTGATAATGGCGGCACCTGAATGGCCAATCAGTCGAATGATCGGCTCGGCCAGCAGCATCAAAACGAAGGCGATGGCCACAACGGATAACATAACCATTGCCGTGATACCTTGATCCGCCACGCTGAACCGGTTGTTGTCGGTCAGGATAACAACGGCCAGCATTGCACCCGGTGACGCCAATGAAGGTACCGCCAACGGAAAGATCGCAGGGTTGGGCTTGTGGAATTTGTCTTCCTGATCGTCTTCTGCTGCGCGTTGTTCAACCTCTTGTTTGCTTTCGCCAAAGATCATCGTCAGGGCGAACAGGAACAGGATGATCCCTCCGGCCACTTGGAACGAGTTCAACCCGATATCCAGCGCCTCGATCAGCAATTGCCCGAAAACAAGGAAGAACAGCAAAACACCGGCACTGATGAGCGCGGCCAACAGGGCTGTTTTGCGACGCGCCGCAGCGCCAAGCCCGGCTGTAACGGCGATAAAAACGGGAATTGTTCCAATCGGATCAATAACGACCCACAGGGTAACAAAATGCTCCAGCAAACTATTCAAACCAAATTCTCCCCAAAACTATGGCGGAGGTTAGATGGGTTTGAATTGAATTACCATCTTCAGGCGCAGTTGGCCTGTTCGGCTTGTTCCATAGCTTCAGCAGTGGCATCCAACGCCAGCAGGATCGAAGCGTGACGGTTCTTATAATCACGCGCAGGCATGAGAACTTCCAGCCCGTCAAACGGTGCGTCCGGTGCAGGGCCGTCTTTCTTTAGCATAGCCGACAGCTGATCCCGCGCTGTTTCGATTTGCGCGCGCGTGGTGCCAATTACAGCGGATCCAACGACCGAGGCCGAGGCCTGACCCAAGGCGCAGGCCTTAACGTCCTGACCGAACTCGGAAACGCGGCCGTCCTCAACCTTGACGTCCACGGTTACGGTAGACCCGCACAAAGGCGAACGTTTCTTGACGGTCGCATCTGGGTTTTCCAGTCGTTCCAGATGCGGAATATCCGCAGCCAGGGCCAGAATGCGCCCAGAATAGAGCTTTATCAGGTCGTTCTCGCCAGACATGGCTTTCCCTCGTTGCGTGTTCCCCATACATAGTGGCCATCCACCGGGATGCAAAAGGTTTTTACAATGTCCGAGACCGTCACTTTCGATCTGTCTAGCCTGAAGTTTAACGACGCCGGTCTGATTCCGGCGATCGCACAGGATGAAGCTTCTGGCGAGGTGTTGATGATGGCGTGGATGAACGCAGAAGCGGTTGAAAAAACTCTTGAAACGCGCCGCGTGACGTATTGGTCACGGTCACGTCAGTCGTTCTGGATCAAGGGTGAAACCTCGGGGCATGTTCAGGAACTGGTCGATTTTCGCGTCGATTGTGATCGCGACTGCCTGCTGGTTCTGGTGCGACAGACCGGTGCTGCCTGCCACACGAACCGGCGCACCTGTTTCTACACCGCAGTGCGGGATGGCGATGAGGTCGAATTGATGCGGCCGATGGATTAGGGCCGATCACAGCCCGACCATGGCCCGAACCTGATCCGCGGTAACTCCATCAGCACGATATTTGGCGATGGCGCGCGCATCGTCGCGCTTGGCCAAACGTTTGCCCAAGTCATCTCGGATCAGCTTATGATGGTGATAGACAGGTGTCGGCAAGCCTAGCAGGGCCTGCAACAGAACATGGATACGCGTCGCCTCGAATAGGTCCTGACCGCGTACGACGTGGGACACGCCCTGTTCCGCATCATCCAGAACGACGGATAGATGGTAGGATGTTCCCATATCGCGCCGGGACAATACCACGTCTCCGATTGTGTCCCGCAACTCATCAGCAGTGAAAGCGACTGGGCCCGATTCCCCGTTTGGTCCCACGCCAGTTTCTTCGAAAAAAGATTTTTTGGCAGAGGGTTGAGTGGCGATCCTAAACAGATCGGGAACCACACGCGCAGCCATTTTGATGTCCAATCGAAGGGGCGTTTCGTGCGGGATCGGCCCCGTTCGATCTGACACATCCCTGCACGTGCCCGGATAAATGATCCCATCAGGCCCATGCAGAGGAACACCTTCCTGTGGTGCCCCGGCGGCTGCGGCAATGTCCCGACGATTGCACGTGCACGGGTACAGCAAGCCCCGCGACCACAATGCCCTCAGAGCGTCTTCGTAGGTCGACAAACGGGACGATTGCCGCATCACGGGTTCTGGCCAGTTCAATCCTAGCCAAGTCAGATCGTCATAAATCTGCTCTTCCCAATTTACCCGGCAGCGGGAGCGGTCGATGTCTTCGATCCGCAACAAAAATTGACCGCCTTCAGCGGCGGCCATATCACTGGCAAGAAGTGCAGAATAGGCGTGGCCAAGATGAAGCGGCCCCGTTGGAGATGGGGCAAATCTGGCTATGAATGTCACGTCTTCTCAACAACATATACGTCAGATTTAAGGTCCATTCCGGGAAGATGCGGCCCGTATTCCCGAAACAGCAGCCGCGCGGCGCCCATATCCAGCCAATCGTTCAAACGGGTGGTATAGGACGGATCGTCAAGCGTGTGATCATTGAAGGAAAAGGCCAGTAGGCCACTTTTGGGCAGCGCTTTCATCAACAGATCAAATGTTTCTGGCGGGGCGGCACCGGTTCCGATCACGCCAATCGCGGTGATTGCCTTATAGGCATCTTGCTCCAGCGGTTCCGGATCGGTGATCTCAAACGTCGTGAGGTTTCTGTAAACCTCCTTAGCGGCTGCCCCTTCAAGCATCTTGGGCGTGGGATCCACACCATCGATTACCTGAAATCCCGTATCATGCAGGGCCTTGCCGGACAGACCCGTGCCACAACCGTAATCCAGAACAGGCGTCTGCGGTTCGGGCATCTGGGACCAAAGCGCCTCGGCCACGCGGCCAGGCGTGGCGTAGCCATGTGACCCAACTTCGGCGTCGTATGACGAGGCCCATTTCTGATAATGCGTACGTGTCGCCTCGGGCGTATCAAGCCCGTAGGCGTCTTTGAGGTATTTGTCGCTCATACCCGTATGTTAGGCCGGTAGGGTGCAATGCGTCCAGTCAGCAATGCGCCAACCAGTCGGTCCATTCCGTCTTGGCCCGGTCGGTGTAGGCCTTGTACCGGTCCTTACGGCCCCGGCGACCGCCTTTGAGGCCATCAACCGGGCGAAACAGACCAAAGTTGACATTCATGGGTTGAAAGGTCTTGGCTTCGGCCCCGCCGGTAATGTGGTGTATCAACGCGCCCATGGCACTGTCCTGCGGGATCTCGGGCAGGGAACGCCCCAGGATCTCGGCAGCAGCCAGCCGCCCAGCCAACAAGCCCATTGCAGCGCTTTCCACATAACCCTCGACGCCGGTGATCTGGCCGGCAAACCGAATATTCGGTTTTGATTTCAGCCGCATCTGCGCGTCCAGCAATGTCGGAGAGTTGATGAACGTGTTGCGATGAATCCCGCCCAGGCGCGCGAAACTGGCGTTCTCAAGCCCCGGGATCATGCGAAACACTTCGGTCTGAGCGCCGTATTTCATCTTGGTCTGAAAACCGACGATGTTGAACAAAGTGCCCAGCGCGTTGTCTCGGCGCAGTTGCACAACGGCATGAGGTTTGACGTCAGGCTGATGCGGGTTGGTCAGGCCGACTGGCTTCATGGGACCGTGGCGCAGCGTTTCGCGGCCGCGTTCCGCCATAACCTCGATGGGCAGGCAGCCGTCAAAATACCCGGCAGTTTCACCTTCGTGGAATTCTGTTTTGTCCGCCGCCAACAGGGCGTCGATGAACGCCTCATACTGATCGCGGTCCATGGGACAGTTCAGATAGGCCGTCCGCTCCTCTTCGGTTTCGCCCTTGTCATAACGTGACTGCATCCATGCCTGGCTCATGTCGATGCTGTCGGCATAGACAATGGGCGCGATCGCGTCGAAGAACGCCAGAGCCTCAGCACCTGTCTGAGCCCTGATCGACTCGCCCAGCGACGAGGATGTCAGCGGACCCGTCGCAATGATCCAGTGGCCGTCGTCGGGCAGGGCGGTGACTTCTTCGCCCGTCACCTCAACCCGTGGATGGGCCTGCAACTTGGCGGTCACTGCTTCGGCAAACGGATCACGATCCACGGCCAATGCGCCACCGGCGGGCAGGCGATGCGTATCGGCCGTGCCCATGATGATGCCGTTGGCTTCCCGCATTTCCCAATGCAGCTGACCGACTGCATTTTGTTCGTCGTCATCCGAGCGGAAGGAGTTCGAGCACACCATCTCGGCCAGATTGCCGGTCTGGTGCGCAAAAGTGCCCACTTTGGGCCGCATTTCGTGGATCACAACGTCCACGCCCATTTCCGCTGCTTGCCAGGCCGCCTCGGACCCTGCCATGCCGCCGCCAACTATATGCAATTTCTGTGTCATGAGGTGCCACATAGGGCACAGCATCGCGCAACGCAACACACGCCAAGTTTCGCGTTGATTAGCTAGTAATTTAAGGAGGGTACTTGGGGTCGCCGCAGCGGGAATGTCAGCGCCGGTGAGAGAAACCAGCTTGGAGGGACCTTCCGCCTACAGCGACCCAAAAGCGTATTTGGGCCTAAGCCATGTCTCAGCTTTGCCACAGTGTGGCCCTTTTGAAAAGGACTAAATTGCGAACAGTCGCGAAAATTTCCTTAAATAATCTCGTTATTGTTCCCAATTTGGCGGTCTTTTTTCGATAAATGCAGATATTCCTTCTTCGGTATCCCGATGCATCATATTCTGCGCCATTACCTCTCCGGTATAGCCGTAGGCCTGTTCGATCGGCATATCCAATTGCTTGTAAAAGGCCTGTTTGCCCACTTTGACCGCTGATCCAAGCTTGTCCGCCAGGTGTTCGGCCAGCGCCATCGTTTCATGTTCCAACAACATTTCGGGTACTGCGCGATTGACCAGGCCCAGCTCTGTCGCGCGTTCTGCGGAGATGAACGCGCCTGTCGTCAACATCTCAAATGCCTGTTTCCGGGGGATATTCCGGCTGAGGGCCACCATAGGGGTCGAGCAAAACAACCCGATATTGACCCCGTTTACACCAAAGCGCGTGCCTTCGGCTGCAATCGCAAGATCACAAGTGGCCACCAGTTGGCAGCCGGCGGCCGTGGCGATGCCGTGGACTTGCGCGATCACGGGTTGGGGCAGGGATTGAATCGACAGCATCATTTTTGCGCACTGCGCGAACAAGTCCTGGAAGTAGGCTTTTCCCCCATCCTCGCTCTGACGTCCCGCAGTCATCTGTTTCAGATCGTGACCTGCGCAAAACGCCTTGCCTTCGCCGGACAGGATCACAGCGCGAATGCTCGAGTCGTTGCTTAAGGCGTCGAATTCAGCCTGAAGTGCTGCCAGCATCTCTTCGCTCAGGGCATTCAAGCGCTCTGGCGCGTTCATTTTCAACCGGGCAACGCCATTCATGTCGTTACGTTCCAGAATTCCCATCTTGCTCTCCGATCTGATGTCGGGCCAACTCTAGGGTGGCAATTCGAGGAGGGGAAGTATGTCGTTGGTTTTGAACCGCGAACAACTGTCAGATTATCTGGTCGAGGTTTTTCCACAGGTCGAGAAGGACTTTGTCATCGACAGCCTGGATGAAAACTCAATCACCATGCGGCTGAAGGTCGGGGACAGGCATCTGCGGCCAGGGGGGACAGTTTCAGGCCCGTCGATGTTCGGTCTGGCCGATGTCAGCGTCTATGCAATGATCCTTGCATTGAAAGGACGTCAGTCGCTGGCGGTGACGACGGGGTGTTCGATGGATTTCATGCGCAAACCCGATGGGGCCAACGATATGATCGCGCGCTGCAGCTTGCTAAAACTGGGCAAGACGCTTGCGGTAGGCGATGTTCTGATGTTCTCGGAAGGCTCAGACAAACCCGTGGCGCGGGCTACGATGACCTATTCATTGCCACCGGCGGGGTCTGCAGCTGCGGCATTTGGATAAAAAAGGGCCGGGTATGAAACCCGGCCTAGGAAGAGGTCCCAATAGGGACTGGGGATATTTTAATACTGCCAGAAATAGCGTTTGATCTCTCGGTCAGCCTGAGGGCGGGTCAGGCCCACATCTTTAAGCATCCGATCGTCCAGCTTTGACAGGTTGACCCTGCTGCGGCGCTGTCGTTCCCACTGCGTGACAGTCGCCGCAAACCGCACGGCCAGCGCGGCGATCATCGGCAGCCGAGGGCTATCGTTCAGCAGCATGAGGGCGGGGTTGTGCATATGGCGTGTCATCTGGGTATCCTTTCAAATTGTATTGACACAAAGTATAAGTGTTCGGTACATGTGCGTGATACATTCAAGATTGTGTCAAAAGCAAAGGAAGAATTGTAATGGATACAATTTGGCCAGAGGCGCTCCCGAAATCCAAAGGTCCCAAGTATACTCTGGTCGCTGACACAATACGAAAAGCGATTGAGAACAAAGCACTGGAGATAGGATCCAAGCTGCCTCCAGTCCGGGAACTTGCGTATCGGTTACAAATCACGCCAGGCACGGTTGCCCGGGCATATACGATTCTGACGGAAGAAGGCTTGCTACAAGCCGAGGTCGGACGTGGTACATTTGTCGCCCCTCCGAAATCACCGTTGCTGGACGACGTGTGGGCAAGACAACTTCACCTGCGGGACGACAAGTACAACGCCGATGTCAGCCTGTTCAGTCCCAGATTGCCGGATGTAGGGCAGGTGGCTTTGATCAGGGAATGTCTCAAAAAAGTGTCCCAAGCCGATCCGCGTTTGCTGATGAACTACCCGACGCGCGATGCGTACCAACCCATGCGTCAGGCGGTCGTCGAATGGCTCTCAGACCTGCCGCTTGGCACAGTGACCCATGATGATGTGGTTCTGACGCATGGTGGGCAAAACGGCCTTTGCCTTGTATTTCAGACGATCCTTCGCGGTCCCAAGCCGGTCGTGTTGGTCGAGGATCTGTCATATGCCGGTTTCCGTCGGGCAGGAGAGTTGATGCGCGCCGAGGTCGTCGGCGTGAAGATGGACAAGTGGGGAATTGACCCTCAGGCCATGGATAACATTTTGCGCCAGACTCAGGCGCAAGCGGTTTGCGTCTCGCCCGAGGTGCAAAACCCAACCGGAACGCATACGCCGCTGGAGCGTCGAAAAGAGGTTGTGGAAGTCGCGCGCCGCCATGATTTGCAGATCATTGAAGACGATTGTTATCGGATGGGGGATGCGCGCGAGCCCAGCTATCGTGCATTGGCGCCTGAACGAGGTTGGCATGTCTCGTCGATCTCAAAGATCCTGACGCCAGCCCTACGCGTCGGGTTCGCCATCGCCCCGCGCGAACGCAGCGTCGATCTTCGGCGCTCAGCCGAATACGGCTATTTCGGTTTGGCGCAACCACTTGCAGAACTGACCCGGCTGTTGCTGTCTGATCCACGGACACGGCAAATCGCCAGGGACGTCCGCGCCCGGATGGGCGATTATGTCCGGGTGACGGTCAATGCGCTTGGCGGCTTTGATCTTAACTGGGCGCCGGACGTGCCGTTTGTCTGGCTGTACCTACCGTCGGGTTGGCGTGCCGCCGCATTCAGCCGTGCTGCTGAGCGCGAAGGCATTCAGTTACGGTCTGCCGACGAGTTCGCGCTGCGGGACGGCCGTGCCCCCAACGCTGTACGCATTGCGATGAACGGGCACGTGTCATTGGAGCGGTTCGAGGCCGCGATGCAGCGCCTGAGGGCGCTTCTGGACAATCCGCCGGAACAGATCAGCGTTTAAAGACTCAGCTCGTTGGTTCGGGGTCGCCGAAAAAACCGGCCAGATGTGAGATCTTTCCCTCAGCACCCAAATGCGCAAAATCGTGGCCAGCGACAACTACACTGCCGTCCGGGCCAACCAGTCGCCATGTGAAATGAATGACATCGTTGTGGCCATTGGCCTTGCTGGTCAACTCAAGCATTCCGCCCGTGCTTTGCGCCACCTCTCCGATATGATCGCATAGGTTTGAGCGGCCTTTGACCTCGGCCATGGGGTCGACATAGATGCCATCTTCAGCAAAGCACCCGGCCAGTATCTCAAGCCGTTTCGCCCGGTTAGGTTCTTTCCATGCTGCCCCATAGTCGTTTACGGTCTGCTGCCAGTTCATTGCGCAATATCTCCCTTTCCGGATCTTGCCGGGTTAATTAACGTTCATTTATGTATTGCGGTTTATCTGTTGAGTTGTGGGGTAAAATAATACCTATTTTATAACATACTGTAATTGCTTATTAAAATAAGTTTCAGCGTTCTTGACGCGCATTACGCCTGCATCTAAATACCCAACATCGAATTCGGGCCGCTCCGTTTGTGGGCGGTCTTTCACATCAAACAGGACTATCCTGCCATGAAAACCTTTTCTGCAACACCTGCAGACATCGACAAGAAATGGATCCTGATCGACGCCGAGGGCGTTGTTCTGGGCCGTCTTGCCTCGATCGTCGCCATGCGCCTGCGTGGCAAGCACAAAGCGTCGTTCACCCCGAACATGGACATGGGCGACAATGTCATCGTGATCAACGCTGACAAAATCCAGATGACCGGCAAGAAGCGCGAAGAAAACTTCTACTGGCACACTGGCCACCCAGGCGGCATCAAGTCGCGCACCAAGCAGCAGATCCTTGAAGGCAAGCACCCCGAGCGCGTCGTGACCCAAGCGGTCAAGCGCATGCTGCCGGGCAACCGTCTGGCACGTCAGCAGATGACCAATCTGCGCGTTTATGCCGGTGCCGAGCATCCCCATGAGGCGCAAGCGCCCGAAGTTCTGGATGTTGCATCCATGAACAAGAAAAACACCCGGAGCTAATGACCATGGCTGATCAGATCAATACTCTCGAAGAGCTGAGCGCCGTTGCAGGCGTTGAGGTTGTGGCCGAAGAAGTCATCGTGCGTGAACCCGTACGTGACGAGCTGGGTCGTTCTTATGCCACCGGCAAGCGTAAAGACGCTGTTGCCCGCGTTTGGATCAAGCCGGGTTCCGGCAAGGTCACCGTGAACGGCAAGGACCAGGACAAGTATTTTGCGCGTCCCGTTCTGCAGCTGATCCTGCGCCAGCCGTTCCAGGTTGCCGGTGTTGAAGGTGAATTCGACATTGTCGCAACCGTCAAAGGCGGTGGCCTGACCGGTCAGGCCGGTGCGGTCAAGCACGGCATCTCGAAAGCGCTGCAACTGTACGATCCGTCGCTGCGTGGTGCTCTGAAAGCTGCTGGCTTCCTGACCCGCGACAGCCGCGTTGTGGAACGTAAGAAATACGGTAAGCGCAAAGCGCGTCGTTCGTTCCAGTTCTCGAAGCGTTAATTCGCTGCCGAGTGCACAAATTCAAAGGGCTCGCAGTTGCGAGCCCTTTTTCGTTTGGGATGCGTGTACGGTTATTCTTCGTACACCATCTTCCAGGCGCCATCCTCGACAACGCTCACGTACACTGAGTCGGCCCCCTGATGGTCATCAGGTCCAAAAGTCATGTGGTTTCCAACCAGTTCATCCTGATAGTCCAGCGTTTCCATGGCCGCGATAAAGCTTTCATGAGTCAGATCGGGGCCAGCAGCCTCAAGCGCTTTGACCATCGTTTCAGCAGCAGAATATCCCAGCATTGCGAACCCGACGGGATCTTCACCGGTTGCCGCTTTATATTCTTCGATAAAGGCGGCAGGGGCGGGATCTTCCGCGCGGGACCACAGATCCTGCCAGGATGCGGCGGCATAAAAACCGTCGGTCACACCGCCCGGCACTTGCGCGACGACGGTCAGGAAGCTGGCCGAGGTGCCAAGGAACTTCATATCTGCAAGGCCCATCTTTTTGGCCGTGCCGACAACTGTGATAGCCTGTCGTACGCCCAGAGCGATCGTTACGATATCGCAGCCTTCTTCCTTTAACTTGCTGAGTGAGCCCACGAAATCCGTTTCATCGGGTTTGTGCGTGGTCTCAGCGACGAAAGCGATCCCGGCTTCTTCGGCACCGGCCTTGGTGCCTTCGACGATCTCCTCACCAAAATCGGTTGGCAGATACATCGAACACACAGACTGACCACCAAACTGCTCAGCGAGATATTTCACACCGACACGGCTTTGGTCAAAATATGTGGAAAAGGCCGTGAACTTGTTGTCCATCGGCTCCTGCAACATCTGCCGTGCAGCAGACAAAGGGGCAACATTGGGAATACCTTTTGGATCCAACAGCTTGAACCCCGCGACATTCATCGGCGTTCCCAGCGACTGCAGCATTGCGAACACCTTGTCGCGGTTCAGCAGCTTGTTATAGCCCTGCATCGCACGCGGCATCTGATACCCATTGTCCTCAACAACATAGCGGATCGTCCGCCCGTGTATGCCACCATTGGCGTTCACGCGGTCAAACACCACATTTGCACCCTTGGTCGCCGGAACACCGACGGCTGCGAAGATACCGCTCAGGTCATTGACCGACCCGATGATGATCTCATCATCCGTGACACCCTGGGTCTGTGCATTGGCAAGGGTCGCCGAAGCCGTCAAAGCGGTGGCCGCCGCCAGCCGCATGATCACATTCTTCATCTTTCTCCTCCCTTTAGGTTATCTCTTTTATTAACTGTACATGTCTTCAATAAGATGGCCGTGTTTCTTTTCGACAAAACTGCGTTTCAGCTTCATTGTTGCGGTCAGTTCATCGTCATCTGCGGTCAGAAGTACATCAATCAGGCGAAAGTCCTTGATCTGCTCGACCCGTGCAAAATCATTATTCACCGCGTCGATTTCCCCCTGAATCTGATCTTTGATTTCAGGGGCCGCACAGAGGGATGCAAAATTTGAAAAGGGGATTTTCCGATCCTGCGCAAATTTTTCGACGTTTTCCTGATCAATCATGATCAGCGCGGTCAGGAACTTTCGCTTGTCACCGATTATCACCGCGTCCGAGATGTAGTGGCTGAACTTCAACCGGCTTTCGATCTCGGCCGGGGTGATATTCTTGCCGCCAGCAGTGATGATGATGTCTTTCATTCGGCCTGAGATGGTGACGTAGCCATCCTCATCAATATGCCCGAGGTCGCCAGTTCGCAGCCATCCGTCGGCAGTGAAAGTTTCGGCCGTTTTTGCGTTATTGCGCCAATAACCCTGAAAAATGTTGAGGCCCTTTAGCTGAATCTCACCGTCGTCGGATATCCGGATGTCATTTCCGGGAACCGCGCGTCCGATGGTTCCGACCTTGTTGTTTTCGATTGTGTTTAGCGTCGCCAAGCCCGAGGTTTCGGTCATCCCGAACCCTTCGACCAACGGTACGCCAATGGCCCAGTACCACTTTAACAGATCCGTCGAAATCGGGGCCGCGCCCGAACCGCCACGCCGCATCTTGTCCATCCCCAACATACGGCGCAAATTACGCAGAACCAGCCTGTCCCACACCCAGAACTGTGCAGCAACGCCAGCAGGGACGGGTTTTCCAGCCAATATGTATTCCGCGCGCTTGAACCCAGCCTTCAGCGCCATGCCAAAGGCTGCGCGGCCAGTGGGCGTTGCGTCCTGCGTCATGATCTGAACATACGAATAGATCTTTTCCCAAACCCGTGGAACGGCCGTGAAGGTCGACGGTGAGATTTCTTGCAGGTTGGCAAACACCGTCTCGGGGCTTTCGGCAAAGTTAATGACGCATTTTGCAGCCAGTGGGAAATAGATTGATACGTCCCGCTCAAGAATATGGCACAGCGGCAGAAAGCAAAGCTGTTCGTCAGACTCGAGCGCGGGCAGCGCATGGGCCCCGCATTCAATCGCGGCCAAGATGTTCTCGTGGCTCAGCATCGCGCCTTTCGGCATTCCTGTGGTGCCCGAGGTGTAAATCAGAAGTGCAGTGTCCTGCGGTGATGCCAGAGCTATCTCGGCCTCAAAGCGATCGGGTTCTTCAGCCTCGGCCTGCTGACCCAAAGTATATAACGCGTCGATCATCATGCAGCGCGCATGGTCCAGATCGTGCAGCCCCTCATCGTCCAGAATGATGACATTCAGAAGGCCGGGAACCTCGTCTTCGACCTGCAGAAATTTGTCCAGTTGCTCTTCATTCTCGACGATCAGAAAGCGGCTGTCGCTGTCATTAATCAGGTATTTTAGCTGGTTGGCCGAGTCGGTGGTGTAGACACCAGACGCGATGCCACCAACGGCCTGAATGCCCATGTCGAACCAGGCCCATTCCTTGCGGTCCTCTGACAGGATCGATACAACCTCGCCCCGTTGCAGTCCCAATTTGCGCAGTGCAAGCCCAATCCACTTGGCATGCTGCCAATAGTCCGCCCAGGAATACGACTTCCAGATGCCAAGGTCCTTTTCACGGTGCGCTGTGCGATCGCCAAGCTCGGCGCAGCGGTTCCGAAACAGTTCGCAAATCGTGGTGCTTCCGTCGACACAAACCGGGCGTTGGCCGGGGGTTGCGTTCAGGCGAACGCCGTTGACCGTGATCTGAGGGGGCAGGGTGCTGATGTTCATCTGTTTCACCTCCACGTCTTTTTTCGTTTCCAGCGGCGGTTTTCGCGTGCGCCTTCCTCCTGCACGCCCAGATAGAAGTTCTGGATGTCCTCTGACCGCATCAGAACATCTGCTGCGCCGTCCATGACGATGCGTCCGACCTCCATCACATAGCCATGGTGGGCCAGTTCCAGGGCGGCGTTGGCGTTCTGTTCGACCAGCATCATGGTCATGCTCTGTTCGTCATTCAGTCGCTTGAGGATGCCAAAAATCTCCTGAACCAGCAGCGGTGACAAGCCAAGCGAGGGTTCATCCAACAGCATGATCTTTGGGTTGGCCATCAAGCCACGGCCGATTGCCAGCATCTGTTGCTGCCCGCCAGATAATGTTCCCGCCTCTTGGTTGCGACGTTCCTTGAGGATCGGAAAGTATGAGAACACCAGATCCCGATCGTGATCGATCTGACCCTTGTCCTTCAGGGTATAGGCCCCGAGGCTGAGGTTTTCGTCGACCGTCAGCAGTGGAAACACCTCACGCCCTTCGGGCACATGAACGATGCCTTTCTGCACGACCTTGTGTGGCTCGGACCCCTGAATTTCGTCGCCTTCAAACGTGATCTTGCCCTTTTCCGGATCCATCACGCCAGAAACGGTTTTCATCAGCGTGGTCTTGCCCGCGCCATTGGCGCCAAGGATCGAGACAATTTGGCCCTGATGAACATCCAGAGAAACACCCCGGATCGCCATGATCGGACCATAAAAACTTTCGATGTTGCGGATTGTCAGGATCGGCTCGCTCATGAGGCTTTCCCCAAATAGGCCTCGACCACCGCCGGGTGCGACTGAACCTCAGCAGGTGTTCCCAGCGCCAGTTTTGCGCCGTCCGCCATTGCCAGAACGCGATCCGAGACGCCGGAAACCAGCCCCATATCATGCTCGACCATCAAAACCGTGATCCCCATCTGCCGCCGGATATCATCGATCCACCAGCGCATGTCGGTTGTTTCTTCGACCGAGAGACCCGAGGCTGGTTCGTCCAGCAAAAGCAGCTTTGGATCGGTGGCCAGAGCACGTGCCACCTCGACAACCTTTCGCACGCCATAGGGCAGGCCAGAGATCATCTTGTCGCGGAATGCCTGCAGGTCGAGGAAGTCGATGATCTCCTCTACTTTTTCGCGGTTCTCCAATTCCTGCCGCCGCGCGGAGGGCAGAAACAACACCTCGGACAGCATGTTGGTTTTGCGGTGACGGTGCCGTCCGACAAGGAGGTTCTGCAGGACCGTCGCATGCTCGAAGAGTTCGATGTTTTGAAATGTCCGCGCCACACCATATGCGGCCACGCCGGACGGTTTGGCCTTGAGCAAGTCGTGACCGTTATACCGGATCGACCCGGCAAAAGGGTCGTAGAAACGCGAGATCAGATTGAAGACGGTGGATTTTCCTGCACCATTTGGTCCGACGATAGCAAAAACCTCGCCTTCTTCGACCTCGAAAGACAGTTCGTTGACAGCCGTCAGTCCACCGAATTTCAGAGTGACGTTTTCGAACTCAAGCAAGCTCATCTCAGGCGCTCCGTCTTGAGATAGGATTTTTGACGTTTGAACATGTCTTTCCGATAAAACGGAAACAGTTCGAACCACGTCCGGATTTTCAGCCAGCGCCCGTACAGACCCATCGGTTCAAAAAGGATGAAGGCGATCAGGATCATTCCGAAGATGCCAAATTCCAGCCCCGGAATGGCGACGGTGTTGCCACCGAAAAGGGCACCCACGTATTCCTTGGAGATAGATAAGAACTGAGGCAGGAACCCTATCACAATGGCGCCAAGAAACGCGCCGTGGATGGACCCCAGACCGCCGATCACGATCATCATCAGCAACTGGATTGAAATCAGGACGCTGAATGTCTCATTGTTGAATGCGCCCGAGAACATGCCCATCAGCGCGCCTGCCCATCCGCTGACAGCGCAGGACAACGCGAATGAGATCATCTTGGTCCTGGCAATATCCACGCCCATTGCCTGCGCCGATACCTCTGAGTCGCGCACAGCGATAAAGCTTCGTCCTAAAGGTGCCCGCAACAGGTTGATGTAGCCAAGTGTGACCAACACCGCCACACTGAGGACCAGCCAGAAGAACTGAACCGGAGTACCCCAGCGGTCGACCAGAAACCCGAATATTTCGACACCGCCCAGATATTTTCCAGCGACGCCCCCCGTGATCGGTTCGGCCAGAACAATGACGTCATCCATCAGGATGGACAAAGCCATGGTGAAGATCGCAAGGTAAATGCCATGCAGACGCAGGGCAGGGATGGCGACGGTCACGCCAGCCAATCCTGTGAGGATACCAGCCAGCGGGAAGGCGATCAGAAACGGCACGCCCGCTTCCAAAAGTATAACATTGGCGTAGCACCCAAAGGCCAGAAAAGCTGCGTGACCCAGACTGACCTGACCGGTGTGACCTGTTAAGATCATCAGACCGAGTCCCGCTATGGCCCATATCAGCACGTTTGTCAGCTCGCCTAGATAGAAATCATCCAGCCACCACGGCGCGGCTGCGACGGCTGTCAGTAAGATCATATACAGGCACAGCTGATAGGTGTCCTTCCAAGGTCGGATATCCTGCATATAGTTGGTTTTGAACACAATCCGCATGACTTAAACCTTCTTGACCCGAACCTGACTGAACAGCCCGTTGGGGCGGAAAATCAACACTGCCAAGAGCAGCGCATAAGGCGCGATCTGACTGTATCCTGCTGCGATGTAACGGCTGGCAAAGGGTTCAATTACCCCAACGATCAGCCCGCCTGCGAGGGCACCGGGCAGGCTGCCGAAACCACCAATAACGGCTGCGGCAAAGGCCTTGATGCCAAGCAAACCTGTGGTTGGATCAACCGAGCCTTTGGCCGCGAACAAGATCCCTGCAATCCCTGCGACAACCCCGGCCAAAGCCCAGATGAAACCCTGAACGCGCTTTACCGGGATGCCCATGTAATATGCTGCCAACTGGTTTTGTGACGCGCCTTGCATCGCCAAGCCCAATTTGGTCCGGCTGAAGAAAACATACAGACCCCAGGTCAGAAGGATGGTAACGACAATAACGGCAACGTCCTCCATCCCCAGCACCAGCCCTCCAAACCGAACTTCTTTGCCTGCCAACGGGTTTTGCAGCGTCTGCGGCTCATGCCCCCAGATCAGCCCGGCCACAAACCGGATTACGAACCCCAATGCGATGGTCAGAATGACGACGGCTGTTTGGCTTTCCCCAAACAAACGGCGAATGATCAGGCGATCCACCAGGTAACCCAACGCCCCCATGATCCCCAGCGAAATCGGAAGAGCCAACCAGAAAGGCAGGCCCATATATTCAGTATTCGTAAGCCCGATTGTCACAAAGGCGCCCAGCATCATGAAATCGCCCTGCGCGAAATTCACCGCCTCAGTGGCCTTGTAAATCAGAACAAAGCCAAGAGCGATAAGGCCGTAGACACAGCCATTCGCCAGCCCGCTGATCAGCAGCTGTGCGTTATCCAAGTCTGTCCTCCCATGCCGGTATGTCCGGCGTTTTTTGCGCCCCGGACATCCTCCTTCGTCCGGGGCTTTGTTCTACTATGGCGCGATAATGACCTTTCCGTCACTCTTTTTCAGCGCATCCGCCAGATTTGCCACCACATCGCGCAAGCCAAGCCGTTCAGAAACATCCGTTTTCCAGCGACCATCGGCAAATCGGGCCTGTACTTCGGCGACAACTCTCATCTGGTCTTCCGGAGGTGTTGATGTCATCCACTTGGTCAGCCAGAACCCCTCGATCCGCTTGCTCATAAAGATCAATTGGCCCGTCTGCGTAAGCTTTGGTAGTTCGGGGCTAAGCTTGCCGTAAACGACCCACCGTGCACCGTTGGGCATCCCGCAGAAAACCTGCTCGGACATCTGATCCGACACAGCATCCAGGAAGACACGCGGTTTCAGCTTTTTGCTGAGTGCTTCGAACTTCCGCATCATGTCGGGGTCGGATGTGACCAGAACCTCGTGCGCGCCAAGTTCTTTCACGGTTTCCACGGCCTCGGCCCGGCGCACGATGGCGATGGGTTTAAGCCCAAGGTCGCGCCCTAAGGAACACATGAGCTTGCCTAACTGACTGGTGGCAGCTGAGACGGCAAAAGCGTCGCCTGCACCGCGCGCGATGTCCACCATCGCCATCGCAGTCATAGGGTTGACGATCTGGGCTGAGCCGTCCTCATCCGAGATATCGGGCCGCAATGGGATGCACATCATCGCTTGTGTCACGACATATTCGGCCCATGCTCCGGAACCAGCTGCCACAAAGGCGACCCGTTGGCCCTGCAACGCTTCGGCACCGGCACCGGTGGCCACAACGTCGCCACAGCCTTCGAACCCGGCGGGCGTGCCTTTTACACGCGGCTGCCCGTATTCGCCTTTGATAAAGTGGATGTCGGACGGGTTCACCGACGATGCCCGCAATTTAATCAGGACCTGACCGGGGCCGGGTTGGGGCACAGGAAGCTCGGCCTCGGCCAGCCAATCGGCGGCATCTTCGATAAACGGACCGGTGGCCGATCCGGAATAACCGTCATGGGTTTGAATGACAGCGAACATGTTTGGGGGCAGGGTGGTCATTTTGTTTCCTATCTCCTGTGCGGACACCGCACAGAACGGGTCTGTTGCCAATGGTGTTGCGTTGGATTTAGGGGCAGCCAATCAAACGTGTGTTGGGACGTCAATCAGAGTTGCGTCTGACGTTGCGGGAGCGTGTGCGCCGTATGGAAAAAGGGCCGCTCAATTCCGAACGGCCCTTGGAAATTATTGTTGTCCGGTCAAAAGCACACGGAGCTCTTCGATCTTCTGGGCAATCAACTGAGGGGATGCTTTGATTTCATCCAAGATACCCAGAGCCTTTGTTTTGAGGTCCTGCGACAACTGGCTGTCCTGAACCGAAGTCACCATGGCGTCATAGTCAAAATTCTGGACGGAAAGCGTACCTTCTTCGATCCAGGAATTCAGTAGATCTTGCCCCTGATTGGCCAAAGCGGCGACCTGATCTCCGGCCTGGTTGGCCAAATCAGTAGCTGCTTGTCCGGCTTGCTCGGCCGCTTCGTTGGCTTGGTCTGCAATGGAAGATGCGGCTTCGCTCGCCTGCTCGGTCGCGGCTTCTACGGCATCGTTCACAGCCTCACCGGCTTCTTGGGCCGCCGATTGCAGTTGTTCGGCAGGTGTGGGTTCGGGTTGATTGAGATAATAGTAAGCTCCGGCGCCAAGTCCGGCGACGATAACAGCTAATATGAGAGTACGCGACATGGGGTTCTCCTTGAAATATGTGCCGCTTAGATGAGGGTAAATTATCGGTGATCAAAGGGGAATTCCCAGAAATTCATTTCAATTCGGGGGTTTGAGCCAGCCTGCGCCGATCTGATGGAACCAGGTGGCAATAACACGCCGTCATGCGGACAGCACAGCAGGTGAGCTTGATTATTCGCTAAAATCCGAGGCGGAATTGGGCCGGAAGCAGACACATTCTGCACAAAGGCCGCGAAGCTGCCGTTCACCGCGCTAGCGAAGCCCAATTTCTCGCTGTACAGGCGCGGACACTCAGGTCTGAAATTCAAGCCAACTGAAAACGGTGCGGTTTCGGCCCATTTTTCGTTAAGAACCCAAGAAGCGTTCAAGTTTCGCGCGATCGACCTTGGAGGCGTGACGCTTGTCCATGGGGATTTTGTCAATTGAAATCACCTTGGGAACACCAAAACTAAGCGCACAACTACTCCAAGCCTCAACTTGAGCAGGGAACCCTTGAATGCAAAGCGCCGGGCCTGCTTTCGTATTCACAAGTGCGCAGTGTTCTACACCCGGCCATTGCCTTGCCGCGACTTCGATTGCGAAGGGAAATAATGAACCCGAATTCACTTCAATTTCGGACCCCATCCGCCCCCATAACCACAATCGTCCGTGCTCGTCCAACGTGCCAGCGTCACCGGTTCGGTGCCAAACGACGCCGCCTTCTTTAATTTTGTTTTCCACTGATTGGGCCGGATCAAGATAACCGTTGTTCACATGTGCCCCTGCGACCTGAATTTCATTGTCGCAAATGCGGAGCGTGATCTCAGGCACTGGATATCCGACGAGAAGCCCATGGCCACCGGACATCCGACGGTAATCCTCCTCCGAGATGTCCCTGGCGTCGAGATGGGCAATCGGTTCGGCCTCGGTCGATCCGTAGACGCAAATAACCGAAAGCCTGTGCCGGGTTCTCAACGTCTCCACCAGGTCCGGGAACACCGGGCCACCGCCCGTGAACACCGTGCGCAACGCACCGGTGTCGCCGGATTGAGCAAGTTTTTCACAAAGTGACGGCGGGATGAGGGTTCGGGTGATTTGCTGCACATGGATCCAGCTATCCAACTGTTCTGGCGACAAGCGGTCCAGCTTGCTCAACTTCCAGTTCGGGAGAACACTTGTGCGCCCAGCCGCCAGATTGATCAATGTGAACACCGGAAAGGCCACCAGATCGCGCTCGGCATTGTTGCTGGCGAGGAGGGGCGCGATGGCATCGTGCTGCGCCATCAGAAATGCATGCGAGCGGGGAATGGCTTTCGGCTGGCCCGTCGTCCCGGAGGTGAAAGAAATAAGGGCTATATCCTCCGGTCGAACCTCATGGACCACCGGATCGCAGCGACTTTCCCCCGGCTTCAGCAGAGGTAGGGACCAAAGGTTTGGAATCAGAAACTTCAGCAAAGAATAAGCGCCCGCTGCACAGAACGCTTTTGGTTTCGTGGTCCGGGCGGCGTGGCGCAGACCGGCCAACCCCATGGCCGGTTCCGGCAAGACTACGGTGGCGCCAAGGGACCATAGGGCGGCCAGACTTGCATACAGGTCCGCATCGACAGGCATGGCCAAAAGCACACGATCACCTGGTTGGATACCCTTGTCCTGCCACCTACCTGCCAGGTGCTGAACCCGTGAGTGCAGGGTCTGAAAACTAATCTGGCGGCCTTTGCCGTCCACTATTGCGGTCCTGTCCGGAAACCGTTCAACCGCAGCTGAAAAATGGGCAAGCAGGTCAGCCATTCAGCTTCCGCCCAAGCAGGGAATATCGTCGGAAAATCGTTGCACCTTCCGCGGCACTGCGGTCGGCCGAGCTGTTGTCATCATGGATCAGCGCATGAATGGCGGTGTCGTACCCCATGCTGAATGCTGTCTTGTGGAACCTGTGTGCCAAATGCCGCCCGGCGCCGGGTTCGAGACTTGCATAGGTCTTAAGGATTGCGGAAGTCGGATCGGGGCCTTCGGCATAGTTGGGAATGCCGAACAAAAATCCGGCCAATGTCCCGTCGCGGCGGCGCGCAAACAGGATCAGGTCGCGCTTCATCATCGGCACGACCGGCATATACATGGCCAGAAAATCCGCCTCGGAAATCGGCTTATAGAATGCGTTGTTTGAGAATGCCCGGGATGAAAGTTCGAATACCTGACGGAACAGGGCCTCGGGGTCTGTTCCATCCCACTCTTCCACCACGAACCCATCGATTACCGGCGGTGCCGACCGGGCGGCGGCCTGCAGCGGCACTCGGGCCGAGAAGTACCTGCTTATCTCTGTAAATCCTGCCGACCGAAACACCTCGGGATCATGAGGTTTGTTGGTGGGCTCCATCAGGAACGAAGCAGACCCGTCGCTGCCCGAGACAAACCGGTAACTGTGCCAGGTATCGCCGGACATCGGCCCGATGATCCGGTCGAGGCCCGCGTCTCTGACCTGCCGTATCCCCTTGTGCAGGATTTCGGCTCCGGCCTCGGGGGTTTTGCAGGAAAAATCACCGAAGGTTGCGGCGGGAACGCCGTCCCAGTTCGGGCCGTTCAGATACACGGTCAGCTTTGCATCAGCGGTTTTGATCGTCTCTTTGGTCATGAAACAATTCCGGCAAAGAACCCCGCTCCAAGCGATCCAGAAACGACCCAAACATAGTAGAGCAAGGGAAGGGCGAGGGCCAACAGCGTCAACCTCAGAACCCGATCTTTTCCGAACCAGTGTGGCCGGGCCAATGGTACCGCGACTGTGCACAGCAGTGAGAGCAGGGTCAGAGCCGTCAGCGGCTCGGCCCAGTTCGACTGTTCAGAATTCTGGGAAACAGCCCAAGACCGAATGATAAACAGGAAAGCCGCAGCAAACGGTATCGCAATAGGATTGGCACACAGCGCCACTGCAGAGAGCCCCATAGCCAACCCCATCGCACTGAGCCCAAAAAAAGAAATTGCATCCCATCCCGTTGCATTTCCAACCGCAAGCCAACCGAAACCCAAAAACCCTAAGGCGGCTACAATATCCAGATCGGGGTACTTACTGTCACAAGGAGAAGCGGTGCGTGCCCAGCCATGTGCGGCAAGAACCATAATCGGGAGTACTGTGTTCTGCAGTTTAGCGGCCGCAAGCAGCAAAAAAACCGCGACAACATACACGCGGGTCGTATGCTTGGTCAGGCCCAGCTTGGTTCCCACCACGCCGAAACTGGCAAGGGCGGCAAAAAACATGGCAGCCAACAGGGCGAGCTCTGCCAAAGAGCTGTGATAGTGGCCGTTCAGAAAAATTAGCAAGCCAAGCGGCAGGAACAAGTTATCAAACCCCCGCCAACTTTGCGCCTCGACCAATGTGCCAAAGGCCGCAACCATAAGACACAACATCATGACGTTAGATGGCGGGAGTTTCGACAAGAACAAGAAGCAGATGATCGCAACCAATAGCGTTACGACAAAAAACACCACTGACCCTTCTAGGCTCTTGTCGCCATCTTCCACCACGTAGCGTTTGGTTCCATACGCGGTCCCGGCAAGCGCTGCGGCAGCATCCGCGAGTGTCAGAACTGCAATTGGCAGCAAGTAGAACAGCGTGTTTTCGCCCGCCAGCAAAAAGCAAAGTCCAACGGACAAGGCGAGTAGAAAGTCACCGTAGGATGTGCGTTCAACCCCATGTAGGGTCGCGCCAAGACCCGATGAAAAACGCGGCAGGCGCAGCACAAGCATCACCAGCATTGTGGCTGCGATCAGCATGTACACCGGCCAGCGATCAGGAAAGAGCCAGGGCAACAGCAACGCAAAGAGGCCCGTGCTGACATGCATCAGCTTGCGCTGCACTTCGGCGCTCAAACCCGCCGTGTTGGCCAGACTTCGGATGACCATCATTACTCCGACCAGAGCCAATACGGACCCCGCCGCCAGCAGAACCTGCCCAGGAACCGTCACGGTTGCACCTCTTCAACGACGAAATCCGAATAGAAGAATGCCATGTCACGGGCTTTCTGCTGCGTTTCGATGTCGGTCAGTGTGCCTATCTGGCTTCTGTATACCGGCGGAACCCGCCGGGGTGCCATCATGTTCCAATAGACCAGTCGGGCGTGTGGCTCTGCGGCGGTCAGGATAGAGCCGTAGACTTGCGGGAAGCTTTCAGGCGACATGTATTCGAAGATATCCGACAGGTTGAACCCGCTGGCTTTTTCACCGGTCGATACAAATGCCTCGAGCGACCCGAGGCGGATGTCGAGACGATCCAATCGGGATCGGATTGTCTCGTAATGCTCGGGGCGCCACGCCATCGGCAGCGCGTCACCGTGGTCGCCCTTGAGAATCCAATGCAGATAGGGATTTTGCGAAGGATCGGTGGCGACCCCCGCATGACGGATGCGGCGGGCGACATGTTGGGCCGGGCTGCCTTCGACATGATCGAAAAATGCGCTGTCCCGGCCCATGCGCCCCATGACGAAGCGAGAAAAGAAGATGTTCAGCAAAAGACGCCAACGGAATGTGTTGAACCGCGCGTCGAAAAAAGTTTGTCGTGCTTCTGGACTGCGTGGAGTGAACACTTCGTCGATGGTTCGGCGTGAATGCACCAGCGGTAAAAGCCGGGTCCGAAAAATGCGAAAATAGCGTTCAAATTTGCCGACGCCCCCAATGCCGTGTTTTTTGACCTCCGGAGTCAGAGCCTCCCAGAAGGCGCGTGTGTCGGTATCTGTGGCGTCCAAAACCCGGCCCAGCAATGTACCCCGTCGGGTACTTGGGCGCGAGCCTGTAAGTTCGATGAACTCTGAATGAGTCAGCCGCTGATAGGCCGCGATTCTGAGTTTGAGGCAGGCGATCTGCGCCGGTGATAGGTCCAGAACCACGACGCGCGCGGGATCGAGTGTCAGCATCGCCAGCGCATTGTCACCGGCCGAGCAGATGGACACCAATGTCTTGCCCGCACAATCGCCCAATGCAGAAGTCAGGACATCTGCGTCCTCCCACAGTTGGGCATAGCGGACATAGTCGAAATCCGCTTTTTTCTCAATCTCACTGCTACCCATCGCACCGCTCCACCGCGCCGCTTGCCCCGTCGACCGAGATCATCTCTCCATCTTCGATCCAGTTGGTGGCCCCTTTCAGGCCAACCACGCAGGGGATACCAAGTTCGCGCGCCACAATGGCCGAATGTGACAACAGTGATCCTCGCTCGACGACGATGGCCGATGCGTTTGAGAATACGGCGATCCAGCCCGGGTCGGTGTGGCGCGCCACCAGAATGTCTCCGGGGTCCAGGGCCTCGGTGCGTGGATCACGGATCACACGCGCACGCGCTTTGATCTGTCCTGCGGAACAGCCCGTGCCGTGCTTCACCCGTGCCGTGTCCACCTCGAGTTCCGCGTTGTCGGACCAGATCGGCGCGATGGCGGGACCACGGATTTCGATGCGTTCCGGCGGGTCGGGGCGTCGGGATGAAGCTTCATCCTCTTGTTTGCGCCGCGCAACGATGCCTTTCAGATCAGGTGACAGGTTATAGCCTTCGACTGCTCCGAGAACCTCATGTGTTGTCAGGAAAAATACATCCTTTGGTGATGAAATCAGATCGTGGGCGGCGAATTCCCGGCCGATGCCCAAAAACACACGCCGCGCATAACCAAAGATTCGCGTGCGTTCAAAACGCAGGTTTTCGCGGTCGCGCACACGCGCCTTGGTCCAGCCAAGAATCCATTTGGCCGACTGCCGTTTGAGGGGGTTTGCTGGAAACAGAGCTTGCCAGTCCGGTTCAGCGCCTTCCTGACGCCCGGACGGGGGACGCTCGGCGCTGGCTGCAATCGCCAGCAAAAGGCTGGTTGGGTCGTCGCGCAGCGGAACGCTTTCCAGCTTGAGCTCTTCGGTGCATCGGTCGCCGAACTTCTCAAGATACGCATCAACCTCGGCTTCGATTTGCCGGTGCCCGGAAAAAACTGACAGCTCTGCATTGGCTTTTAAAGTTGCGGCAAGACCTGCCTGCCTAACCAACTTTCCCATTTGGGCAATGCGCTGAGCGGGTTCCGCTGAAACGATATCGCCTTGCCCGATCATGAGGTCATTGTGCAGGGTCAACCCGTCCTCGCCCAGCCACTTTTGTAGCAGGTTGCGCGAGCCGCCAAAGGCAATCATGCATAGAAAATCGTTGATCAGCGGGGCGTCCCAACGATCCAGCAAGGTGCTTTCGATGCGCCTGTACTCGGCCGCCAGTTCGGTCGCGTTGGACGTGTTCACATCGAGCCCCGCCAGCAATATGTCGTTCAGCCTATGATAAAAATTGCGCCGGGTCTGCGGCAGCCGGATAGCCTGCCAGATCAGACCGCCGGCAACCTTGGCGAGTTTCGCGTATTCCACGACCCTGGTCCAACCAGTGGTGGAGGGCGGAGCAAGAGCATCCGTGACCTCACGCGGCATCGGCTCAGAAACGCCCATCATCGTTTCCATATAGTCGCGGTTCAGTGAAAACCCGGGCAACAGTGCCAGCGCGCGATACCAGTTGATCAGATTGTAATAGGCACGCCCATCCACCCGCCCCAGCAAATTGTCAAACACAGTTGGGTTCTGGGCAACCGTGTGCCGGGAAACGCCCAGCAACCTGACGAAAGCGCGATACACCTGAGAATAAACATGCAGAGCAAAAGAATAGGTCAGCGGGCTGACGATGCCCGGATAGCTTTCTACGATATTGGAGTTGTCGAAAATAGTAAGTGTCTGGTCTTCGAGCGGCACAGGACGTAAGGCCGTGGTAATCGGTCGGGCCTGCAAAATATGTAGCCCTTGCGCATCAATGGCCCATTCGATGTCCTGAGGTGATCCAAACAGAGCTTCGGCCTTTTGGGCAAGGGCCGCGATGGATTGCGCCTCGTTCACGTTCAAATGTGTTGGGGTGTCTGGTGCGCTTTCCGGTGTGCCATCCGCACCGATGATCCAGTCCTCTCCGTCCGCTTCACCTGACACAAGCTGGTCTGCAAGGCCTTCAATGGCCGAGATCACGACCACATTGCGCCGACCACTGACCGGATCGGCGGAAAAGGCGACACCGGCCGTCTTTGCATCGACCATGCATTGTACGATGATCGCAGGAGCCTCGGCTTGGCCGCCGGATTTGACCGCCCGGTAGGTTTCGACCGTTGCCGAGAAACCGGATTGCCACACCTGCTTGGCCGCTGCGATCACACTCTTGCCAGGAACGTTCAGGACAGACTCGAACTGTCCCGCGTGACTGTGATCCACGCCATCTTCGGACCGGCCAGAGCTGCGCACCGCGTAAGGCCCGGGCCCGAGCGTTTTAAGCGCAGCGGTCACTGCCGATCGCAGGCCCTTTTTCGCGATGGGCCCGGACTGCCCCATGCGAAATGCGTCATTAGTGATGACAAAGAACTCGGGTGGGGAAAAACCGTGCTGCGTCAGATGCGACAGTACCGCCGCTTTGCCACCGACAACCGAGACATCGTTGGCATCCGCTTGGGCGACGATGAAAGTCATACAGCGGCTCCGAACAAGAAGGGCAGGAAACCAGCCGTGGCATAGCAGAAAAACACCCAAAGGCCGGAAACAGTGTCCATCCTGTTCTGGGCTTTCTCAGTTGGTGACTGACTATAGCGGAATGCGGCAGCCCCGCAAGGAACCAGCGCCAGCGCGCCGATCAGGGCACTTGGCCAGCCAACGCCTGTGGCGCTGCCCGTGCCGACAAGAAGCGCATAGGACAGCAGGACGCAGCCGATCCAGATACGCCCCGCCCGACGCGGACCCCATAGGGCGGAATAGGTGTCGACCCCGGCAATTTCGTTTTCTGGTGCCCACAGTTTGCGCCCGATCTCAAGGACGCAGCCATTCACAAAGGACAACGCCAGGAACAGCCACAGAGAGGGCGCCGCCCCGCCTGCCGGCAGCCATTCGAGGCCGGTCAGCAACAGATCAATCAAGGGCATGATCGCCATATGGCTTAGCAGGTACAAAACCGGCCGCGCCTTCAGCCAGGCCGGGACACCGAATTCGACCGTCATCGCCGCGAGCCAGATCCAAACCGCGCCCAACAGCCACAAAACCGACGGGTACCAGAACCAGGCAGCCGCAAATGCCAGTGGAATGGTCAGTAAACCCAGGCTTAGAACTTCACCGGTTGAGACTAATCCGCGTGGGATCGGCCTTTCGGGCCGGTAGCGCCGGTCGTCTTCAGCGTCCTTAAACTCGTCACAGACCCGCATCTGGAAGAACAACGCCATGGCCAACACAAAGCCGGCGGCAAAGGCGGGCCATTCGGGCAGGGGGCGGTCTGCGAGACGGGCGGACACGCAGATACTGGCCGAGGAAAACACCAGCAACAGAGGGACGGTTTTCTTCAGTGGAAAACGCTCGGATTGATAAATCCAGAATCGGTTCTGAATGCTCATCTGTGGCGGGCCAGACTTTCATGGGCGCGGGTGAAATGGCCCGCAGCAATCGCGGCGACGATGGAGATTTCACCACATAGGCACGTGGCCGCGGCCACTTCAGCCAAAGCTGTGCCACACCCGCTGCCCCGTAGGCCGAGTATGTTCAGCGCTGCTGCCTGGCTGGGCAATCCAGTGCCCCCGCCGACCGAGCCAACCAAGATGTTCGGAAGTGTAACCGAACAGAAAAGATCGTCGCCCCTTGGTTCCATTCGCGTGATTCCCATCGCGCTTTCGGCAACGCAGGCCGCGTCCTGTCCGGTTGCAATGTAGAATGCCGCCAGCCCGTTGGCATAGTGCGCCTGCGCCCCAAATTGGCCGGACAAAAGCGCCCCCAGATTGGCGACACGGCCATAGTCAAGCATCGCTTCGACCGTCGTTCCAAGCGTCTTTTTGACAACCTCAGCCGGAAGCGTGACCGAGGCGCTGACCTTACGCCCGCGCCCCGTTACCAGCCCCAGCGCCGAAGCCTTTTTATCGCCCGAAAAATTGCCTTCGACATACCAGTTCTCAATCGCGACAGGGCAGCTATCCGCGATTGCGTGGCACAAGGCGTCGGTGGCGATGGTCACCATATTCTGACCCGCTGCGTCACCTGTGGTGTAGCGGCAAATCAAAAAAACGACGTTTGTATCAATGAACGGCTCCAGCGATACAAGCTTGCCATGACGGGTCGTCGCTTCGGCCGCAGATTTGAGTATGTCGACATTTGTCACAACCCAATCCACAAATTGCCCGGCCTTAAGAAGGCTCTCAAAAACAAACGCCGGTGTCCGCAGAACACCTTCGTACAAAACAGCTGTACTGACACCGCCCGATCGGGTGGCGGCATAAGCGCCCCGGGCATAAGACGCGACCAGCGCCGCCTCGGTTGTTGCAAGGGGGATATGAAAATCGCCGTTTGCGTTCATTCCGTTCAAACGTAAAGGTCCAATGACCCCGACAGGAAGCTTAACCGTCCCGATGAAGTTCTCAATATTGGTGCCATAGGTTTCGGCATCTTCTACCGTTTCCGGATCAGCGATTTGCGCTTGATCCTCGTCGCTGGCTGTGGGTTTCAACTGCTCCCAAAAGCGCACGACCATCTCTTTGGTAGGCTTGCGGGACGGGCGCAGTGTTGAAAACTCGGCATCATTTGGTGCCATCTGTTTCGGTATCTGATCAGCGTCAAATCGTGCCCTGATGCGTTGAAGCATTTCCCGAACATGAAACGGAATTATCAAGAGTGCACTCCAATAGATTTTCCGCAAAAAGCGATTACAACCACAATCTGATCGGTATGCAAGTTACTAATAGATCGACTAAAAACCAGCCAAATTTTCCTTTATCAAGTATTTGATCCGAAAGGGTCTCGTATATGTTGCGGTTGATACTACTTTCTGCTCGATAAGCGTGTCTACGCAATAGATCAGCCAAAACGCCAACGGGTCAGATGAAACGCATCGCCTTCAAGCCTCTAATCAGAAGATCACAAAACATCATGCAAAAACTGATGAAAGCCATTGTTACATTTTTCGTTCTTCTAAGTGTTACAGCCTGTCAGCCGGGGACGCGAGCATCCGCCAACGACGAGGTGGAACTCAACGAGCTGGAAGTAGAAATCGTTTCGGTTAAGCCTGAAAAGGATGGAAGTACAGTTACCGTTCGCGACAATGCCGGGCACATGTATCAGGCAGTCATTTCGATCCCCAATCTTGGTCCAGATTCCAATTTCGATTTTGATCATCTTGAGCCTGGTAACCGTATGATCGTTTCCGGAGAATCTTGGTTTCTGGGAGCAGAACGGCAACTTACGGTCAGAGAAGCCAATGCAATCTGAGTGCGGAAGCGTTCGGGTTGTCCAAGCGGGCTGTCTGTTCGACGCTCCCGGCGATAATACCGCGCTCGGTGTCCAAACCCGCGTTTTGGGGTGGCACCGAAGGAAGATATTTTTGACCCTAAAGCAAATCCGCTAAAACAGTAAGTATGCCATCCTCGCCAGTCTTGCTGACGAGGATGGGGGCGACGACCGTTACGCGCTCGCGGTTTTTCGGTCGTAGTCATGCAGCAATTGTTCGGCATCTTCCTTGATGTCCGGGTGCACGATCACCCCATTTTCCATAATTTTCAGATCGTCCAGCCAAACGGTTGCCTTGGTTGAAATACCGTCAAAATGAGAACTGGCGGGTTGGCCATGCGGGGGCATGTCCATCGGAGAGGTGTGGCCGAAGCCGAAGTCGACACCACCCCAGATGCGTTCGTCCTCGACGATTTCCCAACTCAGCTCGCGCACGCCAGTGCAGAACCCGATCATCATATGGCTGATCCTGCGCATGTTTTCTTCGTCGAAGCCTTCGACATAATCGCGCAACAGGTTCCCGTGTTGGCCGCCGTAATCGAGGATCTTGCCGTCTTGCATGGTGAACTCAACTTTGCCGCCTTTCGACAGGTCAGCATGCATGATCATGTCAAACACGATACGGCCTTCCATCGTGCCGGTTTTGGGAACGAGGTTCACATACCCAGGTGCAGTGCCGAATTTCTTCTGCGAGAAATCTCCGCTATCGGCATCGATCACGTTGTTGGGGTCCATTTCAAAGGACACGTCCGTGCCGCTTTCGTTGGTGACGCGCACGGTCTTGGCCTTGGCCGCAAGCGCTACGATCTTGTCGATCACTTGGCCCATGCGGGTGATGTCATAGTGGCAGAACACCCGCTCAAGACTGTCGATGGAACTGCCCGCCAGCACATTGTAACGCAGGTTGTCGTTGGCCTCCATCACGCGTTCCCACATGGAGGAGTAGAGCGTGAACGCCTCGTTGTTTTCGATCCAGATGTCGGCGTGACTAAGGGCGGCTTCCATGGCTCCGGCGGGCCAGTCCGGCATTCCTGCCTCACCATTGTTGTTCGCCCGCCGGAACTTCATGATCAGCGGCTTGGCATCCACCTCGGCCGCCGCCTGATAAAAGGCTTGCGTGATCAGCGGGTCGGTGCCGTCGTCCTCAGTCAGGGCCACGGTCTCTCCGGGCTTGGCAGCAAACATCTCCTGAATGATACGGCGCGCAACGACCAGATATTGCTCGGGCAGGTTCGGAGTCATGGTTAGAGTTCCTTATGCTGAAGGGAGTTTGGCGAGCGTTTTTTGCAGAACTGCCCAGACTTTCTGGACCGAGCTGATCTGCACTCGTTCATCGGTGGAATGAGCGCCCTGAATGTTTGGCCCGTACGAGATCATTTCGGTGGCCGGGAAGGTCTGAGACAGAATACCGGTTTCCAACCCGGCATGAATTGCGATCACTCCGGGCTTCTCGCCTTGCTGGGAGTGGTAGGCGTTCGACATGAAATGCAACAGCGCGCCATCGGCCTGAGGTTCCCATCCCGGCGCTTCATTGGCCGTCCAGATTTGCGCCCCGGTTCCACCGACGCTGTCTTTCACCCGTTCAATGACCTTTGGTTTGTGGGCTTCGACGCAGCTACGGGCCAGGCAGGTGACCTGAAACCGGCCTTTTTCCGCGACGGCGATAGACAGGTTGTTGGAGGTCTCGACCAGATCGGGCACGTCGTCGCTCATCGAATGGACGCCGCTGTTCACCCGGCCAATTGCAACCAGAAACTCGGCCTGGAACGCAGGGGTAAAGCCGCGCTCGGCAGTCTCATGTACCCGGTTGCACCGAATGCGGGCATCGGGTTCGCGAGGCACGAACGGTGCCACAAGATCCGGCAAGCCGTGAATAGCCTCCTGCAACGCAGTCTCACTGCCTGGGGTAACCGCAAAATGGGCCTTGGCACGGCGCGGGATGACGTTGGCCACGCCTTCGCCGCCGAACCACGTGACCGTCAAGGGCACGGCTGCGTTAAGTCGAACCAGTGCCTCTGCCAGAACCTTGATAGCGTTCATGCGATCCAGATGGATGTCGAGGCCGGAATGTCCGCCGAGGCCACCCCGCACCTGAATCTCATAGAGATGCGCGTCACCATTCAGCGGCTGCTGATCATATCGGCCCTCGGCCAGGATATCGACGGCACCGGCGCACCTAATGGTCAACTCGTGATCGCTCTCCATATCCAGATTGATCAGATAGGGCGCAGTCAACTGGTCGGCTGTCACCGCCTCGGCTCCGCTCATGCCGACCTCTTCGTCGACGGTGAACAAAGCCTCAATCGCCGGATGTGCCATCTGGGACGAGGCCAGAACGGCCATTGTCAGGGCGACGCCGATACCGTTGTCCGCCCCCAATGTCGTACCCCGAGCGGTCAGCCAGTCGCCGTCCACCACCAATTCAATGGGATCGCAGTCAAAGTCGAAACCACGCCCTTCTTCCTGCTCCTGCACCATATCCAGATGGCATTGCAGAGCGACCGTCGGGCGATCTTCCATCCCACGGGTCGCGGGTTTGCGGATGATCACGTTGCCGGTGGCATCGACACGGGTATCCAGATCCAACGCCAGACCAAATCCGCGGACAAAAGCGACCGCCCGCTCTTCCTTGCCTGATCCGCGCGGGATCTGGCTGAGACCTTCGAAGTGCCGCCAGACTGCGTAGGGCATCAGCCCTGAAAGGGACGTGGGCATTGTCATTGCTCCTTGAAAAGGCCCGCGCGAGGCGCAGCAGCCGCGCACGGGCAGTCGGGGAGGGTTAACCTGTTTTGCGCAGAGCCTTCGCCAACACGAAGTACAGCACTGCTGTGGCGACCAACGCATCGATCGCGGACAGGCCGGTCAGCGTCAGATAACCATTTTGCGTGACGTAGCCGAGTACCGAGCCTGCGGCCCACGCGATCAATGCTGGCCAACCGATAGCCGGAGTGCTTTCCAGCTTGTTCAGGCCATAGTCCCGGTCATTGACCAGGAAGAAGTCGACGGCATAGACGCCGACCAGCGGTGTCACGCAAACCCCGATAAACAGCAGGAAGTCCGAGAAATAACTGGCGAACCCGCCCACGGCGGCAATGGTTGCGATGATCGCGCCGAAGACAGTGATCTTCCAGCTTGAGGTCTTTGTTGCGAATGTCGGCAGCGTCAGGGTCGAGGAATAGAGGTTGGTGATGTTCGTCGACCAAGTGGCGAAAACCAGAACGAACAAAGCGGCACAGACCACACCCATTCCAGCCATGATAAGGATCAGGTCGGATTCACCAGTGCGAACCGCAGGGATCGCCGCCATCAGGGCAACCATAGGGAAAGTGAAGCCAAGTCCCACAGCTGATGCAATCAGACTTTCCCGGTCGTTAGGGCAATACCGCGTGAAATCCGGCATCAGCACAGCTGCAATCACGAACAGGCCGATCACAGTCGAGATCAGCGAAATCTCACTCTCGGTTGTTGCCGTGCGGGTCCAGTCCAGCGCGCTGTCGGCATTGCCGGTGGCTTGGAACGCGACTTAGATCATGAACGCCGCCAGCAACGGTACCGAGAAACGCGAGAATTTCTCGATCATCTGAAAGCCAAAGATCGTTGTGATCGTCATCAGGACCGAACCAATAAAGGTCGCGACTTTCACGTTGAAGTCGATGTTGAGCATTGTCTTGAGGGCTTGCGAAATCGCCACGCCGAACTCTTCGCAGGTCACCGCGTACCAACCCAACAGGATCAGGGCCATCAACAGGTTCACCAGCTTTGCGCCGGTTTGACCAAACGAGAATTGCAGGATCATGTAGGTCGACAGGCGCGAACGTGCACCGACGATTCCCGAAAAGATCGAAATGATCGCGACAATCCAGCTGCCAACCCAGAAGGCAAAGTTGGCGCTGCCCAGTCCATTATCTTGAGCCAGCCAAGAGCTGTAGGCCAGCACCGGAAGCGTGATGCCGATTGCACATTGGATAACTGCGATCTGGATGCCGCGTGTATTCACGTCCGCCGGAACCGGTTCGCGGGTGTAATCTTCGGTGAGTTTTTCGAGGCGCGACACCTCAAGCTGAATATCCGAATTTGACATCTGTCCCTCCCTATTGGCCCGGCTTCTTACGCGTGGCTCTATTCCCTAATACCATTAGCCTAACATAATTAGGTTACGTATCCTAACGAAATTAGGTACCGTGGCGAAGCGCTCTGCCCACAGGCGCGACCCGTTTGAAGCGGATATTCAAAAGAAACAGACGAAAAGTTGATTATGATTCAGAAGAAAAACTCCAAAGATCATATACTTGATGTTGTTGAACGCCTGAGTGCCGAGGTGGGCCCCCAGCGACTGCAGCATGCCTTGATCGCCAAAGAGTTGGGGATCAAACCACCTTCTCTTTACGCCCATTTTTCGAGTATGCAGGCGATACTCGAAGCAGTGACGCGCCGAGGCTTAGGCCAAATTCTTCTGTGTTACGACAACGTGGACGAATCACTTGGCGCAATGCAAGCGCTGAACTTCATTCAAGGTCGTCAGGTCGATTTGTTGGTTCAACGCCCTGGCATTGCGCGGCTTGTCTTACTGGACCTCAGTCAGCCCGGCGGCACTGAGGCGATTGGCTGGCAGACACCCGAAATTGTACGCATTACAGAAATCGAACGAGAGCTGTTTCAAAGGGCTGTGGCAGACGGAGACCTCCCGGATGCAGATTTCTTTCTGTGGTTCAGTCAGCGCATGGGAGCACTCTATGTGTCATTGTCATATGAATGGCTTCGTCTCGGTGCTTTGGACCCTGAACGAATTGAAATGCTGAAACACAGTCTGGCACAAAAGTAGCACGTTAGGTCGGGTTCAGCGGAACTTAAGCAGGTTAGAGCGTTAGGGTGATTTGAATGCAGGCGAACCGGTCCGGATGGATGGCCCCATCGTAGCATCCAGCAGTTTCAAATGACGACAGCAAGATGCGGAGGGTACTTAGCCTTTGGTAAGGGTCTACAAGAGTACAGTCGTTCTCTACCGCTGGTGTTCCCAAAAGTCCTTACTTAACCTGACAGTATGATTAGATCGAGTATTGCAAGTGATCCAAACACCAGTGTCGCCCGGGACTTCGACGGATTTCTCAACCGCAACATTGGAGACGGAAGGTTCGTATGGGCGGATACATTTGAGATGGACATAGGGCTTTCGCTCGAACAAATAACAACAAAGATCTTCCGTAGTGGGTTCGACGACATCATTACTGGCACGGTCGATTTGCGCGTTAGGGTTCAAGAGTGGGCGCGCGGAGTTGGCTATCCCATCAAATTTCAAGGAAAGAACCCATTCGGCATGTGCGGATGTTTGGAATCTGCGCTGCCTTCGCGGCCATCGAGGTCTGCGGTGCCCCATGGCGACTACCGATGCTCTCGCGCCAAGATTTGAACCCAAGAAATGGCATAGTTGGTGCAAACGAAACCCGAAATGTTGTCATAGTATGACATGTTGCGGCAGCGCAAAGTGGTTTAACGGCGTCCCTCGTGGGAGCAGAAAGCCTGGGAATATCTTTTATTTTTGATAGGTAGTGGCGGAGAGACAGGGATTCGAACCCTGGGTGGGCTTGCACCCACAACGGTTTTCGAGACCGCCCCGTTCGACCACTCCGGCACCTCTCCGCGGGGGTCTGTGAGGGGGGGATTTAGTGAGGAACGCGCGGGGGTGCAAGCAGAAAATTCCTGAAAATGACAAAGGCGGGATTTTCCGTTGCCTGACGCGGTATTTCCCCTAGGCTCATAGGTATGACATATCCTTTACGCCAAACTATCCTGCCGCTATTCGCCGCCGTTCTGTTCGTGATTTCCGGGTCGCAGCAAGCATTTGCTGCCGGACGGGATCGGATCGAAGCCTTTTTGACAACAACCGGGTTCGACGTTGCACTTGAAAGCATCGCTCTGGCCTCGGCCTCAGCCCCGCAAATGTTGGGGATCGATCCTGATGGGTTTGGGTCCGACTGGACACGCCTGACCGAAGAGGTCTTTGATACCAAGGAAATGCGCGAAACAGCCGTGTCTATTCTGGAACAAACGCTGAGCGACGAGGCGCTAACCCATGCGGTCGAGTTTTATGCATCCGATCTTGGGCAACGGCTGGTCGAGTCCGAGAATGCATCGCACATGGTTGAAGATGACGATGCCAAGCAACTGGAAGGGCAGAAAATCGTCTCGGACCTGATCAAGGGTGGATCGAAACGGGTCGAAAATCTGAAACGCATGAATAATGCAATTGATTCCAGCGGGACGGCATTGCGTGCGCTGCAGGAAATTCAGGTGCGCTTTTTGCTCGCTGCCAGCGCCTCGGGGGTGATCGACTTGCAACTGGGCGCGGATGAGCTGCGTCAGATGATGAAGCGCAATGAGACCGGCATGCGACAAGCTTTGCAGCTGTCCGCGCTTGCCGGGGCAGCCTATACCTATCAGGACTTCTCGGATTCTGAGGTCGTCGCCTATGCTGAGGCGCTGGAACAACCTTTGATGCAAGAAGTCTATGAGCTGCTGAATGCCATTCAATACGAAATCATGGCCATGAAGTTTGAAGACCTGGCCGCGCGGATGGCGGAACTGCACCCGGCCCAGGATATTTGATGCGCCTGATCGCTGCTTGTTTTGCCGTTTTGCTGTCAGCCATGCCGCTGGCGGCGTCCGAGCGGGTTGAACGCCTCATGCTGGCACTTCAATTGGAACAGGTCGTCGATATCTTGCGCGACGAAGGGTTGGCTCAGTCCAAAGGCCTGAACGACACATTTCTGGGTGGTGACGGCGGGCCGCTCTTCGATGATCAGGTGGACGAGATTTATGATCCGGAGTGGATGCAGGAACAGATTTCCGGGACCTTCGAGACAAGCCTGACAGCTAGCCAGATGGATCGCGCCATCCTGTTCTTTGAAAGTGATGTCGGGCAAACCGTTATAACTCTGGAAAACTCGGCCAGAAAGGCCTTTGCAGATGAAACTATCAAAGACATGGCGCGTGAAAACTATCTGAACGGGGCAGGCGGCACCCAACTTTACCGGCTGGTCGGCGAGTATATCGAGGTCAATGACCTTATCGAAAAGAACGTACAAAGCTCGCTTAGTTCGGATTATAACTTTTTTCGCGGCCTCAGCGCGGATGCCGGAACCAGCTCGGAAGATATTCTGGCGCAGCTCTTGTCGGACAAGGACAGGCTTGCCGAGGAAAACCGCATCTGGTTGTATTCCTTCCTTCTGGTAGCCTATCAACCGCTCGATGAGGCTCAGATGCGGGAGAACATTGCTTTTTCCCGAACTGAGACCGGGCGCGCCGTAAACGAGGCCTTTTTCGATGGTTTCGATAAGATGTATGACCAGATCTATTTTCAACTGGGACAGGCGGTCTCACGGGCGCTTGGCGCATCGGATCTTTGATCCTGTATTTGATGTTGACTTTGCCGATCAATCTATGGATAAGCGCGCATCCCGGCCGGTTTTCCGCGCCGGGTGTCGTTATTATTGACCCTAGGACCTTGTCCCACGGGTCGTCACACAGCCCGAAAAGGGCGCGCTGTTCGAGGTGGCGAAAGCCAAAAACGCCCGGTCGGGGACCATAGAACGCGATTAGACAAAGGAAAGACGCATGTTTGCGGTCCTCAAGACTGGCGGCAAGCAGTACAAAGTTCAAGCGGGCGATATCCTCCGCGTTGAAAAATTGGCTGCCGACGCAGGTGAAACAGTTCAATTCAACGATGTTCTGATGCTGGGCGGCGACGCTCCGGTTGTTGGTGCACCGTTCGTCGCAGGCGCAGGCGTTCAGGCCGAAGTGATCGAACAGATCAAAGGTGACAAGGTCATCAACTTCGTAAAACGCCGTCGTAAGCACAGCTCGAAGCGTACCGTTGGCCACCGTCAGAAACTGACTCTGGTCAAGATCACCGACATTTTGGCGTCAGGCGCCGACAAGTCGGGCATCAAGGCTGCAACCGGTTCGGCGCCGGCTGGCGAAGCTGCCCCCGTGGCAAAAAAGCCTGCCAAGAAAGCTGAAGCCAAAGCAGAGGCACCTGCCGCTGCCGCTGACGATCTGACCCAGTTGACCGGTGTCGGCCCCGCCGCTGCCAAGAAGCTGGCCGAAGCCGGTATCGAGAGCTTTGCCGCTCTGGCCGCCTTGTCGGACGATCAGATTGCTGCTATCGAAACGGTCAAAGTGAAACCCGAATGGGTTGAGCAGGCCAAAGATCTGGCTAAAGGCTAAGGAGAGACAGAATGGCACATAAAAAAGCTGGCGGTTCCTCCCGTAACGGTCGCGACTCAGCTGGTCGCCGCCTTGGCGTGAAACTGTATGGTGGCCAGGCCGCCATTTCAGGCAACATCATCGTGCGTCAGCGCGGCACCAAGTTCTGGCCGGGCGAAGGCGTAGGCATGGGCAAAGATCACACCATCTTTGCAACTGTGGATGGCGCCGTGAAGTTCCACAAGGGACTGAAAAACCGCACCTTTATTTCGGTCCTGCCAGTGGCGGAGGCCGCAGAGTAAGCCGAAACCCAGAAGGTTTAAGAAAATTTCATGGGGGACCGGCAGAAAGTGCCGGTCCCCTTTCTCGTTTTCAGGAGCGGTCCCATGACCGAAGTGATAAAAACAGAGCGTCTTGTCTTACGTCGGTTTCGGCGTGAGGACTCGTCGCGTCTTGTCACTCTTCTGAACGATCTGGACGTGGTGCGCTGGTTGACGGTTGTACCGCACCCCTATGAGAACGCGCATTCGACCGAATTTGTGGACGAGATGGCTGCCGAGCATGATGCCTTTGCCATTACTCGGGAAGAGAACCTTATCGGCTGCATCTCGACCGGATCACAGCTGGGGTATTGGGTTGCCAAAGCGTTCTGGGGGCAAGGTTATGTGACCGAAGCCTCCCGCGCGATGATTTCGAGGTTCTTTGCGGCTGATCAGCAGAAACTGACCTCGGGTTATCATGTCGGTAACGAACGGTCCAAGGCGGTTCTGTCCAAACTTGGGTTCAAACCAAATGGCCAGCATCGTGCGACGGTGCAGTCGACCAACGAAGATGTGATAATTCAGGACGTTCTGCTGCGTCGTGCGGGCTGGGAGGCGATGCAATGACCGTTGCAACCACCAGTTTCCTAATCTTCGCAGCCTCTCAGGTCGGAACGCCCGGTCCCGCCAATATGGTCCTGCTGGGTACAGGTGCACGCTATGGGTTTCGGGCGGCTCTGCCGTTTGTGGCCGGTGTGATCCTGGGCAAACAGCTGATCATCTGGCCCGTTGGTTTTGGTCTGTTGCAACTCGCAGATCAGGCACCGATTGTCTTTACGGTCCTGAAATACGCCTCGGCGGCGTATATCTGCTGGTTGGCCTGGAAGATCGCCAATCTGCGTCTTTCGCGCAGTGAAACTGTGGGAGACGTGCCCGGTTTTTGGGCGGGGCTGATCGTTCATCCCCTTAACCCGAAGGCTTGGGCCATGATCATAGCCGGATTTACCGGGTTCGTTGCGGTTGGCACGCCCAGCTTTAACGCGACGTTCACGATCGCTCTCTGTTTATTGCTTTGCCAGATGGTTTTACACCCGATCTGGACATTTGCCGGAGATAGAATTGCCCACGTGGTTGAAGGTCGGCCCGTGGAAAAATATCTGATGTGGACGTTAGCGAGTCTCACTGTTGCGTCCGTATTTTTTGTGTTGTTCGGAGGAGGAACGCACTCATGAAACTCGAGACAATAATAAACCAGCCGGTCCTCGAAACCGAGCGGTTCGATCTGCGCCCATTGCGCCGGTCGGATATGGGTCTCATCGAGCATTATGCAGGCGATGAGCGCGTGGCACGTATGACTACGTCGATCCCGCATCCGCTGCCACCGGGGTCGGTCGAGGCGTTTGTGACGCGTTCGATGGCTGAAGACCGGGATGAGGACGTCTGGGCGATGGACGCCACCAAAGATGGTGGGCCGGAACTGATTGGTCTGATTTCGCTTACACGGCTGGATCGCAATCAGTCCGAAGTTGGCTATTGGGTGGCGCCTGTTTACTGGAATACAGGCGTAGCCTCACTGGCCGTCGAGGTGTTGGTGAAAGCTAACCCGCTTGAAAATTCGAATTTGTTTGCCAGCGTGTTTCAGGACAATCCTGCCTCGGCCCGGGTTCTGACCCATTGTGGGTTCCAGTATCTGGGTGATGCCGAAAGTTACTCGGTGGCGCGCGATGCGAATGTGCCCACCTGGACATATAGTAAAAAACTCTGACTTGTGGCCGATGGGGCCTTTGCAGTAGGGGACACACATGAAATTTCTCGATCTTGCAAAGGTCTACATCCGGTCAGGGGCCGGCGGTGGCGGGTGCGTCAGCTTTCGGCGTGAAAAGTACATTGAATACGGCGGTCCCGATGGCGGTGACGGCGGTAAAGGCGGTTCGGTCTGGGCCGAAGTTGTGGATGGGCTGAACACCCTGATCGACTTCCGCTATCAGCAGCATTTCTTTGCCAAAAACGGCCAACCCGGTCGTGGTCAGCAGCGCACGGGCAAGGATGGTGACGATATCATCCTGCGTGTGCCTGTTGGGACTGAGATTCTGGACGAGGACGAAGAGACCGTCATCTGCGACCTGACAGAGGTTGGGCAGCGTGTTCTGCTGGCCAAGGGCGGCAATGGTGGCTTTGGCAACCTGCACTTCAAATCGGCAACCAATCAGGCTCCGCGCCGGGCTAACCCCGGTCAGGCAGGGATCGACCGCACGATCTGGCTGCGGCTGAAGCTGATTGCGGATGTGGGTCTGCTTGGCATGCCCAATGCTGGTAAATCGACTTTTCTTGCGGCCACATCGAACGCGCGACCCAAGATTGCTGACTATCCGTTCACGACCCTGCATCCCAATCTTGGTGTGGTCGGTGTCGACAATGTAGAATTCGTGGTCGCGGATATTCCCGGCCTGATCGAAGGCGCCCATGAGGGACGCGGGATCGGTGACCGATTCCTTGGCCACGTGGAACGTTGCGCCGTTCTGCTGCATCTGGTCGATGGCACCTCGGAAACCGTCGCCGAGGATTACCGCACCATCATTCATGAACTCGAAGCTTACGGCGGTGAACTGGCTGAAAAGCCCAGGATCACAGTTCTGAACAAGGTCGATGCGCTGGACGAAGAGGAACAGGCGCTGCAACGGGCCGAGCTGGAAGAGGCTGTTGGTGGCCCTGTGATGACCATGTCTGGCGTCGCGCATCTGGGCGTAACCGAAGTGTTGCGCGCCTTGCGTGCCCAGATCGACGAAAACCGTCTGCGACAAAAACCCGTTGAGGAGACCAAGTCTTGGCAACCCTGACCGCAGCACGCCGATTGGTGGTCAAAATCGGCTCTGCCTTGCTGGTGGACCGCGATACCGGGTTGCTGAGGTCGGATTGGCTGCACTCGCTGGCCCAAGACGTGGCCTGGCTCAAAGGGCAGGGGACTGACGTCATTTTGGTCTCGTCGGGCTCGATTGCGTTGGGACGCGGCGTTTTGGGCCTGCCCATGGCGGACTTGCCGTTGGAACAATCTCAAGCCGCCGCTGCTGTTGGCCAAATTCGGCTGGCGCGGGCCTATGAAGAGGCCCTGACGCCGCACAAAATCACAACCGCGCAAGTTCTGGTAACGCTGGAAGACAGCGAAGACCGGCGGCGGTATCTGAACTCTCGCGCGACGCTGGAAACGCTGCTGAGTTTGGGCGTGGTTCCGATTGTCAACGAAAACGATACAGTTGCCACGGATGAGATCCGGTATGGCGACAATGATCGCCTTGCGGCGCAGATCGCGGTGACAGTTGGGGCCGATCAATTGATCCTGTTGTCGGATGTCGACGGATTCTACACCGGAAACCCAAGTGAAGACGAAAACGTCAAGCGTTTCGATGTGATTGAGACCATCACGCCCGAGATCGAAGAGATGGCAGGCGATGCTGGTTCCGGCCTGTCCAAAGGAGGGATGAAGACCAAGCTGCTGGCCGCCAAGATGGCAACTGCTGCCGGTTGCGATATGGCGATCACCGAAGGTTCGACGCTGAACCCGTTGAAATCGCTTGAAGAAGGTGCCAATTGCACCTGGTTCACAGCAACTCTGGACCCGCATGCCGCGCGCAAACGCTGGATTTCGGCCATGAAACCGCGTGGTGAAATCGTGGTGGACGCAGGCGCGGCCAAAGCATTGGGCAATGGTAAAAGCCTGCTGCCCGCTGGAATCGTTGAAGTCACAGGCGACTTTGGGCGCGGTGACCCAGTTGCGATTATGGACCCGCAGGCACGACGGCTGGCACAGGGGCTCAGCCGATACACCGCGCAAGAGGCGGATGCGATCAAGGGACGAAAGTCCTCGGAAATCGAAGAGACGTTGGGCTATCCGGGCCGCGCCGTCCTGATCCACCGAGATGATTTGGCGCTGTAACGGCGCGATGTTAAAACGCAAAGACCGACCGAAAGGCACCTGAGATGAAGGATTTCGACAACATTCCCGCCCTGATGGCCGATCTTGGAAAACGCGCCAAAGCGGCCTCGGCCGATTTGGCCTTTGCTAGCGCCGAGCGTAAACATGCCGCCCTAATTGCTGCAGCTGACGCTGTTTGGGCCAACCGCGCAAATATCATTGAGGCCAACAAGAAAGACCTGGAGTTTGGGCGTGAAAAGGGCCTGAGCCCGGCGATGATGGACCGGCTGATGCTGGATGATGCGCGCATTCAGGGCATGGTTGATGGCCTGCGCACGGTCGCGGATCAGGCAGACCCCGTAGGCGAGGTTCTGACCGAATGGGACATGGCCTCGGGCCTGAACATCCAGCGTGTTCGAACGCCTCTGGGCGTGATTGGAGTGATCTACGAAAGCCGTCCGAATGTGACGGCGGATGCAGGCGCATTGTGCCTGAAGTCGGGGAACGCGGTGATCCTGCGTGGCGGCTCGGAAAGTTTCCATTCCTCAACCGCCATTCACGCCTGTCTGGTCCAAGGGCTAAAGGCTGCAAACTTGCCAGAAGACGCCATTCAACTTGTGCCCACGAGAGACCGCGCCGCAGTGCAAGAGTTGCTGACCCTGACCGATTGTGTGGACGTCATCGTTCCGCGTGGCGGAAAAGGTCTGGTGGGGTTGGTTCAGCGCGAAGCACGCGTGCCCGTCTTTGCGCACTTGGAAGGTATCGTGCACATCTATATCGACAAGGCTGCGGACCCCCAGAAAACGCTGGACGTCGTGCTGAACGCCAAAACCCGGCGCACTGGGATTTGTGGTGCTGCCGAGTGCTTGCTGATCCATCAGGATGTGGCTGAAACACTCGGCCGGGATATCATTTCCGCCTTGCTTGCTGCAGGCGTCGAAATCCATGCCGAAGGCGCGTTGGCCCTGGACGGCACCATTGCGGCCACGGGCGACGACTGGGGCAAGGAATTCCTCGACAGCATCATCGCGGCCAAGCCGGTGGCTGATATCGATGCAGCGATCGCGCATATCCGCCAGTTCGGCTCGAACCACACCGATTGCATCATGACCGAGGATGCTGATGCCGCTGCCCGGTTCTTTGAACGGCTGGACAGTGCGATTCTGATGCACAATGCCTCAACCCAGTTTGCCGATGGTGGCGAGTTCGGAATGGGGGCCGAGATCGGAATCGCAACCGGCAAAATGCATGCGCGCGGCCCGGTCGGGGCCGCTCAGCTGACGAGCTTCAAATATCTTGTCCGCGGCAACGGGACCGTCCGGTCTTAAAACCGGATAGCGACGCGGGTTGAGGTGGTTTCTGCCGCAACCCGCCGCCCCATGGACGCGGCCGTTTGCGGAAGTAGCGCGAATTGCACCTGCGCTGGCGTCACCTTGTTCGCAAATTGGCCTTTGGGCAGGTTCTTCCAAAGATCGGCGTCAATATTCAGCTTGTCCGCGACACCGACCACTGTCCAACTGCCACCGTTGTTTGCCACAGTGACATCGCCCCCCATCGGCATCGCGCTTTCGCAACACATCAGGGCCAGAAAGGCGAGCTTGACCTGATTGCGGGGCATGGCATCGGTCACGTGCCAGTTTACACGCACACGACCAACGCTTTCGACGTCTTTCAAAAGCTCTGTGACCTCGGCCCGACCCAACGGTTGATCGCTGGCCGACCCAAAAGCGACGCGAAAGAACCTGATCTTTGCTCCGGCGCTTCCGACGCTGCCCGAAATCAGCTCCATCTCGGGGCCCTGCATGGTTCCGACCATCTCAAGCAGTTCCAGCCCGTTGTTTATTGCGCCAATGGGGCTGATCAGATCGTGACAAATTCGCGACCCGATCAGTTCGGCCAGATTGACGTTGGTGTCGCCCATGCGTACCTCTCCTGTTGTATCTGCCGCCGGACCGGAGCCCGACCATGACAGACCTCAATGCCATACTTGCACCGGGCATGTATGTCCGCCACCCCGATTTCCCCGACTGGGGTGTCGGACAGGTGCAGTCCAACATTGGGGGCAAGATCACCGTGAATTTCCAAGAACAGGGAAAAGTGGTGATTGACGGAACCCGCATCGCCCTGACGCCCGTCTTTGATCCGTGAAACTGGTTTAAGAATGGTTAACGATGGGCCACCGCCGCGCCGGTTGCCATTTGACCAAAAACTGCGGTATCAGCGCGCAAACAAAAGCGGAATACCCGATGTCGGATGCAGGCCCTTCTTTCACCGTTAAACTTGCCGAATCCGAGGCCGAACTGCGCGCAGCCCAAAGGCTGCGATATGACGTATTCGTCCGCGAATTGGGCGGCGGCGGCAAGATGGTGGACCACGAGGCAGGGTTAGAGCAAGATCAGTTCGATCCTTATTTTGATCACATGCTGGCCTATGATGACACCACTGGCGAAGTTGTGGGCGTTTACAGGCTGTTACCGGGTGAACGAGCCATCGAGTTAGGGCAGTTTTATTCCGAGGATGAATACGACCTGACCGTGCTGAAACAAAGCGGCCGCAAATTGTTGGAGCTTGGACGTTCCTGCCTTCACCCGGACTATCGGGGCGGAACGGCGATGTACCATCTTTGGAATGGTCTAGCGGGATATGTGGCTGAGCGCGAGATTGAGGTGCTGTTCGGGGTCGCCAGCTTCCACGGCATCAATGTACAGGAATTGGCCCAGCCTTTGTCGATGTTGCACCACAATCATCTGGCCCCGCCGGACCTGCGGGTCTGGGCGCAACCCGATGTGTTTCAAAGCATGGACCTTGTCGCGCCGGATGCGCTGGATCGCCGTGGGGCGATGGTACAGGTTCCCGCGCTGATCAAGGCGTACCTGCGGTTGGGTGGCTTTGTGGGCGAGGGGGCGTTTATCGACCACGCGTTCAACACAACAGATGTTTGCCTGATCCTCGACACGGCGCGCATGAACGAGCGCCAGCGGCGTATCTACGGCGGAGCCTGATCCAGTGAACGATCCACTTTGGGACAGTGACGACGCACCAGACCCGATTGAATTGGGAATTCTGGGCTGGGTTTTGGTGATCTTGCGCGGCCTTCCCTTGGCGCTACTGGTGTTTGGCGGGCTGCTCGTTTTGTTGACCGTTCGCCTGATCGAGCGCCCGCTGTTCGGTTTACGTCGTCCGATCACTCCGTTCATTGCGCAGTTTGTCTGCCGCAATGCGCTCCGGCTTCTTGGCATCGGCTTTCGCAGCTCCGGCGAATTGATGCGCGAACGCGGCGCGGTGGTCGCAAACCACACATCATGGCTCGACATCTTTGCGCTGAACGCACGCAAACGGGTTTACTTCGTGTCCAAGGCCGAGGTGGCCAAATGGCCGGGTATCGGCTGGCTGGCCCGCGCCACGGGCACGGTGTTTATCGAGCGTGACCGCAAGAAAGCCCGCGAACAGACACTGATCTTTGAAGAGCGCTTGAAAGTCGGGCATAAGCTGTTGTTTTTCCCCGAGGGCACCTCGACCGATGGTCTTCGCGTTTTACCTTTTAAAACAACCCTTTTCGCCGCGTTCTTCTCGGATGAATTGCGGGACTTTATGTATGTTCAGCCTGTATCCGTAGTCTTTCACGCACCCAAAGGGCAGCCTGACAGGTTCTATGGTTGGTGGGGCGATATGGATTTTGCCCCGCATCTTCTCAAGACCTTGGGCGCGCGTCGGCAGGGTACGGTGGAATTGATTTACCACGTTCCAGCCAAAGTCAGCGATTTTGCCGACCGCAAGGCGTTGGCCGCACATTGCGAAGAGGCAGTGCGCCACGCGCATGCAATTGCGCGGCTTGAAAAATAAGGCCATTTGCCACTTGCACAGGACGAATTCCTACCGTATACGCGCGCCATTAAAACCCGCAGGCGGGGTTTGGGCTATTTGAGGGAGACATCCTTATCTGGCCCGCCGGTTGGAGCATCCGCTTCTTTCACCCCCGCCCAGGCGTAAACCGGAAAAGGAAAATAGCATGGCTCTTCCCGAGTTCACCATGCGTCAGCTGTTGGAAGCTGGCGTTCACTTTGGTCACCAGACACAGCGTTGGAATCCCCGCATGGGCCCGTTCATCTACGGCTCGCGCAATGGCATCCACATCATGGACCTGACCCAGACCGTTCCAATGTTGGATCAGGCTCTGCAGGCCGTTCGTGACACCGTTGCAAAAGGTGGCCGTGTTCTGTTCGTTGGTACCAAGCGTCAGGCTGCTCAGCCGATCGCAGAAGCCGCTGAAAAGTCGGCTCAGTACTACATGAACCACCGCTGGCTGGGCGGAACGCTGACCAACTGGAAAACCGTTTCCCAGTCGATCAACCGTCTGAACCAGATCGACGAAGCCATGGAAACGGGCGCCGAAGGCCTGACCAAGAAAGAGCGTCTGGGCATGGAACGTGACCAGGGCAAACTGCAGGCATCGCTGGGCGGTATCCGCGAGATGGGTGGCGTTCCTGATCTGCTGTTCGTCATCGACGTCAAAAAAGAAGCACTGGCCATCGCCGAAGCCAACAAGCTGGGTATCCCGGTTGTGGCAATTGTCGACACCAACTGCTCGCCCGATGGTGTTGATTACATCATCCCCGGCAACGACGACGCAGCGCGCGCGATCTCTCTGTATTGCGATCTGGTTGCTCGTGCCGCTCTCGACGGTATGACCGCTCAGATGGGTGCTGCAGGCGTTGACCTGGGCGCATTCGAAGAAGCACCGGTTGAAGAAGTCGTTGCGGAAGAAGCACCCGTTGCAGAAGAAGCCACGCCGGAAGCCAAAGCCGAAGCGTAAGCTGCCCGTCACGTAAATGACATATGGGGCAGGGTAGACCTGCCCCAATTCCGTTTGAATTGAGGAGAGCCAAAAGATGGCAATCACAGCAGCAATGGTTAAAGAACTGCGCGACTCGACCGGCGCAGGCATGATGGACGCGAAAAAAGCGCTGACCGAAACCGGCGGCAACATGGACGAAGCCGTTGATTGGCTGCGCACCAAAGGTCTGGCCAAAGCGGCCAAGAAATCCGGCCGTACCGCAGCAGAAGGTCTGGTTGCAGTTCACGTCAACGGTGGCAACGGTGTTGCTGTCGAAGTGAACTCGGAAACCGATTTCGTTGCGAAGAACGCCGAGTTCCAGGAAATGGTTGGCAAGATTGCTTACGCGGCAGAAGGCGTCGACAATGTCGAAGCTCTGTTGGCGGCCGATCTGGGCGGCAAGAATGTTGCTGACACCCTGACCGACAAGATCGCCACTATTGGTGAAAACATGTCGGTTCGCCGCATGGCGAAACTGTCAGGCGACACTGTTGTGTCCTACGTTCACAACGCGGCCACCAACGGCATGGGCAAAATCGGTGTTCTGGTTGCTCTGTCCGGTGGTGACGAAGTGATCGGCAAGCAGATTGCGATGCACATCGCAGCTGTGAACCCGGCGGCTCTGTCCGAAGCGGACATGGACCCAGCTGTTGTCGAAAAAGAAAAGCAGGTTCAGATGGACATCGCCCGCGAATCCGGCAAGCCGGAGCAGGTGATCGAAAAAATGATCGTTGGCCGTATGAAGAAATTCGTCGCGGAATCAACTCTGTTGAACCAGTCGTTCGTTGTGAACCCTGACCTGACCGTCGAAGCCGCTGCCAAAGAAGCAGGCGCAACCATCACCGGTTTCGTCCGTCTGGAAGTTGGCGAAGGCATCGTGGTCGAAAAAGAAGACTTCGCAGCCGAAGTTGCCAAGGCCGTACAGGGCTAAGTCTGACAGAGGCCCTGAAAGGGGCCTCAACCTGAACAGAATTAAACCGGCTACTTTCCCAGTAGTCGGTTTTTTTGCGCCTTTCGGCGTAGGAACAGATCATACACTACTATTGGAAGGATTGAGGGGCCCCGCAGATGGGGATGGTCGAGGCCCCCCAAAATTCCGACTAAGAGACGCGGACAAATAGACGCCTTTATGTCAGAGCGATCGGAGAGCTTTGGTATTGCAAAGATCCGATCAAAACGTTCCCAGGCTAAAGCCACCACTCACGGAACAATATCACTGTGCAACTGGGGCTCAGATTCGGGAAGTCATGTTTTCCTTACCCTACGTAAATTGACGCAATTTAGCGTCAAAAAAACACATCATGCTTCCATGATGAACATCTGATTTTGAAGGGATGCTTTGAGCACGGCTTGCGCTGTTGTTTCGACTGACAGAGACTCACGGGCAAGCCTCAGGTGCTTCTCAACAGTCGCCGATGTCAGTCCCATCAAAAGCGCTATGTCCTGCGTTGTCTTCCCATCGCCAACCCATTCCAGCGCCTCGCGCTGACGCTTCGTCAGAGCGCGATTGGGGGTGTTGTAGGGCAGGGTGAGAATCTTCAGATGCGCGACATTGTTCATCAACAAGATGTCATCGCCATGTTCCGCCCAGATTGCGTCGACCTCATCCTGACTAGTGTCACCACCAGCCGAAAGAGAGATCGCCCCCTTGGAGCGCATCGAAACCGAGGTGAAACTGACAGTGTATCCCGCCACAACGCCTTTTGACCTGTTGAACTCGTATACTTGGCGTTCCTGGGCGGTCATCGTGCCGTCGGAATTCATATCCTGAATCATTCTCCAACTGGCCGCGCCTTCATTGTGCAGCGCCCATTTCAGCATTGGCGCATGAAAGTACAGCCCGTCCCGCACGAAACCATCAATGTATTCTTTGCCATGGTTTGTAAGGATGGTGAAGTCTTCGGGGTCACCCAAAGACGTCTCGGTCCTGTAGCGCGTATAGCCGTATAGCAGACGGTCGAACCCGAAAATTGCCATCTGGCGGCAATGAGCGTCCCAAAGCTCTTCCAGAGTTTTGACGTAGCTGAGGAAATTTAGATACTCACCCAGCTTCATACGGACCCCTCATTTTGCAAATGCGCCGACAGCGCATCCAACGCCATCACGTAGCTCTGAAGCCCAAAGCCGCAGATCTGTCCCAGCGCGACCGGCGCCACATAGGATTTGTGCCGGAAGGGTTCGCGGGCGTGTATGTTTGACAGGTGAACCTCAACAACCGGCAGCTCGACCGAAGATATCGCGTCCATCAAGGCGACCGAGGTGTGGGTATACGCCCCAGCGTTCAGAATGATCCCACCCTGATTGCCTTTGGCCGCGTGGATCGCGTCGATCAGCACACCTTCGTGATTGGATTGCAGGTGTGATACGTCCAACCCGATCGACGCGCCGTGACTTACACAGGTTTCTTCGACCATTTTCAGCGTTGTACGGCCATAAACCTCGGGTTGTCGTGTGCCCAGCAAGTTCAGGTTCGGACCGTTCAAAATCAGAACTTTATGCATTCATTCTCCGTCCCATTACTGGTTGATAAACGTGATTAGGTATGGATGTCCACCAACCTGCGCACTCATCAGGCGAGTGTCGCGCATCGGACACCATCAAATCTTGAACTGAGCGTCGAAAACCAGTCAGGTTTCGGGCATCGTTATCACAACTTTTCCAAGAACGGTGCGGTCGTTCAGCAATGTCAGTGCCTCGCTTGCTTCCGCCAACGGAAACCGTTCGCTGATTTGCGGTTTTATCTGAGATTTGGCATATAAGTCGAACAATTCCCTGACATTTTCGGCATGGCCCTTGGGATCACGATAGACCGAAGCCCCCCAGAACACGCCAACGACCTGGCAGCCCTTCAACAATGGTAGATTGAGTGGGATTTTGGGTATTCCGGCCGGAAACCCGACAACAAGGAACCGGCCATTCCACGCCATGCTGCGCAGCGCTGGTTCGGCATAATCCCCACCAACGGCATCATAGACGACATCCACGCCATTTGCGCCCGCTATAGCCTTGATTTCACCGGAGAATGCTTTTTGCGCATCGCGGTCCATCTGACGGGAATATACGATTGTGTCGTCCGCCCCGATTTGACGGCAAAAATCCGCCTTTTCCTGAGAAGATACGGCCGCTATGACACGCGCCCCCATCGCCTTGCCCAGCTCAATGGCCGCGCTACCGACACCACCTGCGGCACCCAGCACCAAAAGCGTTTCGCCAGGCTGCAATGCGGCACGGTCCTTCAGCGCGTGGTAGGACGTGCCGTAGGTGAAAATGAAACATGCGGCGTCATCGAATGGCATCGATGTAAGGAATTTCACGGCTGTGGCCGCCTTGATCGTCAATTGCGTGGCAAAACCGCCATATCCGGTCAACGCCAGAACCCTGTCCCCAACCTCGAACCCAGTTACGCCTTCGCCAACGCCCAATACCTCACCTGCGATTTCCCCACCCGGGGCAAATGGTCTGGGTGGTTTAATCTGATACAGGTCCTGGATCATCAACGTATCGGGGAAATTGACGCCGGCAGCCTTGACCCCGATCAGCAACTCTCCCTTTCCTGGCACCGGGTCGGGCAGGGTCGTAAGTTCCAATGTATCCGGTCCGCCCGGCGCGACGCTGAGTAACGCTTGCATAATGACTGTCTTGTCCTTGTTATTCGGTTGAGAGGACCTTTGGCGCAGCGGTGAATGTTGTCAAGAATTCCGCTGGGTGCAAATCTCGCCGAAAGTAGCCACCTGTGCCACAATTCAAAACCGAGGAGCAGACCATGACCCCTGAAACCTTATTTTCGCTGCGGGGAAAAACCGCACTGGTGACAGGCGGTGCCACCGGCATTGGTCGGATGGCTGCGGAATCGCTTGTAAGGGCAGGGGCACGCGTGCTGATCGCGTCGCGCAAGGGGGAAGCCTGTGAAACCGTCGCGGCCGAGCTGAATGCTCTGGACGCGCCCGGAAGCGCCGAAGGTTTCAGCGGAGATGTCGGAACGGAAGAAGGCGTTCTGGCCATGGTCGATGAGGTCAAGAATCGCACGGATACCCTTGATATCCTGATGAATAATGCGGGCATCTCTTGGGGTTCACCGCTGGGACAGTTTCCCCATCACGCGTGGGAAAAGGTCAATTCCGTCAACGTCGCTGGTCTGTTCGAACTGACGCAGCGTCTGTTGCCGATGCTGATGAAGTCCGGAACACCTGATGATCCGGCGCGCGTGGTCAACGTTGGATCGGTAATGGGTGAGGTACCGATGGGCGACGGTGCCTACAGCTATTCCGCATCCAAAGCTGCGGTGCTGCACTTGACCAAGATTCTGGCCAAGGAATTGTCGCCCTATCACGTCACTGTTAACGCGCTTGCACCGGGACCATTCGTATCACGGATGACAGCCTTTGCGACGGCAGACGAGGGCACGCGCGAAAAGGTTGGCAAGACAGTTCCGTTGGGCCGTGTTGGTCGCGACGAGGATATCGCCGGGTGCATGTTGTTCCTGTGCGGGCGTGGCGGCAGCTATGTGACCGGAGCCGTCATCCCGGTTTCTGGGGGCCTAAACGTGGTGACCGCCGGTAATCTCTTCGCCGAAGCACTATAGGGCCGGGGGAATAGTTGTTGGAAATGCGTGATAAATCACAACTCGACCTGACGGCGCTAGACACCTATCTCAGCGCAAATTTGGACGGTTACATGGGGCCGCTGGAAGCGACGAAATTCGCCATTGGACAATCCAACCCGACTTTCGAACTGCGCACACCGTCTAAGACTTACGTGCTGCGCCGTAAACCGCCAGGCGTTTTGCTGAAATCAGCCCATGCCGTGGAACGCGAGTTTCGCGTTCAAAGCGCACTGGCCAAGAGCGCGGTTCCGGTCCCTCGGATGATGCTGCTTTGCGAGGATGACGACATCATCGGTTCGGCGTTTTATGTCATGGAACGGTTGCAGGGGCGTGTATTCCTTGAGCCGACGGTGGATGAGGCCGACAACGCAACTCGCAGTGGTGTATTCGACGAAATGAACCGCGTGCTGGCCGATTTGCATGAGGTCGATGTGGACGCGGTAGGCCTGTCCGATTATGGCCCGTCGGGCAACTACTTTGAGCGCCAAATTGCCCGTTGGACCAAGCAGTATCGCGCATCCGAGACAACGACCATCCCCGAAATGGACGCGCTTATTTCCGCGCTTGAGGGGGCCATTCCAAACGATGACGGTCAGCGAACTTTGGTGCATGGTGACTACCGCATTGATAATCTGATGTTCGAGCAAAACGGTTCGCGCTGTATTGGCGTTCTGGATTGGGAGCTGTCGACGATTGGGCACCCATACGCAGATCTGGCGGCAGTCATCATGCAGTGGCAATTACCCCCCGGAAACGAGGGGCGCGGATTGGCAGGCGTCGACCGTCAAGCCCTGGGAATACCGTCGGATCAAGAGTTTATCGGGCGATATTGCCAGCGTCGCGGTTTGCCTGGGATTGAGAATTTCGGGTTCCACCTGGCGTTCAATTTCTTCCGAATGGCCGGAATTCTACAGGGGGTGTATAAGCGCGCTTTGGACGGGAACGCATCTGATCCCAAACGCGCGCAGGTGTTTGGGGCTTATGTATCGGTGTTTGCAAAACACGGGCTTGCCGCGCTGGATTCGTAGTTCGGGTGTCAGTCCGGCGCTTTGGAAAGTTCTAGTTTCAGATTGCCCAGGCTGTTCTTGCCAAAAAACATCTCGGTGCCCACAAACATTGTGGGCACTCCGAATACGCCTCGTTTTACGGCGGCCTTGGATTGCTCTTTGAGCTGCTGCTTTATTTCGGCACCCGTCATAGCGTCGCGGATCTTGCGCGCGGGAAGTTTGTTTTCCTGCATGATATCCATCAGCACACCCAGTTCATCGACTTTTTGACCATGTACCCAGATCGCATCAAATATTGCGTTTATAAATTTGGATTCCCAGGATTTACCGGAGGCAAATACAGCACCGCGCATGGCAAATTTTGTGTTCACCGGGAAATGCGGACTCATATGAAAGCTCAATCCGCGTCTGCGAGCAAAGCGATGAAGATCATGGGTCAAATAGGCTGTTTTCTGGCGGTTTTCCGAAAATGCCTCAAACGGGTTCTGATTATGCGTCGCCTTGAATATCGTGGGCAGTAACACGGGCACATAGCTTACCCGCATGCCATTTCGGTCCGCCAGTTTGGGCAAGACCTTATGGGCTAGAAATGCGTTTGGGCTGCAAAAATCGAAAATGAAATCTATGGTCTGCGTCATTGTCTAAACTCCGATACGACGATCTGTGAAATGAACTCTGAACCACCAGACGAATCTGTAACGCGTCCAGTGTACAGGCGGGAAGGCTGGCGCGCACTGGCCGTTGGTCACGATGTGGGAAATCAGGGATTCCTCTGTCAATTCAGTGCGTAACCGGTCAAGATCAACGAAACCGCCGAGGAGGTTCGAGAAACCCATGCGCAGCCAGACGACCCTTGATCCTGCCCGCCTGAACCGAATACGGGACTGGATGCAGCGCTATGTCGATGAGCGCAAATACGCGGGCAGTTCATTACTATTGACCCACCACGGGTCCGAGGGATTTTTTCACGCCTGTGGCCTTAGAAATGTAGACAAGGACCTACCATTTCAGCGCGATACGCTTGTGCGGATCTATTCTATGACGAAACCCATCACCTCGGTTGCGGTGATGATGCTGGCTGAGCGTGGGTTGTTTCACCTCGACGCGCAACTTTCTGAATTTCTGCCTGAATTTGCTTCCGTTCAGGCTCTTGTTCCCGGGGCGGAGAGGCTGGATCAAACCGAAGATGCACCATCCCCAACACTGCATCAGCTTCTGACACATACAAGCGGATTCAGCTATCCGTTCAATCCCGGTGTTCTCCCGGCAGCGATGGATGCACAGAAGCTGATTTTTAGCCCCAATCAAGGGCCTTTGAAGGACAGGATCGGCGCACTGGCACAACTGCCATTGGCGTTCCAGCCCGGAACCCGTTGGGAATATTCAGTTTCCACTGATGTATTGGGCCGCGTGGTCGAGGTTGTGTCCGGCAAAACCTTGGATCAGTTCTTCGTGCAAGAAATCTTTGAGCCGCTTGGGATGGCCGAGACCGGATTTTCTGTGCCCAAAGGGGCAGGGGATCGGTTCGCGTCTCTCTATACGCCGTTGGCCGGGGACGCGATGGCGCTGAATTCGGCCGAGACCGGCGATGACACCCTGCGATTGACAGACGAGGCAGGCGCATCCCCATTTGAAAAGGCCACGACCTTTTCGGGCGGTGGTGGTCTGGTCAGCACGATCGACGACTACGTCAAATTCACCGAGATGATGCGAAACCGGGGGCAGGGCAACGGCCACCGCTTGCTGGGCCCAAAGACAGTCGACTTCATGCTGCAAAACCACTTGCCGGGCGATATCGCCTCGATGGGCCCGCAGAGCTTTGCCGAGCAACCGATGGAAGGCATGGGATTTGGTCTGGCCGGGTCAGTCATCATCAACCCCGGCAGAACCCGAACACCTGGATCATTGGGGGATTTCAGTTGGGGCGGTATGGCTTCGACATTCTTTTGGATTGACCGCAGCAATGATCTGTCGGCCGTATTCTTCACCCAATTGTCTCCATCCAGCTCTTACCCGTCCCGATCCGAGCTTAAGGCGCTAGTAATGGGCGCGTTGGTTGAATGACCCGCGCGGCGCTGATACGCCTTTTTCATAGCCAATCGGAGAGTCGCCAATGACCGAAGCAGAACGTGTCCTTCTTGACCTTTTGAACCTCGAAAGGCTCGAAGTGGACTTGTTCAGGGGCACAGGTTCAGGCGGCGAAACACCGACGCGAATTTTTGGCGGGCAGGTGGTGTCGCAGGCTCTGGCGGCGGCGTACCGAACTGTGGATGATCGGTTGTGCCATTCGTTGCACGCCTATTTCATTCGCCCCGGCGATCCAACTATTCCTGTTATTTATCAGGTCGATAGAGCGCGGGATGGAGGTTCATTCACAACACGGCGTGTGGTCGCGATCCAGCATGGCAAACAGATCCTGAACGTGTCGGCTTCGTTTCACATTCAGGATGAAGGCTGGGATCATCACCACGAGATGCCCCAGATGGAAGCCCCCGAAAGTTATCCATCACGCACAGAACTACGCGCGAAGTACGTGGATCTGGTGCCCAAACACCTGCGCGGAGAGTTGACACGCGAGCGACCTATCGAGGTCCGTGAGGCCAGCCATCTTGATCCGTTTACACCCGAAAAGACGGATGACAGAAATCAAATCTGGTTCCGTATGCCAGGTGCCGCGGGCGCTGATGCTGCCACTCAGCAGTTGCTGCTGACTTACGCGTCTGACATGTATCTGATGGGATCAGGTATGCGACCGCACGGCCTCAGCTGGTTTACGGGTGAAGTCAACGCGGCCAGCCTTGATCACGCTATGTGGTTCCACGCGCCGATACATTTCGAAAACTGGCATCTGTATTCGATGGAATCGCCATGGAGTGGGCGAGGGCGCAACTTCAACCGAGGGTCGATCTATGCACAAGACGGCACTTTGGTTGCTTCGGTCACACAGGAAGGCCTGATGCGCAAGGCGCAGAAGAAACTTTATTCATCGCCCGTAAATTGTTGATTTAACTTGTTCATGCCCCTAAGCCAGCTGTCGTAATCGCTGGATTTGTGCCGAATGTAATCCAACACCTGCGCATGCGGCAGCACCAGAAACTGTTCGGCTTCAATGGCTTGGACACAGGCTTGGGCCACGTCTTCAGGCTCTAGCATGCCGTCAATAGACGCTACCGAATCCTCAAAGCCGCGTGTCATTTCGGACCGAACCGCTTGCGGACATAGAACGGAAACGCGCAGGCCTTTATGGCTGTATGTCAGTGACAGCCACTCAGCAAAAGCCACGGCGGCGTGTTTGGAAACGCCATATGGTGCAGCGCCGGGCTGGTTCAAAAGTCCTGCAGCCGAGGCCGTTGTCATAAAGTAACCGCCGCCGCGCGCGATCATACGCGGAACCAGATGACGCGCGGTCCAGACATGAGACATGACGTTGATCTTCCAGATCCGGTCCCAGTCTTCGTCCGGAACGTCCAGGCCACCAAGGGTCAGGATACCAGCATTTGCACAGAACAGGTCAATCGGGCCAAACTCATCTTCGACGTGATCGATCAATGCTTTAATGCTGGCTTCGTCAGAAACATCGCATGTGACCGCGTGCCCTTTGATTTCCGTGGCCACGGTATGCGCGGCTTCGGCGTCGATGTCGGCGCATACGACCGTTGCACCTTCGCGCGCGAACCGGGTTGCCAGACCTTTTCCGATACCGTTGGCTGCACCGGTGACCACAACAGTTTTGCCATTCAAGTTCATCAGGGGCTCCGAATTGGACGATTTAAAAGGCATCGTAAGACATTGGCAATTTTGGGAAAACCGGAAACTGCCAATGCGATGTTCTTAACATAATACCGATTATGCGGTATTTGGAATATCCTAATAGAAGGCCTGAAGTCCGGTCTGTGCCCGCCCCAAAATCAACGCATGGACGTCGTGTGTGCCCTCATAGGTGTTCACAGTTTCCAGATTGACCATGTGACGGATAACCTGGAATTCCAGTGAGATACCATTGCCACCGTGCATGTCGCGGGCCATCCGTGCGATGTCCAACGCTTTGCCGCAGTTGTTTCGCTTAACGATCGAGATCATCTCGGGCGCAGCTTCTGCCTGATCCATCAAACGGCCAACGCGCAGACTGGCTTGCAGGCCCAGGGCGATCTCGGTTTGCATGTCCGCCAGTTTGCGTTGGAACAGCTGCGTCTGCGCAAGCGGCTTGTTGAACTGTTTGCGGTCCAGACCATACTGACGCGCACCGTGCCAACAGCTTTCAGCGGCGCCCATGACGCCCCAGCTGATCCCGTAGCGCGCACGGTTCAGACAGCCAAACGGACCCTTCAGGCCCTGAACATGCGGCAGCAAGGCGCCCTCGTCCACTTCGACGCCGTCCAGAACGATCTCACCCGTAATCGATGCCCGCAGGCTCATCTTGTTCTGAATTTTGGGCGCGCTCAAACCTTTGAGACCCTTGTCCAGAACAAAGCCACGGATCTTGCCGTCATGCGCGTCGGACTTGGCCCACACCACAAAGACGTCTGCGATGGGTGAATTCGAGATCCACATCTTGCTGCCGGTCAGCCGATAACCACCGTCGATCTTTTCAGCGCGGGTTTTCATGCCCGCCGGGTCCGAGCCGGCATCAGGTTCCGTCAGGCCAAAGCAGCCGATCCATTCGCCGCTGGCCAGTTTCGGAAGGTACTTCCGGCGTTGTTCTTCGCTGCCATAGGCATAGATCGGGTACATCACCAGTGAGCTTTGCACCGACATCATCGAGCGATAGCCGGAATCGACACGCTCAACCTCGCGCGCGACCAGACCGTAAGACACATAACCGCCACCAAGACCGCCATATTCTTCGGGGATCGTGGTGCCCAAAAGGCCCATTTCGCCCATTTCACGGAAGATTTCCGGGTCCGTTTCCTCGTTCTGGAAGGCCTCCAGAACCCTTGGTTGCAGCTTTTCCTGACAATATGCCTGCGCACTCGCGGCGACCATACGCTCATCTTCAGTCAGTTGATCCGCCAAACGGAACGGATCGTCCCACGAGAACGTCCCCATCTCAGGTGCGTCTTTGGCGCGCAAAGTCGGTTTGGTGTTCGGGGCGTTCATTTTGCTTCTCCGCTTAGTGAGGTTTTTTGCAAACTACCCAACCACCAGCGCAAATAACAGCCACAGTTTCGCATCGAACCATGAGTAAACCGCATAGATCAGGGCGGTGCGCCCTGCCCCAAACTTTACCCCAGCGCATACCCTGCGCCGCGGACCGTACGCACGGGATCATCGCCGCCATGCTGCGTCAACGCCTTGCGCAAGCGGCCGATGTGAACGTCAACTGTTCTGGTATCGACATAGATATCGCGCCCCCAGACCCGGTCGAGCAGCTGTTCGCGGCTCCAGACACGACCCGGTTTTTCCATGAACGTGCTCAGGAGACGAAACTCGGTCGGGCCCAGTTTCAGCGGCTTGCTGTTGCGGCTGACCTTATGTGTCTCGGAATCCAAAATGATATCCGCAAATTCAAGCTTGATACCGACCGTCGCCGGGCGAACACGGCGCAACTGTGTGCGCACACGCGCCATAAGCTCGACAACCGAATACGGCTTGACCACATAGTCATCCGCCCCGGTTTCCAGACCACGCACCTTGTCGACCTCTTCCGACCGGGCGGAAAGCATGATGATGGGGATTGATCGTGTATCCGGGCGCGTTTTAAGGCGGCGGCACACTTCGATCCCACTGAGGTTGGGCATCATCCAGTCCAAAACGATGATGTCCGGATTGTCTTCATCAACCAATAGCAACGCCTCGTCACCATTGGCCGCCTTGGATACACGAAACCCTTCTGCTTCGAGGTTGTAAGCCAGCACTTCACGCTGGGCCAGTTCATCCTCAACAACCAGTACCGTAGGCTGATCAGCGGACATAATCGTTGCCTCCTAGGCGGTTTGCGAGGTTGTATCAGCTTTGGGACGTGCTTCCGATGGCCGTTCCCCAGTCACCAGATAGACCACCTGTTCTGCGATGGCTGTTACGTGATCACCCATCCGTTCGATGTTCTTGGCAATGAAATGCAGGTGCATGCACGACGAGATGTTGCGGGGATCTTCGGCCATGAAGGTCAGGAACTCGCGGAACAGGCCGTTATACATCTGGTCTACTTCTTCATCCCGCTGGATCACGTCAGCGGCCAATTCGGCGTCACGTTGAATATAAGCGTCCAACGCGTCGCGCAGCATCCGCTCAACCTCACGCGCCATACGGCGCAGGGCTGCAGCACTGCCGTTAATCTCGCCGGCGTCGACAAGAACCGTGGTGCGTTTGGCAATGTTTTTGGAATAGTCGCCGATACGTTCCAGGTTGGCCGAGACCTTCAGAACAGACAGAACCAGACGAAGGTCGCTCGCTGTGGGTGCCCGCAGCGCGATCACCCGCGCGGTTTCTTCGTTGATCAGATCCTCAAGCGCATCAATGGCTTTGTCGCCCTGACGCACCTGTTGGGCCAATTCGACATCCCGGGTTTCAAGCGAGCGCGCGGCGTTCATGATCGCGGCCTCGACCAGACCGCCCATCTTCATGATATGGGCCTGAACCGCTTCAAGGTCGCGGTCGAATGCGGATGCAATATGTTGTTCGGTCATGTTCAAATACCTGTCCTCAGCCAATACGGCCGGTGATGTAGCTTTCCGTGCGGGGGTCTTCGGGGTTGGTAAAGATCTGCCCGGTCTCGCCGAATTCCACCAGATTGCCCAAATGGAAGAACGCCGTTTTCTGGCTCACCCGCGCAGCCTGTTGCATCGAGTGGGTCACGATTACCACCGAATAGCGCGAGCGCAGTTCGTCAATCAGTTCCTCGACTTGCGCAGTGGCAATCGGGTCCAACGCCGAGCATGGCTCGTCCATCAGCAAAACCTCAGGTTCCGTTGCCACGGCACGGGCAATGCACAGGCGCTGTTGCTGACCACCGGACAGGCCTGTACCGGGGGCGTCCAAGCGGTCCTTGACCTCATCCCATATCGCAGCACGACGCAGAGATTTCTCAACGATATCATCCAGTTCCGATTTGTTCTTTGCAAGACCATGGATGCGCGGGCCATAGGCCACGTTGTCATAGATCGACTTGGGGAACGGGTTGGGTTTCTGAAACACCATTCCGACCTTGGCACGCAACTGCACCGGGTCGACACGCTTGTCATAGATATCTTCGCCGTCCAGCAGGATATCGCCCTCGACCCGGCAAATGTCGATGGTGTCGTTCATCCGGTTGAGGCAGCGCAGAAAAGTGGACTTGCCGCAGCCCGATGGGCCGATAAAGGCCGTTACGGTCTTGTCCTCGATCTGGACGTCCACGTCTTTGATGGCGTGCGTGTCGCCGTAGTAGACCTGAACGTTGTTGGCGGCGATCTTGATGGCTTTGGAGTCCACGGTTCTCTCCACTCGTGTCATATCATTCATAATAGCCCCCATTTACCAGCGGCGTTCAAAGCGGCGGCGCAGAAGTACCGCAATGGTGTTCATTGTAACGAGGAAGATCAACAGGATGATGATGCCCCCCCATGCACGTTCATAAAAGGCCGGGTCAGCGCGCTTGGACCATTCGTAGATCTGCGCCGGCATGGCCGAGTTCGGCGACAAGAAGCCCGCGACGATCCCATCAGGCGGGTTTGAGGCGATAAAGCCTACCATCCCGATCAGCAACAACGGTGCGGTTTCCCCCAACGCCTGCGCCAGACCAATGATGGTACCGGTCAGAATGCCGGGTGCGGCCAACGGCAGGACATGGTGGAACACCGCCTGCATTTTCGAGGCCCCTACCCCCAGCGCCGCATCTCGGATCGATGGCGGCACCGCCTTCAGCGACGCGCGGGTCGAGATGATGATCGTTGGCAGCGTCATCAGTGTCAGTACCAGTCCACCCACCAGCGGGGCTGAAGTAGGCAGATGCATGTAGTTGATGAACACAGCCAGACCCAGAATACCGAACACGATCGACGGCACAGCGGCCAGGTTCGAGATGTTGACCTCGATGATATCGGTCAACCGGTTTTGCGGTGCGAACTCTTCAAGATAAATCGAAGCCGCTACACCGATGGGCAAGGCCAGCGCCAGAACCACCAACATCATGAACAATGATCCCAGCATGGAGACACCGATCCCAGCCGCTTCGGGCCGTTGATCAGAGGCATCCGCACCGAAAATGAAATCCAGGTTGAAGGCTTTGTACAGCACACCCGCATCGCGTAGTTGATCCACGAAATCCAACTGTTCGACCGAAATGCTTTTGTCGTTGGCAATCGACTCGCGGGTTACGCGGCCTTTCATGTAGCCATCGACACGGCTGTTGACCAAAAAGCGGAAGCTGACGGTCTTGCCGATCTCATCGGGATTGGCGATGACATAGTTTCGCAACTCAGCCTGCGCCGCCTTGGACAGGATCTTGCCCATCTCCTTGGGTTTCAAGTCTGTCTGGATGCCCAGATTTTCGACTTCGCTTTCCAGCGCAGACGCGATCAGAGGGGCATAGCCAAAGGTCGAAACCTTCTTGATATCCTCGATGTTCCGGTTGCCCTTCTTGTCCAGCTTGTCGGCCTTAAGCTCGACATTCAATTCAAGAAAGCTTTGCTGAAAGGCACCGGTTCCGGCTGTGACAATATTGGTCACCAGCACAATTAGCATCAGCAAGCCGATCCCGATGGCGGCGATGCCGTACATTTTGAACCGGCTTTCAGCCGCATTGCGGCGCTTGGTGCGTGCGTCCTTTTCGAACAGCGAACCACCTTTGGGCTTCGCGGTCGGAGCAGCGTCAGGCGTTTGGGAAATATCGGTCATTCGTACTGCTCCCGGTATTTGCGTACGATGTAGAGGGCGAAGATGTTCAGCCCCAGGGTGATGATGAACAGGGTCAGACCCAGCGCAAAGGCCACCAGCGTTTCGGGGCTGGCAAAATCGGTATCGCCGGTCAGCTGGCTGACAATCCGCGTGGTGATGGTTGTCATCGCTTCGAACGGGTTGCCCGAGAATTTGGCGATCGCTCCGGCGGCCATCACAACAATCATCGTTTCGCCAATGGCGCGGCTTGCGGCCAGAAGGATCGCGCCGACAATGCCGGGCAGCGCGGCCGGTAAGATCACGTTGCGCACGGTTTCCGAATGCGTCGCACCCAGACCCAGCGAGCCGTCGCGCATGGTTTGTGGTACCGCGTTAATAATGTCGTCCGACAGTGACGAGACAAACGGGATCAGCATGATCCCCATAACCAACCCGGCAGTCAGAACCGCATTTGAGCTGGCCATCCAACCCACTCCCAGCATGCCACCGTCGCCGAACATCGACACCAACGCCGGACCCACAGTCAGCAGCGCAAACAGACCGTAAACGATGGTCGGAATACCGGCGAGGATTTCCAGCAGTGGTTTGGCAATGGACCGCGTCACACCCGAGGCATACTCGGACAGATAGATCGCGGCAAACAGGCCAATCGGGACCGCCACAAGCAACGCGATCACTGAAATGTACAGCGTGCCCCACAACAGCGGCAGGATCGACAGCTCACTGCCACCGCGGAAGTTCGGTGCCCATGTGCTGCCGAAGAAGAAGTCCTTCCACGAATGCAGCTGAAAGAAGTTCATCGTCTCAAAAAGCATCGAAAGAACAATGCCGATGGTTGTCAGGATCGCAATTGACGCGGCCAACAAAAGCAGGGCCAGAACCCCCTGCTCTACCACGTTGCGGGCCCTAAACTCCTTGTGCGTACGCACATAAGCAAAGGCGGCCCCAAGCAGTGCCAAGGCCAAAACCACGACCTGCATCGCAACTGTCCCTGTGGACGTCATGCTGCGGAACTTCTGTGCTGCGACCAAAATCGGCTGTGTGATGTCCTGAGTCAGAACCTGGCCTGCGTCTTTAAGCGTTTTGGTCAGCGCTTCAATATCCGCATTGCCGTTTCGGGCTTGAGTTTCGGTCATCGCACCGCTGGCCACAGCGCCGTCCAGCCCGTATGCGACGCGGCGCACTTCACTCATGATCAGGCCACGCTCCGACCCTTCGGGCACTGCCTGATCAGGAATGAGGCTGGATACCGTGCTGTTTACGATCATCGGCTGGGCAAGCAGCCAAACGATCAGCACCCCAACTGCGGGAACCAGAGCCGTCAACGCAACATTGTAACCGTAGTAAGACGGTAAAGAATGCAAATCGCGGACGTTACCACCCGCACTTGCCAGAGCGCGGGACCGACCCGCAAAAAATCCGATCACTGCCAGCGCAAGCAGGATAAGCAACAGCCAGGATAACGCCATGAGAACTCCGTGGGGATGGCAGAGATGGAGTCAAAAAGAACCGGGGCGAGAAAAACCGCCCCGGTTCCGTTCGTAAGAGTGATTAGGAACCGCCGCCCAGGACGGTTTCGTTGGCAACAGCTTCCTGTACCTTGACCAGCTCAGGGTCGGATACCAGGCCGTATTCTGCCAGCGGACCGTCGGGACCTGCGATCTCGTCAGCGACAAAGAACTCAGCATATTCTTTCAGGCCGGGGATCACGCCGATATGCGCTTTCTTCACGTAGAAGAACAGCGGGCGCGAAACCGGGTATTCGCCGGTTGCGATCGACTCGGTCGAAGGAACAACGTCAGACATGGTTGCGACTTGCAGCTTGTCGGTGTTGTTCTCGTAGAACGCCAGACCAAAGACGCCGATGCCGTCTTTGTTGCTGTCGATACGGGCCAGAGTTTCGGTGTAGTCACCGTCGATGTCGACCGAAACGCCATCGGTACGCAGAGCGATACAGGCTTTCTCGGCGGCTTTCTTGTCGTCGCCATTGGCCGCTTTGTAGACGTCGAAGTCACCCAGGTGCTCACAACCAGCCAGGATCACTTTGTCTTCGAACACTTCACGAGTGCCGTGCTTGGTGCCCGGGATGAAGGCTGCGATCGGCTGTGCCGGGAATGCAGGGTTTACGTCGGCCCAGGTTTTGTTGGGGTTGTCGACCAGTTCACCGTCAACGACGATCTGAGCGGACAAAGCTTTGTACCAGTCTTCCGGCGTGAACTCGAAAGAGTTGCCGTTGATGTCGGATGCGAAAACGATGCCGTCATAACCGATCTGAACTTCGATGATGTCAGTAACGCCGTTTTCAGCACAGGCTTTGATTTCTTTTTCACGGATCTGGCGCGATGCGTTCGCAACGTCGATGGTGTTTTCGCCAACACCTTCACAGAAACGCTTCAGACCTGCCGAGGAACCACCCGATTCAACAACCGGTGTCGGGAAGTCAAAATTCTCACCGAAGGCTTCTGCTACGATCGAGGCGTATGGCAGCACGGTTGAAGAACCCGCAACCTGAACCTGATCACGAGCGGCGGCCGCGGTGGCCGATACAGCAGCAATGGTAAGCGCCGAAGCCGACAGTTTTACAAAGGACATTTCAGTCTCCCTGAAAAGATAAATTGTGATCACCCCATGATGATCTGCGCGAACTCCTAAAAGCCGTGCGTAAGCCTTTTGTGACAAGTACGTAACGGTTTTATGACACGTAACGATTTTCTTAAGTTTTCTTAACAGGACAGTGCGGAACACCGCGCGCGTCTGAAATGAACCTGCGTCATTGGCCGAAAATCAGCGCGGCAAAATCACTGTAAATACAGAGCCTTTGCCCAGATCGCTTTCGACCCGCAGCCGCCCCCTGTGGCGGTTTACAATATGTTTTACAATCGCAAGGCCCAGCCCCGTACCGCCCAACTCGCGGGATCTGTGACTGTCGGCGCGATAGAATCGCTCGGTCAGGCGCGGCAGATGAACGGCATCAATACCCGGGCCTTTGTCTGCGATCTGTACCCGAACCGCAGGGCCGCGCATGGCGGTGTCGCGCTCAGATGACTGAATGCGCACATCAACACTACCGCCGCTACCGCCATATTTGATGGCATTCTCGATCAGGTTCGTGAACACTTGGCGCAATTGGTCGCTGTCTCCGGTCACCGAGATTGGCCCTGATGACGCATCCAGTGTCAGGTCCACTTTTGCGGCCTCAGCAAGGGGACGCAGCGTTGTAAGCGTTGATTGCAACAGACCTGTCAGATCAAGCTGCTCCCTGGGGCGAACCCGCTCTTCGCTCTCGACCCGGTTCAGGGATAGCAGATCGCCGACCAGCCGGTTCATCCGGTTGGCTTCGTCGGTCATGATCTGCAGAAACCGCTCACGGGCGGCTGCATCGTCTCGCGCCGGACCACGCAATGTTTCTATGAAGCCCATCAGAGCGGTCAGAGGTGTGCGCAGTTCGTGGCTGACATTCGCCACGAAGTCGCGTCTCATTTGTCCGGCCTGTTCCAGATACGTGACATCCTGGAAAACGACCATCACGGCACCGCCCTCCACCGCGCCCACGCCGTTCATGTAACGGCATTGCACTTCGAAAGTGGTGTCTTGGGCGCCATCATTTGACAAATGGCGCGTTTTGGACGGGCCCTTGCTGCGCAGGCTCTGCTCCATCGCGTCGATGACTTGTGGTTGTCGAAGGATCGTCGCGAAATGGCGGCCTTCGATGTTCTGACCCAGCATAGTTCTGGCTTCGGTGTTTGCCGCTATGATGCGCTCGGTCTGATCAACCATAAGCGTGGGCATCGGAATGGCCGACACAATTTCAGCAAGCAGGTCGTTTGGCATTTCCGTCACTCTTGATGCGTTTGGAATCAACCTAAGACACAGGTTTCAAAGTTTTGCGAAACGCGCGCATATTCTGCTGATAGTGAAGCGCGCTGAAGGTGATTTTTTGCGCTGCCGCCGCATCCAGTTCCCGCACAACTTTGCCCGGTGACCCCATAACCAGAGAGTTATCGGGTATTTCCTTGCCTTCGGTAATCAGTGCGCCGGCACCGATAAGACAGTTTTTCCCGATCTTTGCGCCGTTCAAGACAATCGCGCCCATTCCGATCAGTGTGTTTTCCCCGATCGTGCAGCCATGCAGCATGACCTTGTGTCCGATGGTGCAGTTCTTACCAATGGTCAGCGGATACCCGGCGTCGATATGCATGACGCAGTTTTCCTGGACGTTGCTGCCCTCGCCCACGCGGATCTCTTCGTGGTCGGCGCGGATGGTGCAGCCGAACCAGACCGAGGCACCCTGCTCCAGAACGACTTTCCCAATCAGGTTGGCGTCCGGCGCAACCCAGGTGTCTTCGTGGATTTGCGGCGCGTGGTCACCCAAAGCGTAAATCGTCATGCCAAGCCCTCAAATTCGTTTTGCAACGTGCGGACATGGTTCTGCAGGCTGGGCTGCTGGATTCGGCGCATGCGTTCGGCGCTGACGATGGTTTTCAGCTTCTCTTCGGTGGCATCCAGATCGTCATTGATCAGAACATAGTCATAATAGCCCCAGTGGCTAATCTCATCCCAGCTTTTCAACATCCGCTTGGCGATCACGTCTTCACTGTCCTGACCGCGGCTTTCCAGCCTGCGGCGCAGCTCGGGGATAGACGGCGGCAGGATAAAGATCGACAAAGCGTGCTTGCCCAGATCCGAATTGCGGATTTGCACCTCGCCTTGCCAGTCCACGTCAAACAGAACGTCTTTGCCGCTGTTAATGGACTCGCGTACCGGACCCGCCGGTGAGCCGTAGAAATTACCGAACACGTGCGCGTGTTCCAGCATTTGTCCCTCGGACACCTGCTGCCGGAACGCATCTTCACTCAGGAAGTAATACTCGCGCCCGTCTTCCTCACCCGGGCGTGGTGCGCGGGTGGTGGCCGAGACCGAGAACTCAAGCTCGGAATCCCACTGCATCAGCCGTTTCGCCAGGGTCGATTTACCGGCCCCCGAAGGCGAGGACAGAATGATTAATAGGCCGCGTCGATCCGCCATTTGGGCGCTCCTGTGGTTATTCTACGTTCTGCACTTGCTCACGCATCTGATCTATTACGGCCTTCAACTCAAGGCCGACCGCTGTCAATTCCGCGCTTTGCGCCTTTGAGCACAGAGTATTTGCCTCACGGTTGAATTCCTGCATTAGGAAATCCAGCTTGCGCCCGACCGCCGCGTCCTGCGCCAGCAGATCCCGCGCCGCCACGACATGCGCCTTCAGGCGATCAATCTCTTCGGTGATGTCCGCCTTGACGGCGATCAACGCCAATTCCTGAGCGACGCGGTCCGGATCAGCCCCCTGCGCGTTGTCCATTACCCGCGCCAGATTATCCCGCAGCGCCTCGGTCATCTTGTCCTTGCGTTGCTCTGCCAGCTCTGCCGCTTGGGCCGTCAATGAAGCCACCTGCCCTAGTTGATCTTCCAGAACAGTTGCCAGCGCCCGACCCTCGGACTGGCGCATTTCTATGAATTCGCCCAATAGGCCACTGAATTCTGCCGTCAGTTGGCCAACCAATGGGCCCGGGTCATCCCCATCACTGCCCGCATCCAACATACCCTTGAGCGAGATCAGATCAGCGGCCGTCGAGGGCCTAAGGGTCACGTCCCGCGCAATGGCCATTTCCTGCGTTCGCGCCACAGCCTCAAGAACGGCACCCATGGCAGTCTCGTTCAGGACCAGGTCCGCCTGCGTCTCATCTCGGCTGAGGCGCAAAGACAATGTCACATTGCCCCGGCTGAGTTTTTTCGACATCGCGGCGCGCAACGCAGCCTCAAGCCCGGTCAACCAGTCCGGCACGCGCAGACGCATGTCCAGCCCCTTGCCGTTCACGCTGCGCAACTCCCACGTCCAGCTATGCGGGCCAAACGCCCCTTTGCCCGAGGCGAAACCCGTCATGGATTTAATCATGCCTGCCCTTTCCATAGCTGCCCGTTTTCAGTTTGCTGGGCGCACCTAATGCGAACTGCGCGCACAGGGCAAGAGTTTGCTGACTCTGCCTTTGTCTGCCAGTCGTTAACCATTCGTTAAAGATTTACTCCAAAATTGAATCAACCTGCGTCAGTCTTACAGCTGCGAACACCGGTCTCGGATAGAGGTCCCCAGTACTTCGCATTTTAGGAAAATGACGGTCGATAGGCGCCAGGGTGATAATGATGAAAACCTTTTTCGGGAACGGTTTCGGGTCAAGTTTTGGAAAGATCGTCTCTATGGATCGTTTTGACAGCGGGCGCAGCCTTTCGCCCATCCGGCAGGCCGAGGCGTATTGGAAGGCACTTTTGACAGGTGACGGGGTTCCCATGCGGTCGCAAATCGACCCGCGCGGGCTTGAAAACATTTTGGAATACACTTTCGTTCTGGAACGCATCGCCCCTGGACTTACCCGGTTCCGTCTGGCCGGGAGGCATTTGAACCAGTTGGCCGGGATGGAAGTGCGCGGTATGCCGCTGACCTCTTTCTTTGAACCCGGCGCGCGGGACAAGATCAAGACCGTGTCGGAACAGGTATTCGCACAACCAGCTATCGCCAATCTGACCCTGGAATCATCAGGTCGGTTGGGGCGTGTGCAATTACAAGCCCGCATGCTTCTGTTACCCCTGAAAAGTGATCTGGGTGATGTCAGCCGCATTCTGGGTGTAATGGTCAGCGACGGCGCTATCGGCGCAACACCCCGACGGTTCACAATCTCAGAAACCAACTTGCGCCCGGTGTCGCATGTGCAGGTTCCCAAACCGTCGCAAACGGTCGAGACTGGCTTCGCCGAAGATCAGCAAAAATTTGACCGCCCCGGTTCACATTTGAGGCTGGTTGTGTCGCGCGACGACTAATCTCAAACAAAAAAGGCGGGCCTGTGCAGCCCGCCTTTTCCGATTTTTGTTTATAACCTTAACCTGCTGCGCGCTTTTTGCGGTCGCGGCGCAAGTTGGTCAGTTCTTCTGCGACCAAGAATGCCAGTTCCAAGGACTGCGACGCGTTCAAGCGTGGGTCGCACGCTGTGTGGTAGCGGTCCGACAGGTCCTCTTCGGTCACCGCGCGCACACCCCCGGTGCATTCGGTGACGTCTAAACCGGTCATCTCGAAATGCACACCGCCGGGAACCGTACCCTCGGCCTGATGAACGCTAAAGAAGTCGCGTACCTCACGCAGGACCGAGTCGAACGGACGGGTTTTGTACCCGGTTGCCGACTTGATCGTGTTGCCATGCATCGGGTCGCAAACCCAGGTGACCTTGGCGCCCTCTTCCTTAACCGCCTTGACCAGGCGCGGCAGGTGCTCGCCTGCCTTGCCTGCGCCAAACCGTGCGATCAGGGTCAGGCGACCCTCTTCGTTTTCCGGGTTCAGCTTGGCCATAAGAACCTTGAGGTCCTCGGCTGTCGTGGTCGGGCCGCATTTTAGACCAATCGGGTTCAGTACACCGCTGCAGAATTCCACATGCGCACCGTCTGGCTGACGCGTACGGTCGCCGATCCAGATCATATGACCGGACCCTGCCAACCAGTTGCCAGAAGTCGAATCGAGACGGGTCAGAGCCTCTTCGTATTCCAGCAGCAAGCTTTCGTGGCTGGTGTAAAACTCCACGGTTGAGAACTCATGCGTAGTGTCCGCTGTGATTCCGGCGGCATCCATGAAGTCGATCGTGTCTTGAATACGGTCAGCAATTTCCGAGTATTTCTGAACATCCTGTTCATCCGTGAAGCCCAATGTCCACGAATGCACCATGCTCATATCGGCGAATCCGCCGGTCGAGAATGCACGCAACAGGTTCAAGGTTGCGGCAGCCTGCGTGTAGGCCTGCAGCATCTTGCTGGGATTCGGGATGCGGGCTTCGGGTGTGAAGGCCAGCTCGTTGATGATGTCACCACGGTAGCTGGGCAGCTCAACACCGTCCAAAATCTCGGTCGGCGCACTGCGCGGCTTGGCAAACTGGCCAGCCATGCGGCCCACTTTGACCACGGGCACCTTGGCTCCATAGGTCAGTACCATCGCCATCTGCAGCATCACCTTAAAGGTGTCACGAATTGCATCCGCGCTGAATTGTTCAAAGCTTTCAGCACAGTCCCCGCCCTGCAACAGGAAAGCCTCGCCGCGACCGGCCGCACCCAGATGTTGCTTGAGACGCCGTGCTTCGCCAGCAAAGACCAGCGGGGGATACTGAGAAAGCTGAGCCTCGACTTTGGCCAACGCGGCCGCATCGATATAGTCTGGCATCTGAACCCGGGGCTTGTTGCGCCAGTTCGTTTTTTGCCATTCGGTCATAGCTTTGATCTCCGCTGAAGTAGTCAGGTCGTCTCTATACAAAATGCATTGAAGACTGACCATATCCCTTTTGCGCCTCTTGACGTCGGAAACAAGCTTTGATCATGGTGGCTGGCAACAACGACGCCGGACGCGACGTAACAACGCGCCGAATCAAGGACACCAAGCCATGCAAGAGCAACGCCAAGTTGTCACAGTGGAAGGCGCTGAGGCCAATCCTCGGCATTTCGTGTTTGTCCTTTTGGACAAGTTTTCCCTGCTGTCTTTTGCCTCGGCGTTGGACAGCCTGCGGATTGCCAACCGTATGGCAGACAAAGAACTCTACACGTGGGCCCTGGCCGGTGAAGGTGGTGATACGGTCAGCTGTTCTGCCGGGACTACCTTTAATGTTGAAACCGACTTGGTCGAACTGCAACGCGACGACGTGATTCTGATCTGCGGTGGCGTAGACGTTCAATTGGCGACAACAAAGAAAGTGCTGAATTGGGTCCGGCGCGAGGCCCGGCGCGGTTTGCGCATCGGCGGATTGTGTACGGCAGCTTATACGTTGGCCAAAGCCGGGTTGCTGGACGGCAAACGCGCCACGATCCACTGGGAGAATTCTGACAGCTTTATCGAAGAATTCGACGAGGTTGAGCTTACCAAATCGGTTTTTCAGATCGACGGTAACCGGATGACGACCGCGGGCGGCACATCCTCAATCGACCTGATGCTCAAGATCATTGCCGATGATTATGGTGAGGATCTGGCGAATGCCGTAGCGGATCAGATGATCTATTCCTCGATCCGTACCGATCAGGACACACAGCGCCTGTCGACCCCGACCCGGATTGGTGTACGCCACCCCAAGCTAAGCCAGGTCATCCTGATGATGGAAAAGAACATCGAAGAGCCGATCTCACCCTCGATACTGGCCAAGGATGTCGGCATGTCCACGCGCCAGCTGGAACGCCTGTTCCGGCGCTACCTCAGCCGCTCGCCCAAGCGATACTATATGGAACTGCGCCTGCACAAAGCGCGCAACCTGCTGATGCAGACAGATATGAGCGTGATCAATGTGGCTCTTGCTTGCGGCTTTGCCTCGCCCAGCCATTTCTCAAAATGCTATCGGGCGCATTATAACACCACGCCTTATCGTGAACGTGGTGCGCAAAGCGGGCGGCTGTCCGTCTGATCCGCGCCTATTTGGGGGTCATGCGATAGATGGCTCCCTGTCCCACCGAAATAAACCAGATTGCCCCATCCGGGGCTTCGACAATGTCGCGAACGCGCTCGGTTTCCGGCCCTTTGATCTGTTCGACCTCGCGCAGCGGTGATCCTTCAAGGCGCGAGATGTAGTCAAACTTGAGCGACCCGACAAAGATATCGCCCCGCCACTCTGGCCAAAGCTTGCCGGAATAGACCAGCAAACCGGACGGTGCGATGGACGGATCCCAATAGTGTTCCGGCTGTTCCATACCGGGTTTCGAGGTCCCCTCTCCGATTTTTTGGCCCGAATAGTGAACGCCGTAGGAAATCACCGGCCAGCCGAAATTCCGCCCCGGTTGGATCAGGTTCACCTCATCCCCGCCCTGCGCACCATGCTCTGAAATCCACAAGCGACCTTGCCTGTCCAACCCAGCGCCCTGCGGGTTGCGATGACCAAATGACCAGATCTCAGGGCGAATTTCAGCCTGTCCGACAAAAGGATTGTCGGCAGGTACCGTGCCATCGCGATTGATGCGAATAACGGTGCCCATGTGGTTTGACCTGTTCTGCGCTGACGGACGGTCGCCGCGATCCCCAATCGTTACAAACAGCGTTCCGTCCTGTGCCTCGACCACGCGCGAACCGAAATGTCGGCCAGTCGAACCGCCCGGAACTGCTTCGAAAATGATCCGCACGTTATTCAAGCGGCTCCCGTTTTCCGACAGGCGCGCCACGGCCACCGCTGTTCCCGCCCCGCCATTTTGGGGTTTGGAGAAGGTCAGAAATACTTCGCGGGTCTGCGGAAAATCCCGTGCCACGGTGATATCGAGCAGCCCGCCCTGCCCGTTCGCAGCCACCTTGGGCACCCCGGCAATGCGTTTGACCTTGCCTTGCGAGACAAACAAAAGATCGCCGTCCCGTTCGGTCACCAATGTTCCGCCTCCGGGCAATAAGCCGATCGCCCAAGGTGCATCCAGCCCGGTGACCATCGCCGTGACCTGAACCGTCCCGGCTGAGGTTTGAAGGGTATCGGCGCTGATGGGGCCGGCAAAAACCGACAGGACCAGAATCGCGGCAGCCCTAAGCATGAGAATCTCCAACTTTGGTAAAACGTGACAAACTCATCAAAACAAATAGGTTTATTCTTGGCAAAAACACATTTGCGTTAGGACTTTTCTTTTCCAGACAGCTTGCCTAGGGTCTTGCCCAGAACGAATACGTTCCAATAAGGGAGTAACCATATGAAAAAGCTGCTTACTGCAACCGCAGCATCCGCTCTGCTGGCCGGTCCGGCCCTGGCCGAAGACGTCACTTTGGGCGTTCTGTTCGGCTTTACCGGTCCGATTGAATCGCTGGCACCGGCAATGGGTTCAGGCGCCGAAATGGCGATGGCCGAAGTCACCGAATCCGGCAAACTGTTGGACGGCTCAAAGGTCACCGCATCGCGCGCTGACACCGGCTGTATCGACAACGGTCTGGCGACATCGAACGGCGAACGCTTGATTGCGGACGGCGTTGCGGGCATCGTCGGTGGCGACTGCTCGGGTGTGACCGGCGCGATCCTGCAAAACGTTGCGATCCCGAATGGCATGGTCATGATCTCGCCGTCGGCAACATCGCCGGGTCTGTCGACTATGGAAGACAATGGTCTGTTCTTCCGCACCGCACCGTCGGATGCGCGTGAAGGCGAAGTGATGGCTGACATCCTGAAGGATCGCGGCATCAACTCGATCGCCCTGACCTATACCAACAACGACTACGGCAAGGGTCTGGCAGACGCGATCCAATCCTCGTTCGAAGCAGCCGGCGGTGAAGTGACCATCGTTGCCGCGCACGAAGACGGCAAGGCTGACTACTCGGCTGAAGTTGGTGCGCTGGCATCGGCTGGTGGCGACATTCTGGTTGTCGCAGGCTATCTGGACCAGGGCGGTCTGGGCATCATCCAGTCCTCGTTGGACAGCGGTGCGTTTGACACATTCGGTCTGCCGGGCGGCATGATCGGTGACTCGCTGCCTTCCAACGTCGGTCCCGACCTGAACGGCTCGTTCGGTCAGATCGCCGGTTCGGGCGGTGAAGGTGCTGAAAAGTACTTTGCCATGGCCGAAGCCGCAGGCTTTGACGGTTCGTCGCCCTATTCGCCTGAATCCTATGACGCTGCCGCGCTGTTCATGCTGGCCATGCAGGCGGCAGGTTCCACTAACCCGGCTGAATACGGCGCCAAGATATTGGATGTCGCCAACGCCCCGGGTGAGAAGATCTATCCGGGTGAACTGGCCAAAGGTCTGGAGCTTCTCGCCGCTGGTCAGGACATCGACTATGTCGGCGCGTCGGGTGTTGAGCTGATCGGCCCCGGTGAAAGCGCGGGTTCTTATCGCGAGATCGAAGTGACCGACGGCGAAAACAAGACCGTCAACTTCCGTTGATCCGGTCTTAAACGTCATAAAATCAAGCAGCCCGGGCCTTGTGTCCGGGCTGTTTCAATGAAAAAAGGCCGCACCTCACCTTTTGGGGTCAAGGAAGCAGAAACACCGACAAGGGTGGCTAGGGGAATAGATGATCGTCGTCGAGGACGTGCACAAGCATTTCGGCGGGTTTCACGCGGTGGATGGGGCGTCGCTGGAAATCCAAAAAGGTTCGATCACAGGCCTGATCGGGCCAAACGGGGCGGGAAAGACCACCCTTTTCAACGTGATCGCGGGCGTTCTGCCTCCGACAAGCGGCAGAGTGTTCATGGACGGCGAAGAGATCACCGGCCTGCCTCCGCATGACTTGTTTCACAAGGGTCTGCTGCGCACCTTCCAGATCGCGCACGAATTCTCTTCGATGTCCTGCCGCGAGAATCTTATGATGGTGCCCGGCACGCAATCAGGTGAATCCCTGTGGAACACCTGGTTTGGTCGCAAGCGCATTGCCGACGAAGAACGAGCCCTGAAGGCTAAAGCGGATGAGGTTCTGGAGTTTCTGACCATTGAGCACCTGGCCGACCACAAGGCAGGTCAGGTCTCTGGCGGGCAAAAGAAGCTGCTGGAACTCGGCCGCACCATGATGGTCGACGCCAAGATCGTGTTTCTGGACGAGGTCGGCGCGGGCGTGAATCGCACCCTGCTGATGACCATCGCCGACACCATCCTGCGTTTGAACAAAGAACGCGGTTATACCTTTGTCGTTATCGAACACGACATGGATTTTATCGGCAAGATTTGCGACCCGGTCATCTGTATGGCCGAGGGGAAAGTCCTGGCCGAGGGTACACTGGACGAGATCAAGGCCAATGAGCACGTGATCGAAGCCTATCTGGGCACTGGCCTGAAGAACAAAGACAAACTAGAGGCCGGGGCATGAGCGATGTGATGAGAGTGAGTGCACACAGTTTGCGCGAATGGGGGCTCTGCCCCCAAACCCTCGGGATATTGGCAGGCCAGATGAAGAAGGATCCCGTGAATGTCTGAGCCGTTTCTGATCGGTGACACCATGACCGGTGGTTATGGCAAGGGGCCGGACATCTTGCATGAGTGCACCATCGCCGTGGACAAAGGTCAGATCGCGGTGATCGTTGGCCCCAATGGCGCAGGTAAGTCTACTGCGATGAAGGCCGTTTTCGGAATGCTGGATGTCCGGTCGGGATCTGTCCGGCTTGATGGCGAAGATATCACCAATCTCACCCCGCAGGACCGCGTTATCCGCGGGATGGGGTTTGTGCCGCAAACCTCAAACATCTTCACCTCGATGACGGTTGAAGAAAACCTTGAGATGGGCGCTTTCATCCGTCGCGACGACATCAGCCAAACCATGGAACAGGTCTACGACCTCTTCCCCATCCTGCGCGACAAGCGAAATCAAGCGGCCGGAGAGCTATCGGGCGGTCAACGTCAGCAGGTCGCTGTTGGTCGAGCGCTGATGACCCAGCCCAAAGTTCTGATGTTGGACGAGCCGACCGCTGGTGTTTCGCCGATCGTGATGGATGAACTGTTCGACCGGATCATAGAAGTTTCGCGGACCGGTCTGCCGATCCTGATGGTAGAGCAAAACGCCCGTCAGGCGCTGGAGATCGCGGACAAAGGATATGTGTTGGTACAGGGGCGGAATGCCTATACCGGAACGGGCAAAGAACTGTTGGCAGATCCGGAAGTTCGGAAGAGTTTCCTCGGGGGCTGAGAATGCGAACGCTGACAGCTATGGCTTTGATTTCCTTAAGCACAGCTGCCATCGCTGAAACTTGTCACCTGGAAAAAAACTGCCCGGAAAAAAGCGACTGCCAGCACTCAACTTTGGAAATTGAATTTGTTGGTAGTCCTCCCAACGATGTTAGGAGCGACTTTGGAACCTTCACCGTCACGTCCATCGCCAAGGCAGGAGAAACGACATCAAAGATTCAGATGGCCGACGGGAAGGAATACAAGGTTGTCACAACAAGCGATCTTCTAGTAGCGACCAACAGGACCGAAAATGGAACGGCCGTAATGTACATTGCAAAGCCCGCACCAAACGAACTGGTCGTTACTCTCGTTGAAGTTCCGATGCGCTATCAGGAGTATACGGACTTCCAGAATTCTCGCCTGGTATTCTCAGGAGAATGCAAAACAGCATTCTGATTAAATACCGGCCATGAATTTCAGGTCACTACAACTCCATCCCCAAAAAAAACAGGACTCCAAAAGCCCTGTTTTTGGCAGGAAGTTTAAAATCCTACCCTATCGGATCACCGCAAGACCCAAAGTCCTGCGCGGCATGCGGGCCCTTGATCGACATGTCGTAGTCAAGATTCTCGAAGTCGACGACAAAGGTAATCACATCTTTGTCCTTAATGTGCAAAAACGTCAGCGAGTTCAGCCCGCCTATGATTGTGGCCTCGCCCTTGATCTCGTCTGTCACAATGAACCCTTTGTCCGTGGCCCCTGACCGCGCCAGAGTCACCGCGTTGCCCGTGCTGTCCGAGACGCAGTTCACTACAAAATCCTCACCGTTCAGAGGATCGTTCTGAGCCGCCGCAACACCGGGCGCTACCAAACTTAAAACCAAAATCGCCGCGTGTTTCATGTCTTGCCTTTCTGTTCCCCGGAGCCGCTGGGTCTGCGCCATGACGTGATCCGTATTCCGTAAGTTGGGCTTCGCATTTCCCGGCGAGCCGTTCTGGAAAGCTAGGGATATCCCACCGAGATCAAAGCGTTGTCCCAAGCGGATCACTTCATCTTGAGGTTGCGTGATACTGTTCGTAACGTCGGACGCCATAATTTGCTGGTTACTGAGAGCATCCCCGAATCTGGTTGTTTCAATGTCGGTACGCAAGGATTTGCACAACGTTACAGCGACGGTCGGTAAATCTGTCCAAAATAAGGCGGATTTTACGCTGGAACGGTCAGGAAACCAATCTTCATCGAATTATATCCTGAGTTTTCAATGTATAATTTCTGTGGCCTCAGACTTCTGGAAATTTCAGCATTCAGAAATCTGTCCCCAGAAGGATTAATTCTCGCCATTTTTCCCACCTAGTGAGGCCCAGAAATCGCGCCCTTCGATGGCCGGTTTACCAACACATGGACCGATTTGTCGGCCAACACCTTTTAGGAGAGCTTATATGAAATATCTGGCCGCTCTTGCTGCCTTGTTGCTGCCCGCTGTCGCGCAGGCCACAACGCAGAATACACCGGGAGCTGAGTTTGTTTACGAGTGTCAGATTGAAGAGATTTGCAAGTCCGGCAAATGTTCCCCTGCCGCAGCGCCCAAGAAAATCATGCTGAAACGTGTTGAGGGCGCATCCAAAGGAACCCTGAGCGTCGATGGCGATATTGCCGAGCTGCATGTTTTCAAAGGGCTTGGTTCTTATGAATTTCTGCAAATCACCAATGGCGGCAGCGTCGGTTACACTATCGACGAAAGCGGTACGCTCGCGATCCGGGCAACGGGAGCCAACAGCCGAAACGAGCGTGGAACCTGCACGGTCAGCTGACGACACCAGGTCCAATACGCCCCGTTGGGGTCCCAAACCACAACCGTTCTGGCGGGTCAGCCCCGCCTGAACACGCACAAAGAGAACGCCGCTGTCATCAGCAATCGGAGCAATGCCGATTTTATCGCTTTCGGGTTGAAAATTTCCCAAATTAACGCCGGAAAAGACGCGGGGATGATTGTGCAAATGGCAAAACGCATGCCATAAAGCCGCACCCGAAAGAACGAGACGATCAAATGGACTTATTGAATGCGTTAGTCGCGCTGGCAAACTTTGTCATCGTGCCTGCGGTTGCTTACGGCAGCCAATTGGCGCTTGGCGCGCTAGGGGTCACGCTTATCTACGGCATCCTGCGGTTTTCGAATTTTGCCCATGGCGACACGATGGCCTTTGGTGCGATGATTGCCGTGCTGGTCACCTGGGGCCTGCAAGCCGCCGGCGTGAGTTTTGGCCCGCTACCCACCGCGCTGCTGGCCCTGCCCTTTGCGATCCTGGGCTGTATCGTACTTGTTCTGATAACCGATCGGTTGGTCTATCGGTTCTACCGGGAACAAAAGGCCAAGCCGGTGATCCTTGTGATCGTCTCGATGGGTGTCATGTTCATCATGAACGGGCTTGTTCGCTTTATCATCGGGCCGGATGACCAAAGGTTTTCGGACGGCGCGCGGTTCATCATATCCGCCCGTGATTTCAAGGCGATGACCGGACTGCGTGAGGGGCTTGCGATCAAGACCTCTCAGGGCATCACTCTGGTAGTTGCCGTTATCGCGGTGGCGCTGCTGTTCTGGTTCCTCAACAAGACCCGCACGGGAAAATCGATGCGGGCCTATTCCGATAACGAGGATCTGGCGCTGCTTTCAGGTATTAACCCCGAGCGTGTTGTGATGATCACCTGGATCATCGTGGCAGCATTGGCGACCACCGCTGGTGTTCTTTATGGTTTGGACAAGAGCTTTAAGCCTTTTGTCTATTTCCAACTTCTGCTTCCGATCTTCGCTTCGGCCATTGTCGGCGGCCTTGGCAACCCGCTGGGTGCCATCGCGGGCGGGTTCATTATCGCTTTCTCTGAAGTCACCGTTACTTATGCGTGGAAAAAGGTACTGACTTACGTAGCGCCAGAAAGTCTGGCGCCTTCGGGATTGGTGCAATTCCTGTCCACCGATTACAAATTCGCCGTCAGCTTTGCCATCCTGCTGATCGTGCTTCTGTTCAAGCCTACCGGCCTGTTTAAGGGAAAAGCGGTATGACCGAGTCCGTCAAAAACACGCTGCTTTTCATTGTCGTTGGCGGTCTGATCCTGCTGACCGGTTTCACACAAAGCTGGAACGCCGCGATCCTGATCCTGAACATGGGGTTGATCTCGGCCATCATGGCGATTGGGGTAAACCTGCAATGGGGGTTTGCCGGCCTCTTTAACGTCGGCGTCATGGGTTTTGTCGCACTGGGTGGACTGGCTGTTGTGTTGGTATCGACCCCGCCGACCCCAGGAGCATGGTCCTCGGGTGGTTATGGCATTCTTCTGGCGTTGCTTTTAGGCGCAGCAACCGTTGTGGCGGCTGTGCTGGTGGCGACCCGGATGCCAAAGGGGCGTGCCCAAACCTTGACGATTATTGCCGTTCTCCTTGTTGGGTTCTTTGTCTACCGCGCAATATTTGATCCAAGCGTTGCGGGGGTCGAGGCAATCGAACCCGCAGTTGCCGGAAATCTCGGCGGTTTGAACCTGCCGGTCCTTGTGGCCTGGCCTGCGGGCGGTTTGCTGGCCGCTGGTGCGGCGTGGCTGATCGGAAAGACGGCGCTGGGCCTTCGCTCTGACTATCTGGCGATCGCGACACTGGGCATTGCCGAGATCATCATTGCGATCATGAAGAACGAGGATTGGCTGGCCCGAGGTGTAAAGAACGTCTACGGCATCCCGCGCCCTGCCCCTGTGGTTGGTTACGAGGTCGAATTGCAGAACGATCCCAGCTTTGTCGCCCGCGCTGACTGGCTCGGGTTGGATCCGGTCATCGCGTCGACCCTGTCGGTCAAACTGGGCTATTCGCTGCTGTTCATGATCGTTCTGCTTGTCCTGCTGTGGATGGCGCAAATGGCGTTGAAAAGCCCGTGGGGCCGCATGATGCGCGCCATCCGCGACAATGAGGTCGCGGCAGAGGCAATGGGCAAGGATGTCACCCGCCGCCACCTACAGATCTTCGTGCTCGGCTCGGCCATCTGTGGCATCGCCGGTGCGATGATGACAACTCTGGACGGGCAACTTACGCCGGGCACATACAATCCGCTACGGTTTACGTTCCTTGTCTGGGTGATGGTCATTGTGGGCGGTTCGGGCAACAATTTCGGTGCTGTTTTAGGCGCATTCCTGATCTGGTTCCTATGGGTTCAGGTCGAGCCGATGGGATTGTGGTTCATGAACCTGATCACTTCGAGCATGCCGGATGGCAGCGCGCTTAAGTCTCACTTGATCGACAGTGCCGCGCATATGCGTCTGTTCACCATGGGCCTTATCCTGCTGATTGTTCTCAGGTTCAGTCCAAGGGGTTTGATTCCGGAAAAGTAAGGTCACAATCCATCAATTCTTGAGACCGCGCCAACTGACTGGTGCGGTTTCTTGATTTTATACGGTATACGGATTAGACGAATCCCAGTACCGCCTTGATCCAGCCCTCTCTTTGGCCAGTATTTACGCTAAATTGATGCTTGGCCCGCGATCATTCGGGAAACCTACGAGTTTAAAAAGAGTGCAAATGAATACTTCCTTCACTAAAATAGCCCTTACCGTCCCGCTGCTCGCCATGCTGGCTGGATGTATCCCGTCGCCGGAAGAGTTGGAAACGGCCCCGGTAAAAGTGCAGACGCCTAAGGGTGAAGTTACGTGCCAACTATATCGTCCAGACCGTGTGATCTGGGATCGAGCGACCAACTTCCCGGCCACCAAAATGTCGGTCTCCGAAGCGGACGCCTATTGCAAGCAAGAAGGCCAGCGCCGTCTGAAGTAAAATACGTGCGCCGGGCAGAAGGTTCCTGCCCGGCACTACCCTTATCTGGCTTTGAACAAACCGCCAAGAATGCCGCGCACAATGCGACGTCCGGTTGTTCCTTTCAGTTCCTTGATCACGGCCTCACTCATAGCCGTTGCGAACGTGTCTTTCTTACGCATCACGCGAGAGGATGACCGCCCAACCCGGCTGCCGGAATAGCGTCTTGCTGTCGCAAATTCACGTTCGGCCGTGGATTGCGCTTCCAACTGTTCCTCGGCCTCGGCCGCTGCTTGCGCTGCTGCATCTGCGCGGGACTGAAGGATTTCAAAAGCCGATTTCCGGTCCTTTAACTGCCCGTATTTCATTTTCATCGCTGAGGCATCCATCAGCGCCTTCCGCTCGGCCTTGGTGATTGGTCCCAGTTGCGACCCGGGCGGGCGGATCAGAGTGCGTTCTACGACCCCGGGCACGCCTTTTTTCTGCAACATCGAGGTCACCGCCTCACCGACACCAACCTCACGGATCGCCTCTTCGGTATCGAAGGCCGGGTTTTCACGATAGGTTTCTGCCGCAAGTCGCAGGTTCTTCCGATCCCGCGCCGTGAATGCGCGCAAGGCATGCTGCACCCGGTTGCCCAGTTGTCCCAGAATATCTTCCGGAACGTCCGCCGGATTCTGCGAGATGAAGTAAACACCCACCCCCTTGGAGCGAATGAGGCGGGCGACCTGTTCGACCTTGTCAACAAGAACCTTGGGCGCATCATCGAACAGCAGATGCGCTTCGTCGAAGAAGAACACCAGTTTGGGTTTGTCCGGGTCGCCAACTTCCGGCAGTTCCTCAAACAGTTCGCTTAGCAGCCACAGTAGGAATGTTGCGTACAGACGCGGTGACCCCATCAGCTTGTCGGCGGCAAGGATGTTCACGACGCCCTGCCCGCGTTCATCCACGCGCATCAGATCGGCCAGTTCCAATGCGGGTTCACCAAACAGTTTGGTGCCGCCTTGGTTTTCCAGCACCAGCAGGCGGCGTTGAATAGCCCCGATCGAAGCGGTTGAGACGTTCCCGTATCGCAAAGACAACTGTGCCCGGTTTTCCCCGATCCAGACCAGCAGCGACTGAAGATCCTTGAGGTCCAGCAGCGGTAGCCCTTCTTCGTCTGCAACCCGGAACGCGATGTTCAGAATACCCTCTTGCGCTTCGCTCAGATCCATCAGGCGCGACAGCAGAAGTGGCCCCATCTCGGTCACGGTTGTCCGAACGGGATGTCCCTGTTGCCCGAACAGATCCCAGAACGTGACCGGACACGCGCCATACGCGTAATCGGTAAAGCCTATCCGCTGGGCGCGATCCTGAAACGCTTTGTGAAGCTTGTGACCTTCGCTGCCCGCCTTGGCCAGACCGGACAGGTCCCCTTTGACGTCAGACAGGAAAACCGGAACACCGGCTTGGGAAAACCCCTCGGCCAGAATTTGCAGCGTCACCGTTTTACCTGTTCCCGTCGCCCCCGCGATCATGCCGTGGCGGTTGGCATATTTCAGCGTCAGCGACTGCGGTTGGCCGTAGTCGTTACCACCGCCGCCCAAGAATATGTTTTGGTCCATGAATGTAAGGCCTTATTTCCACCGATCTACGGCCAGCATACAAAGTTAACCTTTAACTGCGAAAGTCTAATTGCTGCCTTGTGGCTAAGGTTACGGGGCGGCATATTTCCTCCCTGTCGACTGACCGCGCCTTCGGGCGCGGTTTTTTTCACAAATCATGGCCGTTACATTAAAATTTCGGGTTTTCAGTTGACCGATGCCCCCGCCTTTCGTAACGTCTGCGCATAAATAAGTCGGCCAGTCCGACGGGGAGAAAATTATATAAAGGGAGCCGCTCCACCGGCTCCCTTTGTTCTTTTTGTCGTCGCGCTGGATTTCCGATAACCCGGCGAAAAACCGTTCACATGTTGATTTGACCCACCTTAGCCCCTGACAGGGTCTGGCAAGGGTGATAGACGAATAAAAAAGTCCAACATAAGACCGAGGCAATCATGATTAAGAACACCCTATCCATCAGCCTGGTGACCACTGCTTTGTGGTGCGGAGCCGCGTACGCACAGGAAACGACGCAGGAAACCGAACAACAGCCCCAGACCTCGCAAACAGAGGTCGGCAGTGATCTGGACCTGGGTGAAACCGGCCCGCGTGTCGGCGAACAATACGTTAAGGAAGAAAAGGGCGACTGGGCGATCCTGTGCATCAAGACCGATGCCGACGAAGACCCCTGCGCGATGCGTCAGATCCTGACCGGCGAGCAAGGTCAGCCGATCGCGGAAATTACTCTGGAAAAATTGCCCGAGGGCGTGGCCGCGGTTGCCGGAGCAACTGTGGTTGTCCCGCTGGAAACAATGCTACAGGCGCAGCTGGCGCTTTCGATCGATGGTGCTCCGGGCAAGCGCTATGACTACCACCACTGTAACCCCGTTGGCTGTGTTGCGCAGATGGGCTTTACCGAGGGCGACGTGGAAGCAATGAAGGTCGGAACCAAAGCGACCTTGTCGCTCGTGTCGGTTCTCGCACCAAACCAACTACTGCAACTGGAAGTTTCGCTGTCGGGCTTCACAGCAGGTTTTGAAGGCTTGAAAGTTCTGCAGAACTGAGGTTTCGCTAAACTAAAGAAGCCGTCGGGATTTACCGGCGGCTTCTTTGTTTGAAATCAGATTTTAAATGCGTTTTAAGGCAATTACCGCATTCAGCCCGCCAAAAGCAAAGGCGTTGCTAAGTGCCACGTCTACTTTCGCCTCGCGGGCTTCGTTTGGCACAACATCCAGCGCGCATTCGGGGTCCGGCTCTTCATAGCCGATGGTCGGAGCGATCACGCCATCCCGCAGCGCCATGATACAGGCCAGCAGTTCGACCGCGCCGGTGCCACCGATAAGGTGGCCGTGCATCGACTTGGTCGAAGAAATCATCAGCTCGTCCGCATGAGGGCCAAAGACACCGGCCACAGCCGCGCATTCTGTCTTGTCATTGGCCGCGGTTCCGGTCCCATGTGCGTTGATATATCCGACGCTGTCCGCGCTTAACCCTGCATCCGCAAGCGCGCCCGACATGGCGCGTGCGGCGCCCTGCTTGCTGGGCATGACAATGTCCGACGCATCTGACGACATCGCAAAACCCACGACCTCACAAAGGATATTAGCCCCACGGGCGCGGGCGTGCTCGAATTCTTCGAACACGAAGACACCTGCGCCTTCGCCCTGCACCATGCCATTGCGATTCGCGCTGAACGGGCGGCAGGCGTCCTTGGACATGACACGCAGCCCTTCCCAGGCTTTGACACCACCAAAACACAACATCGACTCTGACCCACCGGTCAGCATCGCCGGAGCAGCACCGCTGCGCACCATCTGGAACGCCAGCGCCATTGCGTGGTTGGACGAGGCACAGGCCGTCGAAACCGTAAAACTTGGTCCTTTGAGATTATGCTCCATCGAGACGTGGCTGGCCGCCGCATTGTTCATTAGCTTGGGAACGACAAACGGGTGCACCCGGTTTTTGCCATCCTCGTAAACGGAACGGTAGTTGTCATCCCAGGTCGAAACGCCGCCGCCAGCGGTTCCCAGCACAACGCCGGAGCGGGCCGCGAGGTCGCCGTGGAATTCGATCCCGGATTGATCAATCGCTTCTTTGGCCGCCGTCAGCGTGAATTGAGTGAACCGATCATACAGTGTCATTTGCTGGCGATTAAACCGCCCCTCAGCCTCGAACCCGCGGACCTGGCCGCCGATCTGAATGGCCAGTCTTTCAACATCGCGAAATTCAAGCGCAGAGATACCACAGCGCCCTTCGCGCATAGCCTCTAACGTATCAGGCACCGAATGGCCCAGTGAATTGATAGTACCGGCCCCGGTGATAACGACGCGTTTCATAGGATTATGTCAGACCTTTTCCGACACCAGCTTTTCGATACCGGTGATGATGGCCGCGACATTCGAGATGTCAAAATCGCTGGCGCTCGGCTCGTTGGCGTTGAACGGAATCGAGATATCGAACTCTTCCTCGATGGCGAAAATGCTTTCGACCAGACCAAGGCTATCGATGCCAAGATCTTCGAGCGTGCTTTCGGGTGTCACATCCGACGGCTCCAGCACGGCCTGCTCTGCAATGATTGCGATGACGCGGTCGCTGATGCTCATGTCGATCCTCTAATTATTATGTTGTGGTTGATTTAATCGCTCGGAGGCTGTTTGGAAACAGCCTTTTTCAGCGCCTCAACGTCACGCGCCAATCGCGGCAGCCGGCGCTGTGCTTTGTAAATGTCTGTATGCGTTTCCATTTTGATGGCCGGATAACCCATAACCACACGCCCTTTGGGAACGTTGGACAGGATTTTTGTGCCCCCGCCCGCAATCACACCATCGCCGATAAAGATATTGTCCGACACGCCGGTCTGCCCGCCCAAAACAACGTTGTTTCCAATGTCGACTGACCCGGAAACACCGGATTGCCCGCATAGCAAGCAATCCTGCCCAACACGCGTGTTGTGCCCAATATGAACCTGGTTATCGAGCTTTGAACCATCGCCGATGCGTGTGTTCCTGATGGTCCCATTGTCCACGGTGCAATTCGCACCAACTTCGACATCATCGCCAATCTCGACGGCACCCAAAGAATGAATGCGGAGCCAGCTTTGCGCCCGGGCTTCACCCTGATCGCCCATGGATTTGCGGGCGTTTTCCACGCCTGATACCTCGGGCGTCACAAAGCTGAAACCGTCGCTGCCGATCCGCGCACCGGGTTGGGCAATGAAACGGTCACCGATCTGAGCACGTGCTCCGATACTCACCATCTCGCGCAGAAACGCGTCGTCACCCAGAACGGCTTCCAGACCGATCACGCAATGTGGGCCGATAACCGCATTTTTGCCGATACGCGCACCGGCACCAACAACTACCAATGGACCGATCGAGGCGCCGTCGCCGATCTCCGCTGTCGGGTCGACTACGGCCGAAGGGTGAATGCCCGGCTCAACCCCCTGCCCGCGATCGAGCATCGACGTGATACCTGCCATGGCCATGCGTGGACGTGGCACAAAAATAGCGGCCTCCAGCCCTAGAGCCTGCCAATCCGCGCCCTCCCACAAGACGGCGGCACGGGCGGCACCCGTGCTAAGCGCGTCAGCATATTTCGGCGACATCGCCATTGCCAGATCAGACGACCCGGCATCGGCCGGTTCTGCGGCGCGCTTTATGACAAGGCCAAGATCACCCTGACAGTCCGCGCCCAAGGCTTCGGCGATTTGCTGAATAGTGTACTGCATGACGGGCTTCCCGAATTAAGGACCTGCCCCCGGTGATTACCCCTGAACGTCCGGCAGGGCTACCCCTGCTTTTTGCAGAGCGTCCCAGATTTTCCGGTCCCGGTCATAGACATCACGGCGGTACTGAACCTCACCTTTCGGACCAATATAAGCGGTGCGATAGATCAGATGAACCGGAACATGCTGTTCCAGCGGGACAGTCGTTTCCTTGCCGGACGCCAGTATCCGGTGGAAAAACGCCTTTGGGTCCTTTTCCTGCTTGGCCAAAAGCGCATAGGCAAACTCAAAAGGTTGCGCCAAACGGATACACCCGTGCGAGAACGCCCGCGTCTCACGTGCAAACAAAGATTTCTGAGGTGTATCATGCAGATAGATGTTGTACTTATTGGGGAACATGAACTTCACCAACCCCAGCGCGTTGCTTTTGCTCGGGGGTTGACGCATAGCAAACGGGAAGTTTCTGGTGTTGAACTGGGTGAAATCAACCGCGCCCCGATTAACCAGACGACCGCTGCGATCTGTGATCTGGATGTGACCTACGGCGTTTGGATTTGACTGCAGTTTTGGCAGATATTCCTTGGTGATGATCGAGCGCGGTACATACCAACTGGGGTTGATGACCATATGCTCCATCTCGTCCGAAAACTCCGGGCTACGACGGTCATGCACGTTCTTGCCGATCACGGCGCGGGTTTCAAAGGTAACCCGGCCATCGTCCACGATCTTGGCCGAAAAGTCGGCTTGGTTGACCAGAATGTGCCGCTCACCCCGTTCCCGCGGCAACCAGCGTTCGCGTTCCAGTGCAACATACACGGCCTTCAAACGCTCGGACGCCGTGCGGTTAAGTTCGGTGATCGTGCCCTCTCCGGCGACACCATCTGTGGCCAGACCATGCGCTTGCTGGAAGTCTTTGATAGCAACAAGCATTGCCTCATCAAACTCGGGGCTTGCGGTCGGGCTTAGATACCCCATTGTGATCAGACGGTTACGCAGCTTAACTACATTAGGTCCGGTATCGCCATACTCCAACTTACCCACGGGCACACCGGCACCCCAACCGCCTTGGTTGACCAAAGCTTCCAGCGCGATTTTCTGTTTCATCAATGCTCGGTACTGGGTGGACTGCGGCGCGAGTTGATCGAAATACCCGTCACCCTCCGCAGTAAGCAGGCCCTGCAAATGGTCATTGACTGACCGACGCGACACCTTCCGGACCAGCCCATCGTCGATCTGCGCAGGACGCAATGCGCCCGAAAACAAATTACTTGCGTAGCTGACAAACGCCTTGCTCAGTTCGATTTCAACCGCACCCAAGTCCCGCAGCGATCTGGCGTCCTGCATCTTTGAAACAATCGACTGAACGTCATAAGCCCCTTCTGGCAAACCATGCAGGTTCGTAGTCGACAAAGCCTTGATCAACCGCGCCCTACGCGCCTCGTGTTCTGGCGTGTCTCCGACCCAGATTGGCGCAAACGCGTTGGTACGATAGAACTCTGCCAGGCCCGAACCTGCAGGCGCAAACTCGGCAACAGCCATTTGAAATGCCGTTCCGGGTGCCGACTGGGCACTTGCCACAGAGGCTGACGCCGTAATGCAAGCGGCGAAGATAAGACTTTTAGGCAACTGATAAAGTGCTCGCATGGGATGACCTTGATTATTCAATACTTTGCGCGTTCTGAGGCGCGTTCCGAACGAATATGGTTTTCAGCTGGACGTTTTGTCCATTCACAAATACATCAATCCAAAGCATCCATCCGAGCCTGATGCGCGTTTGCATCGGCCATGTTGCGCGAACGCCTAATTGCCTCAATAGTATACCGATTTGCATCACCTGCGCAAAAATTCGCCGAAAATTCCCCCTTGAAAAGATGAATGTGAAAGATTTCTTGGCTGGCTTTTCGGACTGTGTCATAAATCCCGCATCTGGGATGGGAAAAAATTAAGATCGCGCGCGTAACATCGTGTGCAGGCAGGAACAGTACGGGACGAAACGAAATGACCACGAGCAGTACATCGGGCTTGACCCGGCGTGCCCTATTGGGCGCATTCGCTGCAACAGCAGTTGTAGCAGCACCGACTTATTCCAATGCAGCAGGTTTTTTGCGCGGTGGCGGCGATATCCGTCGTATCCGAATGTATTCGGGCCGCACGGGCGAACGGATCGATATGATCTATTGGGTCGACGGCAAATACATCAAGGACGCCGTCAAAGAAGTGAACCACTTCATGCGCGACTGGCGCACTGACCAGGCCAAGTCTATGGATCTGCGCACCATCGATATCATGGCAGCCTCTCACAATCTTCTGGACGTGAATGAGCCCTACACTCTTTTGTCCGGCTACCGCTCCCCCCAAACCAATGCAATGCTGCGGTCTCGTTCGCGCCGTGTGGCCAAGAACTCGCTGCACATGAAAGGTCAGGCTGCTGACTTGCGCCTTTCGTCTCGTTCTGTGTCCCAGATGGCCAAAGCAGCCATGTCTTGCCGCGCTGGTGGTGTTGGCAAGTACCACCGCTCGAACTTCGTCCATATGGATTGCGGCGAGGTTCGCAGCTGGGGCGGCTAAAAGACACCCAAACTGTTTCTCAACGACGAGCGCCCTTGGGCGCTCTTTGTTTTTTGGACGACCTGCGCACATGTTTTGCCCGGATACGGGATTGCCAATTGCCGCGCTTACAAGTCCGGAATTGGCGGCCAAAAAAGTATTTTCACGAACTTGGAAACATCATTCTTTGGTGAGCCACCATTCGTATCTCACCGACAAGTTCATAACATGATGAAAAATATCGCGACTTTATGAAGAGATTTTTTACGAGAAAGGAGTCATATTGCGGCGTTAGAGGAAAGATTAATGATTTCGATTGTCACCAAAGTCATAGCTTTGTTCCTGCTGGTTGCCGCGCTTTATCTGGCGTACTACGCTGGTTCGTTTCAGCAAGAACTCAAGGATACTGATAAACCGCCACCCGTGGTTTTGTTTTCCATTGTAGTGGCCCTTGCCGCCTATCTGCTTTTGGTTCTGGTATAACCGCCCCGTCTGGTATTGGGGTGCACGCGCCGCTTCATTCCGCGCAAGGGCGCCAGCGCTTGTGGGTTTCCGGGCGCCGCTGCCTCAGCGCACTTTCTCGACCTATTTGTGACGAATGGCAGTACGCCCGCTATTGCGGCTCAGCTTACTACAGTGCCATCATTTCGGATCGCGCAGCAGATCCGCGTTGCTCGCCGCCCAGTCATGCATCGCCTGCAGCAGCGGTATCAAACTTTGCCCTAAAGGTGTCAGGCTGTATTCCACATGGGGCGGGATGGTTTTGAAGTCTTTGCGTGACACAAAGCCCGCTTCTTGCAACTCACTTAGCTGGCGGGTCAGTGTCCGGTGCGTTATGCTGCCAAGGTTTCGCTGAAGCTGATTAAACCGCGAGGTTTCCTGCGCCAGCCAATAGACAATCAAAAGTTTCCACTTACCAGAAATCGCTTCGATCAACGGCTCGATGAGGCAATTCTCTTTCGATTCGAGAGTTGTCATGACAGTATCCTAAATGACCGTACTTGTCGTTTTGATCATGTAATTCTAACTACTGTCCGGAACACGCAAACGCAATGAGGATCGGGATGCCCAAGAAGAAAGTAGTGATTGTTGGTGGCGGATATGTCGGCTTTGAAGTTGCTAAAGAATTGGATGCACATGCCGATGTCACACTGATCGAACAACGCGAAGCTTTTATGCAGCCGCCAGCGACAATCCGGGCGCTCCTGGACCCTGCTTTGCTGGATCAGATCGTTCTGCCGTATGATCGCCTGCTAAAGACCGGGCGGGTCGTGCGTGGCCGCGCTGTATCGGTGTCTCAAACCGAAGTGACCCTGGAAGATGGCAATGTCCATCCCGCTGATTTCATCGTCGTGGCCACAGGTTCGTCCTATGCGGCACCGTTCAAACCATCGGGCGACAGCATCGATGATTTTCGTCGGGCCAGCGCGGATGTCAGCGCGCAATTGGCAGCCGCGAAATCGGTGGCAATCGTCGGGGCTGGTGCTGTTGGCACAGAACTGGCGGGGGAAATTGCTGCGGCACGACCGGACAAGGACATCACTTTGATTTCGTCGGACGACACCCTTTTCCCGATGTATCCCGCTAAGTTTGGCAACCAGATCAAACGCAAACTTGAACGCGCCGGTGTATCTGTCGTGCTTGGTCAAAGGGCCGAGGATCTACAGCGTATGGATATGCCTTACGCGGGATCAGTGAAACTGACCGATGGCCGGGTTGTCTCGGCTCATCTGGTGTTTCCGGTCGTCGGATCAAAACCAAATTCGACCTTGATTCAGACTTTACCTGGCGTGAATGCTCTACCATCCGGTCGGGTCAAGACCGACAAATGGATGCGCCCGTCGGGTTTTCCGAATGTCTTCATCGCGGGCGACATCGCCGACATTGGTGACGGTATGACGATTGTCGCGATCACCAGACAAAACCCATGGTTGATCAAGACATTGAAACAGGTGTTGAAGGGACAGGCGGTCGAAGATCAAAAGCCCTATGCGCCTTGGAAGAAGGCACCAATCCTCGTTCCGCTGGGACCTCATGTCGGCAATAGTTGGCTCTTTGCGACGGTTGGCGATTGGATCACCCGCAAGATGAAGGGAAAAGAGCTTTTTATCCCAAAGTATCGCAAGGCATTCGGTCTTTCACGATAGCGGCAGTTCTGAGCTGGTGCATTTCACGGCCCGATCAATTGAATGCCGAAGCGAAAGCGGGCTTAAGAGGGCAAAATCATCACCCAGCTAGCCGTAAGCCATTAATAGTAATGGCGCACCTGAGAGGATTCGAACCTCTGGCCTCTGCCTTCGGAGGGCAGCGCTCTATCCAGCTGAGCTACAGGTGCCTTGGCCGTTAGCTAACCTTGTTCCGATCCGGGTGCAACTGCAAATCTTTCCGGATCGGCCAGGTTTCACGCAAACAAATCATGTGCCAATTCCAGCGCGTCGATCAGTATGTCGACCTCGTCCGTGGTGTTGTACAGACCAAAGCTTGCGCGGCAAGTCGCCGTGACACCGTAGAAATCCATAAGAGGACCAGCGCAATGGTGCCCGGCACGAACAGCCACGCCTTTCTTGTCCAGAATGGTCGAGACATCATGTGCGTGCCCGGCCCCGTCCATCGTAAAGCTGAAGATCGCGGCCTTGTCCGGGCGTGTGCCCTGAACCTGCAACCAATTCAGACCGGTCAGTTTCTGCATGGCATAGTCGCGCAACCCGGCCTCATGAGCGGCGATATTTTCCATCCCCAGATCCATCATGTAATCCAGCGCAACACCCAGACCGATGGTTTGGACAATACCGGGCGTTCCGGCCTCGAACTTCATTGGCGGGTCGTTGTAGATCACCTGGTCCTTGCTGACCTCTTTGATCATATCGCCGCCACCGATAAAGGGGCGCATCTCGGCCATGCGTTCGGATTTGATGTAAATCGCACCCGACCCCGAAGGGCCGTAAAGCTTGTGACCGGTGATTGCATAGAAATCGCATCCGATGTCGGCGACGTTGACAGGCATGTGCACGGCGCCCTGACTGCCATCGACCAACACCGGTACGCCTTTCGCGTGCGCGCCTTCCGTGATCGCTTTGACGTCGACCACCGTGCCCAACACGTTCGAACACTGCGTCACTGCAACCAGCTTGGTCTTGGGACCGATCGCGTCGATCACGGCCTGCGGGTCAAGCCCTCCGTCCGCGTTCACGTCGACCCATTTCAGGACGACGCCCTGACGTTCACGCAGGAAATGCCAGGGAACGATATTGGCGTGGTGTTCCATCACGCTCAGCACGATCTCATCTCCGGCCTCCATGCGCGGCATGGCCCAGCCATAGGCGACCAGGTTGATCCCCTCGGTCGTGCCCGAGTTCAAGACAATCTCATCCTCGTCCGCCGCGCCCAGAAAACGGGCGATGGTTCCGCGAACGGATTCGTATTTCTCGGTTGCAAGATTGGACAGGTAGTGCAGGCCGCGGTGAACATTCGCGTATTCTTCGGAATATGCCCGTGTTACCGCATCAATCACGACCTGCGGTTTTTGCGCCGATGCGCCATTGTCCAGATAGGTCAACGGCTTGCCGTTCACTTCCCGAGACAGGATTGGAAAATCTGAGCGGATTTTCTGCACGTCATACATGGTCTTTTATTCCCTATACGGGGCCGCCGGGCGTTAATGCGAGGACAAAGGGCACTGCAATCAAAGCAGATAACACGATGACCCCGAAGGATTTAGCAAGCGAACCGAACTGATGCGCTTCATTCAGAAAATGGAGCGTGACGTAAAGGCTGATAATCGCCGTGGCCAGCAAAAACATCAGCATCAAAAACGGCAGCACGATGGTGATGACCAGCGTGATAACCATCGCAGCGATCTGAAGGTATTGCAGCCAGATCGTCAGCGTCAGAATGTCATCGAATGTTGCACGGCCACCCAGTAACCGCCCCACGAACAGGAATGCCCCGACGCTGAGCAACATGGCGCCCGCAGATCGGACCAGACCCAGGAACACCGGCGTAGGTGGGGGTACGGATTCACCATTGGGGACCGGAATCAAGTGATCAATACCCAGTTGCACAAGGCCGTTCAGCACCACAGCCAGAAAGAAAGCCAGCCATAGGATTTCACGCCCCGGCCGCATGTCCAAAAGGCGTCGGGCCGCTTGGGCGGGGTGTGTCAGGGTCAAGATCGCAAGATCGACAAAGCCAGTGGGATTCATTCTTGCCGCCTTTGCGCTTGACTGAGACCTGCCAGCCAGAACCACAGGAAAACTGCGAACCAGACGATCCCGACGAGTGTCAGGGCCGGGCCAGATCCTATGAAACCACCGACCAAACCATTCAACAAAACCAGAGGTGTTGAGGACAATAGCGCCCAAAACAACGCCAATCTTGCGCCATAAGACGTTCCCTGGCCGCCGACCAGCCGGGCCGCGCCGTATGAGACAAAGGCCAGCAGGTAGAAAAACAGAGGCAGGATAATGACAGTGCCCATCAAGGCACCGCCCATTAACATATCCAGCTCCAACCCTTCGATATGCGCGCGTCGCGCAAGGCTGGGCAATTGCGCGATGAATGCAACGATGCAAAACGCCATGACAAACATCAGCGCCCTGTCCTCTCGCGGGCCAAGATCAAGAAGCCGTCGCACGACACGACCCGGCCCCCGATAGGTGGCCACGATATCCGAGGTCAAAGGCATCAGATGTGTCGCGACAGCCAGCCTTCAAGGCGGTTCACAATGGCCTCTGACAATACCTCATCCTCGATCTCATCGACGGCTTCGGCCAAAAATGCCAGCGTCAGCATATTGGTGGCGTCCTTCACTGAAACCCCACGCGAACGCAGGTAGAACAGCGCCGTCTCATCAATCGCACCCGAGGTCGAGCCGTGCGAACACGCAACATCGTCGGCATAGATCTCAAGTTCGGGCTTGGCGAGGAACTGGCTGTCATCATCCAGCAGCAAGGACTGGCTGATCTGATACCCGTCAGTCTTCTGTGCGCCTTCCTTGACCAGGATCTTGCCTTGGAACACGCCGGTCGCGCCGTTGCGCAGAACTTTCTTAAAGACCTGACGGCTCTCACAGTTCACCGCGTCATGCGTAACGAAAACCGTGTCGTCATGGTGGAAATCACCATCACCTACGCAGGCGCCTGCCACATGAGCAATAGCGTCATCGCCGGTCAGTTCGATCACCTGTTCGTTGCGTGTCAAAACTCCATTCACTGTCAGCGTGAAGGACTTAAAGACAGATTCCCGTCCCAGCCGCGTGAACATGTGAGTCGCAGCGCAACGTTCGTGGTCCCTGCCCTGCGCGCGTACGTGATGCAACGTACCGCCATCGGCGATGTCGATCTCGATACATTTGTTGAACCGCGACGCTGCCGGGCCGTTTTCCAGTATCGTCACCTCAGCCCCGCTTTCGACACGGATGATGTGATGCAGCATGGCGTCCGAAGTTTCGGATGCATGGCGATAGATCAGGCTGATCGGCTTGGTCGGTTTGCCGGTGACGTGGATCGCAACGCCATCTGCGGCAAAGGCCGTATTCAAAGCAGCCAACGGCCGCTGAACCGGGGATTGCCCGCGCGATTCCAGAACGCCGTACAACTCTTTCGCCCAGTGGATATCCTTGCAGCAGATATCCTCGATCCGGTCGATATTGACACCTTCCAGCTCTAGATCATCCGACTCTTCGGCGCTGAACACACCGTCGATGAAAACGATCTTCAATCGGTTGAGATTGCCAAACAGTAGCGGTTCGTCTGAGCGGAACAAAGCGGCATGCGGCTGTTCGGCCGAGATCAGCGTGTCGGGGCGCGTGTACTTCCAATACTCGTCGCGCCGACCCGGCAGACCCATTTCCAGCACACGCGCCAGCGCGTCTTCGCGCGCGGCACGGGTGCACCCGGCATCGGGCATGGTCAGCGTGGCCAGCCGCGCCTCGGTCGCGGTTTGTTTTACTTCGGGCAAAGCCATCAGTTCACCTCGGCCAGGATGTCGGCATAGCCGTTGTTTTCAACTTCCAACGCCAGTTCGGGACCGCCGGTTTTAACGATGCGACCGTCTGCCATGATGTGCACGACATCGGGTTTTATGTGGTCCAGCAGGCGCTGATAGTGGGTGATGACCAGGAAACCACGACCTTCATCACGCAACGCGTTCACGCCTTCAGCCACCAGTTTCATCGCATCGACGTCCAGACCCGAATCCGTTTCGTCCAGGATGCACATCTTGGGTTCCAGCATCGCCATCTGCAGGATTTCGTTCCGCTTCTTCTCACCGCCTGAGAAGCCAACGTTTACTGGACGCTTGAGCATGTCCGCGTCGATTTTCAGCGATTTTGCCTTGGCCCGCACTTCCTTCAGGAAATCAGCCGCCGACAGTTCATCTTCGCCCCGCGCCTTGCGCTGTGCGTTCACGGCTGTGCGCAGGAAGGTCATGTTACCAACGCCCGGGATTTCCACGGGGTACTGGAACGCCAAAAAGATACCCGCTGCAGCGCGCTCTTCCGGCTCCATCTCCAACAGGTCCGCACCTTCCAGCGTGGCCGAGCCTTCGGTCACTTCGTACCCATCGCGGCCCGACAGCACATAGCTGAGCGTCGACTTGCCCGAGCCGTTCGGCCCCATGATCGCATGCACCTTTCCGGCCTCGACGGTCAGGTCGACACCTTTAAGGATTTGCTTTTCTTCTTCCTCAAGTTTCACGTGCAGGTTTTTGATTTCCAGCATTTTTTGTCCTTTTGCGTACCGCAAGGGGCCATCCGGCCCCGATATGTTCTAAATTCAGAGGAAGGCGGGGTTAACCCACTGATCCTTCAAGGCTGATGGCCACCAACTGCTGCGCTTCCATGGCAAACTCCATCGGCAGCGCCTGCAGGACGTCCTTGCAGAACCCGTTAACGACCAGCGCCACGGCTTCTTCCTCGTCCATGCCGCGCTGACGGCAGTAGAACAGTTGATCGTCATCTACCTTGGATGTCGTCGCCTCATGCTCCACGCGCGATGAATTGTTGCGAACCTCGATATACGGCACCGTATGGGCCCCGCATTTATCACCGATCAGCAAGCTGTCGCACTGGGTGTAGTTGCGGCTGTCCTTCGCCTTGGGGTGCATCGAAACCAGACCACGATAGGTGTTTTGCGCTTTACCCGCGCTGATCCCTTTGGACACGATGCGCGACTTGGTGTTCTTGCCCAAATGCACCATTTTGGTGCCGGTATCGGCTTGCTGCATGTTGTTGGTAATGGCGATCGAGTAGAACTCACCCTGGCTTTCGTCACCGCGCAGGATGCAGGAAGGGTACTTCCAGGTCACGGCAGATCCGGTTTCCACTTGGGTCCACATCACCTTGGACCGATCACCCCGGCAATCGGCGCGCTTGGTCACGAAGTTGTAGATACCGCCCTTGCCGTTTTCATCCCCGGGGAACCAGTTTTGAACGGTCGAGTATTTCACCTCGGCATCTTCTTCGATGATGATTTCAACGACAGCGGCGTGCAGCTGAGCTGTATCGCGCTGCGGCGCGGTGCAGCCTTCCAAATACGAAACGTAAGAACCTTTGTCCGCGATAATCAGTGTGCGTTCGAACTGACCCGTGTTTTCCGCGTTGATGCGGAAGTAGGTGCTCAGTTCCATCGGGCAGCGCACGCCTGGCGGGATGTAGACAAACGAGCCATCCGAGAACACGGCCGAGTTCAGCGTGGCGTAGAAGTTGTCTGAGACGGGGACCACTGTGCCAAGGTACTTCTTGACCAGTTCAGGGTGTTCCCTGATCGCCTCTGAGATCGAACAGAAGATCACGCCGTGTTTGGCCAGTTCGTCCTGAAAGGTCGTGCCAACCGAAACCGAGTCGAACACCGCATCCACGGCCACCTTGCGACCTTCGGCAGGCATATCCTCGGCACCCTCGACACCGGCGAGAATCATCTGTTCTTTCAGCGGGATACCCAGCTTTTCGTAAGTAGCCAGCAGCTTTGGATCGACCTCGTCCAGCGACTTCGGCTTCTCCTCCATCGACTTGGGACGGGCATAGTAATACTGGTCCTGAAAGTCGATCTTGGGGTAGTGGACCATAGCCCAGTTCGGCTCGTCCATCTTGGTCCAGCGTTCGAAGGCCGCCAGACGCCATTCGGTCATCCATTCGGGCTCTTCATTCTTTTCCGAGATCAGCCGGACGATACCCGGGTTCACGCCCTTGGGCGCGTACTCCATCTCGATATCGGTATCCCAACCGTATTTGTAGGTACTGACCTCGCGTACCGCGTCCACGGTTTCTTGATCGACACCCTCTTTTACCTGGGTCTGGTCCAAAGCGGCCATATGACACCTCCGTCAGATCACGCGGCGCGCGCGCGATGCTTCTTTTCTTTTTCAAGCCACGTTTCGGCGAAACGCAGCACATCTTCTTCAGTGGTCAAAGGTCCCAGAGACACGCGGATGGCGCTTGCTGCTGTGACCTCATCAAAACCCATCGCGGTCAGCACCGCGCTTGCCCGGACCTTGCCGCTGGAACAGGCAGAACCTGCACTGATAGCAAAACCTGCCAGATCCATCTGCATGACCTGCGTTTCGCCCTTCCAGCCGGGGATTGCGAAACACGAGGTATTCGGAAGGCGGTCCTGACCTTTCCCGACAAAAATAGTAGATTTAGAACCAGCCTCAAGGGCATTTTCTAGAATATTTCTAAATTCACGAACCTGTTCCCAGATACCATTTGAAAGATCCCGCGCCGCAGCTTCAGCTGCCGCCCCGAACCCCGCGATTCCAATGACATTTTCGGTGCCTGACCGCCGGCCCATCTCTTGCCCACCGCCTTTGATCATTGCAGGCAGTTCAGTGCCACGTTTCATCACCACCGCGCCAATACCTTTCGGGCCGCCCAGCTTATGGGCCGAAATCAACGCCATCTGGACGCCCAGCCAATTAAAAGCCACCGGCAATTTGCCAAAGGCCTGTGTCGCGTCTGTCACCGCCAATCCGTTTGGCAACGATTGGACAATCCCCGTCTCGGAATTCGCCAATTGCAGGGTCGACTGCTGGGGGTTTGACACGTCCACCTGACCGGATTGCGACGTGGTCAAGTCTTCGGTGATCCATGATCTGATCGCGTCATGCTCAATCGCGGACCCGTGCAAATCACGATTGGCCAATGTCAACGCGGCACCTTCGGTCGAACCTGAGGTAAACACAACGTCTGCCCCATCCGCACCAAATGCGGCTGCAACCTGCGCCCTTGCCCGTTCGATCAAAGCCTTGGCCGCGCGGCCTTCGGCGTGAACAGATGAGGGGTTCCCGCACAAATCCATCGCTGCCACCATGGCGTCGCGCGCCTCGGGGCGCAGCGGTGTAGTTGCGTTATGATCCAGATAAACACGATTCATGGATACATCTTTTCTTGGATGCAAAGCAGAAATGAAACCCCAAAGGCAATCGGCATCGGGTCACTCATCAACGATAGAAAACAGACTGGGAACTGCGGGACACGGGGCCAGGTCGTTCTTGATCACGTCGGACAAGCGCGTCTGGTGCAAAAAGACGTAAACATGCGCACTAAGACCTTCCCAAAGACGGTTGGTCAAAGACTGCGCCCGGCTGCCCGAGGATGCCCCGGATGCCCCGGCACCTTTTTGCAGCGCGTCCACGGTTTCATCCACAGCCGCCAGAACTTCAACCACCCGAATCTCAGAAGCGGGCCGCGCCAGACGATACCCACCGCCCGGTCCACGCACGGACGAAACCAGTTCAGCCCGACGCAATTTAACGAAAAGCTGCTCGAGATATGGAAGCGAGACATCCTGACGTTCGGAAATTTCGCTAAGCGTCACCAGGCGATCCGAGGGCTGTAGAGCAATATCAGCCAGTGCAACCATCGCGTAACGACCCTTTGTCGAAAGCTTCATTGTCTTTCCCTCATGGCAGGTTATAAGCGAAAACATTGACGCCGCCGCCGCCAGTGCGTATCTCCGACAGGCAGCGCCTTGCGCAAAGCATCATAATTAGAACCGTTCTAAAGTGCCTTACGATTACCGTCAAGTATATCGTGGCATCAGGAAGAAAAAGACAGGACCAAAGCACACATGCCCGAGGTGATTTTTCCCGGACCCGAAGGCCGCCTGGAAGGCCGCTACCACCCGCAAAAGGAAAAAGACGCACCGATTGCCATCGTGCTGCACCCGCATCCACAATTCGGCGGGACCATGAACAACAAGGTGGTCTATAATCTGCACTATGCGTTTTACAACATGGGCTTTACCGTGTTGCGCTTTAACTTCCGCGGCGTGGGCCGCAGCCAGGGCGAATACGATCAGGGCATCGGTGAGCTGAGCGATGCAGCGTCAGCGCTGGATTATCTGCAGTCGATGAACAACAACTCCAAGCACTGCTGGGTTGCCGGCTTCTCGTTCGGTGCCTGGATCGGAATGCAGCTGCTGATGCGCCGCCCAGAAATTACGGGCTTTATCAGCGTGTCGCCACCAGCCAACATGTATGACTTCTCGTTCTTGGCCCCCTGCCCTTCGTCCGGCCTGATCATCAACGGCTCGTCCGACCGTGTGGCCCCGCCCGCCGACACCACGTCGCTGGTCAACAAACTGCACGAACAAAAGGGCATTACCATCACCCATAACGAGGTTGAGGGTGCTGATCACTTCTTCCAGGACCGTCACATGGACACGCTGATCACCGATGTCAGTGACTATGTGAAGCGTCGCCTGACCGAGAACACGCGCTAATGTCGAATACCATCACAACACTTGCGGCCAAACTGGCCGAGGACACAATGAAGGTGATGGACGAAACCGGCAATGATCGTTTCTTTGTCGAGGTGGGAGAGCTTTTGGGCGCCTCCTCCCAGACCTTGGAAGAGGCCTTTTTGACCGAAATGCGTGTACGCATTGCTGAACGCAAGGCGCGCAAGTTTGTCATCGACGCACTGACCAAACATCGATCCCAGGTGAAAGCGATTGAAAAGAAATGACTGAAAGACTGTCCGCGCAACTTGAATTCCTGAAACGCGCGGACAGGCTGAAGTCGGTCGATCGCGCCAATGCGCTCCTGGATCGGTCCCGCCCTGAAAACTCTGCAGAACACAGCTGGCACCTGGCCTTATGGGCATTAACGATGGAGCCGTTGGCGGGTGACGACGTTAACATCAACCGCGTCATACGCATGCTGCTGTTGCACGATCTGGTCGAGATCATCGTCGGCGATCACCCCATTCACCTGGAAACCGATTGGAACGCCGTGGAACGCGCCGAGCGCGCGGCGGCGGACGAGTTGTTTAGTCTCTTGCCGGACGATCAGACGTCTGCGTTTCAAGCCCTGTGGGAAGAGTTCGAGGCCGACGCGACGCCGGACGCGAAATTCGCCAAGTATCTGGACCGATGCCAACCGCTGTTTCAAGTCTTGTGTTCGCCAACCCCCAACCCGGATCATGTTGAAGTAGCGCGGGAAAACCTCTGCAGTGGTCGCGCCGCGTATTTGGCACGGGAATTCCCCCAAGCACACGCTCTGGCCAGCGCCATGCTGCACGCGCAGTCAACGCCCGAAACTGCGTTTTCTGAACGGCTGGCTTTTCTGACTGAGGCAGACCGCCTGAAGTCCGTTTACCGCGCCTCACGCCTGTTGTCTGATGATCGGTTTGAAAACTCGGCCGAACATTCCTGGCACATCATGCTGTTTGCTTGGGTGTTGTCGGAATACGCGCAGCCCGGTGTATCGCTGGACCAAGTCCTGAAAATGCTTCTGCTGCATGACATCGTCGAAATTGATGCCGGAGATCACCCCATCCACGGTCAAGTCGACCACGCCGCACAAGAAGCCGAGGAAAAGGCAGCAGCCGACAGGTTGTTCGGGTTGTTGCCCGAGGCACCGCAGCACGCCTTCCGGACGCTATGGGAGGAGTTCGAAGCCGCCGAGTCGCCAGACGCGCGATTTGCCAAGGCGATCGATCGGTTTCAAACCCCGATCGGGAACCTTGAAACAGGTGGCGGGTCCTGGGTCGATTACAACGTGACGTTTGCCCAGATCGAACGCCGTGTGGGAATCCCGATCAATCGCGGTGCACCAGCGCTGTGGTCATGGTTGCGACCGAAACTGAGCACGTATTTTTCAGAAAACACTGTCGGTTGAGCCAATAGAAAAAGGGGCGCAAAAGCCCCTTTTCCAATCGTTCCGGCAGGCACTTAAACCTGAAAACTTTCAAACCGCTCAACACCACTGGCTGCGTTTATGTCGACGGACCCCCCGCCCGCAAGCCACCCAAGCGCCACTATGAATGCCGAAGCAACGATCACGGATATCGCAAATTTCGTCATTGAAAACTCATAAAAGAAAACTAAAAACCACCCATTTCCTATCAGAATTTTTCTCTTTGAAATAGTATGGTTATCCTGACCTCTTCGGTGGGCAGTCCCGGTTCTTCCGACACAGAACTTTTCCCAATATCCATTCACATTCCCCTTGTCGTGAATTGGGATTTTGTGGTCAACCTCCCCAACTGCAACTGAATCGAGACCTGCCGTGCCCAAAGCCTATCTCATCCTATTGCTGGCGGTTTTCGCCGAAACAATTGGCACAACGGCGCTGCAGGCCAGCCAGCAGTTCAGCCGGTTTTGGCCCTCTGTTTTGGTTGTCGTGGGTTACGGAGTTGCTTTTTACTTACTGGGCCTCACCCTGAAATTTATGCCGGTCGGCATCGTCTATGCCATTTGGTCAGGCTTGGGGATCGTTCTGATCGCCATCATAGGCTTCATTGTTTTTGGTCAGCGCCTGGACTGGCCTGCGGTGCTCGGTTTGGCGATGATATTGGCCGGAATCCTGATCATTCACCTGTTTTCCAGCACAGCGGGCCACTGACGACCGGTTAGGGCTGGCCTATTCAGTCAATCCGCGTTATGCGCGCGGCAACTTCCCGTTCAAAGGCTGACCTCTCATGGACCTGCGCAATATCGCAATCATCGCTCACGTGGACCACGGTAAAACGACCCTGGTGGATGAGCTGCTCAAACAATCCGGTGCGTTCCGGGAAAACCAGGCGGTGGCCGAACGCGCCATGGATAGCAATGATCTGGAGCGCGAACGCGGCATCACCATCCTTGCCAAAGCGACCTCGGTCGAATGGAAAGGCACCCGGGTCAACATCGTTGACACCCCCGGCCACGCCGATTTCGGTGGCGAGGTTGAGCGGATCCTCAGCATGGTCGACGGTGTTGTCCTGTTGGTGGACGCCGCCGAAGGCCCGATGCCGCAGACCAAATTCGTGACGTCCAAGGCGTTGGCGCTGGGCCTGCGTCCCATCGTGGTTCTGAACAAGGTAGACAAACCCGACGCTGAACCAGACCGCGCACTTGATGAATGCTTTGACCTGTTCGCCAACCTCGGCGCTGACGATGACCAGCTGGACTTTCCGTCCATGTATGCCTCGGGCCGCTCGGGCTGGGCGGATATGGAGCTGGACGGGCCACGCAAGGACCTGACCGCCCTGTTCGATCTGATCGTCGATCACGTCCCTGCCCCAAAGCAGGTCGAAAACAAAGATGAGCCTTTCCGTATGCTGGCCACGACACTGGGCAGCGATCCGTTCATCGGTCGCATCCTAACCGGTCGTGTGGAAAGCGGCACTTTGAAAGCGGGCGACAACCTCAAGGCGCTGAGCCGTGATGGCACGCTGATCGAAAACTTCCGCGCGTCGAAAATCCTGGCGTTCCGCGGACTGGCCCAACAGCCCATCGACGTGGCCGAAGCAGGCGATATCGTCACCATCGCAGGCATGAGCAAGGCAACCGTAGCCGACTCGCTGGTTTCGCCGCAGGTTGACGAAGCCCTGCCCGCACAGCCCATCGATCCGCCAACCATCACCGTGACCTTCGGCATCAACGACTCGCCGCTGGCCGGTCGGGACGGCAAGAAAGTTCAGTCGCGTGTTATCCGCGACCGCCTGATGAAAGAGGCCGAGTCGAACGTTGCCATCCGCATCACCGACACACCCGGCGGCGAGGCCTTCGAGGTCGCTGGTCGCGGCGAATTGCAAATGGGCGTTCTGATCGAGAACATGCGCCGCGAAGGGTTCGAGCTCAGCATCTCGCGCCCGCAGGTTCTGTTCCGCGAGGAAGACGGCCAGCGCATGGAGCCCATCGAAGAAGTCACTATTGACGTCGACGATGAATATTCAGGCTCGGTGATCGAAAAGATCACTGGCGCGCGTAAAGGCGAACTTGCCGAAATGCGCCCGGCCGGCGCTGGCAAGACCCGTATCATCGCGCATGTACCGTCGCGCGGGTTGATCGGATATCACGGCGAGTTCCTGACCGACACGCGCGGCACCGGTGTTCTGAACCGTGTGTTCCACGGCTGGGCGGCCCACAAAGGCCCGATCCCGGGTCGTCGTGCGGGGGTTTTGATCTCGATGGAAAACGGACAGGCCGTGGCATATGCGCTGTGGAACCTGGAAGAGCGCGGCCGGATGTTCGTTGCTCCGCAAACCGACGTGTATCAGGGCATGGTCATCGGTGAACACTCACGCGATAACGACCTTGAGGTGAACCCGCTCAAAGGCAAGAAACTGACCAACGTACGCGCCAGCGGTTCCGATGACGCCGTCCGCCTGACACCTCATATCCAGTATTCCTTGGAAGAGGCGATTGCCTATATCGATGATGACGAACTGGTTGAGGTCACTCCAAACGCCATTCGACTGCGCAAGCGTTATCTTGACCCGCACGAGCGGAAACGGATGGCAAGATCGGCCTGAACCGGTCTGTGACACTGTTTACATAATCTAAACAATGTGGCGTTCGTGGTAAAATTACTTCTAGAATTACCATCTAAATCAAAAGAAAGCCCGTCGTACTGACGGGCTTTTTCTTATGTTTTTCATACAGTTTCACCAATAGGTTGCAAATCTACCGGCGTCTATCGCTGTTACTCGACCAACAAATCAGGCAATATACGGAAGTATTTTTGTCCAAACTGTGGCACAATTACTTTGTTAATAGGTGTTGGTAATGAGTTTAAAGGAGTAGCGCTATGCGCGTAAGATCCCGTTTATATTCGTTTGTATTTTTATCCGCGACATTCCCACTGATGGCAACAAGCGCGGCTCATGCGGCTGAAGTTTGCAAAGTTAAAACAGCCCGGCAGTCTGTATCCACCGAAACGCTTTGTAGTTGCAAAGTCGTCGACAAGCGGATGCTGCGCTACATTCAGCGCCGGGCCGACTTTGAGGATATCTTGGCCCGCACATCGCAAGCCTGTCCTCTGTTCGCAGCGATTTTGACTGATATCCCGACGGCAACCGTTGCAAGGAACCGAACCAGCGACGGCGATGACAGAAGCTCTTCAAGTGGTAACAACGGTTCGTCCGAAAGCAGCGGCGGTGCCGGAGTATCCGGCACAAGTGGTGAATCCGGCGATGGTGGTGATGGCGGCAGCGGCAATGGCGGCGGCAACGGTGGTAGCAACGACGGTGGCAACGGTGGCGGTAATTCCGGCAGCGGTGACGGCAACGGCGACAGCAATGGCGGCGAAAACTCCGGCAGCGGTGATGGCAATGGCGGTAGCAACGGCGGCGGTAACTCCGGCAGCGGCGACGGCAACGGCGGCAGTAATGGCGGCGGAAACTCCAGCAGCGGCGATGGTAACGGTGGCAGCAATGGCGGCGGTAACTCCGACAGCGGCAGCGGTAATGGCGGCAGCAATGACGGTGGAAACTCCAATAGCGGCGACGGCAATGGCGGCGGCAATGGCGACGGCAACGATGGCGGTGGCAGCGACGGAAGCGGTGGCGGTGCCGGTGGTGGCGGCGCCGATGGCAGCGGTGGCGGCGACGGCGGCGGTGGCAGCGACGGCAGCGGCGGTGGAGCCGGTGGCGGTGGCAGCGACGGAAGCGGCGGCGGTGCCGGTGGCGGCGGCGCCGATGGCAGCGGCGGCACCCTCTGACGCGATCAACCGCAAAGCAGCCTGAAATTTTTGGCGACGCCTTGAAAAACGCCGAAAACGTCTCGACGTTCGGCCTGACAAACAAAGGGGCGACTATCGTGTCGCCCCTTTTGCCATGCATAGCCTGATAGATCAGTCGATATTTTTAACTTCTTCCGTACACACCAACCCAATGGCTGGGTTTCGCCGGATCCTGCATCCGAAGGAACAAATACCGCGTGGCCGACCAGGGTTTGATCCGGTTGGTCAAATTGTCCAGCACCAAATCGCCCTGAGCGGAGCGATAGACAAGAACTGCATGTGCATTTCGGCGCGTATCCAACACTGTCGCAATCAGCAATTTGTTTGGATCAACGCCTGCCCTGATCAGATCTCTTTTCTTCAAAAGAGCAAAATCCTCGCAATCCCCGCCGCGCGTTGTCGGCAAAGCCCACCGCTCGGTGGTGCGATATTGCGTCTGATCCGTAACCGCGCGCGTCGTTGCGTTGACCTGACGGTTGATCCGCTCAATGATCTGCATTTCCTGTTGGGACGTCATGCGTACTGACGTCTTGCTTGAGCACGCCCAAGCGTACTGTCGGCACAACTGCTGCGCACCGGAAGGCGGAGGGGACGCCGCAAGAGTACGGATGAAGTTGCCCTCGCTCGCATCCGCCTGAGACGCGAAAACCGCGGCCCCGTAAACCAAAGCAGCAATCCCCACTGCCCGACCTGAAAATGTCTTCAACCGCCCGAGAGCGGCCTTGAGTCCGATATCTTCCGATTTCATGCCCGTACCTCGATCTATGTCTACGCAACGATTGACGACAAGCAGGACCGTATTCGATTAGAAAAACCTAATGGTAAACGGTAGCGCTTGTACAATCTTTGGCGAAAGTGAAGGGGAAAAAAGGCGGAAATTCGTCACTCAATATGACCATTTCGCGCAGGAATTGAGAAAAAAGCGCCACAATCTAGGCGGGAAGATACCTAATAACTCTCATTCCAATAAAATAAGATACTGGAATCACGAAGATTCCGATTGGGTGGAAAACTGCCACAATACGGTTCACTTCACTTGTGAACAGTTCGGCTGAATTTCGCCCATGAATGGATCTGATTGGCAGGAAACCCGCCGATCAGACTTGGCTTATTCTTATTCGGTAATTTCTACAACCACCAGTTCACGCTCACTTGCGCCGCGCGCGTGGTCCAGGGCCTGCTGGTACTCCGGTGAATTATAGCACTCGACCGCGGCCTCGACGGACGGAAACTTGGCGACCACATTGCGCGGACGCTCTTTGCCTTCCAGTTGGACATAACGTGCAGCGCGGGCAATAAACGCCCCGCCGTGCTTGGCAATCGCAGGCCCTGCGAGTTCTGCGTATTTCGCATATGCGTCCGCATCCGTCACGGTGACGTGAGCAATCCAGAGTGCTGCCATCTTATCCTCCCAAAACCTGTTCTGCGGCCTTGATCGCCGCATCTGCGTTCGACGCGTCCTTGCCACCGCCCTGCGCCATGTCGGGGCGTCCACCGCCGCCCTTGCCGCCCAGTTCTGAGACGGCCGCACGAACCAGATCGACTGCCGAAACCTTGTCGGTCAGATCGGCCGTCACACCGGCCGCAACAGCAGCCTTACCGCCCGCATCCGCGATCAGCAGAACGGCGCCGGACCCCAGACGGCTTTTGTGCTCATCAATCAACGCCGGCAAGTCCTTGCCCGATACGCCGTTCAGCGCCTGCGCAAGGAAGGCGACCCCGTTCACCTCACGCGCTTCGCCGCCACTCTGCCCGGCCCCGCCGGCCATGGCCAGATCGCGGCGCAGCTGCGCCACTTCGTTTTGCAGCGATTTGCGTTCGTCCAACAGTGCTTTGACACGGCCGACAACGTCATCTGGCTGCGCCTTGAGTTCCGATGCGATCTGACCCAGACGCTGATCCTGCTGGGACAGATGCCGCAGCGCCTCGTCACCGGTCAGAGCCTCGATCCGGCGTACGCCCGCGCTGCTGGCGCTGTCGCCCAGAACCACAAAAGTACCGATGTCACCAGTCTGACGTACATGGGTGCCGCCGCACAGTTCAATCGACCAGGTCTCGCCATCCTGACCTTTACCGGTCGGAGCTTTGCCCATGGACACGACACGGACTTCGTCGCCGTATTTCTCGCCAAACAGCGCCTGTGCACCCAGTTCGCGCGCATCATCAGGGGTCATGATCCGCGTTTCGACAGTCGAGTTCTGACGGATGAAGTCATTTACATCGCGTTCGACCTTTTGGATCTCTTCCGCGCTCAGCGCCTTGGAATGGCTGAAGTCAAACCTCAACCGGTCAGCCGCGTTCAGCGAGCCGCGCTGTGCAACATGATCGCCCAACGTTTCACGCAACGCCTCGTGGAGCAGGTGCGTGGCCGAGTGGTTTGCGCGAATTGCCGTGCGCCGCGCATGGTCGACCTCAAGCTCGACCGCGTCACCTTTGGACAAAGCGCCCTGATCAACGGTCACTTTGTGGGCATAGATTTTGCCATCAGCGAATTTTCTGGTGTCTTCGACCCGCGCCATGTCATCGCGTTCTTCCAAACGCCGGATTTCACCAGTATCACCGATCTGACCGCCAGCTTCGCCATAGAACGGTGTCTGGTTGACAATCACCCAGCCGGATCCCCCTTTTTCAATTGTGTCGACCAACGCACCGTCAACCACCAAAGCGGCAATCTGCCCTTCGGCCTTTTCCGTGTCATAGCCCAGAAAATCCGTAGCTCCGGCAGTATCCAGCACATCAAACCACACTGCCTGATCTGCAGCTTCACCCGAACCAGCCCATGCAGCACGCGCCTTGGCTTTTTGTTCGGCCATGGCAGCGTCGAACCCGTCCGTGTCCACGGAACGACCCTTTTCGCGCAGGGCGTCCTGCGTCAGGTCCAGCGGAAACCCATACGTGTCGTACAATTTGAATGCCGCATCACCCGGAAGTGCCGCGCCCTCGGGCAAGCCTGCAACTTCATCATCCAGGAGTTTCAGACCACGATCGAGGGTTTGCTTGAACCGCGTTTCTTCCAACAGGAGCGTCTCTTCGATCAACGGCTGCGCCTGTCCCAACTCGGTGTATTGCGCGCCCATCAGCTGCACCAGGCTTGGCACCAGCTGATACATAACCGGATCTTTCGCCCCCAGAAGATGCGCATGACGCATTGCGCGACGCATGATCCGGCGCAGCACATAGCCACGCCCGTCATTGGAAGGCATCACGCCATCCGCGATCAGGAAGGATGTCGCGCGCAGGTGGTCCGCAATTACCCGGTGGTGCACATTCTGGTCGCCATAGGGATCAACCCCGGTGGCATGAGCAGACGCTTCGATCAATGTCTTGAACAGGTCGGTGTCATAGTTGTCATGGCTGCCCTGCAGCAGCGCGCCGATCCGTTCCAGCCCCATGCCGGTGTCGATCGACTGCATGTCGAGTTCGACCATCGAGCCGTCTTCGAACTGCTCGTTCTGCATGAAAACGATGTTCCAGATTTCGATGAACCGATCGCCGTCTTCGTCGGGCGATCCCGGAGGCCCACCCCAGATGTGATCGCCATGGTCGTAGAAAATTTCCGTACACGGTCCACACGGACCAGTCGGACCCATCTGCCAGAAATTGTCGCTGGTGGCGATGCGGATAATCCGGTCTTCGGGCACGCCGACCTTTTTCCAGATTTCAAACGCCTCGTCATCCGTGTGATACACCGTTGCCAGCAGGCGGTTCTTGTCGATACCGAATTCCTTGGTGATCAACTCCCACGCAAAAGGGATCGCCTCGTGTTTGAAGTAGTTGCCGAACGAAAAATTGCCCAGCATTTCAAAGAAAGTGTGGTGACGTGCAGTATAGCCAACGTTATCGAGGTCATTGTGCTTACCGCCGGCGCGCACGCATTTCTGCGCCGTCGTGGCGCGCTGATAATCTCGGGTTTCAACGCCGGTGAATAGGTTCTTGAACTGCACCATGCCCGAGTTCACGAACATCAAAGTCGGGTCATTGCGCGGAACCAGCGGGCTGGACGCGACAATTTCATGCCCCTGTTTGGCAAAATAATTCAGAAAGGTTGAGCGGATTTCGTTTAGCGTGGGCATATGGCTCTCTCGGCGCGCAATCTCAGTGTTCTGAATTGGTTTATCCCCGTCCCCAAAGATAGTCCACAAAGATAAATCGGCCTTCTTTTTGTAGGGCTAGAAAACCTGTCAACAAGATCCGTACACACCAATAATACAAGATAACCGTATGCAGAACGAGTTAAGGCGGCCACGCGGACCGCCTTGTTTGGAGTATTCTCAATTTTTGCAAAACCGAGGGATTTCTGCAGCCCCCGACTGCTTCCCTTATGCCTCGAGGATGTCGTCTTCCTCGGCAGAACCGGGCGGCATGTCGAACTCAAGACCATGCGCGGCGCGAATCTTGTCTTCGATATCCAGCGCAATGCGGCTGTTGTCGCGCAGGTATTGTTTGGCATTCTCACGCCCCTGCCCGATCCGTTCGTCACCATAGCTGAACCACGAGCCCGATTTTTCAACCACGCCAGCCTTGACGCCCAGATCCAGCAACTCACCCATCTTGCTGATGCCTTCGCCATACATGATGTCGAATTCCACCTGCTTGAAGGGCGGCGCCACCTTGTTCTTGACCACTTTGACGCGCGTCTGGTTGCCGACAACTTCGTCGCGGTCCTTGATCGCGCCAATGCGGCGAATATCCAAGCGAACCGAGCTGTAGAATTTCAGCGCGTTCCCACCGGTCGTGGTTTCGGGGCTGCCAAACATTACGCCGATCTTCATCCGGATTTGGTTAATAAAGATCACCATGCAGTTTGAGCGGTTAATGGAACCGGTCAGCTTTCGCATTGCTTGGCTCATCAATCGGGCCTGAACGCCGACGCTGCTGTCACCCATATCGCCTTCCAACTCGGACTTAGGCGTCAATGCCGCAACCGAGTCGACCACAACCATGTTCACCGCGCCCGAACGAACAAGCGTGTCGGTGATCTCTAGCGCCTGTTCACCTGTGTCAGGCTGCGAGATCAGAAGCTCATCCAGATCAACACCCAGTTTGCGGGCATATTGAGGATCCAGCGCGTGTTCGGCATCCACGAATGCACACACCCCGCCGCGTTTTTGCTGTTCCGCTATGCAATGCAGTGTCAGCGTGGTCTTACCCGAGCTTTCCGGGCCATAAATCTCGACGATCCTGCCCATCGGCAGACCACCGATTCCCAGCGCGATATCCAAACCCAGTGATCCGGTCGAGCTTGCGTCGATGTCTTGCTTGGAATCCTCACCAAGCTTCATGATCGACCCTTTGCCGAACTGCCGTTCGATTTGCGCCAGCGCGCTATCAAGCGCCTTTTGCTTGTCTGCGTTTTTCTTGTCGCTCATTGTCAGAAGATCCGCCATTGTCCTGTCGCCTTCTCTTTTGTCACACCCATGATCGGGCGGCAATCACTGCTTTGTTCGCCTCTTGTTCCTTATGGGACCAAAAAGAGAACATTTCAACTAAAACTTACAATACTTACTGTTCGGCAATTGTGTTAAAGAGTCGTTTACGCCAATCTGCGACTACAAAATCAAGCTGCGAAGGGCGAATAAATGCTTGTTTTCTATAAAGAACGCCTTGCGTTTCTGGCAGTTCCAAAAACAGGCAGCACGGCCTATCACACCGCCCTAAGCGCGCGGGCCGACTTTGTCGTCACCGGCCCGCCCGAATTGAAACATGCGCCTGTTCGCCGTTATGATAGGTTTTTTCAGAACATTTTTCGCAAAATGTATGACACCGAAATGGAAATCATGGCCGTCGTGCGCGAACCTATCGACTGGCTCGGCAGTTGGTACAAATACCGCAGCCGGGACGACCGCATCGGGCATCCGCATTCAACCCGCGACCTGAACTTTGATGATTTTGTGCAAGGTTACATGCAAAACCCCCGCCCGGAATTCGCAGATGTCGGCAGTCAAAGCCAGTTTTTCCGCACCCGTAACAACGGTTTCGGTGCAACGCATGTTTTTAAATACGAAAATCAAGACAAGATCCTGAACTTTCTGCAGGACCGGTTGAACATGGAAATCACCCTGCAGCGCGAGAATGTCTCACCAAAGCGCGACCTATTCTTGTCGCCGCAAACGGAAAAGAAGTTCCGCAAACACCACGCCGCCGAATTTTCCTGCCACGAAACGGCGCTTTAGTCAGTTTAGTTGGTTAAACACAGCCTGGGTCAACTGCGTCAGAGAGAACGGCTTGGGCAAAAAGGTGGAATTCGCAACCTCGGGGCCTGAATCACCAAAGGCGCCTTCGGTATAGCCAGACATAAAGATCACCCGCACGTTCGGTCGGGTCTCCATCGCTTTGCGCACCCAGGTTGGCCCGTCCATGCCGGGCATGACCACGTCTGTCACGAAAGCATCCACATGCACCGACCCATCCTCCAGCAGGTGCAGCGCCTCTTCGGCGGATCCGGCTTCGAGCACGGTGTAGCCCTTCAATCGCAATGCACGTGTGGCAAAGGCCCGAACCGGGGCCTCATCCTCGACCAGAAGAACCACGCCTTCACCCTGCCGGGACGTTGGGTTTTCCGGAAGGCTGGCGATGTCCTGATCAATTTTCTGCGGTGCGGTTGAAACCGGCAGATACACGGTAAATTCGGTTCCCTTGCCCTGAATGCTATCGACAAAGATGAACCCTCCGGTCTGCTTGACGATGCCGTAGACCGTCGACAATCCAAGACCGGTCCCCTCACCGGTGCGCTTGGTCGTATAGAATGGCTCAAACACTTTTTGCAGCTTGTCTGCGGGAATGCCTGTGCCGCTGTCGATCACTTTCACGGTGACGTATTCGCCGGGTTGAACCGTTGCACGATCCCGCCGGAACGGTTCGGTCAGAGAAATAACCTCAGTCTCGATGCGCACCTCGCCACCTTCGGGCATCGCGTCCCGTGCGTTCACAACCAGGTTCATAAACACCTGTTCGAGCTGCCTTTTGTCTGCGCGCACAGGCTTCAGGACGGGATCATGGCTTAACGTCAGGCGAACCTTTTCGCCCACCAAGCGGTTCAAAAGATGGATCAGGTCGGAAATTGTGTCGCGCAGGTCCAGAACCTCGGGCTGCAAAGTCTGCTTTCGCGAGAATGCAAGAAGTTGACTGACCAACGCCGCGGCCCGGTTGGCGTTCTGGTTGATCTGAACCAGGTCACCATAGTTCGGATCATTCTGATCATGCCGCAGCAGCAATAGATCGCAATGCCCCGAAATCGCAGTCAGAAGGTTGTTAAAATCATGAGCCACGCCGCCCGCCAATTGCCCGACAGCCTGCATCTTTTGCCCCTGCACAAACTGAGCTTCCAGTGTCTTCAACTCGGTCGCATCATTCAGGACGGCGATCAGACAAGTCTGTCCCTTGCACGTCACTCGGTTCAGTGTGACTTGCACGAAAACTTCTTTGTCCTGACGTGACAGGCGAAGAAATTCCGACCGGGGAACGGCATTCTCTTCGGTCTCGGTGCGGGTCAACCAATCCAGGATGGGATAGCCGAGCCCGTGCATGATTTCGGCCACGTTCGACTTGCCCCGCTGGATCTCTCCGATCAGCTTGATCGCCATCCGGTTCGCATCCAAAATTTCGCCTTCGGGGGACAAACACATAACCGGCACGGGCAGTTCAGCGAACGGGGCATCGCCCCCGGATGGACCCGCAGTTTTCATCGGCAACAAAAGCAGATCACGCACAGTGCCCGAGCGGGACAGCTCGGACACGGTCACAGGCACCCGCCCGTCCGAAGTTTCAACCAGCGAGATTTCACCCGGTTGCGGGATGTCATTGGGAAATATCTTACCCATAACGTCGGGCCTGTTACCGATCATGGCCTCTGCCATTCCGTTCACGCGCAGAATTGCCCCGTTGCGACCCTCTGTCAGCACTGGAACAGGGGCGTCATCCCATTGCCCGCCTTCAATTAGATGAAACCGCCAGCAGAACACATCCTGCCCCACGCTGAAAACCGAGATCGGGATTGTCGAGCCAACGGTCACGATATCTTCGCGGGCGCGTTCGTGGATTTCTGCGATGGATTGCAGGCGCAGCAGGATCGCTGCGGGGTTAGCGAATTTGGATTTCAGGCAATGCTGCAATCGCGCACCCGGAAAAGCATTTATCTGCGCCCTTGCCCGCGTGTTCGCGCTCAGAATATCGCCATTTGCGTTGGCGATCACCGTCGGACACAAGTCCTGTTCGGTGAAGACGGCCATCACTTCTGCCGAATTGCGTGCCGTCCGTTCGGCCGTGAACCCCCGAAAAACAACAAGAAGACCGGCGGATAACAGCGAGACGCCAGCAACAACAAGCCCCGTATTCCAGGCGGTCGGTAACACGTCTGTCAACGGTGTTACGCTCAGCAATGTGCCCAGAACAACGAGCGGTACAAGGCGCGAGAAGGCCGGCGTTTTTCGCGAGGTCGGTTCAGAAAAGATCTCTGCAGTGTCGGACATTAACAACTCAGGTCAAAAGGCTTTGTCACACTCAGCCCGAATTTGGTTAACGCCCCCTTAAGGATAGCGAAAACATCTACCTAGGGTTGTTATGCAATGACACACTATCGCGTCAAGTGCGACGTAAAGAACCCGTCTGCACCGTGTGTCACAAGCCACGACTTTCGCAGCGTTTCGGTCCAGTCGGGATTCAGTTTCAGAAATCCGTCGACAATGTCGCCGTTTTCATCATCCAACATGGAACAGGTCGCATAGGCCAGAATTCCACCCGGTCCAACCAGTTGAGCGGCAGTATTCAAGATGTCGGACTGTAATGCATTCAGCGCGTTCAACCCTTCTTCGGACAGAACCCATTTACCTGCCGGGGCACGCCGCCACGAGCCGCTGCCCGAGCATGGCGCATCCGTCAGGACAATATCGAACGGCGCCTGACGGGCCACATCTTCCGGCTGCAGGCAGGTAACACGCACACCGGCCCGTTTCGTCCGCGTCGGCAGATCGCGCATGCGCCCTACGTTCACATCATGCGCAAAGACCTCGACACCCGAATGGGCCGCCAGAGCCAAGGACTTGCCGCCACCGCCTGCGCAATAATCCAGAACACGCAGACCTGGCTGGAGATCGAGCGCTGCGACCACGGCTTGGCTGGCTGCGTCCTGCAATTCAACCAGACCTTCGGAATAAGCGCGGCTTTGGGCAATTTTCCGGGCCCCTTCAGTGACCTCTAGGGCGGTTTCACACGCCGGATGGTCCTGCGCGCTGATCCCATCAACGGTCAAAGCAGCAATCGCACCAGCACGATCGGTTTTGGCAAGATTAGCACGCAAATGAACAGGTGCACGGGTTTGCAATACCTGTGCCGCCGCCTCTGCCTGATCCCCGAGCGACGTTTGAAAGCGCGGCCAGAGCCATTCGGGGATGTCGCACCGCTCGGCATCCGAGCTGAACGCGCGCGGTGCATCGGCGGCGGTTAACGGCTCTGGCGTATATCGTTCGCCTGTAAACAGCGCCTCTGGATCACCGCCGGTTGACCGGATCGAACCGATCATCAACCCGCGCCCGGTTTCTGCCCCGCCCAAGGCCGAGAAGGACCGTTTGCAACGCAGCGCTTCGAAAACGTGATCGCGCACGGCGGCCCGGTCTTTCGAGCCAGCAAACCGGCTGCGGCGCGCCCATCCTGTCAAAGCCTTTTCAACCGGTGCCCCTGCGAGGATATCATCAAGGATTTCAATCGAAGCCTGAACACGCGCTGCTGGGGTCATAAGATATTTCCGATTTCTCTGCCAAACCCAAAAAACGCAAAACGGCGCCCGCGTTGGAGCGCCGTGCTGCAAACTCTGTTGCGTCACATTACCCGGTAGTTCGGGCTTTCACGCGTGATCTGAACGTCATGCACATGGCTTTCTTTCAGGCCAGCGCCGGTGATTTTGACGAAGTTACAGTTCTTGCGCATTTCTTCGACCGTTGCACAGCCGGTATAACCCATCGCCGCGCGCAGGCCGCCGACCAGCTGGTGAACTACTGCACTGGCCGATCCCTTGTAGGGCACCTGCCCTTCGATCCCTTCGGGAACCAGCTTGTCGCTGGCCGCGTCTTTCTGGAAATAGCGATCCGCCGACCCGCGTGCCATGGCGCCAAGGCTGCCCATACCACGATAGGATTTGAACGAACGGCCCTGGTACAGGATCACCTCACCCGGGCTTTCATCCGTTCCCGCGATCATCGAGCCAACCATTGCACAGGACGCGCCTGCGGCAATGGCCTTGGCGAAATCGCCTGAGAATTTGATGCCACCATCGGCGATGACCGGAACATCTCCGGCAGCCGTCGCGCAGTCCATGATCGCTGTCAATTGGGGTACGCCGACGCCTGCAACCATCCGGGTTGTGCAGATGGAGCCCGGCCCTATGCCAACCTTGATTGCATCCGCACCGGCATCGATAAGCGCCTTGGTGGCCTCGCTCGTCGCTACATTGCCCGCAATGATCTGGACCTCGTTTGAGAGTGTCTTGACCCGCCGCACCGCGTCCAGAACGCCCTGCGAATGCCCATGAGCAGTGTCGACCACGATGATATCAACGCCCGAATCCACCAACTGTTCGGACCGTTCGAAACCAGAATCACCAACAGAAGTCGCCGCAGCGACCCGCAGGCGTCCCAGCCGGTCCTTACAGGCGGTCGGGTTCAGCACGGCTTGCTCGGTATCTTTCAGGGTCAGCAGGCCTGTAAGCTTGCCCTCACCATCGACCACCAGCAGTTTTTCGATCCGGCGGGCTTTCATAAGGCTCTTGGCCTCTTCCAGATCTGCAGGTTCCTGCAGCATCGCCAAATTGTCCGATGTCATCATCACGTGAACCGGCGTCTCGTCCGAGGTCGCAAAGCGCATGTCGCGATTGGTCAGGATACCCACGACGCGCCCGCTTTCATCGACGACCGGGAAGCCGGTAAAGTTATAGCGCTGCACCAGCGCCTTCGCGTCCGCCAGCGTTTGGTTCACGCTCAGCGTGACCGGGTTGTACACGATGCCCGACTCAAATCGCTTCACGCGACGAATCTCTCGGGCTTGCTCTTCGACCGTTAGGTTCTTGTGAACAACGCCGATACCGCCTGCCTGCGCCATTGCGATGGCCATGCGCGCCTCGGTCACCGTGTCCATGGCCGAGCTGAGCAGCGGGATGTTCATCGTGATTTCACGCGTCACACGCGTGGTCGTATCCGCCGTCGCCGGCAGCACCGACGAGGACGCCGGAACCAAAAGAACATCGTCAAAGGTAAGTGCCTCACGAATCTGCATCTGTTAACCCCATGCAAAAGCCCGTTTGGCGGTGACCCTATTACATGGATTTAACCTAAGGAAAAGCCCCTGACCTAAACTAGTTTGTCGTTGCGGGCAGATGCCGCAGCAAAAAACGACGCTAGACGTACAAAACGTGCCGCTGATTGGCCTTTCACTTTGCGCACAAACCCATATCTTGCGCGACATACGCGCGAATACAAAAGGCAGGCCAAACATGACCACCGACCCCCTTGTCGTCTTTACCCCGTCGGGCAAACGCGGGCATTTCCCCGTGGGTACTCCGGTTCTGACCGCTGCACGGCAGTTGGGTGTTGATCTGGATTCGGTCTGTGGCGGTCGCGGGATTTGCTCGAAGTGTCAAATCACGCCCAGCTATGGCGAGTTTCCCAAGCACGGCGTGTCCGTCTCCGAAGGCGCATTGAGTGAATGGAACGCGGTCGAACAGCGCTATGACGACAAGCGCGGTCTGAAGCCGGGTCGTCGCCTGGGATGTCAGGCGACAGTCCAAGGCGACGTTGTGATCGACGTCCCACCCGAAAGCCAGGTCCACCGTCAGGTTGTCCGCAAAGCCGCCGCAGCGCGAGCCATCACAATGGATCCGGCGACACGGCTGTATTTCGTTGTGGTAGAAGAGCCGGACATGCATTCGCCCACTGGGGATCTGGAACGGCTTGAACGCGCCCTGCGCGAGCAGTGGAACATTGAGGCCGTCACCGCTGACCTGTCCCTGATGTCCAAACTGCAACCCGTTCTGCGCAAAGGCAAATGGGAAGTCACGGTCGCCGTTCACAAAGGCCACAAGGACGAGGTCGCCCGCGTGGTCGAAATCTGGCCCGGTCTGCACGAACATGGGCTGTACGGACTGGCCATCGACCTCGGCTCAACCACAATCGCGGCCCACCTTACCGATCTGGAAAAAGGTGAGGTCAAGGCGTCTTCCGGCCTGATGAACCCGCAGATCCGCTTTGGCGAAGACCTTATGAGCCGCGTGTCCTATTCGATGATGAACCCCGGCGGTGATCAGGAGATGACCAAAGCCGTGCGTGAGGCGATCAACGATTTGACCACCTCAATTTCTGAGGAAGCCGGGATTAGTTCCGAACTGATCGTGGAAACGGTGTTCGTCTGCAACCCGGTGATGCACCACCTGCTGCTGGGACTGGACCCGGTTGAGTTGGGTCAGGCCCCCTTTGCTTTGGCGACCTCGGAAAGCATGTCCCTGCCCGCGCGTGAGATGGACCTGACAAATATGAACTCGCGCGCACAGGTCTATATCCTGCCCTGTATTGCGGGCCATGTCGGCGCCGACTGCGCCGCGGTGGCGCTGTCAGAAGAACCGGGAAAATCCGAAGACCTTGTGCTGATCGTGGACGTGGGCACCAATGCTGAGATCTTGTTGGGTAATACCAGCCGCGTCTTGGCGTGTTCCTCACCCACCGGCCCGGCATTCGAAGGCGCGCAGATCAGTTCCGGCCAGCGTGCCGCACCCGGCGCTATTGAGCGCATCGAAATCGACCCTGTCACCAAGGAACCGCGCTTTCGCGTGATCGGGTCCGAAAAATGGTCCGACGAGGAAGGTTTCGATCAAGAGATTGCCACAAGCGGCATCACCGGCATCTGCGGCTCGGGCATTATCGAAGCTGTCGCCGAGATGCGCATCGCCGGGCTTTTGGACGAGAGCGGCCTGATCGGGTCTGCAGACCAGACCGGCACGCCTCGTTGTGTACCCGAAGGTCGCACCCACGCCTATCTGATCCACGACGCCAGCGCCGAGGGCGGTCCGCGCATCACGGTTACGCAGGGCGATATCCGCGCCATCCAGCTGGCCAAATCCGCGCTCTATGCCGGTGCACGCCTGTTGATGGATGAAATGAACGTCGACACGGTGGATCGCGTTGTGCTGGCCGGGGCGTTCGGCGCGCATATTTCGACCAAGCACGCGATGGTTCTGGGTATGATCCCCGATGCGCCCTTGAACAAAGTCTCAAGTGCAGGCAACGCGGCTGGCACCGGCGCGCGGATTGCCTTGTGCAACATTGGTGCCCGGTCCGAGATTGAGCGTGTCGTACGCGAGATCACCAAGGTCGAAACGGCCATCGAGCCGAAATTTCAGGACCATTTCGTCGCCGCAAATGCCATCCCGCACAAGACGGATCCGTTCCCGGAATTGGCGCAGGTGGTCACTCTGCCCTCGCCCTCCTTCAATGCCGGTGGCGGAGAAGAAGGCTCTGGTCGCAGACGGCGCAGGCGGTCATAGTCACTCCTGACAAAGGGGGCGGCATGCAAATCGCAAACGAGGAACAGGCTGAATATTGGGGGAAATCCCCGTCCGGAGCCAAATGGCTGACCTATGAGGACCAGCTGGATCAACTGATGGCCCCGGTCCTTGATCTGGTGCTAGAACGTGCCGGATTAAAACCCGGCATGCGTGTTCTGGATATCGGCTGCGGTACGGGCGCAAGCGCGATCGCCGCCGCACATGCCGTGGGGCCAGATGGCCATGTTCTGGCTGCCGATGTCTCGCAGCCATTTCTGAACCGCGCATCGGCACGGGCATCCGATGCCGGATCGCAAAACATCACGTTCCAGTTCGCCGACGCCCAGACCTACGCCTTTGAAGCAGCAGACCGAGACGCCATGATCTCGCGATTTGGGGTCATGTTTTTTGAGGATACGGTTGCCGCCTTTACCAACATTACCCGCGCGCTTAAACCCGGCGGCACGATGACCTTTGCCGCCTGGGGGCCATTGCCCGAAAACCCATGGTTCAGAATGCCCCATATCGCGGCCACGGAACGGCTGGGCACGCCGCCCAAGGTCGACCGGAATGCACCGGGCCCCTTGGCGTTTCATGATCGTGAGCGTGTTACCGGGTTGCTGGAAAAGGCAGGTCTAAGCAATATTCGCGCCGATTCTGTTAACCTGATGTTGGACTTTCAAGGCTCTTTGCTGGATTGCGCCGCCCTATGCACCCGCGTTGGCCCCGCCGCCCGTGTTATTACCCATTTCGACGGTAACCCCGACGACGTGACTGCGATCCAACACGCCGTCGCCGAAGCGTTTCACCCCTTTGCCAAAAATGGTGCGGTGCACATCCCGGCTGATATCAACCTATTTCAGGCGCGTCGCCCGGAGTAAATGACCACAGACACAACCACACCCAAAGCGCTGATTTCTAAGCTTTTCCGATGACAAATTGAGTTCTGGAGCGGGTAGCGGGAATCGAACCCGCGCGTTCAGCTTGGGAAGCTGACAGGCTACCATTACATCATACCCGCCGCGTTTTTCACCGATATCACCAGAGGCTTATCGACTTCAAGAACCCATCATCGGAAAAGCGGCACCGCCTTGTTCCGTCCTGACACACCCCATCCTTCGAACAGGACATCGCACCTGGTTCCGTGAAATAGAAATATCTTCTGCCTCAACGCCAGTTGCGCTTGCAGATCGACCAGCTCCACGAAGTATTCTTTTTTTCCAAACGCTTGCTTAAGTCAGAGTCTGCCTGTGTTGGGCGACGATGTTGGCTCATCTTCGTACGTGACGGGTATCGCGATATCGCCACTAATCTAGCGATCTTGTCAGGTTCCGGCGGCGATCAGCACCAATACGAAAAAAGGCCGGACACATGGTCCGGCCTTTGTTCACTGGAACAAGTGATTGGATCAGGCGCGACGACGACGCCCGCCACCACGACGACCACCTACAGCGCCCGCTGCGCCGGCCTCTTCCGGGGATTTGTTGAACCGAATCCACTCGCCACCATGCGGGTCATTATTGGTCAGCAGGTTGGCGGCACGGATGGCTTCCATTTCCTTACCGGCGCGCGGTTTGGTCGAACCCAGACCGAACAGCTGACAGAAGGTTTCGTCATCCATGTCCGCAGGCAGAATGATCCCCTTGGCTTCGACCTCGGCCTTTTTCTCGGCCAGCTTTTTGGGACCCACAGGCAGCGCCACCGGGTTCATGATTGCCGACGTCATGCCTGCGCCCATTGCCATCGGCAGGAACGCATTGTTGATGCCGTGGCGGTTTGGCAGACCAAAGGACACGTTCGAAGCACCACAAGTGGTGTTAACGCCCAGTTCTTCGCGCAGGCGACGGACTAGCGCAAAGACCTGCTGACCAGCGGTTGCCATCGCGCCGATGGGCATCACCAGCGGGTCAACTACGATGTCATGCGCCGGGATGCCGAAATCGGCGGCCCGCTCAACAATCTTCTTGGCCACTTCGAAGCGCACATCGGGATCTTCGGAAATACCGGTGTCATCGTTCGAGATCGCAACAACCGGCACGTTGTATTTTTTGACCAGCGGCAGAACCAGTTCCAGACGATCTTCTTCGCCGGTGACCGAGTTCAGCAACGGGCGGCCCTCGGCAGCTTCAAGACCAGCTTCCAGTGCGCCGGGAACGGACGAGTCGACACATAGCGGAACGTCAACCAGACCCTGCACCAGCTCGACGATCTTACGCATCAGTGGCGGTTCGGTCTCGTTCGGGTTGGGGTTCGAGTTGTAGACAACGCCCGCATTGATATCCAGAACGGTCGCACCGGCCGCAACCTGCGCAATGGCGTCCTTTTCAACGGTTGAGAAATCGCCGGCTTCCAGCTCGGCCGCCAGTTTCTTACGGCCCGTCGGATTGATCCGCTCACCGATCACGCAGAACGGTTCGTCAAAGCCCAGAACGGCAGTTTTTGTTTTTGATTCTACGACTGTACGCGTCATGTCCGTTCCTTAGGAGTTTACAGGCTTTGCCGAAGCGCCGCCGTTATTGATGGCCCAGTTGGCGTTGGTCTTGATGCCGCCAAGCGGGAAGAAGTGTACATTGGTGATGTTGAAATCCGGGTTGGCCGCTTTGTGGTTGGCCAGTTCGGTGATCACATCGGTCGGCTCATAAGGCAGCAGCAGCTTCGACACATCCATCGCACGCTTTTGCAGGACCTTCAGCGACGGGCCAACACCGCAGGCGATGGCGAATTTGATTAGGGTCTGCAGCTTGGCCGGACCCGCGATACCAATATGGATCGGAATATCAATACCAGCTTCTTTCAGACTGTCGGCCCATTCGATGATCGGTTTGGCTTCAAACGCAAACTGCGTTGCCAGCGCCATTTCGGCATTCGTGGTTTCGCTGAATTTCTGCTTCCAGCGCAGGGCGTCGTCGACATTCTTCGTCGAGCCGTCGGGGTCGATGTCCTTGTTGCCCTCGGGGTGACCTGCGACGTGCAGGCGCTTGAAACCCGCCTTGTCGAACAAACCGCTTTCCAGCAACTGCATCGAGCTGTCGAAATCGCCGTGCGGGTTGGTAACACCACCGGCCAGCAGCAATGCCTGATCAACGCCCGCCTCGCCCTGATACATGGAAATCCAGTTTTCCAGCGTGGCGGCGTCCTTGATGATCCGCGCAGGGAAGTGCGGCATCACCGGATAACCTTCGTCAGCGATCCGCTTGGCGGTCTTGACCATATCCTCGATCGGAGTGCCTTCGATATGGGCGATGTAAACGCGCGTGCCTTCGGGCAGCAACGCGCGGAAATCTTCGACCTTTTCGACGGTGCGCGGCATCACCTCGATCGAATAGCCTTGCAAAAAGGCTTCGACGGTCGGGTTTACAGGGCCGTTTTCGACCGCATCACGTTTCTTGAAGTTCAGCAAAGCCATTGCGGCCTCCCATAGATGTCTCGGGCTCAAGCCCAACCGTCATTGGAGATCAGGGCTTTGATGCGGTCCTGATCGTATTCCGTTTCCAAACGCGTGGCTTCGGCCTCGGCAATCTCGGACGGGTCGCCGTCGACTGCAAAGGGGGCCGCCTTGCGCCATTCGGCCAGATAGGCATCGCTGTCCTTGGCGTTCACCTTCATGGCCGCGCGGTCGATGGCTTGTTCGAACCGTTCCTCTAATTGCCGCTTAGCGCCACGACGGCCTTTGCCGACGATGACTTGGGCGGGAATATCGCGCCAGTAAACAATGGTGACGTCAGGCATTGCGTTTGATTCCTCCTAACCAGATGGACCGGTTCTAAACGTCTATGTGGGGGCAAGTCGGTCGATTTTCGACACAAGGCGCATTTTCAGCGACGTTTTTGCCCGCGATGGGATACCAGGGTTGTAACGAAGACTGAACCAAACGCGCATATCAAAATTCTCATCACTTTAATGAGCGTCTTGCACGACGCACACGCCCGACCTATGGTCGGGGTAACTCGAAAATCGGAGGGCGTTTAATATGGCGCCCAAGCGTCCCAAAGGTGCGGGCGCGTTCCCGAAGGCGGTCGAAAGCCCCGCGCCGGCAAGACCCGATCCAGATGCGTTATATGCGGCGCTGGATTTGGGAACCAATAGTTGCCGCATGTTGATAGCCCAGCCCAAGGGCAGCGGCTTCCATGTGGTCGACAGCTTTTCCAAATCCGTGCAATTGGGCGCGGGTTTGGAACGGACCGGACGGTTGTCTCGGTCCTCCATGGCGCGCACCATTCAGGCGCTGCGCATCTGTCAGCAAAAGCTGAAACGCAACAAGGTCAGGCGCATGCGTCTGGTCGCGACCGAGGCGTGTCGGCGTGCCAAAAACTCACGCGAATTTATCCGACAGGTCAAACGCGAAACCGGACTGACGCTCGAGATCATCCAGCCCGAGGAAGAGGCACGCTTGGCCGTGATCTCTTGTGCACCGCTGGTATCCACCAAGACCGAGCAATTGCTGGTCGTGGATATCGGCGGTGGGTCGACCGAACTGGTGTGGATCGACATCTCATCCGTACCGCGCCGGGACCGTCCCGCCGCAATCATGCGGCTGCACCATGGGTTTCACACGACTGATAGCCCCTTCCCTGCGGCAAAAGTCGTCGACTGGATCAGCGTACCCCTGGGTGTTGCAACCCTGCGCGACCAGTTCAACGACGTCGAAGATGACTCCGCTCGCTTTGCCCTGATGAGCTGGTTTTTCGAAGAAAACCTTGCCGATTTCGCACCTTACAAGGACGAGCAAGCCCGCCTCGGGTTCCAGATCGTCGGTACCAGTGGCACGGTTACAACCGTTGCGGCCTCTCACCTTGGGCTCAAGCGCTATGACCGGACCAAGGTCGATGGTTTGCGCATGACCAGCGATCAGATTGACAAAGTCATACGAGGGTATCTAGAACTCGGCCCTCAGGGTCGCCGACGTGATCCCCGGATTGGGGATGACCGGCAGGCGCTGATCATGTCCGGCTCGGCCATTTTGCAGGCGCTGTTAAGATGCTGGCCCACCGATCGCCTTTCAGTGGCAGACCGGGGGCTGCGCGAAGGCCTGCTTTATGCGCAGATGAGTGCGGACGGCGTACTGGAAGACGGACCGTTCTGATGGCGAAGACACCAAGTGGCAAAAACAACTCGGGGCGCGGGCAGCGTGACCTGAAGGTCAAGGTAAAGACTGCACGCGGGCGTAAGCTCAGCTCGACCCGTTGGCTCGAGCGGCAGCTGAACGACCCCTATGTGAAACGTGCGCAGGTCGAAGGGTACCGTGGGCGCGCAGCGTTTAAGATATTGGAGCTGGACGAAAAGTACCGGTTCCTCGTGCCGGGTGCACGTGTCGTCGACCTTGGCTGTGCGCCGGGTGGATGGTTGCAAGTCGCGGTCAAACGAGTGAATGCGCTGGGCGAACGTTCCGGCAAACGGATAGGCACAGTTCTGGGTGTCGACCTGCAAGAGGTCGAACCGGTCGCAGGTGCCGAGGCACATGTGCTGGACTTCATGGAAGACGATGCCGACGACAAGGTCAAAGAGTGGCTGGGCGGCAAGGCTGACGTGGTGATGTCGGACATGGCCGCGTCGTCATCTGGGCACAAGCAAACCGACCACATGCGCATCATGGCTCTGTGCGAAACGGCGGCCTATTTCGCCTTTGACGTACTGGAAGAAGGCGGCACGTTTGTTGCCAAGGTTCTGGCCGGTGGCGCCGAAGGCGATCTGCAAAAGCTGCTGAAGCAGAAATTCGACAAGGTTGCGAATGTGAAACCACCCGCGTCGCGTTCGGACAGTTCCGAGAAGTTCGTTGTCGCAACCGGGTTCCGGGGCTAGATCAGTCGTCCAGCGAAATCCGATCCTCTGTCAGCACCTGTTCGCGCAGTGAAGCGGCGGCAATACCTTGTATCAACAACGCTTCGCCGTGATTGATGTATTCCGGTGGTCGGGCCCGCAATTCCTCGATCCGTTGCGACAAAGCCAGTGGCTTTTTCAGCTTGGACGTGTGGACCGGTTTGAGAAACATGTGTCACCTATAAGCTGGGGCAATTCTTGCCTCAGCTTGATCGGTAACTATGAAATTTGCCGGGAAAATGACGGAAACCGGGCCAAGCCGTGCCGTTTCAGCGGCCCAGTTGTTGTTTCAACTGCAAAAGGTTCGGGTCCTCTGGGATGATCCCTAACCCCTGCTCCAGAACATCGCGTGCGGCCTGAGGCCCACGATTGATCTGCGCCAGTTGCACCAGCATTGGCCAGGCTTCGGCGCGTTGCGGGTCCAGCGCAACGACCTCTTGAAACGCCCGCTCGGCAGCTGGAGCATTGCGGAACGTCAGGGCCATACCGCCAAGCACGAGATGCGTTTCAGGAAAATCCAGACGGTTGGAAATCGCCGACTGCCACTCGGACATGCCCTGCCCCGACAATTGCTGTTGTTCCGCAGTCAGGGCCTGCGGCGGAATGTTCAGAAACTCTTTTGCCGCCGAAATGCGGACGTTTCGCAACGGGTCGGACAGCAGCGGCTCAAGCCGTTGGATTTGATCGGGCAAGCTGGCCTGACGCTGCAACGGCGCTGCGTTTGCGCGAACCAGAGCGTCCTCGTCCTCCAAAAGCCCAGCCGTTCTGGCCGCTATATCAACGGACCCAAAAGGTTGAAGCAGATAGGTGGCCGTGGCGCGCACGATACCGGGTTGATCACGGTCGGTCGCAATGTCCAGAAGTTCCTCCGGCCCATCCGCGCGACCCAACGCTTCCGCCTGAAAGGCCGTCCCGAAATGCGGCTTTCGATGCGCGCTGTCGGGGAACCAGCCTTCGATCTGCTGGGCGGCCCATGTCTGATCCTGATCCGAATGGCAATCGGTGCAGGCGTCCTGCCCAAGCCCCAAATCGGGACGAGGAACACGGAAACTGTGATCGCGCCTACCGTCGACACCCATATAGACACGCTCGATCATATGGCAGGACTTGCACTGCGCACCCTCGCTATTCGCTGGGTGATTGTGATGTTCCGGCACATCGTACTCTTTGGCAGCCAGAGTTGGAAACTTGGGATTCGCGGCAGGCGAGTGACACTGCATACACACCCCGTTTCCATCTGCCCTCAGACTTGCGCTATGCGGCTCGTGACAATCCATGCAACCTACGCCGCGGTCATACATCTTGGATTGCAGGAACGAGCCATAAACATAGACTTCATCCAAAATCTGACCGTCCGGGTGGTACAGCCCGGGACGCAGGACTGCCAGATTATACGCGTCATGATAAGGCGTTCCGGGCAGCGGATTGCCGTCTCCATGCGCCTCACGGCGGGAATGACAGCCGGCACATTGCTGGATCTCAGCCTCGGTCTGCCCTTTACCCCAATCCATCAGGAACCCGGTGTCGCCCAAACCCTGCGGCAGGCTTTGCCCCCCGACCCACTCGATATGCGCAGAACCCGGGCCATGGCAGCTTTCGCACCCGACCCCGATCTCGGCCTGTACCGAGTCGTATGTTCTGGTTTCAGCGTTGTATTGTTTCTCAAAACCAGTCGCGTGACATTCCGCACACCGCGCATTCCAGTTCTTGTAAGGTCCGGTCCAGTGCAACCCGTCATCGGGGGGTAAATCTTGATCCGGGTAAAGGTGAAACCACTGCTTGTTTTCGGTATCCCAAACAACATCGAAACTCTGCAACCGACCGGGTTCTGTTTCGAACAAGTATTGCTGCAACGGCTCAATGCCGACGACGGAATGTACGCCGTATTCGGTGCTCATCCCGTCTTTTTCCGTGACTTTTGCGCTCAGCGCGCCTTCGGTGTCGGTGAATTCGACTGACATCCCGTCATGGTCGAACCGCGTTCCGTCAAAATCGGCAATAACCGCGCCGTCTTTAACCTCAGTCCAGGCCAGCGCGTGGTGGGAATTGGACCATGCCGCCGCCTCGTCCTTGTGACATTCAGCACATTGATCCGACCCGACATAGGCCGGAGACTGGCCAAAGGCGGCCACAGGCACAAACAGCCCGACACACAACGTCAGAAATTTCACTGAGAACCCCGATCCTGATTGTCTTCCAGATCCATCAAAGCGCCGTTGTATTCGGCGCCAAGGATCAGAATGGCCGCGCACAGGTACAAAAAGATCAGCGCCGCCATGACGCCAGCCAATCCCGCATACGTGGCGCTGTAGCTGGCGAATTGCGCGATGTAGATCGAGAACCCCCACCCGCCGGCCGCCCACAAGGCCAACGTCAGAACAACGCCAGGCAGAATTTGCATCAGCTTGTGCCGCCGCGTCGGCAGGATCAGATGCGCCAACAGGACAGTGCCCGCCGGAACTGCAACCGTGAAGGTCCAGCGCAACCTGTCTACCGACAACCAGTCCGAAACGTTCACATCAGTCTTCTCGCTTACCAATTGGGTATAGGCGGGCAAAACAACTTCGACCGCGGCAATGGCCAGAATGGCAACGCCACCAACGATCACCAGCCCCAGGCACAGCAATCGGGTTTTCCAGAACGGCCAGACGTCCCTGTCATGATAAGCCTGGTTCATGGCCGCGCGAACCGCCAGGACACCGTTTGAGGCGAAGAAGATCGCCAAAAGACCACCCAGCGTTATGACGCCCGAGCCGGATTCCCGCAGGACGGCCCGCAATTCAGCCACGATCGGCCCCGCGACGTCTTTGGGCCACGCCCCGAACACAAGCTCGATCAGTTCATCGGTGACATAGCCCTGGGACAACGACCCCGCCAAAGCCACTGTGAACAACACAAATGGAAACAAGGCCATCATCAGAGACATGGCGACGTGGCTGCTCATCACGAACCCGTTTTTGTTGTTGAACCGCACTACGGCCAGCCACAGGGCTTGAACCGGTCTACCAACGAAAGGAATCACACGTGCGCTCATGCGCTCAGCCTAACCCGCCTCTGCTTTGCTCTGAAATGGCAAATCCCTTCAGAACGTAAATTATCTCGCCCAAATGTTTGGGCACATTGCAGAATCTCGCCCAGCGGTGCAGGATCATCTTCCAGAGCGACCACCAATCGTTGTAACGTGCCACGCGACATCACAGGCGGGCTAAGCGATGACTTTGGAACCTGATCAGAACACGGGCGGCCCGCGGCTAAGGCTGTCGGTTGTCCGCGATACGACAATTGTTGCCACGCTGATTGTGCTGGGACTTTATGCGGGCTCGGCTTTTTTGATCCCGCTGACCATGGCTTTGTTGATCAACGTTTTGATTATCGCTCTGAGCGACCGGGTTATCTCGATGGCGCGGGTGCCCGTCTGGCTGGCCAACATCGCCGCGGTCACAGTTGTTTTGGCTGGCTTGTTCGTGATCATGTACATCCTCGGCAGCCAGGCGACACAGTTCGCCCGATCCATCAGCACGTATGAAACCCAATTCGACGGCGCGGTGAACCGGGTCACGGGGCTGGTTGGCAATGACGTCACCACGTTCATTCGCGACAATCTGGTCAGTATCGACATGTCCTATGTCGCGCGCGTGTTGCTCAGCGGTGCAACATCGCTCCTGAACCAGTTTTTCCTGATCAGCCTGTACGTGGCCTTCCTGATGGCCGAGCGTCTGGCCTTTCGCAAAAAGATACAACTGGCTGCGGGCAATCCCGAAACCGGGGCCGAATTCACCACAATTCTGGATGCGATCACATTCAGCCTGCAGCGCTATGTCGGGGTGAAAACCTTCATCAGTCTGGTCACCGCGGGCATCAGTTACTCGGTCTTCAAGGCCCTTGGACTTGAATACGCCGAGACATGGGCCGTGCTGACATTTGCGCTGAACTTCATCCCGTCCATCGGGTCGATCATCGCCGTGATTTTCCCGGCCATGATTGCCCTGGTTCAATATGAAACGATCGGGCCTTTCCTGATCATCGTGCTTGGCTGCGGCACCATCCAATTTCTGATCGGCAATTTTGTTGACCCCGCCTTGTTAGGCCGGTCACTGAATATGTCTACGTTTCTGGTGATCCTCGCGCTGACGTTCTGGACCACCGTCTGGGGGCTGATCGGTGCGTTCCTGAGTGTACCGTTGACCGTCTGCATTCTGATCATCTTCAGCCATATCCCTGCGCTTAGGCCTGTGGCAATTCTGATGTCTCTTGATGGCCGCCTTGGTGATGACAACGTGCCTGCACGGACCCAATAACCTGTGCAAAACCCGATCTTCATAGGGTCCGAGATCTATCGCCATTCGACTTATGGCTCAAAACACCCGCTGGCTATACCGCGCGTCTCCACCGTCATGGACCTGTGCTGCGCGCTGGGCTGGATCAATTCGGAAAATTACAGGGTCAGCCCACGCGCAAAACCCGACGCGCTGCACCGCTTTCACACGCCGGACTACATAGAGGCGTTGCAGGCCGCGGAAAGAGCTCAAAGCGTCTCGGATGACGTACGCACGACCTATGCGCTGGGCACTCTGTCCAACCCGGTTTTCCCCGAGATGTACCGACGACCGGCTACAGCGGCCGGAGGATCGATGCTGGGCGCTGAACTGATCCGCGACGGCGGCATCGTGTTTAATCCTGCCGGCGGAACACACCACGGCTTGCCCGACCGTGCCAATGGCTTTTGCTATCTGAACGACCCGGTGCTGGCGATCCTGACACTGTTGCGAATGGGCCTGGACCGGATTGTCTACGTCGATATCGACGCCCATCACTGCGACGGGGTCGAGGCCGCCTTTCAGGGTTCGGACACGGTTCGGATGATCTCCATTCATGAAGCCCGCCGTTGGCCGTTCACCGGCAGGCTTGATGATGACGCGGGTGGCGCGGCGTTTAACCTTCCGGTGTCCAGAAACCTCAACGATGATGAATTTGACGTCATTCTCGACCAACTGATCCTACCTGCCACCGAGGCCTTCAAACCGCAGGCACTTATCCTACAATGCGGTGCCGATGCGGTTGCCGAGGACCCGCTGTCGCGCCTGGCGCTGTCCAACAACTCTCACTGGAAGACCGTTGCCACGCTGAAGGGCGTTGCACCCCGGGTTCTGGTTCTGGGCGGCGGTGGGTATAACCCATGGTCGGTTGGCCGCTTGTGGACCGGTGTTTGGGCCACATTGAATGACTTTGATATCCCCAATGCGCTGGGCGTGGACGCACAGGCCATCCTTAAAGCCCTGAACTGGGGCCGGGCGGCCGGTCGAAACCCTCCGATCCATTGGCTTCAAACCCTGCGTGACACACCAAACAACGGTCCTATCCGGCCAGAACTGAAAGAGGACTTGCACCGGCTGACCGCACGGATTTCACAGTAGATCAGCGACACAAAGGCTGCTAACATTCCGCTGTTACAGGACATTTTCTAATCACCGCACAAAGCAAAAATTCAGTTTCAATAACTGACGCCGATTGGACCCGCCAAATGAATGCACTTAATCAGATAAATGATCTTAAAGCCCGCATGGGGCAATCGATCATCGGGCAAACCGAGGTGATTGACCGATTGCTGATCGGGATGTTGGCCAACGGAAACTTGCTGATCGAAGGGCTTCCCGGTCTGGCCAAGACCCGCGCGGTCAAGGCAATGGCCCGCAATCTGGACGCACGTTTCAGCCGGATTCAGTTTACTCCAGATCTGCTGCCATCGGACGTTACGGGGACCGAGGTGTTTCAGCAGACCGATGACGGTGGCACATTCCGTTTCGAGCCGGGCCCCATCTTCGCCAATATCGTTCTCGCGGACGAGATCAACCGCGCCCCCGCCAAAGTTCAGGCTGCGTTGCTCGAAGCGATGGAGGAACGGCAGGTAACCGTCTCGGGAACCACGCATAAAATGGAACCGCTGTTTATTGTGATGGCGACCCAGAACCCGATTGAACAGGAAGGCACCTATCCCTTGCCCGAAGCGCAGATGGACCGGTTCCTGATGCACGTTCAGATCACTTACCCTCCGGTCGAGGATGAGGTTGAGGTGATCCGCTTGGTTCGCGGGGAAGAGATTTCTGCGGGCAAGGGCGCATCCAAAGATACATCACCAGCAATCCCTCAGGACGCTGTTTTTGCTGCACGGGCCGAAATCGGCCAGATCCACGTATCCGACGCAATGGACCGCTACATGGCCGATCTGGTGCAGGCCACGCGAACGCCCGGCGCGTTGAGCGATGAGCTGGCTAGCTGGATCGACATAGGAGCAAGCCCACGCGCCTCGCTGGCTTTGGACAAATGCGGTCGCGCGCATGCCTGGATGAACCAACGCGACTATGTCGACCCGGCCGATATTCGCGCCATCGCACATGATGTATTCCGCCACCGCATCACCTTGAGCTTCGAGGCACAGGGAAGCGCCAAATCTGCGGATGATGTGATTTCGGAAATCCTGCAGCTTGTTGCGCTGCCCTGAAACCAAAGGAACGCCGCGTGTCCCAGACCGCCGCATATCCCGACGACCCACGCATACACGTTGATGCGGACCACCTTTTAAAGCTGGGTCCAAAGTCCCGCGCGATCAGCCTGCTGCCCCGCCAACCTGCCCGTTCGATCCTAAACGGCCGGCATGCCTCACGCTTGCGCGGGCGCGGTCTGAACTTTGAAGAACTGCGGAATTATCTGCCCGGGGACGACATCCGTACCATCGACTGGAAAGTGACCGCGCGCACCGGAGAACCCCATGTTAGGGTCTATACCGAGGAACGCGACCGCCCCGCCCTTTTGCTTGTGGACCAGCGCGTTTCGATGTTTTTCGGCACGCAAGTCTACATGAAATCGGTCATCGCAGCCGAAGCCGCGGCGATCGCTGCACACCGGGTGCTGGGGCAAGGCGACCGGGTCGGCGGGATCGTCTTTGGCGATTCCGATGTGGCAGAACACCGACCCCAACGCCGACCCGCTGCCCTGACGCGGTTCCTGTCATCGGTGGGCGCGCTGAATTCAAACCTACGTGCAACGCTGCGGGATGAACCAACCGTGGCGTTGAATGATGTACTGAAACAGGCCGCGCGGATCGCGCATACCAATACTTTGGTGTGCGTCTTTTCCGATTTCGATGGGCTGAATGAGGTGTCAGAGAAACTACTTAGCAGACTTTCTGCCTCGAATGATTTGATATTGTTCAATATTTCTGATCCCAGTTCGCGTGAACTTGCCCCGAACCTTCGGCTTACGGTGTCCGATGGCGACCGCCAGATTGAACTCGACAGCTCGGACCCCGATTTGTCGCACCGAATAAGAACAGCGCTGGAAGATCGCCTTGTCCAGCTGCAATCGTGGTCGCGCCGCTATGGATTTCCCATTGTACCGCTGACCACGGCGGAACCGACGCTCGACCAGTTGCTCAAGCTATTTGGTCATCCCGGAGGCCGAAGATGAGCGTCGATGTCGAAGGCAAATCACTGGTTGACCTGCTGGACATGCTGGAACCTGCCCCGGTGCCCGAGCCTATTTCCATGATGCCGCAGACCTGGGGATGGGGCGTTTTGGCCTTAATCCTTGCTGGCCTTATCATCCTTGGCGTTTACGCCTTTCTTCGCCACCGACAGTTGAATGCATACCGGCGTGAAGCGTTGGTCGAATTGGCCGCGTCAGACAATGACGCCGCAAAGATAGCCGAGATACTCCGCCGCACGGCTCTGGTCGCGTATCCACGTCGGAAAGTCGCTGCATTGCATGGAGAAGAATGGACCAACTTCCTAAACCAAACCTCTGATAATGTTACCTTTACTGATGGCGCTGGCCGCCAACTTGTGGAAGCACCATACAGAGATGCAAAAGCCGATCCTGATCTGGAAATCCTCGCGCGAAATTGGATTAGATCACACAAGCGGGAAAGGACAGCCTGATGTTCTCCTTTGCCGCGCCTTGGGTTTTCCTCCTACTCCCGTTGCCATTTTTAGTGTATCGGCTTGCCCCACCGTATCGCGAAAAAAGCAGCTCGATCCGCATCCCATTCTTTCGCCATGTCGCACAGGCCGCTGGAGTTGAACCCAAGTCAGGATCCGTCATTCCCCGCCGAGCACGGTTTCAGGCCGCCACAATCGCATTAATCTGGCTTCTTTTGGTAGCAGCCATGGCCCGCCCCGAAAAACTTGGTGAACCATTGGTTATCGAAAAGTCGGCGCGCGACGTGGTGCTTGCCTTGGACATTTCAGGATCAATGGACCAGCGGGACTTCACAACAACGGATGGCGCTCCAAAACAACGGCTGGCCGCGGTTAAGGATGTGCTGCGTCAATTTATTGCCGAACGCCAAGGCGACCGGATGGCTTTAATCATCTTTGGTACTCGGGCCTTTGTCCAAGCCCCTTTCACGGAAGATCTGAACAGTTTGAATGGGTTCCTGGATCAAACTCAAGTCGGTATGGCCGGGCCCAACACCGCACTGGGGGACGCAATCGGTCTGGGTATACGCACCTTTGACTCCAGCGAGGTCGACCAGCGCCTGATGATCATTCTGAGCGACGGCGCAGATACGTCCAGCCGCATGACGCCGGTAAACGCCGCAGCAATCGCGGCCCAGAAAGGCGTCGTCATCTACACGATTGGCGTTGGTGATCCAGATGCCTCGGGCGAGGACAGGGTTGATCTGGACGCCTTGAAGGACATCGCAGTCCGCACGGGCGGCGAATACTTCTTTGCAGACGACGAAGAGGCATTGGCCGACACTTATGCTCGCATTGACGAACTCAATCCCCGGGTCGTGGAAACGCAAAGCTACAGGCCACGCGAAAGTCTTGCCCATTACCCGCTTGCGTTGGCATTGCTGACAATGCTCATTTCCATGACCAGCCAGCACATCATCCAGCGGCGCAGAGGTGAAGCATGAGTGGTGTGTTGGAAGATTTCCATTTTTTAAGAGCTGCTTGGCTGCTGTTTCTCATCCCAATTTCGATCCTTTGGTGGATGATGCGACCGAAACCAAGATCACACGCACAATCCCTGTCCGGTATCGCGCCGCACCTTGCTGCGGCTCTGACACTTGGGGCTGAGGACAAGAAGCGCGTGTACCCGATAGACGTCGCGATGATCGCTGCAATCCTTGTCACCTTAGCCGCGGCCGGACCGACATGGTCACGGGCCCCGAACCCTTTGGTCGCGGACACGGCACCGCTGGTAATAGCACTGAAGGTCACGGCCAGCATGGAGGAACCGGACTTGCCGCCATCCCGTCTGGAACGGGCGAGGTTCAAGGTGACTGACCTGATCAACGCGCGCGTCGGCGCGCAGACCGCATTAATCGCGTATGCTGGAACCCCGCACCGCGTCGCGCCCCTGACCGAAGACGCCAACATCCTGCGCCCTCTTTTGGAGGGTCTCGCGCCTGAGGTCATGCCAAAACCGGGGGACGCCGCGGCTGATGCACTGGCCCTTGCCGAAACGATCCTGAACGACAGTGATACACCCGGCGCAGTCTTGTTCGTTCTGGACGACCTTGACCCGTCTCAACTTGCTGCCTTTGAAAACACGACCGTGCCCGTGTTTTTTTTGACCATGCTGCCGAACGGTCAAAACATCGCTCAATTAAACGATCTGAGGACTGCGACGGTTGTTCCGTTCTCTAACGACGAACGTGATATCAACCGCTTAGAGCGTCAAATTCAATCTGCCTATACCGCAGCGCTGGACGACGATGACCGATTGGACTGGCAGGACAGAGGGTGGATGTTAGCCTGGCCCGCCGCGCTATTGTCGTTGCTTTGGTTCCGGCGTGGTTGGGTGATCCGTTTGTTGTTGCTGACTGTGATTTTTGCAGCTCCATCAGGACCCGCAAAAGCCGATGGTTGGCGAGATTGGTTCCTGACCCCGGATCAACAGGGGCAAATTGCCATGAATCAGAAACGCTATGACGCAGCGTCAGAGCTGTTTGGAGACCCGTACCATAAGGGCTATGCACACCTGAAAGCAGGTCAGTACCCCGAAGCAGCAGCAGTCTTTGCCGAACTGGACACGCCCGAGGCTGCGTTTTCCGAGGGAATGGCGCGCATTCGAAACCGCGAGTATAGGCCAGCCATAGCAGCATTTGAAACGGCCTTAGAGCGTCGGCCAAATTGGCCCGAAGCGCAACACAACTTGGACGTTTCCAAAGCGATCCTCGACTTCGTTGAAACAACCCGAGAGCAGTCGGACACAGGCGAAGAAGCGGGCATCGGCGCTGACGACACAGTCTTTGACAATGAGGCCGGGCGCGGCGAGGACACAACCATTCAGGCCCCCGCCGAGGACGCGCAGGCGATGTCTGCCGATCAATGGATCAGCACGATTGACACGGACATGCAGGACTTTCTGCGTAATCGCTTCCTGTTGGAAAATCAGGAACAACAGCAATGAGATACCTCATATTCCTCATTCTTTTCCTTCCAACGCAGCTTTTGGCGCAAACTGGCATTCAGCCGCAAGTCACAGTCGAGGCACCCACGGATCCCGTCACTGTCGGACAACCAGCAATCGTACGGATCAAAGTCCTAGTCCCGACGTTCATGCCGTCTCCTCCGGTGTTTCCGTCGCTCGAACAAGAAAACCTGCTTGTGCGCCTGCCTGAGCGTGCTTCTGGCCCAATTAGTGAAACTGTGGATGGCGAGACCTGGTCCGGTGTCCAACGCAGTTATCGTCTGTATCCGCTTCAGGTTGGGACAGTCGAATTCGGCACGCAAGACGTAGTTGTGACCTTTGCAGATCCCGATACGAATGCGCCGACGAAGGCCACCATCGCCCTGCCCGACGTCGCGTTAAATGCCGTGGTGCCCGAGGGCGCACGCGATCTGGACCCGCTGATCCTAGCAACGGGATTCACGGTCGACCAGCAGATCGACGGATCAACCGATATGGAAAACGGGGGTGCCATCACCCGACGCCTGACCGCAAAAATTGCCGGCACGACGCCCCTTCTGGTGCCTGAATTGATCCCCGACATGAAGGACCCGCTGCTGAGCGCCTATCCGAAAGAGCCGCGTTTTACCGAAAGCGAAGACCGGGGCGTTCTGTCCGGGCAGCGCGTTGATGAGATCGTCTACCTTGCGCAGCAAGGTGGCCAGACCCAACTGCCGCCTGTCACGATCCAGTGGTACAATCTGGATACCAATCAGGTTGAGAACATTGATATCGGTGCAGTTGAACTAACGCTTGCGCCACCGGAGTGGCAACCGCCGGATGCAGATACGATTTTCAGGCTGCTCGCCTTGGCGGCCACGTTGACGCTGGTTATTTGGGGCTTGGTACGGTTCCTTGGTCCGCGTGTCAAAAAATGGAAAAAAGCGCGGCGGGACAGATATCAGAAATCTTCGGACTTTGCGCTAGATGCATTGAGGAAAGCCTTGCAAGCGCATGATATCTCAATGTCTTATTCCGCCTTGGAGTTGTGGAAACTGCGCAGCGATACCCCCGAAAAAGCAATTGGCCTGGAAGAGCAACTGGCTAGGATTGGGGCCGCAAGATACTCATCCCGCACCGGCTCAATACCTGAGGCTTGGGCTGCGGCATTGTCCGAACTCAAGGTTATGAAACGAGCGGAACACCGCGCTCGGAACCCGCTACCGCCGCTTAACCCGTAGGGTCAGCACTGGCAGGCGGCGATCAACTTGCGCCTATCCTTAAGCCGTACGCGGCCATACCCAAGTTCGATCAATCCCAGCTCTACCAAGTTGTGCAATTTACGGTGTAGCGTAGGCAACGACACTGCCACCATTTCGGCCAGTTCATCCTGTGACACGACGATCCACCCATCGGATTTTGAGGCCCCTTCATCCAAGTGCAAAAGGCGCAGAACCAACCGTTTTTCCGCCCCGGTCACTGCCAAATTTGCCATGATGCGCAGCGCAGTTTGCATATTCTCGTGCGATAAAGCATAGAAATCACGAACATATTCGGGGTTGTCACGAACAAGTCGGTCCAGCCGCCGAGACGGAAAAAACAATGCTCGCGTTTTCTGTGTCGCAACAACACTTACCAGTCGGTTGGACTCGGCTAACAACGCAAGATCACCGATCCAGAACCCGCCACCCTGTCTGTGGACAACGAAGTCCTGTCCATCATCCGCTGGTGCAGTGATTTGAACGGAACCCTCTAGAACCGCAAAGACCCCGTTGGCGGGATCTCCGTAGTTATACAGCGCCTCACCCTCATCGAAAGATTTTGCGACCCCGCATGCAAGTAAATCCGATTGAAAGCTTGCGCCTCGCGCCCCAAACCACCCTGAGGCAAGCAGCATCTGTCGGTCACGTGGGTTTTCAAACATTAGTATTCATCAATCTCATCATATGATAGGTTTCCAAGCATTGTCATAGCCTAAGGTAAGGCTATTCGATTCTCGACGTAATGTGAATTTTTCCTACCGGGAATCAATACGTTGTTGGCGGAAAAGATAGTCACCGCCATCAATTACTTTTAGATCAACGGATCATTAAGATCCGGCCAATTCAGGAGTAGACCATGTCACCACCCTTATTGATTGCAGATAGTTGGCGCGGCACATTGCGCAAATTCGCCGTAGCTTCCGTCGCGGTTGCGCTGGCCCTGCCTGCCTGGGCCCAGGATCAAAAGCCCAATATTCTTGTGATCTGGGGCGACGACATCGGACAATCCAATATCTCGGCCTATACGATGGGCCTGATGGGATACCAAACGCCGAACATCGACCGCGTCGCGAAAGAAGGCATGATCTTTACCGACTATTATGGTGAACAATCCTGCACCGCCGGTCGTTCATCTTACATTATGGGCCAGTCTGTCTTCCGCACGGGCCTGTCGAAAGTTGGCCTTCCGGGTGCTGATCTGGGAATGCAGGTCGAAGACCCGACCATTCCGGGTTTGCTGAAGGACCACGGCTATGTGACCGGTCAGTTTGGTAAAAACCACCTTGGCGACAAAGATGAGCATTTACCGACAAACCACGGTTTTGATGAGTTTTTCGGAAATCTCTACCACCTGAATGCCGAAGAAGAACCGGAGAATGAAGACTATCCGGGCGATGCGGTTCTTGCCGATGGTCGCACCTTCCGTGAAGCCTATGGCCCGCGGGGCGTGATCAAATCCAAAGCGGACGGAACCATCGAAGACACCGGCCCGCTGACCAAGAAGCGTATGGAGACCGTTGACGACGAAACCGTCGCAGCCGCGATTGACTTCATCAAGCGGGCCAATGAACAAGGCCAGCCCTTCTATGTCTGGTGGAACGGCACGCGCATGCACTTCCGTACCCACGTCAAAGATGAAATGCGCCAACAGGCCAACGAGATCTTTGGTGGCGTTGCTGATGAATACACCGCTGGCATGATCGAACATGACATGCATGTCGGGCAACTGCTGGACCTGCTGGACGAGCTTGGCATCGCGGACAACACCATCGTGCACTATTCTACGGACAATGGTCCGCACATGAACACATGGCCGGATGCTGCTGCGACGCCGTTCTGGGGTGAAAAGAACACCAACTGGGAAGGCGGCTGGCGCGTTCCGTCAATGGTTCGCTGGCCTGGTCAGATCGAAGCGGGTTCGATCACCAATGAGATCGTGCACCATATGGACTGGCTGCCGACATACCTGGCGGTTGCTGGCGATCCCGATATCAAGGAAAAGCTAAAAACTGGCTATAGCTCGTCTGGTATGGGTCGTGACTACAAGGTGCATCTGGATGGATATAACATCCTGCCCATGTTGACCGGTGAAACAACCGAAAGCCCACGTTCTGAGATTTTCTACTTCTCGGATGATGGTGACCTGACGGCGCTGCGCTATGACGACTGGAAGCTGATCTTCCTTGAGCAGAAAGCATGGGCAACGCTGCGGGCTTGGATTGAGCCATGGACCGAGCTGCGTATTCCGTTGATCGTGAACCTGCGTCGCGACCCGTATGAGCGTGCCTATCGCACCTCCAACACATACTATGACTGGTTGTTGGATCGGGCGTATTTCCTGGTTCCGGCACAGGAATACGTGGGCAACTTCCTGGCAACCTTCCAGGAATTCCCGCCGCGCCAGAAAGCGGCAAGCTTCAACCTGGATCAGGTCATGGACAAGCTGACGACACCGACAAACAATTAAGTCGTATCTAAAGTCCAATCGGGCCGCCCCTTCAAGGGCGGTCCTTTTCATCTTGAAATTGAACGAGAAATTCATGCGACATTTAGTTTTAAGCGCCCTGCTGTCCTGTGCCCCTCTTTCTCTGCTTGCTGACCCTCTGCCCAGTTGGACCGAGACCGAAAGCAAAGACAGGATCATCGAGTTTGTCGCCGCCGTGACCGACCCACAGCGCCCGGAATACGTGACGCCGGCTGAAAGGATCGCCGTTTTCGACAATGACGGCACGCTCTGGGCCGAACAGCCTGTGTATTTTCAAATGATCTTTGCGATGGACCGGCTAGCTCAGATGGCTGAGGATGACCCTTCGATCCTGACTACGCCCGTTTTGCAGGCCGCAGCGACGGGTGATCTGAAGACGGTCGCGGAAGGTGGTCATGATGCTTTGATCGAGGTGTTGAATGCCTCTCATTCCGGCGTCACGGTCGACGAGTTCCAAAGCGCCGTCGCCGACTGGCTGGAAACCGCCCGGCACCCGGAAACAGACCTGCCTTTTGACCAGATGACCTATCAGCCTATGGTAGAGTTGCTGCGGTATCTGCGAGACGAAGGGTTCAAGACCTACATCGTCTCCGGCGGTGGAGTGCACTTTATGCGCGTCTTCGCCGAAGACGCTTATGGCATTCCGCCCGAACAGATTCTGGGCACATACATGGACACCACTTATGACAGCGCGGAAGGCGAACCGGTTATCACCAAAGCCGATGGCATCGCTTTTGTGGACGACAAGGAAGGCAAGCCGATCAATATCGAGAGGACGATCGGCAGACGCCCGATTCTGGCTGGGGGAAATTCGGATGGCGATTTTGCCATGTTGGAATGGACCACGGCAGGCGATGGGCCACGGTTGGGTGTTTTGATTCACCATACCGATGCAGAACGTGAATGGGCCTATGACCGGGAAAGCCCAATCGGCAAACTGGTCGACGGATTGGACAAAGGGCCAGACATGGGTTGGGTGATTGTAGATATGGCGCAAGACTGGTCGCGCATCTACACTGGGGCGAACTGAACCACCACGGAGCCCGATAACCCTATGTGGACACTGCTTGTTTCCGCCTTCGTCTTTGCGCTTTATACAACAGCAGTTTTCTTTTCTGTCCGCGCGGCCCAAACCGCGCGGACACCTCAGGGCGCGGTCGGTTGGGTGGTCTTTCTGATCTCGGCCCCGATGTTTGGCGTGCCGCTTTACTTGTTTTTGGGACATCATAGATTTCGGGGTTACCGTATCGCGCGCAAGGAAAGTCAGCGCGTGGTTCAGGGGATCAAGACCTTCGCCGACTACTCAAAACCCGATGCCGACAAATTGCTTATCAACCCCAAACCGTTCGAGGCGCTGGCGCATATGCCCGTGTCGCGCGGCAACGGGGCAGAGCTGTTGGTCGATGGCCAGGCCACCTTCGATGCGATTTTTGAGGCGATTGATGCGGCCAAGACTTACGTCCTGATCCAGTTCTATATCGTTCGGGCCGATGCGCTGGGTCAGAAGCTGAAAGACAAGTTGATCGAAGCAGCCAAACGCGGAGTCAGCGTCCGGTTCATGATGGATGCCGTAGGCAGTTACGCCCTTTCCAATGACTACATCGAAGAGATGCGCGAAGCCGGTATCGCGGTTTCGGATCCAAAAGAACAACGCGGACCAAAATTCCGTTTCCAATTGAACTACCGCAACCACCGCAAAACCGTGGTTATCGACGGCGAAACGGGATTTATCGGCGGTCACAACATCGGGGTCGAGTATCTGGGCGAAGACCCGCATTTCGGACATTGGCGCGACACCCATGTCAGGTTAACCGGCCACATAGTCCGGCAATTGCAGTTGATCTTCATCGAAGACTGGCATTGGGCGCATGAAGAAGATTTGATCGACCAGTTGGACTGGGCCGGGTCCGAGGCGGATCAGGATATCAACGCATTGCTGGTCGCAACAGGCCCGGGCGATGAAACCGAAACCGGGTCAATGATGTTCTTCGCCGCGATCACCGAGGCGCAGAACCGGATCTGGATCGCATCGCCGTATTTCGTACCCGACATCGATATCATGACCGCCCTGAAACACGCAGCTTTGCGCGGTGTCGATGTTCGTATTCTTGTGCCCGATGCCATTGATCACCGCCTGCCGTGGCTGGCGGCTTTCGCCTATTTTGATGAAGTTCGCGCCTGTGGTGCACAAGTCCTGCGCTATACGGACGGGTTCATGCATCAAAAGGTCTTCGTTGTGGATGACTCACTGGCCGCAGTGGGCACGACCAACCTGGACAATCGATCATTTCGATTGAATTTCGAGGCAATGGCCCTGTTCTTTGATCCCCAGACAACAGCCGCAGTCGATGCGATGCTGCAAGACGATTTTGCCAATAGCTATGAGCTGACGCGCTATCTGGAACAGCAACCAGTGTACATACGCCTCGGCGCTCCGCTGGCGCGACTGTTCGCGCCGATCCTTTAGGCCATGAACCTTTCCTGAAACACCCGGGTCATAAGGGCGACCATGTAGGCCGTCGACAACCCAAAGGCCAACAGGCCTGTAACTGCAGCAAAAGTACCGAAAATCCGCAGATCTTCGCCCAAGACGATGTCGCCGTAGCCAAGTGTTGTGAATGAGACCAGCGAAAAATACAGCGCCGTATTCCAGTCGGGCAATACATCGCCGAAAACCCAGACGATGGCCCAAATCCAGACCTGAATGGTGTGGGTCGCGACGATAAAGGCCAGCGCGGTTGCAATTGGACCGGCCGTTGCCAAAATGGCGCCTCTGGCTTCCCAACGCTCGATCAGCCTGTTGATGGCCAGCGTGCACATGGTCAGAAGAAAGATTTCGACCAGAAAGCAAAGCCCGAGAAACGTGCTGCCCCAAAGGATCTGCTGTGACAAGGTCATGTTATCGCATCCTGAATTGTACCGACGACGGATCGCCTCACAATGACCTGCACTTCCGGCTGAGACAACCCGATCACCCATGTTCATAGTGCGGCGAAAGGAACCTATGGCGCGTCAACACTGGACAGTCGGCGAAACTGTTGCAAATCCTTGTAAAAATGAGGGCGAACATGCTTGTGATATTTGACAAGGTTCAGAAATCCTATCCCGGTGGTCGGCCGGTCCTGCGCGACGTGTCCCTATCGCTGGATCGCGGCCAAACACTGGCCCTAACCGGCGAAAGCGGCAGCGGTAAAAGCACCCTCCTGAACCTCGCTGCCGCATTGGACACTGTGGACAGCGGGGAAATCACACTGGACGGCGTAGCCCTGTCGCAACTGGATGATCCAGGCCGGGCCGCCCTGCGCCGCACGTCCTTGTCGCTGGTGTTTCAGCAATTCAACCTGATCCCATCTTTGACAGCAGGTCAAAACCTGTCGTTTCATGCCCGCTTGGCCGGGTGCCACGACCCCGATTGGTGCGCGCATCTGGCCGAACGGATGGGCCTTTCCGATCTGCTTGATCGATATCCCGAGAACCTGTCGGGCGGACAACAACAGCGCGTTGCCATCGGTCGTGCCATAGCCGCCCGGCCCAAATTGCTACTGGCGGATGAACCTACGGGAAACCTGGACGAAACCGCCAGCGCCACCGTTCTTGACCTCATGTTGGCTCTTGTTGCGGATACCGGGGCCGCGCTGCTTTTGGTCACCCACTCGCACGAGATTGCGGCCCGTTTGGATCGGCGTGTGCATCTGTCTGGCGGGCTTATCGCATGACGCTGACCGTCATTCAGGCGCTGGCATCTCATTGGCGGGCACACCGGCTGCAACTGGCGACCCTGCTGATCGGCCTGGCCCTTGCAACCGGTCTTTGGTCTGCGGTGCAGGCCATCAATGCCGAGGCTCGTGCCAGCTATGACCGGGCCGCAGATCAACTGGCGCTAGGTCGGTTTGACGAATTGCACAACCCCTCCGGCCCGATCCCCCTGTCGCGTTACGTCGAGCTGAGGCGCGCGGGCTGGCAGGTTGCAGCGGTACTGGAAGGCCCATTTCGCGTTCAGGGTCAGACCTTACGGGTCCTTGGCGTTGATATGGTGGCCTATCCCGCCCTGCCCGCTGTCACACAGATGGAACAAAGCGGCACGCCACCCAACCCTGCCGATATGTTGACTGCGCCGGGGCGATTGCTGACGGCTCCGGTTTTGGAGCCGCTATTGGCCGGCCAGACCGGTTTGCCTCCGATCCTGATCAGCGATGCCTTACCGCCCGATCTGATCCTGACCGACATTGGTGTGGCCGAGTCGTTACTGAAGAAGCCGGGAGAGATTTCGCACCTGATCATTTTACCGGATCAGCCCGGTTCAATTCCACCGCTGTCGACTATTGCCCCCGAACTGGAGCGGGTCCCTGCACAGGAACAACTGGATACCGCACAACTGACCGACAGTTTTCACTTGAACCTGTCCGCCTTTGGCCTGCTGTCCTTTGCGGTGGGTCTGTTCATCGTGCACGGAACCGTGGGCCTGGCCTTTGCCCAGCGGCGCGGCATGATCCGGACCCTGCGCGCTTTGGGCGTTTCGATGCGGCGGCTGGTTTGGCTGATCATGGCTGAACTTTCCGTGCTGGCGATTGCCGGCGGAATACTCGGTTTGGTGTTGGGCTTTTTCCTCGCAGGCGCGCTGTTGCCGGATGTGGCTGCAAGTTTGCGCGGACTTTACGGCGCACCTGTCAGCGGCCAGATCTCATTGCAACCACAATGGGCACTGTCCGGGTTGGCGATGGCCTTGGGTGGCACGTTTTTGGCCAGCGGACACGCCTTGTATCGCCTGTCACGAATGCCGATCCTAAGCGGCGCAGGCTTACAGGCCTGGCGCAGCGCGGCTTCGGGCAGCTGGGTCGTCGCCCTTGCCGGTGTCGCCGCTATTGTCGGGGGCATTCTAGCCCTGTTGTTGTTCGGGGGGTTGGTGGCCGGTTTCGTCATGGTCGCCGGGTTGCTGGTCGGCTCTGCCTTGGTACTGCCCTATGCCTTGTCGCGCGTCCTGATCCTGTTTCAGCGTTCAGCGAAGGGGCCGATCGCCCAATGGGTCTGGGCGGACATGCGCGCCCAACTGCCGGGCCTGTCCCTGGCGCTGATGGCCTTGTTGCTGGCGCTTGCCGCGAATATCGGCGTGGGCACGATGGTTTCCAGCTTTCGGCTGACCTTTACCGGCTGGCTGGACCAGCGCCTGACATCAGCGCTCTACGTCACCGCTGCCACTGATCAGCAGGGTCAGGACATCGCAGAATGGCTGGCCCCACAGGTGGATGCCATCCTGCCGATCCGAAGCGTTGAATTGGCACATTCGTCGGGGCCTCTGTTTCTCTATGGTATCATCGACGATCAGACTTATCGTGAGAAATGGCCGCTTATCAGCTCCTCGGAACGTGTTTGGGACAGGGTCCATGACGGAACCGCCGTGCTGATCAACGAACAGCTGGCCCGCCGGGAAAACCTGTGGCCCGGAGATACTCTGGCGATCACATCCGCTGACACGTTGACCATCGCAGGTGTCTATTCGGACTATGGCAATCCAACCGGTCAGGCCATCGTTTCCATGGCCCAACTTGACCGTATCGCGCCCGGTGCTGAGGCGCGCCGGTTTGGTATTCGTGTCGCGCCAGATCGGGCCACAGATCTGGCCCAAGCGTTACGCAACCAATTCGACCTGCCCCGCCGAGCAGTCGTCCAGCAAGCCGCAATGAAGGCGCAATCCATGCAGGTGTTCGAAAAGACATTCGTTGTGACCTCGGCCTTGAACATCCTGACGCTGGGGGTTGCAGGGTTCGCCATTCTGACCAGCCTGCTGACGTTGTGGACGCAGCGCTTGCCCCAGATTGCGCCCATCTGGGCCCTTGGGTTGACGCGTGCGGAACTGGCCCGGCTTGAACTTTTGCGCAGCGTTCTGCTGGCCGCTTTGACCGCCTTGCTGGCTCTTCCGCTGGGGTTGGCTTTGGCCTGGGCCTTGCTGACGATCATCAATGTCGAAGCGTTTGGCTGGAGGCTGCCGATTTACCTGTTCCCTGTCGACTGGGTCTATCTGTTGGGTCTGACCCTGCTTGCGGCGACCGTTGCCGCGGCCCTGCCTGCCGCCCGTTTGGTGCGCCTGCCGCCTGCGGATCTACTGAAGGTGTTTGCCAATGAACGTTAGGATCTGGCTTATAGTCTTGCTGCTGGCCGTGCCCGGCATTGCCCGCTCGCAGGGATACGCAGGCCTGGGCGGTTCTGCCGAGGGGTTCACTGTGCCCCAGCCGGGGTATCCGTTTCAATTCCCGCAGGATCATGGCCCCCACCCGGACTACCGGATCGAGTGGTGGTATCTGACGGCAAACCTCAAAGGTGAGGATGGGCGTGATTATGGTATCCAGTGGACGCTATTTCGGTCGGCACTGAAACCGCATGAGGTCGAGGGGTGGCAAAGCCCGCAGATATGGATGGGCCATGCTGCGGTGACCACGCCCGACAAACACTATTTCGCGGAGCGTCTGTCGCGCGGCGGCATCGGTCAGGCAGGGGTTACGGCAGCGCCATTCGAGGCGTGGATCGACGAATGGCACATGCGCGGGTCAGACCCAAACGCGGTCAGCCTGTCTGCGAACGGTGCGGATTTCGGCTATGACTTAAAACTCGAAGCCAACGGGCCGCTCGTGTTTCACGGCCGGAATGGGTTTTCGGTGAAATCCGGTGACGGGCAAGCCAGCTACTACTATTCCCAGCCGTTTTACGAGGTCCAAGGCGTCTTGCGCATGCCGGGTGGAGATGTCGCCGTCACCGGACAAGGGTGGCTGGACCGCGAATGGTCATCACAACCTTTGGCCGCAGATCAAAGCGGCTGGGACTGGTTCTCGCTCAGCTTTGACGATGGCGACAAGATGATGGCTTTTCGGCTACGCGGCGACCGAGGTGATTTCACCGCGGCCACGTGGATCGCCGCCGATGGTACGACGACCGCGATCCCCGATGGTTCGGTCGCGTTCGAGCCGCTGACGACCGCGCCCGTTGCTGGCCGCGACGTACCTGTCAGATGGCGCGTCACATTGCCTGACCGGGATCTGGACGTCGAGGTATCAGCGCTGACACCCGACGCGTGGATGGCCACCCGGTTTGAATACTGGGAGGGTCCCGTCCAGATCAGCGGCAGCCATTCCGGACGGGGATATCTTGAGATGACAGGGTACTGATCCGCCTAGTTTTCTTAGCGCACCACGTAGACAGAGACGTCTGAATGCCGCACGACCCGTGCAGCATTCGGGCCAAGCAGATAGTCTTTCAAGTCTGGTTTGTGCGCGCCAATCACGATGAGATCGCTACCAGCACTGTCCGCAGTTTTTAGGATTTCCTGATAGGCAGTACCCGTCGCGACCACGTGGCGGATCTTTTCATTCCGATCCGCCCCAAGTGTGGACACACACATCTCGGCCAGTTTGGTATGTGCCTCTTCCAGCGCCTTGTCGTGAAAATCACTTTCGAAAAAGCCAGACACCCAGCTTTCCCCGAAATCCGGCAGAACGGTTACCACATCCAGTTGCGCACCTTCCTGATCGGCCAGCTTCGCAGCTTTCTTCAGAACATGCGTATCAAGATCGCCATTGCTGATATCGACGGCGCAGAGAACAGCGTTTGTCATGCGGTCACCTCTTGTCTTGCGGCGCGGCCGCGCTGAAGGAAAGCGATCAGTCCCAGCAAGAGCATTGCCGGAATGTAGATCAACTGTTTCGGTGGCTGGCTGGCTGGCAAGCTGACCGAGGTCAGACGGACGGCCTCATCTCCGTAGTAATCGAAGATATCCAGATCATCCGCGACCGGAGTTCCGAACAGCGGCTCTTCCAGTTTGACCAGCCCGTCTTCCTCAAGCAGCAGCAGGCCCATCGCGTCGACACGCGCTTGGCCTCCTTCTTCGCTGCCAACGGGAACAACAACCGTGGTGTCCGTCATCTCAAGCGTGTCAAAGTCCGGCCCGCTGATGACCATACGCACCTCGGTACCCGGAGGCGTTTCGCCGATGGTTTCCACAAATGCAGCAGGCTCGACCGAGGTAAACGGTGGCGCGATGCGGTTCATGAAGAAGTCAGGCCTGAACAGCGCGAACGCCACCAGGATCAGCGCGACGCTTTCATAGATCCGGCTGCGGGTCAGGAAATACCCCATTGTCCCAGCCGTGAAGACGAGGATGGCGATTGTCGCAAATATCGCCACGGTTATGCCTTCGACCCACGTCACATCGATCAGCAGCAGGTCCGTGTTGAAGATGAACACAAACGGCAAGGCCACGGTGCGCAGGCTGTAAAAGAACGCAATGAACCCGGTTTTGATTGCGTCACCACCGGATACTGCAGCGGCCGCAAAGCTCGCCAATCCAACCGGCGGGGTCACGTCAGCCATGATCCCAAAGTAAAAGACGAACAGGTGCACCGCAATAAGTGGCACAATAAGTCCGCTTTGCGCACCCAGTTCAACAACCACGCCAGCCATCAACGAACTGACGACGATGTAGTTCGCGGTTGTTGGCAAGCCCATGCCCAGGATCAGGCTCAGCAGTCCGACCATAATCAGCATCAGGATCAGGTTGCCGCCAGACAGGAACTCAACCAGGTCAGCCATCACTTGCCCCACACCAGTCAAGGTCACGGTGCCCACGATGACGCCTGCAGTTGCCGTTGCCAGCGCGATACCAATCATGTTCCGCGCGCCGTCGATCATGCCCTGCCAAAGGTCAGCGACACCATCAATGAACGTGTTGTAGACGTTGCTTTGCCCGCGGAATATCGCCTTGAGCGGCTTCTGCGTTAGTAGGATCACGAAGAGAAGCGTCGTGGCCCAGAAAGCCGACAGACCCGGTGACTTCTGCTCGATCATCAAGAAGTAGACCAGCACGATAATCGGCAACAGGTAGTGCAGCCCAGCTTTGTAGATGTCGGCAATGACCGGCAAGGTCACTTCTTTGGCGTTTGGATCGTCCGGCTCAAGATCCGGCACCTGAGCGGCCAGATACAGCAGTGCCACATAGATGGCACAGATGATCAGGCTAAGGACCAGCCCAGCCGATGACGGCACCCAGTTTGTCACCGCTTCGACCGGGAATTGAGAACCGTAGCACAGCCCGGCAAAGACCAGGAAGAAGGACAACATACCGACAACTGTGCGCGCCAGCTTTACGTCGCGGTCGCCCAGCGTGGGCATGTTCCGCTTCACGGCCTCAAGGTGCACGATATAAACAAGCGCGATGTATGAAATCGCGGCAGGCAGGAAGGCGTGGGTGATCACCTCGACATATGAGATGCCCACATATTCGACCATCAGGAAGGCTGCAGCGCCCATCACCGGCGGCATGATCTGTCCGTTCACGGATGAGGCAACCTCGACCGATCCGGCCTGCTCGCTGCTGAACCCAACGCGTTTCATCAGCGGTATGGTGAATGTACCGGTTGTCACAACGTTGGCGATGGACGAACCCGAGATCAGGCCGGTCGCGGCCGAACCCACGACGGCCGCCTTGGCAGGGCCACCACGCAGGTGCCCCAAGGCACCGAAAGCCATCTTGATAAAGTAGTTCCCTGCCCCGGCCTTATCCAGCAACGCGCCGAACAGAACGAACAGGAAGACGAATTTGGTCGAAACCCCAAGCGCGATACCAAACACGCCCTCGGACGTGATCCACATATGGCTCATGGCCTTTTTCAGGCTTGCGCCTTTCCAGCGAATAACCTCGGGAACCCAATCAGAGGATCCGAAAAACACATATACCAGAAAGATCGTCGCAATGATCGCCATTGCGGGGCCAAGCGCACGACGCGCGGCCTCGAACAACAACAGCAGACCAACCAGGGCGACCCATTTGTCGGTGTCATCCGCAAGACCGCCTGCATCGACGATCTTGTTGTAAAAGAAATAACCATACAGCGCGACAAACGCACCCAGCAATCCCATGATCCAATCCTGAATTGGGATATAGTCACGTGGGCTGGATTTCAGCGCCGGATAGGCAGCAAAGGCCAGAAACATGGCAAAGGCCAGGTGAAACTGCCGCGCGTTGTTCACTACGCTGCCTGGCAGAACATAGTTCGCCAGAGGCGAGGCCAGGATGACCTGAAAGATCGACCAGATCGCGGCCACAACGGCCAGGAAAACCCCAACATTACCGACCGGATTACGTCCGCCCGCATCGGATGAGGCTACAAGATCCTGTAGCTCTTCTTCGGATAGCGGACGATTGGATTGTGTGTCGGAACTCATGAATTGTCTCCCCGTCGCGGCCATTTTGGCCTTCTGAACCACCCGATTTGTTCGGGTTTTGGTTGCAGGGCGCCCGTTGGGCACCCTGCTTTAGGTCTGGCTTACTGAACCCAGCCTTTTTCTTTGTAGTACTTCTCAGCACCCGGATGCAGCGGAGCCGACAGGCCATCTGCAATCATTTCTTCAGGCTTGAGGTTGGCAAATGCAGGGTGCAGCTTTTTGAAGTCGTCGAAGTTTTCGAAGACCGAGCTGACAACCGCATAAACCGCATCATCCGACACGTCTGCCGAGGTCACAAAGGTCGCGCCCACACCAAAGGTCGAGGTGTCACCATCCGAACCACGGTACATGCCACCGGGGATGGTTGCAGTACGGTAGAACGAGTTGTCGTCAACCAGCTTGCTGACGGCGTCGCCGCTGACATTCACCAGAACCGAGTCACAGGCCGTGGTCGCTTCCTGGATCGAACCCGACGGGTGACCAACGGTGTAAACCATCGCGTCGATCTGGTTGTCGCACAGAGCTGCGGACTGTTCAGCCGCTTTCAGCTCGGTCGCCAGTTCGAAATCGTCGGTGGTCCAACCCATTTCGCCCAGCAGGACTTCCATGGTGCCGCGCTGACCGGAACCGGGGTTACCGATGTTGACGCGCTTGCCTTTCAGGTCTTCGAAGTTGGTGATGCCGGAATCGGCACGTGCCACAACGGTGAACGGTTCGGGGTGAACCGAGAAGACGGCGCGCAGGTTTTCAAAGGGGCCAGCCTCTTCGAATTTCGAGCTGCCGTTATACGCGTGGTACTGCCAGTCGGACTGAGCGACACCAAACTCCAGCTCGCCTTCGCGAATGGTGTTGATGTTGTAGACCGAACCACCGGTCGACTCGACCGAGCAACGCACGCCGTGCTCTTTGCGGCCCTTGTTCACCAGACGGCAAATCGCACCACCGGTCGGATAGTAAACGCCGGTCACGCCGCCGGTACCAATGGTGATAAACTCTTCTGCATAAGCGGCCGGAGCCATAAGAGCAGCGGTAACGACCGCGCCCAGGCTAAGCTTGCTGCTGTTTTTCATTTTTGAGAACTCCCAACTCTTTTTGTGGATGAGAGACAGTTCAGCGGCCCCCATCCAGGGACCTCGCCGGTACGGCAAGCGAACCCGTCTTGCAACGGGTCAAGCATCTGAAATTTAAAAGTCTCCCAACACCTTTGACGTTTCATTCAGACACTCCGCTTGTCAACCCCTGCGCGGGGTATGAAGGCCCCGATCCGCAGATGTGAGGAGATTTCCGAAAGTTTCCCCCTTTAGCGGGGCGGTTTTGCACAGATCGGCATCACTGGACCGGATCATGAACAACCGTGGCAGCTAAATATCCAAAAACACTTTGAAAGTTTGGAATCCCCAACCTAGGCTTGGCCTAACGACCCGATGTTTCATAAATTTACGCGGAAGGGTTCTGGACAGTGGACGGCAAATCACCCAGTCCGATGCTTGTGATCGCCCTAGCCCTCAGTGCGGCCATCGCAATCTGGGGCATTGCTGACCCGCAAGGCTTGGGCCGCATTGCTGCATCGGCGGTTGCGACGCAATTCAACAGCCGCGGCTGGTTCATCATGCTTGAGGTCAGCGGGCTTTTGTTTGTGGTCCTCTTTCTGGCCTTGTCACAATTCGGAGATATCCGCCTTGGCCCTGACGCAGCCGAACCAGAGTTTTCAACGACCGCATGGATCGCAATGCTATTTGCTGCCGGGATGGGGGTCGGGCTGCTGTTTTATGGGGCGGCCGAGCCCCTTACCCATTACGAAGTGCTGCGCCAGTACAATAGCGATGCCGAAGCGGCCAGCTATGCAATGTTCGTGACCTACTTGAATTGGGGATTCCACGCCTGGGCGATTTACGGAATCGTCGGATTGGTCATCGCCTATTTCGCCTATCGCCGAAATCGCACTTTGTTGCTGAGCGCCCCAGTCACCGACGCACTTGGCGAAGCAGGATGGACAAAAGCGCTGGGGTGGATTTTCGATCTACTCTCGATCGTCGCAATTGCCGTCGGTTTGGCGGGCTCGATGGCGATGGGGGTATTTCAGATCCAGACCGGACTGGCAGGCCTGTTGGGTATAGAAACCTCAGGCGTGCTGACCCTGCCCGTTTTTGCCGCGCTGTGTATTGCGTTCATCATACCGTTGCGTCGCGATCTGGGCGACGGAATGGCCCTGCTGTCCAACGCGGCAATGCTGATCGCCGTCGGGATGATGGTCTATCTTCTGGTGCTCGGCCCAACCTCTTATCTGATGGACGGCATTGTTTCCGGGTTCGGACGGTACCTGTTCGGTGTCCTGCCTGCAGGGTTCTCGACCGCGGAATTCTTCGACGACCAGTTGGTCGACTGGTTCCACGGCTGGACGCTGAACTATATGATCTGGTGGCTGGCTTGGTCACCCTTCGTGGGCATTTTCATCGCCCGGATTTCCCGCGGACGCACGATCCGAGAGTTTCTGATCGGAGTCGTCGTCACCCCTACACTTTTCTCTATCCTGTGGTTCGGCGTTTTTGGCGGCTTGGGTTTTTTCGATGCTTTGCGTCAGGACGGAGCCTTATCAGCCGTCAACGCAGAGAACCTCGACGCAACAACATTTGCGTTGCTTGAGCGCTTCCCGCTGGACGGCATCACAAGAATAGCAACAATCCTGGCCGCGTTCCTGTTCGTGGTCACCAGCGTCGTCAGCGCCGGGTTCACCCTTGCGATGATAGGGACCGGAGGCGACGACAACCCCTCTCCCCGAATTCGTACGATTTGGGGCATTATCCTTGGCGCGTTAGGGATGGCGATGATTCTGGTGGGCGATATCTCTCTGGTTCGGTCCATCATAGCGCTGTCAGCCATCGCTTTCGTGTTTATCGTGCCCGTTCTTGTTGTCTGCCTCTTCAAACGTCTGGCGCAAGAGGATCGATCATGAGTGGCCAATTGATCGACACCGCACTGAACCTAAGCGTTTTCGCCTATATCGGGTTTCTGGCGTGGCTGATCCTGCGACGCAGTAAGTGAGCGCAGAAACTGGGAACAGATTCGCCCCGAACAACCCTAGTCTGTTCGCTTTTTCCTTAGTTTGCTAGAAAACTTGCCCGATGAAACTGCGCGCACAATCCGGAACTCAGATTGTCGCCAAGCTTTCCAACGACCGTCTAAACCCCGACATTTTCGATACACCGGCCAAAAGTGGCAACATGAGCATTCGAAACGTAAGAAAAGAAAAAACAGAGAGCAGGTTCCCCTAACCCTCTGTTTTTACTTTGGTACCCAAGGCCGGACTCGAACCGGCACGGTATCACTACCGGGGGATTTTGAATCCCCTGCGTCTACCATTCCGCCACTTGGGCCACGAACACTGGATTAGCGCTCATAATCGGGAAGGTCCAGAGGCAAAAAACAACCGATATTCAGTTTGTTTTCTTCAGGCACGGTTGACGGCCCATCAGGCGCATGGTTTGGCTGACGCAACAAAGGAACGGGATTTTAGCATCTGATGTTGCGATCGCTCTATGACTGGACCATTCGTCTGGCCGAACACCCGCACGCGCTTTGGGCTCTGGCCATTGTGGCATTTGTCGAAAGCTCGTTCTTTCCGATTCCCCCGGACGTTCTGATGATTCCCATGATTCTTGCGCGCCCGTCGCGTGCATGGCTGATCGCGACAGTTGCCCTGGTGGCGTCGGTGCTGGGGGGCATGCTGGGATATGCTATTGGCGCGTTCTTCTATGAAAGCATCGGCCAACCCATCCTCGAATCCATGGGCAAGGCGCATGCGATGGAAGAGTTCAACACCAAGTTCAACGATTTCGGATTCTGGGCCGTGCTGGGCGCAGGGATTACCCCATTCCCGTATAAGGTAATCACCATCATGTCCGGTTGGACGGGCATGCCGCTGGGCACATTCATCGCCACGTCGATTCTGGCCCGCGCGCTCAGGTTCTTTGTTGTTGCCGGGCTGCTTTGGGGCTTTGGTGAACCCATTCGCAACTTCATCGAAAAGCGTCTGGGGCTTATGTTCACTCTGTTTGTCATCCTGCTGTTCGGTGGGTTCTTAGCGGTGAAGTTCTTATGACACGCAAAAAACTGTTGATCCTGATAGCGGCTGGCGGTTCCGCTGCACTCTTGCTGGGCGCGTGGGCGTTTCAACACCTGGGCGGCATGGCCCCGTGCAAAATGTGCATCTGGCAACGCTATCCCCACGGCGCGGCCGTTCTGATTGGCGTGTTGGCCTTTGCCTTTCCGGGCATCCGCCCCCTGCCCCTTTTGGGTGCAGTTGCTGCGATGGTGACTGCCGGGATTGGCATGTACCACGCAGGTGTCGAGCAGAAATGGTGGGAAGGTCCAACCAGCTGCACGTCGGGTGATATTGGCGGGTTGTCCGCTGAAGAATTGATGGATCAGATCATGTCCGCGCCACTTGTGCGCTGTGATGATATCCCGTGGGAGATGTTCGGCCTGTCGATGGCCGGGTGGAACGCTCTGCTATCTGCTGGCCTAGTTTTGGTCTGGCTGGCCGCGTTCCGTGCGAAATAAGCGTTACTACGCGTCCAGTTCGGCATCCCAATACAGAAAGTCGATCCAACTGTCATGCAGGTGGTTCGGGGGGAACTTGCGTCCGATGTTTCGCAGTGCCTCGGCATCTGGCTGACGCGGCGGTTTGCGCAGCGACATGCCCGCCTGCCGCAGCGACTTCGATCCCTTCCTCAGGTTGCAGGGGCTGCACGCCGCCACAACGTTCTGCCAACTGGTCACACCCCCGGCAGCCCGCGGAACAACATGGTCAAAGGTCAGGTTGTCCCGGCTTCCACAATACTGGCAGCGGAACTCGTCCCTTAAAAATAAATTAAAGCGCGTGAAGGCCACGCGCTTTCTGGGTTTTACATAGTCTTTCAGGACAACGACCGACGGTATTCGGATCTCGGTACTTGGGCTTCGGACGACCTCGTCGTATTCGGCCACAATGTCCACCCTGTCCAGCCAGGCCGCCTTGATCGCTTCTTGCCAGGGCCACAGGGATAAGGGGTAATAGGACAAGGGGCGATAATCGGCGTTCAAAACCAATGCCGGATGGTGCTTTAGGGCACCCGGTTCCCTGACAAATTCGGTCCTGAATTCTCCGTCCATATCGGAATCGCTCCTCGCTCTGCTCTGCCCGTTATTGACACCAGAGCGGGGAACACCCGCCCCGGCCTTAACTTAACTATATATCGTGTTAAAACTCTGACAAGCCCTGAGTTTCCACAACATCTCGGGTATTGGGTATGCCGAATCCGTAACAGAGGCATGACAGTTATCCACAGGTTGCATTCGCTGTGCCCGGCGGGCTATGGCGAGATCATGAGCTGGTTCATACGATTCAACAAACCCTTCGATGTTTTGCCGCAGTTTACCGACCGTGCAAACGCCGACTCGCCGCGCAGCACTTTGTCGGATTTTATCGACCTGCCCGGTGTGTATCCGGCTGGACGTCTGGATCGCGACAGCGAGGGCCTGATGCTGCTGACCGACAACGGTCGGCTGCAGGCGCAAATATCGGACCCAAAGCACAAGATGCCCAAGACCTATTGGGTTCAGGTCGAAGGTCTGCCCGATGCTACTGCGCTGAAAGCGCTGCGCGACGGGGTCGATCTGAAGGACGGTAAAACGCGCCCGGCCAAGGCCCGGTTGATGGATGAGCCCGAAGGCCTGTGGCCACGAAACCCACCTATCCGCGTCCGCCAGACTATACCGGACAGCTGGATTGAGCTGACCTTGCGCGAAGGCCGCAACCGGCAGGTTCGACGTATGACGGCAGCGGTCGGTCATCCCACCCTGCGCCTGATCCGCGCCCGGATCGGGGACTGGACGCTAGAGGGGTTGGCGCCCGGCCAATGGGACAGCTTGACAGCCCCTACATTAGATTCCGCGCCGCAACGTAAACGGGACCGCCGACCGCGCAGGTGACAAAAACGTCCTTTTGTAATAGACTTAAGGCATGAAAGTCACCCGAAGCACACCATCCCCAGAGGGTATCCTTGAGGCCGCGCTTTATGTTGGCGATCTGGACGCGGCCGAACGATTCTATGGTGAAATACTGGCGTTAGAATGTATCCAACGCGTCGCGAACCGACATGTATTTTTCCGCGTCGGCGGATCGGTGTTGTTGCTGTTCAACGCAGATGAGACGGCAAAGCCGCCGGAGAATCCGAAGCTTCCCGTCCCGCCGCATGGCGCACGCGGTCCCGGTCACGTCTGCATGACTTTATCGCGGACAGAGATAGACGAAATGCGCAAGCATCTGCTGGAGTGGAACATCCCCATAGACGCCGAGTTCGATTGGCCAAGCGGGGCACGATCGCTGTATGTTCGGGACCCCGCCGGAAACTCGGTGGAATTCGCTGAAGGTCACCTGTGGAACTGATCACTTAGCGCAGCGGTTGCTTTTCTCCCCCGACAATCCGGTAGATGTCGCTCGAAACAACGCCCACTTCGCCCAGAACAGCCTGAAACTCGGCCATATGCGGGGCTGCAAAATGCGCCTCGAGCGCGGCCTGATCCTGCCATTCTTCATAAACACGGAACTTGTTAGATTGCCCGAGTATCTGGCTGAATTCATAGATCAGGCAGCCGGGCTCTTTCACAGTCTCGGCGACCATTTTCTGTGCCGCCTCAATGGCTTTGCCGACGCCATCTGTCGAGACTTCAACCGTTCCGGTGACAATCAGCATGTCGTATCCTTCTTCAATTCAAACCGTTTCGAAACCCTGTCGACCGGCGTTCCGTCTTGCAGAGAAACAGCATATGTGACCGAGTAGTCGCGGAAACCCATCTTGTCGTAATAGCTAAGCCCCTGCCGGTTGTCGGCGCGGATGGTCGCGTTGAGCGCACGGAACCCAACGGCTGCGGCATAGGTCGTGGTTTCCGAGAACAACGCCCGCCCTGCCCCTTTCAACACCGGCTCTCGCCGGGTGAAGGTTGCGATATCCGCGCAATCTTCTGGCAAGTCCTCATTGGTGCCTAACCATTGAAATCCGGCCACCTCACCCTGTTCATCCAGGGCAACGTGGCAACAGATTTTGTCTGCGCCATTCAGGTAGACTTGAGCAAACAGCGCCTCGGAAAACGGTGTTTCAAACGCGGTCGTCCCGCCGATAGCAATGATTTCGTTGAGAATTTGGCAGGCAACTGCCACGTCCTCAGGCATCATGGGACGAACCGCGATCATGGCTACAGGCTCAGCTTGTCGCGCATGAAGGCAAGCGCGACACTAAGACCGTCGGGGGCAATCCCGTGGCCGGTGCCCTTCATGACATGCGCGTAAACTTCTTTGAAATCTGCGGCCTGCAACGCTTCGGCAGCTTCGGGCAACGACTGTGGCGGAACGACGTCGTCGGCATCGCCATGCACCAGAAGGATGGGCATCCGGCTGACGGTTTCGTCGGGCAGCAGATCCGGTTCCAACAACCGGCCCGAGAAGGCAACGACCCCAGCCACCGGGTCTTCGCGGCGCGGGGCGACGTACAGGCTCATCATCGTACCTTGCGAGAACCCAAACAGAACCACCTGTTCGGGCAGCACATCTTCATCCACCATCAGGGCATCAAGGAAGGCGTTGAAATCCTCAACGGCCATTTCCATGCCACGGCGTGCTTCTTCTTCGGATGAGCCATCAATCCACGGGATCGGAAACCACTGATATCCGTTAGGCATTCCGGGGATCTGTTCCGGCGCATCGGGTGACACGAACAACGTGTCAGGCAGATGCTCACCCAACGGATCGGCCAACCCCAACAAATCGGCCCCATTGGCGCCATAGCCGTGCACGAACACCACGACCGAGCGTGTATCGCCCGAAACCGGCTCTTTTCGGAGCGCATTCAAAACCCGTGTCATCTGATCCCTTCTCGTTCTTTTGCCACCCGGTAATAGGCCCACAAAACCCGCGCCGCAACCGACCGCCAGGGCGACCATGCCTCGGCCATCTGGCGCAGCTGTTTGTCGGTAGGCCGGTCGGGCAAATCATATAAGATGCGCGCGGCCTCTTGCAGCGCCAGATCGCCCGGCGCGATCACGTCGGCACGACCCAAAGAGAACATCGCATAAATCTCGGCCGTCCAGACGCCAATACCCGACACCTCGGTCAGGATCGCCACCACGTCTTCGTTTGAAACGTCCCGCAAGGCTTTGTAGTCAATGCGCGCCTCAGCCAAAGCGCGGGCATACCGGATTTTTTGGCGGCTCAACCCAACTGCACGCAGATCATCGTCGGTGGCCCACATGATTTTACGCGGGCCGGTCAGTTTCGCATCCTTCAACCGGTTCCAGATCGCATTGGCCGAGGCCACGCTCACCTGCTGGCTGACTATGGCGCTAAGCAGTTGCGCAAACCCGTCCGGGCGACGGCGCAAGGGCAACGGACCGGTCTGTTCCATCGCATAGGCCATGCGCGGGCAGCTTTCGGCCAGCCATGTCGCGCCTTCTTCCACGCAGTCGGGTGTTTCTATGATCCGTCCAACGGACATGTGCTCTCCGGCCTCGATGATCGACTGCACGTTAGGCCGCTTTGCCGCAGATGCAACCCGCTTGTGCACAATCGTTTTCGCCATTACGCATGTGCTCATGACCATGACCGCCACAACCCCGGACAACAACAGTCAGGCCAAACGCAATGTCGCCGTTCTGGTGGCTGCGCAGGCCCTGCTGGGCGCACAGATGCCGATGATCTTTATCGTCGGTGGGCTGGCCGGCCAATCATTGGCAACCAATCCCTGCCTGGCGACTCTGCCCATATCATTGATCGTCCTTGGCTCAATGCTGGCGGCGACGCCGATCTCGGCCATTATGCAACGGTGGGGTCGCCGGGCTGGATTTCTGGTGGGGGCAACGGCAGGGGCTTGCGGCGGGCTTGTCGGCGCATATGGCTTGTTTCTGGGATCATTCCCAGTGTTCCTTGCTGGCAGCCTGCTGACCGGCATCTACATGAGCGCGCACGGTTTCTACCGCTTTGCCGCCGCTGACACCGCATCGGACGATTTCCGTCCCAAGGCGATTTCCTACGTCATGGCGGGCGGTCTGGCAGCGGCAATCATCGGGCCTCAGATCGTCAAACTGACCTCGACCGCGTATGTCATCCCTTTTCTCGGCACGTATATCGCTGTTATCGCGGTGAACGTCATTGGCTCGGCCCTGTTCTTTTTCCTCGACATTCCGACCCCGCCCAAGCCTGCGGCTGATGCCCCCAAAGGTCGGTCCCGGATCGAGCTTCTGAAAACGCCGCGTATTGCGGTTGCAATCATCTGCGCCATGGTGTCCTACGCGCTGATGAACCTTGTGATGACGTCGACACCACTGGCCGTCGTGGGCTGCGGGTTCAGCGCCAATGACGCGGCGGATGTCGTCACCAGCCACGTGTTGGCGATGTACATTCCCAGCTTTTTCACCGGACAGTTGATCGCACGTTTTGGGGTCGAACGGATCGTGGCACTGGGCCTACTCATTCTTGCCGCGGCCGGAGTGGTCGCTTTACAGGGCGTTGAGCTGGGTAATTTCTTTGTCGCGCTGATCCTGCTGGGCATCGGCTGGAACTTTGGTTTTATCGGCGCAACCACCATGTTGGCTGAATCGCACGACGTCAGCGAGCGCGGACGCATGCAGGGGTTGAACGACCTGCTGGTGTTTGGTGGCGTCACGTTTGCCTCGCTGGCTTCAGGCGGGCTGATGAACTGTTCTGGCGGCTCTCCGATCGAAGGTTGGACCGCGGTGAACGTCGCGATGATCCCCCTTCTGACTTTGGCGGGCGGCGCGCTTTTGTGGCTGACGATGCGGCCCCGAACAGCCTAATCGTTAAGGTTCAGTATCGGTGCAAAAGCACCTAATTTCTGTGCCTCGGCGATCCCCTCATCAATGTGCATGCGGTAGATATCCCACATCTGCCGTCTCAGGGTACGGCCTTTGTCGGTAATGCGCAGGATTTTTCCCCGTCCGTCCCCCGCTGCAGCATGGCGCGTCAACAATCCGTCCTCCGCCATCCGTGCGACCTGACGGGAAAAGCTGGACTGATCAAACAGCAATTGCTGCTCCAGCTGTTTAGGTCGCAGGCCGTCTGGTGCTCGTTCCAACTCCCACAACACGTCATACCAGTGCAGCCGTGGATATCCCGCTGCCACCAGCGCGCGCTCGGCCAGGGAAAAGATCCGGGTGCGTGTCTGGTTCAGAGCGATCCAGGCCGCCTCTCGTTCTTCAAATCCGCTCATCACGCCTCCGCGAGGATTGTGGTTTTCCTTTGCTCATCAATTTAGATGCATTTACATGTTAATTATCAACCCTGCAAATCAGAGAAATGTCATGAAGCTGTTTACCGCATCTGCCCTCGTCTTGGCACTGGCCACACCAGTCCTTGCCGAAACCTATCACTTTGATCAAAGTCACACCGAAATCCGATTCTACTACAACCACGCGGGACTGACCGAACAATCCGGCGAATGGACCGCCGTATCCGGCACGGTCGAGTTTGACCCTGAAAATGTCACCGCAACCAGCGCGGATATCACAATCGACGCCTCAAGTGTCGAAACCGGTTGGGGGCCGCTCAACGATCACCTCAAAAGCGGTGACTTCTTCGATGTCGAAGCTTACCCAAACATCAAATTCGTCTCGACCTCGGCGGTGCAAACCGGTGCAAGCACCCTGCAAATGATCGGTGATTTGACAATCAAGGATCAGACCAAGCCCGCAACGCTTGAGATCGACCTGACCTTCATGGGCAAACATCCCCTGGCCGGATTTTTCGATTATTACAAAGGTGACTGGGTTGGGGTCGAAGCTGCTGGCCAGCTTTTACGCAGCGAATACGGCGTCGGGATGTTTGCCCCGGGAACGTCAGACTTGGTGCAGCTGAAAATCTCGGCCGAAATGCGCGCCGGCGGCTGGGAGTAACTACCAGCGCCCCGTTGCCGCCTGGACCATCAGCGACAGGCGGCGGCGGATTTCACCCGGCCCAAGGGTTCCAGAGGCGACCCTGTCCGGGCGCGCAATAACCTGTTTTAGAACCAATTCAGTTTGCCAACCGGCATGCAACGCGGCAGCAGCTTTTGCCGAAACCGAGTGTCGTTGAGTACGTGCCCGTTTCAAACGCCCGTACGCTTTTTCAGCCAGACGCTGAACACCCGCAGGCGTGCCATCCAGCAGCGGAATTCGCCCACGCGCTTCCAGATCCGGAATGGCGCGCAACCAGTTGGCGACCCCAACGGCATAGCCAAAGTCCCGCACGACATCCTCATCCGCCGACCCCAGCGCTTGTGCCGCTACCACCGTGAGCGTGCCCGCGCTGTGGTTTATGTACGCGTCGAAATGATCTTCGTCCTCGAACGGGTCGCGATAGATATCCCAACGCCTTACGGCCACATATTCATCCATCATCGACGCAAGATGAGGGGACAAGACACGCGACAGCGGCGTAACGATCTCATGCCGACGCACGGTTGGACCTTCGGCAATCTCTTGCAAAGCATCGCGCCACCATTGCAGGCGCATCTCGGCAATCATCGGCTCTTGCGTCACCCAGGGTGCCCGGGCGACCTCGATATTTAACGCATAGATCGGAAACAACACCGCCCTGGCGGACACTGGTGCCGCCATGGCCGCCATGAACCGGTCGGGATCGGCTCGATGCAACAGCGCGGCACAGGCCTTGACGTCATCGTCAAAAGGCGCACTCACTCGGCGACTGCCGACTGTGGGCCGCAATCACGCACCAGTTTCCATTGGATCGCGTCCAGCAACGCCTCGAACGAGGCGTCGACTATGTTCGCGCTGACGCCAACGGTGGACCACCGGCGCCCCTGCCCGTCTTCACTATCGATGATGACGCGGGTCACGGCCTCGGTGCCGCCCTGCGTGATACGTACCTTGAAGTCGACCAAGTGCATATCATCCAATATCCGCGAATACTGCCCCAGATCCTTGGCCAGCGCCTTGGCCAGCGCGTTCACCGGACCGCGGTCACCGCCGGACCCATCCAGAGACTCGCTGACCGACAGCTTCTTTTCACCATCGACCTTCACCACAACAACCGCCTCGGACAGGCTGACCATCTTGTTGTACTTATTCTTGCGCCGTTCAACGGTCACCTTGTACCGCTTTACCTCAAAGAATTGAGGCAGTTGACCCAGTTCGTCCCGCGCCAGCAGCTCAAAGCTGGCCTGCGCGGTGTCGTAGGAATAACCTTCCGCCTCACGCAACTTGATCCGTTCGAGGATACGGCCCAGGGCCGGGTCACCGGGTTCGACCGACAAACCGGCCTCGATCAAGCGCTGGCGCAGGTTCGACTGCCCCGCCTGGTTCGACATCGGAATGATCCGTGTGTTCCCAACCGACGCCGGATCCACATGTTCATAGGTCGTCGGGTCCTTAAGGATCGCGCTGGCATGCAGCCCAGCCTTGTGCGCAAAAGCCGACGCCCCGACATAGGCTGATTGCTTGCTGGGCACCCGGTTCAGGATCTCGTCCAGCATGCGGCTGACGCGAGTCAGACCCGCCAGGGCCTCGACACTGACGCCGATGTGAAAGTTCGATGAATAAGGTTCTTTTAGCAGCAGCGTCGGGATCAAAGAGGTCAGGTTCGCATTTCCGCAACGCTCTCCCAATCCGTTCAAGGTTCCCTGAACCTGCCGCGCGCCCGCATCGACAGCCGCCAAAGAACAGGCCACTGCATTTTCCGTATCGTTGTGGGTATGGATACCCAACCGGTCCCCCGGCAGGCCCGCCGCGACCATCTCGGACACAATCCGCGACACTTCCGCAGGCAAAGCCCCGCCATTGGTGTCGCACAAAACAACCCAGCGCGCACCGGCATCCATCGCGGCCCGGCAGACCTCAAGCGCATAGGTTGGATTGTCCTTGTAGCCATCAAAGAAATGCTCGGCATCAAACAGCGCCTCGCGCCCCTGCGCTACGATATGTGCAACAGAGGCACGGACGTTCTCGACATTCTCCTCAAGCGAGATGCCAAGCGCATCCGTCACGTGATAATCGTGCGACTTACCCACCAGACAGACCGCCCGCGTGCCCGCGTTCATCACCGCCGCCAAAACATCGTCATTCTCAGCCGACCGGCCCGACCGTTTGGTCATCCCAAAGGCCGTCAAGCAGGCTGACGTTTTGGGAGCCGCATCAAAAAACGCGCTGTCCGTCGGGTTCGCCCCCGGCCAGCCGCCCTCGATATAGTCCACGCCCAACTCGTCCAGAGCCTGCGCGATCTGCGCCTTCTCAGCGGTCGAGAACTGCACACCCTGTGTCTGCTGCCCGTCGCGCAGAGTAGTGTCGTAGAGGTAGAGGCGTTCTTTAGTCATCATACGCCCTCCAGCTTGGCCGCATCGAACCCGGTGCCCGGAACCAGTTCGACCCCGTCCTTACTCATGCGTACTTCCAGCCCTGCTGCAACATAGGCCGCTTTCAGACGGTCAACCTCCGAGAAGTCCTTGTTCTGCATTGCACTCGCGCGGGCATCGGCCAACCGATCTGCGTGAGACGACAGGTCCACCGACGCTGTGTCAGCCCATGCTCCCATTTCTGACAACAATAGGCCCAGCACCTGTGCGCTCGCCAACAATCCCGCCGCATCACCATCTGCAGCCAAACGGTGCAACTCTGTGAGCGCGCCCGCAGTGTTCAGGTCATCGCTGAGTGCAGCGACCACAGCAGGCGCAGCGCTGGCGGCGGGCTCGATGCCCGCTGTCAGCGCCCGCCATTTGCGCAGCGTCGCCTCAGCCTCACGCGCCTTTTTCTCGGTCCAATCCATCGGCTTGCGATAATGCGTCTGCAGGAAGACTAACCGGATCACCTCGCCCGGCACGCCCTGCTCCAGCAAGTCATGTACGGTGAAGAAGTTGCCCAGCGATTTGGACATCTTCTTGCCTTCCACCTGCAACATCTCATTATGCAACCAGTACCGCGCGAACTCACCGTGCGGATGGGCGCATTTGCTCTGCGCGATCTCATTTTCATGATGCGGGAACATCAGGTCGTTTCCGCCGCCGTGAATATCAAAGCTCTCACCCAGCAGCTCATAGCTCATGGCCGAGCATTCGATGTGCCACCCCGGACGACCGCGACCCCAAGGCGAGTCCCACCCCGGCAACTCATCGGTCGAGGGCTTCCACAGCACGAAATCCATCGGGTTCCGCTTGTAAGGCGCAACCTCAACCCGGGCACCGGCAATCATGTCATCCACCGACCGACCAGACAAAGCGCCGTAGTGCTCCTTCCAGCTGTCAACCGCGAATAGAACGTGCCCTTCGGCTGCGTAGGCGTGACCCTTCGCGATCAAATCCTCAATCATCGCAACCATTTGCGCGATGTACTGAGTCGCACGCGGCATCTCGTCGGGCTCAAGCGCGCCCAACGCACCCATGTCGTGCAGATACCAGCCGATGGTTTCATCCGACCGCTCCTGCACCAACTGCTCCAGCGTGCCCTCAGCACCCGCCTTCTGGCGTGCCAGCGCGGTTGCGTTAATCTTATCATCCACGTCGGTGAAATTGCGCACATAGGTCACGTGATCCGCGCCGTAGACATGGCGCAGCAATCGATAGAGCACGTCAAAAACCACCACGGGCCGCGCGTTGCCCAGATGGGCGCGATCATAGACCGTAGGTCCGCAGACATACATCCGCACGTTATCGGCACTGATCGGAACGAAATCTTCTTTCGCCCGTGTCCGTGTGTTGTGCAGTTTGATTGTCGTCATCGGTCGGCTCCTAAAGACAGCAAATGCTTGCGCTTGGCGCGGGCTTAGCAACTTGTCTCAGGGATGAAAACGAAAGAAACCGGCCCGCTTGATAAATCAGCAGGTAATGCAGCAGATAATGATGCAGGTCATACGGTTCATGTCCTCCCCCTAGCATGGACAACGCGTTCAGCCAAGACTTGAGTTCAATCTCAAGGTGGCGCACCTTTTCGGCCATGAGCCGAGAATTTGTCAATTCCATCTGCCGCACGTTTCCAGGCGCTGACCTTTCCGACCCTTGGGGCGGAGGCCATGATGCCTGGAAGGTTGGCGGCAAGATGTTTGCCTGCATCGGCACCGCCAACGATGGCGTGTCCGTCAAAACGCCTGATATCGAGACAGCTCAGATGCTGATCGAAGCAGGCGTCGGTACCAAAGCCCCCTATTTTCATCACAGCTGGATCCGCCTGCCGTTTGGCTGTGACGAGGATGAGATGCGTCATCGGCTGGCCACATCCTACGATCTGGTGCGGTCTTCCCTGACGAAAAAAGTGCAGTCCACTTTACCCCCACGAAGCTGATTGACATTTTCCAATGCCTCTGGCCCATTCTGCGCTGAAGACAAGATCGGAGCGTGCCATGAAACTGTCGCAGCGTATCACTCATCTGACCGGAGGTGGCAGTGATGGGTGGGATGTATTTTACCGCGCGCGCCGGATGATCAGCGAAGGGCACGTCATTACTGAACTCACCATTGGTGAGCATGACATTCGCACGCACCCGACCATTCTGGATGCCATGGATCTATCGGCACGTCAGGGAAACACCGGCTACGCTGTGGTGCCCGGGTCTGATTTGCTGCGCGATACTGTTGCCGCGCGCATTCAGGGCCGCACTGCTCAGAAGACAAGCCGAAACAACGTGTTGATCACCCCGGGCGGCCAATCTGCCCTTTTTGCTGCCCACGTGGCGGTGTGCGATCCCGGTGATGTCGGTCTGTATCTCGATCCCTATTACGCGACATACCCCGGCACGATCCGGGGCGCCGGTGCGACAGCCCGGGCCATCCAGACCACCGCCGAGGATGCATTCCAGCCGCGCGCGCAGCAGATCGATGCGGCGGCAGATGGTGCGGTTTCGCTATTGATCAACAGCCCGAACAACCCCACTGGCGTCGTATATTCGCGCGAGACACTGAACGGTATCGCAGGTGTCTGCCGTGACCGCGACCTGTGGCTGATCTCAGATGAAGTTTACGACACGCAGGTCTGGGAAGGTGAGCATATCTCACCACGTACCCTGCCCGGAATGGCCGAGCGTACCTTGGTCGTTGGTTCGATGTCCAAGTCACACGCGATGACCGGGTCCCGATGCGGTTGGGTGGTCGGCCCTGAAGAGGTGATCACCCATCTCATCAATCTGGCAACGCACACAACTTACGGCGTGCCCGGGTTCATTCAGGACGCCGCCAGTTTTGCTTTGAGCGCGGGTCATGATCTTGAAGAGGAAATCGCTGCCCCGTTCCGGCGTCGTCGCGCATTGGCGGTCGACATTATGGCTCAACAAAACATCGTCGGCCTGGTGCCCGCGCAGGGTGCGATGTACCTGATGCTGGACATTCGGGCCACCGGGATGAGCGGCGAGGACTTTGCCAACGCGCTGCTGGACACTCACGCAATTGCTGTCATGCCGGGTGAAAGTTTTGGCGAGGCGGCGGCAGGTCACGTGCGCGTTGCTATGACAATTGACGACGACCGCTTTGCCGCAGCACTCAGAACGATCTGCGAATTCGCAACCGGCTTGGCGGAAAGTCACGCGGCGGAATAGACGGCCTTAAAACCGGAAGGTTGTACGCAGGTTGAACACGTTGGCGTCAATATCGCCCTGGCTTCGTGTGACGTCGTTAAAATTCTGTCGCAAGGCCTCACCACTGATGACGAAATTGTCGCCGATGGGATAGGCAATTCCGATGCCGTACACTGCAGCGGTGTCATTTTCCGGTGACGCATCCAATCGGGCCGCGCCCACGACGACATAGCCCAAGGCCGGTCCGAAATCATAACCACCGCGCAACTTAAGGCGGGTCAGACTGTCCACGCTGCCTTCACCCTGCCCCAGATCAAGCGAGAGCCGGTTGTACTCCAACTCACCGCCAAGAACGAAATTACCGAAGTCATGATCATAACCGACAAGCGGGCCAAAAGTCGTGTCGTTTCCGCCAGAGCTATTTGGGCCATCAACATCCGCATAGCCAAAGCTGAAGCCCGCATACGCCCCTGTCCAATCCTCTGCATATACCGGTGCAATGCCGATTGTCAGGCAAGTGGTCATGAGGGCCATCAGGGCTTTCATCAACCTCTCCAAAATTCCTTGTAGCGCGCCCACCAAACGATAGGCTTCATCACATAAAACTTGGTCTGCAATCGTTAAAAATCCATTGAGATCACGGACCACTCTTAAATAAGTGATAGAAGCTTAACAGAATTTCCCACATTCGGGAGAAAACTTTACCCCACGGCAAGAACGTGATGCCGACAGGGCACAACACTTCGTTTTTGGCCCCTCAGGTCGCAAACAGGACAGATTGTGCACCCTCGTATTGAGAGAGTTCACATCACCAAATGAGGACCCGCATGCAAAGTGACGTTTGGAAGATTCGCCTGATCAGCCGTACCATTGGTGCGGATCGTGGGCGTGCCGCACGGGGGCGGCCGGTTGTGGTCTGAGTACACTAACCCTGAACGTACTTTTTCGACCGGACCTTAAATTATGAACGAACAAACCCGAAATTCATCGCGCAGCGGCGGGCGTGCCGCGCGCCGTGCAGCCCGTGCCACAGCGCTGCCCGAACATCTGCGTCCGATTCGCCCCGGCATGGAGGGCGGAACGCTGAAAGTGCTGACCCCGGCGCAGATCGAGCGTATTCACCAAGCCGCGCTGACCGCGCTGGAAACCATTGGTCTGGCGGACGCCCCACAAAGCGGGATCGACTATCTTGTCGGCGCTGGCTGTATCTTAGGTGACGACGGGCGTATCCGCTTCCCGCGCGCTTTGGTGGAAGACACAATCGCCAAGGCCAATCGCTCGGTCACTTTGCATTCCCGGGACGGCAATTCCGATCTGGAACTATCGGGCAACCGCGTCCACTTTGGCACCGCCGGGGCGGCCGTCAGCATGGTTGATGTGCACGGGCAGGAATATCGGGATTCGACCCTTCAAGACCTGCACGACGCGTCCCGAATCTGTGAACAACTTGAAAACATTCACTTTGTTCAGCGCCCAATGGTGTGCCGCGACATTGCGGACAACCTTGAGATGGATTTGAACACGGTCTACGCCACCACATCCGGCACGTTCAAACATATCGGCACGTCCTTCACCGAACCCAGCCATGTTGCCCCTGCGATTGAGATGCTGCACATGATCGCTGGTGGCGAGGATAAGTGGCGAGAACGGCCCTTTATGTCGAACTCGAACTGCTTTGTAGTTCCGCCGATGAAATTCGCAACCGAAAGCTGCGAAGTCATGGAGGAATGCATCAAGGCGGGCATGCCCGTTCTGCTGCTATCGGCCGGAATGGCCGGAGCCACCGCGCCTTCGACAATCGCCGGTGCTATCGCGCAGGCCACCGCCGAATGCCTGGCCGGGTTGGTTTATGTAAACGCCGTAAGTCCCGGCGCCCCCGCGATTTTTGGCACCTGGCCCTTTGGCCTTGATCTGCGCACAGGTGCGATGTCCATCGGTTCCGGTGAACAGGCACTGCTGACCGCGGGCTGCGCCCAAATGCACCACTTCTACGACCTGCCGGGCGGCGCGGCCGCCGGTGCATCGGATGCGAAACTGCCCGACATGCAAGCCGGGTGGGAGCAGATGTGCTCGAACGTCATGGCCGGGCTTTCGGGTTTGAACATGGTGTATGAGTCCGCGGGCATGCATGCCTCGCTGCTGGGATTCTGCCACGAAAGCCTGATCCTCAGCGATGACCTTATCGGGCAAGCGCAACGCTGTGTACGTGGTATCGAAGTGACGGACGAAACGCTGGCACTGGATCAGATGGCCGAAGTCTGTATCGGCGGACCGGGTCACTATCTGGGAACCGATGCAACGCTGAGCCGCATGCAGGCGGACTATGTCTACCCGACTTTTGGCGACCGGTCGTCCCCGAAAGAATGGGTGGAAATTGGCAAACCCGATTTGATCGAAAAGGCCGTGAAACGGAAGGAAGAGATCCTTGCGACGCCGTCTCCGGCCAGATTCGATCCGCTTTTGGATGCCGAGTTACGCAGCAAATTCAACATTTACTTGCCCGCGTAACCCATTGAAATACGGCGGCCCGTGGGGGAACGGGCCGCCGATGTCGTCGCGATTTTAGCCGTTGCTGGGCGGCAGCAACCCTGCTTCCTGCGCGACGGCAATTTCATCTGCGTCCAGCGACCCGTCGCCGTTGGCGTCCATCGCCGAGAAACCATCGGCGTCAACCTCGGGCAGAACGGCCTGAACCTCTTCTATGGTCAGAACTCCGTCGCCGTTGGTGTCCGCCGAGGACTGCGCAGCAGCCATCGCCGGCAGGCCCAATACGAATGCGGAAATGATTGCCAGGTTTTGCGGTTTCATTGTGATGCCTCCTAAGTGGTATTGTCTGTGTTTTCGTCCGGACAGGCACCACAGACACCAAACCGATGAACGTCGTCACCCCAACGCGGCAACACGCCCTGTTTCGCGCCATTCTCCGCGTGTTTGTCCGAGTCGCATCTGCAATCAACCGCTGGGCGAAATGTACAATTCACGTTTCGGCGGTTCTTGCCCGATGCGCCTTTGCAGTTCCGGCAAGGCCCTGCCTAATTCACCGACTCGGAGGCGCAAAAAGAAAGGGGGCCGAAGCCCCCTGTCAGTTTCGCCATCCAGGCTCCATTCGTTGACCGCCCGGTGTTTTGTTTGCCTGCGGCCTGGACGTCGCATGGAACGAGCGCACCCGTCCCGTGAGAGAGTGGGAAAGAGCAAATATTCCGCCCCACCCTGTTCCCGGTCGACACGGGCATGTCGACCGAGTGGACCAAGGCGTATTTGGTAAGTCTCAACGCCTTGTTCCGTGTTCGTCGGGATCGGACATCCGAGGGGAAACCCTGATCCCTACACCCCGCCTGACGGGGCGTTTTCCTTAGCTACACCCGCTGGTCGCCCCGCAGGTGTTGCACTTCATGCAGGTGCCATTGCGCACCAGTGTGTAATTTCCGCATTCGCCGCAAGGATCGCCCTCGTACCCCTGCATCTTGGCCTTGGTCCGTGCGTCCATGCCCGTGGCAACGGCAGTTTCCGCAACCGGAGCTTCAAATTGCGCAGCCGGTTCTGCCATGCCGTTCACTTCCGGTTGGCCGCCGTTGAACACCACAAGATCCTGCGGCAGACGTTTGCGCAGGTAACCGGTCGAACTGATTTGCTTTAACACTTCCAAGGACTTGGACGCTGCGCTGTCACTGATCTCTGATACGTTGGACAGACCATCTTCTTCGCCTCGACCCAGATCATCAAATGTGGCACCTTCGGGTTTCACATGGGCAAGATCGGTACGGTCCAGATAGGACACCGCCAATTCGCGGAAGATGTAATCCAGGATCGACGTCGCGTTCTTGATCGAGTCATTGCCCTGCACCATCCCTGCCGGTTCGAACTTGGTGAAGGTAAAGGCGTCGACGAATTCTTCCAGCGGCACACCGTATTGCAGGCCAACCGACACTGCGATGGCAAAGTTGTTCATCATCGCCCGGAAGCCAGCGCCTTCCTTATGCATGTCGATGAAGATCTCGCCCAGCTTGCCGTCTTCGAACTCACCCGTCCGCAGATAGACCTTGTGGCCGCCCACGATCGCTTTCTGGGTATACCCTTTACGGCGATGCGGCAGTTTCTCACGATGGCTGCGGATGATTTCCTTGACGACAACCTTCTCAATAACCTTTTCAGCGAGAACGACGGCTTTTTCATGGGCCGTGCCGCTTTCCAGGACCTCTGCCGCCTCGTCATCATCCTCGACCAGTGCGGCTGCCAGCGGCTGCGACAGTTTCGAACCGTCACGATACAGTGCATTGGCCTTCACACCCAACGACCAGCTGAGTTCATAGGCTTTCTGGCAATCCTCGATGGTCGCGTCATTCGGCATGTTGATCGTTTTGCTGATCGCACCCGAGATGAAGCTTTGGGCCGCGGCCATCATGGTGATGTGGCTATCAACCCCAAGGAAACGCTTACCTTTCTTGCCGCACGGGTTGGCGCAGTCAAAGATCGAATAGTGCTCTTCCTTCAGGTGCGGCGCGCCTTCCAGTGTCATGGTTCCGCAAACGTGGTCGTTCGCCGCGTCGATATCTGCCTTGGTAAAGCCCAGATGGCGCAGCAGATCGAAGGTCGGATCATTTAGCTTGGTCGCCGGGATGCCCAGAACGCCGGTGCAGAAATCCTCGCCCAGTGTCCACTGGTTGAAGACGAACCGGATATCAAAGGCGCTTTCCAGTGCGGCATCCACCTTGGCCAGCTCATTTGGGCCAAACCCGTGACCGGTCAGCGAGGTGTGGTTGATCCCCGGCGCGTTGCCGATGGTGCCGTGACCAACCGCGTAACCCACGATCTCTTCAATCTGAGACGAGGAATAACCCTGCTTCTCCAGCGCCGACGGCACCGAGCGGTTGATAATCTTGAAGTAACCGCCACCCGCGAGCTTCTTGAACTTCACCAGAGCAAAGTCAGGCTCGATCCCGGTCGTGTCGCAATCCATGACCAGACCGATTGTACCGGTTGGTGCGATCACAGTGGCCTGCGCATTGCGGTAGCCGTTCTTTTCGCCGAGGCTCAGCGCTTCATCCCAAGCGGACATGGCAAGATCGATCAGACGCTTATCCGGGCAGTTGTCGTGATCTAGAGGCACCGGCTTGACCGCCAGTTTCTCATAACCCTCGGTCACACCCTGCGACGCACGGCGATGGTTACGGATAACGCGCAGCATGTGGTCGGCGTTGCGCTCATACCCTTTGAACGCACCCAGCTCACCTGCAATCTCGGCCGAGGTCGCATAGGCCACACCGGTCATGATCGCGGTCAGCGCGCCACAGATCGAACGCCCCTCGTCCGAGTCATAGCTGTAGCCCATGTTCATCAGAAGACCGCCAATATTGGCGTAACCCAGACCCAAGGTGCGGAAGTCATAGGACAGTTGCGCGATTTCCTTGGATGGGAATTGCGCCATGGTCACCGAGATTTCCAGCGTCAGTGTCCACAAACGCGAAGCGTGCATGTAGTCCGCCGCCTGAAACTCACCATCCTTAAGGAAGGTCAGCAGGTTCATTGACGCCAGGTTACAGGCCGTGTCATCGAGAAACATGTATTCCGAGCAAGGGTTCGAGCCGCGGATGGCGCCGTCTTCGGGGCATGTGTGCCATTCGTTGACGGTGTCATGAAACTGGATGCCCGGATCAGCACAAGCCCATGCCGCATGGCCGACTTTCTCCCACAGATCGCGCGCCTTGACGGTCTTGGAAACCTTGCCATCCGTCCGGTTGATCAGTTCCCAATCCGCATCTTTTTCAACTGCGGTCAGGAATGCGTTGGTCACACGGATCGAGTTGTTCGAGTTCTGGCCCGAGACCGAGCTGTAGGCTTCCGAATCCCAATCCGTATCGTAGGTCGGGAACTCGATGCTATCGTGGCCCTGCTTTGCATAATCAAGCACGCGCTTGATATAAGTCTCGGGGATCGCAACCTTTTTGGCCTCGCGAACCGCTTTCTTCAAGCTGTCATTCTTGTTGGGATCATACGCATCGTCCTGCGCACCATCCCATGAGCGGATGGCATCGAAAATGCCGTTCAGCATCTTCTCGTGCATCTTCGATCCGGCAACGATCGAGGCCACCTTCTGCTCTTCGATCACCTTCCATTCGATGAATTTCTCGATGTCTGGGTGATCGGCATCGACGATTACCATCTTTGCTGCTCGACGGGTCGTTCCGCCTGATTTGATCGCGCCAGCGGCGCGGTCGCCGATCTTGAGAAAGCCCATGAGACCAGAAGACTTGCCGCCACCTGACAGTGCTTCGCCTTCTGCGCGCAAGTGGCTGAAGTTGGTCCCGGTCCCCGAGCCGTATTTAAACAGGCGCGCCTCGCGCACCCATAGATCCATGATGCCGCCTTCGTTCACCAGATCATCATCAACGGACTGGATGAAGCACGCGTGCGGCTGCGGATGTTCGTAAGCGGATTTCGATTTGGTCAGCTTGCCGGTTTTGTAGTCGACATAGTGGTGACCCTGCGCAGGACCGTCGATTCCATAAGCCCAGTGCAGACCGGTGTTGAACCACTGCGGGCTGTTCGGCGCGGCGCGCTGTGTCGCCAGCATATAACGCATCTCGTCAAAGTAAGCGCGCGCATCTTCCTCGGTCGAGAAATAGCCACCTTTCCAGCCCCAATAAGCCCAGGCTCCTGCAAGGCGGTCAAAAACCTGCTTCGAAGACGTCTCACCATCAAATTCTGCGCCATCGGCGGGGACCGAACGCCACAGGAATTCGGGGACGTCTTTTTCCTTAACTTTCTTCAGCTTGGACGGGACGCCTGCTTTGCGGAAATACTTTTGCGCAATGACGTCGCTGGCAACCTGGCTCCAGCGCGTGGGCACTTCGATGTTGTCCAGGCGAAAAACGATGGTGCCATCCGGGTTTCGGATCTCAGACGTTGCTGAGACAAAGTCCAGTTCCGCATAAGCGTCCTGCCCCGGTTTCGTAAATTTCCTGTCAATCTTCATGTCCGCACGCCCTAGATTCAATCAACTTGTCTTTCAGCGTCAGGTCCTTAGACGCGGACCGATCGCCATGCCGTATAAAATTGGGCGCAATAGACCAGCCGCTGCATTCCGCAGCGCAAAACCGATCAAACGGTTGCACGTTACTATGATGTGCTTTCCGACCCTCGCCCTGTGCCCTATTCTGGTTTTGATACCAGATTTTGTGGCAACCCTTCCGGCCCATACAACTTGGCGTATCCACCCATAGATCGTCAACGCCATTTTTAGGTCATTTTTGATATCTTTTGTGTTGACCCATTTCTGACAACTTGCTTCGGGACACCCTGTTCTGATTCCTCCACAGGTTCATCCACCACGTGCGCACGTCGATTCCCAAAACCTGCGGGTAAATTAACTGTGTTTCCCGGCACAGTTATCGGAATTTGATAATCTAACGCTAAGGTGTCTACGTTGAATGAGAATCACGAAGCGGTCATTTTGAACCGCGGCGCTGGGTAAACCGCCGGGCGCGATCACTCAAAGGGGAGCGGACAGATGTCGTTGTTACGTTTAATTCCGATTCTGGCCCTGATCGTGGCCTGTACACCACAAGATGTGCCCCCACCGGCGCGCAGCGCTCAATTTGACAGCTACCCCAAAAAACTGTTCGACACGTTCGAGATCAGTTGCGACGGCCCGGGCGAGCGCTTTGAAAAAACCGGGAATCGGGTATTTGAATGCACCGAGTTTCTGCCCCCGGACACAACCGCGTTTCTGATTCTCAACTATGACGGATACCCTCAGGACCTGCCCAAAAGCGTGATGCGGCTGACAACGACCAAGAACAACTCGGGCTACCGTGTCGATGCCGAGCTGTATTTCAACGTCCCACGCAAAAGCGGCCCGTCGGTCAAAGTACCAGTGGAAAGCGAAACGCTGGATAAGGCGCTTGGCGCGCTTTACCAAGCGTTGGGTGGATCGCCAACATAAGTGGAAGAAGTGGTCGGGGCGGCAGGATTCGAACCTACGACCCCCTGTACCCAAAACAGGTGCGCTACCAGACTGCGCCACGCCCCGAACCGTGCGCCTTCCTAACCATGCCAATCTGATTTGAAAAGCCCTAACAGGACCAAATTGCAGGACCTTGCGAAAAAATTTCGTGCCGCATGACGGTTCCGGGCTTAATTGAGTAGCGCGCGGCGAGTCCCGCGTTGATTTCGAGAACCGCAAAGACGGAATCGCCACCTTCGATTGGTGTCAGATCACCGGGAATCGCACCTTGATGAACATGCGTCACGGTCCCAGCCCTATCGATGAAAATGATATCCAAGGGAATCAGTGTGTTCTTCATCCAGAACACCACCGGTTGCGGCGGGTCAAAAACGAACAGCATGCCCGAACGGTTTGGCAGCGACTCGCGGAACATCAGTCCACGCGACCGATCCTGCGGGCTAATCGCCAATTCGATATTGAATCGGATCTGCGCCGAGTCGTTCTTGATGTCGATCTGATCAGGCTTGCACGCAGCCCAGGTCATTCCGGACCAAAGCAACAAAATCGCTAATAGACCCGGAAGAAACTTAGGCATGAATCACTCAGTCGTCCAAAGCAGCTTCCCAGGCCAATACCTGAGCCGCCATACGTCCACGCTTGCCACTAATGACACGCATCGCGAGGGCCTCGCCCGGCTGCAGATCCGACAGGCCAGAGCGGCGCAGCACTTCGATATGCAGGAACACGTCTTCACCGCGGCCAAAAACATTGGCAAACCCAAAGCCTTTGCCTTTGTCGAACCATTTGACTCGCGCGGCCTCTAGCGGGGCAGCGGCGATCTCAACAGGATCAAGCTCGGCAAAATCAGCCAGCATCATCGTCTCCGTCCGGGCGGGCGGATCGACACTGATGACCTCAACCGCCTGAACACCACGGTCCGTGCGATGGGTCATGATTTCTATGCCCGCACCATCCGCGACCGAACTTTGGCCGAAATTGCGCAACACATTGACATGCAACAAAATATCCGGACCGCCCTCATCAGACACAACAAATCCGAATCCCTTTGCAGGGTCGAACCATTTCACGTGTCCACGGACGCGGTACATGTTGTTCAGATCTTCTGGCACGGCGTTCCCATCGCGAAAATTGTCATTTCGTTAAGGGTCCGATGTGTATGGGAATGGCGCGCAAATTCAAGCTGAAAAAACCTTTTGTTTTCGGCCTCTTGCATTTCACGATACGCGAACGTCATGGATTCAACCTCTGTATCTGCCAGTCGGAACCCACTTGATCCCGCTGCCATCGGAACCTGTCGTGCAACCGAAAGGCCCCATCGGCCCAGAATTCGATTTCGGTTGGCACCAGCCGATAGCCGCCCCAGAACGGCGGGCGTGGCGGGTTCGGGCCCAACTTGGCTGTTACCTTGGCCACCTCGGCCATCAGAACCGAGCGACTGCTGAGAGGCTGAGACTGCTTGGACGCCCAGGCCCCCAATCGGCTTTTTAGCGAGCGGGACGCATAATACTCATCTGCCTGCGGCCCGCTTTCTCTGGTTATTGTACCACGAACTCGGATTTGCCGCCGCAGAGATTTCCAATGCATCACAAAAGCAGCTTTTCCGGCGCTGTCCAACTCGGCCGCCTTGGCACTTTCGTAGTTGGTGTAGAACACAAAAGCCGCCGGTTCGATCTCTTTCAGAAGAACCATGCGCACATTCGGCATGCCGTCCGAATCGACGGTCGCCAAAGCGATCGCATCCGGATCGTTCGGTTCATTCTCTTTGGCCTCAGCCAGCCACCGCCCCGCTATTTCAAACGGATCGGTGCCGGCAAATATGCCGCTACGTTCGCTCATTCCCATCCCCTGGAAACTAATAAAGTCCACCCTAGGGCGAGAACCCGCCACGGGCAAGAGCGCGCGGCCTTGATGCAGCGCACCCAATGGCATAAACCATCCCAACATAACGCGAAGACAGGCGGAGAACCAAACATGTCAAATCAGTTGATGGCCGGCAAACGCGGCCTCATCATGGGACTGGCCAATGATAAATCAATCGCATGGGGAATAGCCCGTGCTTTGTCCGAATCCGGAGCAGAGCTGGCTTTTTCATATCAAGGCGACGCACTTAAGAAACGCGTTGATCCACTAGCGGCACAGCTTGGCAGCGAAATTGTTCTGCCCTGCGACGTCAGTGACGAAGAATCGATTGATGCGCTCTTCACATCTTTGGAAGCGAAATGGGGCAAGCTGGACTTTGTTGTTCACGCCATCGGTTTTTCGGACAAGAACGAACTTCGGGGCCGCTACGTCGACACGTCGCGTGCGAACTTCAAACTGACCATGGACGTGTCGGTCTATTCCTTCACCGCTGTGATGCAACGGGCCGAGAAGATGATGTCCGAAGGCGGCAGCGCAGTAACCCTGACCTATTATGGCGCTGAGCAGGTGATGCCGCATTATAACGTGATGGGTGTCGCCAAAGCCGCACTTGAGGCATCAGTCAAATACTTGGCCGAGGATCTGGGCAAGGACGGTATCCGCGTGAATTCGATCTCGGCCGGTCCGATCAAAACGCTGGCCGCGAGTGGTATCGGCGACTTCCGCTATATCATGAAGTGGAACGAGTATAACTCGCCCCTGCGCCGTAACGTGACCATCGACGATGTCGGCAAATCAGCACTGTATCTGCTGTCTGACCTCAGCAGCGGCGTGACGGGTGAAAACCTGCACGTGGATTCGGGTTATCACATTGTCGGCATGAAAGCCGTCGACGCACCTGACGTCGAAAAGGGATAAAGACATGAGCGCCAAGGATCGTCTGCCCCACGAAAAAGGGTTTCACATCAGCTGGGATCAGATTCACCGTGATTCCCGCGCCCTGGCTTGGCGTTTGGACGGGCAAGGCCCCGATGACGGCGCATGGCGCGCAGTTGTGGCCATCACCCGTGGCGGTATGGCGCCTGCGATGATCGTCAGCCGCGAGCTGGACATTCGCACCGTCGACACGATCAGCGTGCGCTCGTACCACCATCAGGACCAAGGCGAAGCCGAGGTTCTCAAAGCCCCCGATGCCCATCTGATGGGCGACGGCGAAGGTATACTGATCATCGACGATCTCGTCGACAGCGGCAAAACGCTGGAGCTGGTGCGAGACTTGTACCCCAAGGCGCATTTCGCGACAGTTTACGCCAAGCCCAAAGGTCGCCCGATGGTGGACACGTTCATCACCGAGGTCAGCCAGGATACCTGGATCTTTTTCCCGTGGGATATGGCCCTGCAATATGTCGAGCCCTACCGCGGGACCGACTAAAAGACCTCCCTCAACCCACAAAGAGTGAGGCAAAGCCTTACAAAGGACAGGCCCGTCATGACCCAGTCCCGTACCACCGCGACATTTGTGCCTCCGGTCATGGAGGCGCGGCGCTGGTTGGAGGGGGTGGAGTTTCCTGATAACCGTCCCCTGATCAACGTCAGCCAAGCGGCCCCAGTCGATCCACCGCCGCTGGCGCTGCGCGAAGCGATTGCCAGCTTTGCCGTGACCGAAGACAGCGCCCATCTTTACGGGCCGGTTCTGGGCAATCCAGCCCTGCGAACTGAACTCGCCTTTCAGATCGGGTCACACTATGACGCGCAGGTGTCCAGCGATCAGGTGGCAATCACCTCGGGCTGCAATCAGGCATTTGCGGCTGCGATCACAGCGATCACCGATCAGGATGCCGAGGTGATTGTTCCGACGCCCTGGTACTTTAATCACAAGATGTGGCTGGACATGGCCGGGGTTCGGACGGTGGATCTGCCAACCGATGACGCCCTGCTGCCCGATCCGGACGCAGCCTGTGCTCTGATCACCGACAAAACCCGCGCCATCGTTCTGGTGACCCCGAACAATCCCGGCGGAGTGGAATACCCTGCCCCTTTGGTGCGCGCATTCTTTGATCTTGCGCAGGAGGTCGGCATCCGGCTGATCGTGGACGAAACATATCGGGATTTCGACAGCCGCAGCGGCCCACCGCATGACCTGTTCGCACAGCCTGACTGGGATCAAACCCTGATCCACCTCTATTCCTTTTCCAAAGCATACAGGCTGACCGGCCACCGTGTCGGTGCTATTGCGACAGGCACCAACCTGCTATCCGAGATTGAAAAGTTTCTGGACACGGTCGCCATCTGCCCAAGCCAGATCGGCCAACACGCAGCCCTTTGGGGAATGCAGAACCTGTCGCAATGGCTGGCAGGAGAACGGGATGAGATCCTCGACCGCCGCGCCGCAATTGCCGAGCTGTTGCCAAGCCTGACGGACAAAGGTTGGCGGCTATTGGGTCTGGGCGCTTATTTCGCCTATTTCGAACACCCGTTCGATATCCCATCCGACGAACTGGCCCGGCGATTGGTTCCTGAGGCGGGCATCCTGCTGCTGCCGGGAACAATGTTCATGCCCTATGATGATGCAGCCGGAAAACGTCAGGTTCGTATCGCATTTGCCAATCTGGACCGCGTCGGATTGGGGCAATTGTTCGAACGGCTGGGCGCTCTGTCCTTCTGAGCTTGCTCCCCGACGGTGCGCGTCGTATTCAGGGCCGCAACCGACGGGGCAGTTACCTGCCGAAAAAGCACGAAGAGGGCACTATGGCCGCAGGCATGAAAAACCTATCAAAGACCTTTGTCTGGATTCTCATGGGCCTTTTGATGCTCGGACTTGCAGGGTTTGGCGCAACCAGCCTCTCTGGCACCGTGCGTTCGGTGGCCCAGGTCGGGAACGAGGATATCTCGGTTGATGACTATGTCCGCGAGCTGCAGCGCGAGATCCGCGCGGTTGAACAACAGACAGGCCAGCCTTTGCAAATGTCGCAGGCCATTGAGTTTGGTCTGGATCGTCTTGCCTTGTCGCGCCTGACGGCTTTAGCAGCGCTGGACAATGAGGTCGGTTTGCTGGGCATCTCGATCGGTGATGAGAACCTGCAGGAAGAAATTGTTGCGATTCCGGCTTTTCAGGGCGTCAACGGCACATTTGACCGCGACGCGTATCAATTCCAACTGGAACAGGTCGGCATGTCCGATACCGAGTTCGAATCGGACCTGCGCAAGGAAACATCCCGCACAATCGTGCAGAGTGCCGTGGTTAGCGGTGTGAAGATGCCCGAAACCCTCACGCAGGTGTTGACCGACTACGTTGGTGCCCGCCGAAGCTTCACCGTCGCAACTTTGGCGCCTGACGCCCTGCCCGCACCTGTTGCCGCCCCGACCGACGAGCAGGTCCAAACGTTTTATGACGAGAACACCGAGCTGTTCACCCTGCCTCGCACCAAAAAGCTGACTTATGCGATCCTGTCACCCGAAATGCTGCTCGACGATGTGGAAGTCGACGAGGATTCGGTAAAGCGTTTGTACGAACAGCGCGCAGCTGAATTCCAACAGCCCGAGCGTCGCCTGGTCGAACGCCTGACCTTCCCGGATCAGGACGCAGCCCAAAACGCCATGGCCCAGCTAGAGGTTGGCGGTAAGACCTTCGAGCAACTGGTTCGGGATCGCCAGCTTGAGCTCAGCGATATCGACCTTGGCGACGTCACCCGCGAGGATCTGGGCGAAGCCGCCGATGGTGTCTTTGCTGCCGATTTGGACGCTGTTGTCGGCCCGCTGCCTTCTACCTTCGGACCGGCACTGTTCCGCATCAACGGATCGCTTGCCGAAAACAACACGTCGTTTGAAGATGCCGCCCCTGCCCTGCGCGAAGAATTGGCAGCCGATCGCGCCCGCCGCCAAATTGAAGCCCAGGCCGAGGACATCAATGACCTGCTGGCCGGCGGCGCGACTTTGGAAGAACTGACGTCCGAGACCGAAATGGAGCTGGGCCAGATCGACTGGACCGCGCAAACCGGTGAAGGCGTCGCCGCCTATGACGAGTTCCGCAGTGCAGCCGAAGCCGTGCAGGATGGCGATTTTCCTGAGGTAGCGTTTCTTGAAGATGGCTCGATCTTTGCCCTGCGCCTGAATGAGGTTCTTGAACCCCGGCCGGAACCGATTGAGTCTGCACGTGACCGCGTTGTTGCCGCCTGGACCCAGGCCGAAACCAACAAGGCGTTGGAAGAACAGGCAAATGCTGTTCTGGAGCAGGTGCAGACCGACGGTGACTTTGCCGCAACCGAATTGCCGTTCCGGGTAGAAAACGCCCTGACCCGCACGGCCTTTTTGGAAGATGTACCTGCAGACTTCATGACTCAGGTCTTCGAAATGGAACAAGGAGATCTGCGCGTCATTCCCGGTGCCGGAACCGCGTTTATCGTGCGTCTGGATGAACTGTTGCCGCCTGCCGAAACAGATGAACTGCGTCAGGTGCAAGCGGCCCTTACCGCCCAGTTGGACCAGGCTTTGGCCCAGAACATCTTTGATGCGTTTGTCCGCGATGCACAGGTCCGTGCCCGTCCCGTCGTAGATCAGCAGGCCCTGAATGCTGTTCAGGCGAGCTATTAAAAGAGACTGAATATGGCGCTGACCCCCGACTTCGACAGCTTCGCCCGCGCCTATGAGGCAGGCGAGAATCAGGTTGTCTACACACGCTTAGCCGCTGATCTGGACACGCCGGTTTCCTTGATGCTCAAGCTGACAGGCGCGCAGAAAGACGCGTTCATGTTGGAATCGGTCACCGGTGGTGAGGTTCGTGGCCGCTATTCGATCATCGGGATGAAGCCGGACCTGATCTGGCGGTGCCAAGGCGAGACGTCCGCGCTGAACCGCTCGGCGCGGTTCGACCCGGATGCGTTCTCGCCCCAAACGGGCAACCCTATGGATAACCTGCGGGCGCTGCTGGCGGAAAGTAAGATCGACCTGCCGGACGATCTGCCCCAGGCCGCTGCCGGGCTGTTCGGCTATCTCGGCTATGACATGGTGCGGCTGGTGGAATACCTGCCCGACGTGAACCCCGATCCGCTTGGCCTGCCTGATGCCATCATGCTCAGACCCTCGGTCATTGCAGTGCTGGACGGCGTTAAGGGCGAGGTTACGGTTGTGTCACCTGCATGGGTCAGCGAGGGCCAGTCGGCCAAGGCTGCTTATGCACAGGCCGCAGAACGTGTCATGGACGCGGTGCGCGATCTGGAACGCGCCATGCCCGCCGAGACGCGCGATCTTGGCGATGCGTCCGAGGTCGCGGCGCCGGTGTCGAATTTCACTAAGTCCGGCTATTTAGAAGCGGTCGAAAAGGCCAAGGAATACATCCGCGCGGGCGACATCTTTCAGGTTGTTCCGGCACAGCGCTGGACTCAGGACTTTCCGCAGCCTCCCTTTGCGCTTTATCGTTCGCTTCGGCGCACGAACCCGTCGCCCTTCATGTTCTATTTCAACTTTGGCGGCTTTCAGGTCGTGGGCGCCAGCCCCGAGATTCTGGTCCGCGTTTTCGGAGATGAGGTCACGATCCGCCCCATCGCCGGCACTCGGCCACGCGGCGCGACCCCCGAAGAGGACAAGGCCAACGAGGTTGATCTGCTGGCCGACAAGAAAGAGTTGGCAGAACATCTGATGCTGCTGGATCTGGGCCGCAACGACACCGGGCGCGTGGCAAAGATCGGCACTGTGCGCCCTACCGAAAAGTTCATCATCGAACGCTACAGCCACGTGATGCACATCGTCTCCAACGTTGTTGGTGAGTTGGCCGAAGACAAAGACGCACTGGATGCCTTCTTTGCCGGAATGCCTGCGGGCACCGTTTCAGGCGCGCCAAAGGTCCGCGCTATGGAGATCATTGACGAGCTCGAGCCCGAAAAGCGCGGCGTTTATGGCGGTGGTGTGGGGTATTTCAGTGCTGGCGGCGACATGGATATGTGTATCGCCCTGCGTACGGCCATCGTGAAAGACCAGAAGCTCTATATTCAGGCAGGCGGAGGCGTGGTCTATGACAGCGACCCCGAGGCCGAATTTATGGAAACCGTCCATAAATCGAACGCCATTCGGCGTGCGGCTGCAGACGCGGCCCGGTTTACTGGCTCTGGCAACACTTAAGGAATTGCGGCTGACCTGATGGTCAGCCGTTTTTCATTATCAGCCTTACTGAGCTTCTTGCGTCATGACCGCTGAAATCGGGGCCATGGCCACGCGGCCACCGCGATCTTCCAGTCCCCATAGCAACAGGGCCGAGATCGTGTCCGGGCGCAGCCGTCCCAACATGACGACAGTTCCCTGCTGACCAGCCCGGAACGCCGCCTGATCCAAGAAACGTCGCATGATCGTGGGGTCCTGACGGGCACCGTCGATGTCGCGAAAGATGACCCCGGAAGGGATGCCGTTGCGCGCGGCCAGTTTCTGTACGGTGTTCAGGCCATTATCCTGAGTGATAAGCCCGCGCCCGGTATCACCGGCAATTGCAGCCACCTGATCGGCCAATTTGCGGTTACCTTGAATGCCGGTTCCCACGCCTTCCAGAATACCAACGGTTTCCGGCAGAGTGTCCAGCCACACAGCCATCGAAACCTCAGCATCTTGCGCGCTGGCCGCCTTGGGCAAATCGGCAAGCGCCAGAACCTCGAAACCCGCTGCGCGATGGCGGGCCATTTTTTCGGCCGCATCAGGGTCAGACGGGCTGACAGCAAAGCTGAGCGGATACGGGAAATCCTTCAACGCCTCGGCTCCAAAGGCCCCTTCATCATCAATCAGAATGATCGACATTAGCGGTTTGGCTTCGGGGTTTTCGAACTTGGCGGCATAGGCATCAATTGGCTTACCGGGCAGAAGTATCGCGGGTTGCTCATCTTCGGAGACCGGCGCGTCATCGCGTTCAGTCAGCGGGACGACTCGTTTGCCAACGGTCAAACCGTCGGTATCCGTTTCTTCACCGCCGATCTGCGGGACCGCCGCGATCCGGGGCAGCTTCTTAAGCTGCGGGTCTTCTTCCCCTTCTACGGCAATCGGGTTGTTCTCAAGTGGATCGACCTCAGGCGTCTGCGGTTCGATTGCCGTGGGTTCGGGCTTCGGCTCGGGTTCATTTTCTGTTTCGATGATTGCCGGCAATGCCTCTGCGACTTCAGGCTGGGTCTCAGCAACTTCGGGCTGCACCTGTTCTACTTCCGGCTCGGGCAGTATTTCCAGAACCTCCGGCGCAGGCTGCGGCTCAACCTCAACGATGGTTTCTTCTTCCTTGAGTGCAACCGGCGGCTCGGGCGCGGTTTCCGAGATGATCGGCTCACCTTCGGTACTGGGCAATGGCTGCAATTGCGCAGGCGACTGCGGCACAACCGGTGCCTCGTTTGATATGGTTACCTCAGCCGTGTCAGGTATTTCGACCCCTTCGACCTGCGTGACAGCCTCACTGATCGTCGGCTCAGAGTCTGGCACAGTCTCCACGTCCGCCAGTCCGGCAAGATTGTCCGTTTGATCCCCGGAAGCATCGGATGCCACCGGCGGCGCGGTCACCAGATCGGCATCTGCCACCGTCTCGGCCGCTTCGGTGCTGACCTCGGGGGCCGCCGCCGGTGCAGGCTCGGGCGCCTCGGCGTTCACAACCGGTTTTCGGGTCAACGGGGTATTCAGGGATAGTACCGCACCAAGCAGACCAACAACGACCGCCCCTGCGATCATCCCGCCTAGAAATCCGCCCATCTTAACTGCCTCTCGCCTTCATCCTGCTTCGATCGCCTCAACGCCGTTTACCGCGCCTTTGGCCTGCGATTGCGCCCTGAACAGGATGTCCTCTTGACGCTGCCCCGCAAGCCTGAGCATGTATGTCCCGACATTATACCGTGGCCAGGGGCTGTATCGCCAGTCCGAAATGCCCAAGCCGAGACAAGTGCCCAAATGCTGCTGCTGATCGACAACTACGACTCGTTTACCTACAACCTGGTACATTATTTAGGCGAACTTGGCACCGAAATGGTCATTCGGCGGAATGACGCCTTGGATGTGCAAGAAGCCATGGCCATGAACCCCGCGGGGATCCTTCTCAGCCCTGGTCCATGCGATCCCGATCAGGCCGGGATTTGTCTGGCATTGACTGAAGCGGCGGCTGAAACAAAAACGCCGCTGTTGGGTGTCTGTCTTGGCCATCAGACGATTGGTCAGGTGTTTGGCGGCAACGTTGTCCGCTGCCACGAAATCGTTCATGGCAAGATGGGAATGATGCATCACACCGGGAAAGGTGTTTTTGCGGGCCTGCCCACCCCGTTTGAGGCGACCCGTTACCACTCGCTGATTGTGGATCGTGACACCCTGCCCGACACTCTTGAGATAACGGCAGAGCTGGAAGACGGCACAATCATGGGGCTGCAGCACAAGGAACTGCCAATCCACGGCGTCCAGTTCCACCCTGAATCAATCGCTTCAGAGCATGGCCATGCCCTGCTCAAGAATTTCCTGTCCGAGATGAAAGTTCCTGCATGAGCGACGCTCTGAAACCACTGATCGGAGCCGCAGCCGATCGGCCCCTGACGCGTGCCGAGGCTGAACAGGCCTTTGGTATTCTGTTTGACGGCGAAGCCACGCCCAGCCAGATTGGCGGCCTGCTGATGGCGATGCGCACACGTGGTGAAACGGTAGACGAATATGCAGCCGCTGCCGCCGTGATGCGCGCGAAATGCAACGCCGTCAAAGCCCCGGAAGGCGCGATGGATATTGTCGGCACCGGTGGCGACGGCAAAGGTACACTGAACATTTCGACCGCCACGGCGTTTGTCGTTGCTGGTGCGGGCGTTACTGTAGCCAAACACGGCAATCGAAACCTGAGCTCCAAATCAGGCGCTGCAGATGCGCTGGGACAATTGGGAATCAACGTTATGGTTGGCCCACAAACCGTTGAAAAAGCACTGCAAGAAGTCGGCATTGGCTTTATGATGGCCCCCATGCATCATCCAGCAATTGCCCATGTCATGCCCAGCCGACAAGAGCTGGGAACGCGTACGATATTCAATATCCTTGGCCCATTGACCAATCCCGCTGGTGTTCGACGTCAGCTGACCGGCGCGTTCAGTCGAGACTTGATCCGGCCAATGGCGGAAACGCTGGGCCTTTTGGGTGCCGAACATGCCTGGCTGGTACACGGATCGGATGGCACGGATGAGCTGACGATCACCGGTGTAAGCTGGGTCGCTGCGCTGGAAAACGGCGTTGTGAAAGAGGTTGAGCTGCATCCTGAAGACGCAGGGCTGCCGGTCCACCCGTTCGAGGATATCATCGGCGGAACGCCCGAGGAAAACGCCGTGGCCTTCCGCGCCTTGTTGGACGGCGCGCCATCGGCCTACCGCGACGCTGTTCTGTTGAACTCTGCCGCAGCCCTTGTGGTTGCTGGCTCTGCTGATGACCTGAAAGACGGCGCTGCCAAGGCGCGGGAAAGCATCGACAGCGGAAAAGCTAAAGACAAAATCGCGGCCCTGGCCCGAATTACGCAGGAGGCCGCATGACCGAGACGGTTCTGGACAAGATCAAAGCCTACAAACTTGAAGAAGTTGCGGCAGACAAGACGCAGAAGTCGCTGGAAACACTGGAAAACGAGGCCCGCAACGCGCCAGAGGTCCGCGGTTTTGCCGATGCGCTTCGAACAGCAGCGCGTCGGGGGTACGGCCTGATAGCCGAAGTCAAGAAAGCCAGCCCGTCCAAGGGTCTGATCCGCCCGGATTTCGATCCACCCGCTCTGGCCAAAGCCTATGAGGAAGGCGGCGCTACGTGTTTATCGGTGCTGACCGACACGCCTAGTTTTCAGGGTGCAAAAGAATACCTGACCGAAGCCCGGGCTGCCACCTCACTTCCAGCGCTGCGCAAGGACTTCATGTACGACCCCTATCAAGTGGTCGAGGCGCGTGCTTTGGGTGCGGATTGCATCTTGATCATCATGGCATCGGTCGACGACGCGCAAGCCGCTGAACTGGAACAGACTGCATTCGACTGGGGTATGGATGTCCTGATCGAAGTTCACGACCAGAACGAGTTGGAACGTGCAGCAGAGCTGAAAAGCTCACTGATTGGGATAAACAATCGTAATCTCAAGACCTTCGAGACATCTCTTGATACCACTCGCCACCTGTCCAAGCTTGTGCCAGCGGGCCGGACGATCGTCTGCGAAAGCGGTCTGAGCACGCCTGAAGATCTGGCCGACATCGCACGTTACGGCGCGCGCAGCTTCCTGATCGGTGAAAGCCTGATGCGTCAGGACGACGTGGCAGCAGCCACCCGCCACCTTCTCGCAAGCCCTCTGATCCCCGGAGTCATGTGATGCCCTTGACCCATTTTGATGCTCAGGGACAGGCCCATATGGTCGATGTCTCGGACAAGGAAGTCACCGACCGCGTCGCCGTGGCGGCTGGTCACATCAAAATGGCGCAGGACACCTTTGATCTGATTTCCGAAGGCCGCGCTAAGAAAGGTGATGTTCTGGGCGTGGCACGTCTTGCGGGCATCATGGGCGCAAAGAAAACGCCTGATCTGATCCCTTTGTGTCACCCGCTTCCAGTCACCAAAGTTGCAGTCGAACTGACGCTGGATCCCGACTTGCCCGGCGTGCTGGTCGAAGCCACAGTCAAAACATCGGGCCAGACCGGTGTCGAGATGGAGGCGCTGACCGCCGTGTCCACGGCTGCGCTAACGGTCTATGACATGACCAAGGCCGTGGATAAGGCGATGGAAATTGGCGGTATCCGTGTATTGCTGAAAGATGGCGGTAAATCAGGGCGTTACGAAGCAAAATGATCACCGTCGAAGAGGCCCGCGCGCTGTTGTTTGAACTGGTCTCGCCCCTTCCAGCCGAGACCGTTGCTTTGTCCGACGCCGCAGGTCGTGTTCTGGCTCAGGATATCGAGGCCACCCGCGACCAGCCGCCATTTGAAGCGTCCTCGATGGACGGCTACGCGCTGAAATCGACCGAGGTCGAGCTGCACGCCATGTTCAAGGTCATCGGCGAGTCGGCAGCTGGCAACCGCTACACCGGTCGCGTCGGGCCCGGACAGGCGGTGCGCATATTCACTGGTGCCCCGGTTCCCGAAGGTGCTGATTTCGTTGTCATACAAGAAGATACCGAACGTCGCGGCGACCTGATCACAATCTCGGACCTACCCGGCCCAAAATCGAATATCAGACCTGCGGGCGTCGATTTCAAAGCAGGCACAAAGATCTCGGCCCCACGTCAGTTGCGCGCCGAGGACATCGCGCTGATGGCGGCGATGAATATTGCGACCGTACCAGTGACTCGAAAGCCTGTTATTGCGCTGATCTCCACCGGTGATGAATTGGTGATGCCGGGCGAAACCCCGGGCCCCGATCAGATCATCGCATCCAATACGTTTGGCTTGAAAGCACTGCTGGAGGGCGCTGGCGCGCACGTCCGCATCCTTCCGGTCGCGCGCGATACGGTGTCATCGCTTCAAACTGCCTTCGGACTGGCCGAAGGAGCGGATCTGGTTGTGACCATCGGCGGCGCATCGGTTGGAGACTACGATCTGGTGTCAGATGTCTCAACCCGGCTGGGAATGGAGCAATCTTTCTACAAGATCCGAATGCGTCCCGGCAAACCCCTGATGGCAGGTCGATTGGGACAAACGGCAATGGTCGGCTTGCCCGGAAATCCTGTTAGTGCAATGGTTTGCGGCTATCTCTTCCTGTTGCCAATGGTGCGTCGGATGTTGGGTGTCGAACAGGTACTGCCCCCATTGCGAACCGCAAGGCTTGCTGAACCGCTCGGCGAAAACGGTCCGCGTGAGCATTACATGCGGGCTATGCTGGATGAAACCGGCATTCGCGCATGTTCCGATCAGGACAGTTCACTGCTCAGCGTTTTGGCGCAGGCAAACGCTCTGTTGGTGAGGATTCCGCATGACCCCGCCCGACCTGCCGGGGATGAGGTTCAATACCTGCCGATCTAAATCCCGCTCAAATCCGTTGACACAAAACGTGAACATGCGTAGAACAAAAGAAAACGCATGACCGACGAGGTGTGAGCAATGTTGACCAAGAAGCAGTTGGATTTGTTGGAATTCATTCACAAACGCGTTCAGGCGGATGGTGTTCCGCCTAGTTTCGATGAAATGAAGGCCGCGCTGGACCTCAGGTCCAAATCTGGCATCCACAGATTGATTACGGCTCTAGAGGAACGTGGGTTCATTCGGCGTCTGGCGCACCGTGCGCGGGCCATTGAAATCGTCAAACTGCCGGAAAGCCTGGGTGGAGAACCCACAGTGGCCTTCAAGCCGCGTGTGATAGAAGGCGACAAGCCGTCCGGCCCCCGCCCCGCGAATTTTGAGCCGGTGACCGTGGATGCGATGGAATTGCCAGTGATGGGCCGCATCGCCGCCGGCGTCCCGATTGAGGCGATCAGCCATGTCTCGCACCGCGTCGCCGTGCCCGGTTCAATGGTATCCGGCAAGGGTGAGCATTACGCACTGGAAGTGCGCGGCGACTCGATGATTGACGCAGGGATCAACGATGGAGATGTAGTGGTAATCCGGGAAACCTCGGTTGCCGATAACGGCGATATCGTTGTTGCTCTTGTCGAAGATCAGGAAGCCACATTGAAGCGGTTCTTCCGCCGAGGTCAGGCGATTGCGCTTGAGGCCGCGAACCCCGCCTATGAAACCCGCGTTCTGCCAGAAGATAAGGTCAAGGTGCAGGGTCGTCTGGTTGGACTGATCCGCAGCTACTAAAACTGCTTGGTATCCCGGTTCCCGGATGTGTTCGGGGACCAGAGCCTGTCGCCCATCGCCTCTTTAGACGTTGTGATCTTGCCGCCCGACAGGGACAGACTTCCCGTTGCCAGCAGCCGTTTCGGATCGAAGACTTCACAGCCACCGGACAGTTGCAGCGCCACGGGAGAAATCACGATCTGATCGGTATTGCAGGCACTGAACCCGCGCGCCGCGCGTTTGCCTGTAACGTGCAACACCTCTTTGCCCTGCCAGTCATACCGTTGAATGGTGCCGGAATCATGCGGCCAACGGCTGGCCGCCTGCAACTGATCTGCCCCGTCCCCATCATTTTCCAGCCAGACGGTTGCGACAAACCCGCTTCCCTTTTTCTTACTCAAGGCGCGTCCTTGTTCAGTCATTACGCCAACAAGACCGCCACTATCCGCAACCAGTATTTCAGGGCGATTTCCCTGCCCCCATAACAACAACGCCACGGCCATTGGTGCCACCCCAACCCATCGGGCCCGTCCTTGCCACAGCGCAAGCCACAGGCCGCCAAGCGCAATTAGCGGCAGGACAGGGGTCGGCGGGCTGACAACATATCCTTGCGCGCCGTCAAATCCCGATACCCATTGCGAAACCGCAAGAATCCACTCTAAACCCAGCCCCATCACTGCCAGCGGCACTATCTCAAAGCCGAATGGCGACAGCAGTGCTGCCACCACGGCCGAAGGGACGACAACCATGCCCATGACCGGCACCGACAGCATGTTGGCCAGAAGACCATAGTGAGACAATGTGTTGAAATGCGCCGCACCAATTGGCGCGGTTGCAAATCCCGCGATAGCTGAGGACATCAGTAGGCCCGCAACAGGTTTCAGCCACTTTGGCCCCGGCATCGGTCCAATGTCACGCAACGCTCCGAACACCGCCACAAGCGCTGTCGTTGCGGCAAAAGACATTTGAAACCCCGGGCTAAGTAAGGATTCGGGGCGCAGAATGAGTACAATAAGTGCGGCGACCGCAACGGCCCGTAGGGAAATCGCGCGTCTGTCGATCAGTATGGCCATCAACATGACACTCGCCATGACAAAGGCGCGTTCCGTGGCGACATTCCCCCCAGACAGTAACAAGTAGATCGTGGCTGCGAACATCGCACAGACAGCCGCCAGTTTGCGCACAGGCAATCTGAGAGCCAGCGCAGGAATGGTTGAGAAAAAGAGCCTGCACATCAAGTAGACGAACCCGGTCAGCAGGCCCATGTGGAGGCCCGAAATCGCCAACAGATGCGCCAGGTTGGATGCGCGCAGTGACTTTAGCGTTTCTTGCCCCATACCGCTGCGATCACCCGTTGTGACGGCGGCCGCAAACCCGCCAATCTCACCCGGCAGGATCGTGCGGACATGGTGGGAAATCGCCATTCGCCATGCCGTAGTGCGGATGCCTTCGGGCTGCGGGGGCGCAGCGATCAGCACCGGAACTCGGGTGTATCCCACGGCCCCCAGCCGTTGAAACCACGCGTGTCGCCGAAAGTCGAATCCTCCCGGTTCCACCGGACCTTGAGGGGGCGACAAATGGGCAGTGGTCATGATCCTTTGGCCGGGCGCCAGCGAACGTGCGCCTCCGTGCAAGGAAAGCCGGACGCGCTGCGGCCGCCGGTCACCGGGCACATCACCTATACGCACCCGATCCAGCGTAATCCGCAGCGCATCCGACGCAGAGCGATCCATGGCTACAACCCGCCCCTCGACCGGGCCGTAATAACGCCAGGACAGGACCGGCTCTGCCACCGTGTGGGCGCGCCCGCCCGCCAGGATAAACCCGGCAGCGATCAGCGCCCCCCCTGTTGTCAACGCAGCCCAGCCAGACGGAAGCCAGCGCACCAAGCCTAAGCAAATCGCGATCACGGCAACGAGGCCTGCATAGATCATCCACCCCGGTTCAAACCGCAGGCTGAAATACAGACCAATACCGACTGCCAAACACACCGGAGACCACTGAAACAAATACCCTGTCTGGTTCAGTAATGCGGTCTCGACCCGTGCCAGAACACGCATGGTTGCCCCCGTCCTTCCGGCTCGTTAGACAGGCGCCAATCTATGCCCGACACGGTTACCAAAAGGTTAATCCACACAATGTCCGATCAGGTCGTCACTCGTTTCGCCCCGTCCCCAACCGGTTTCCTGCATATCGGCGGGGCCCGTACGGCGCTGTTCAATTGGCTTTATGCCCGCGGCCGCGGCGGCAAGTTCCTGTTGCGGATCGAGGACACCGACCGTGAACGTTCGACCCCCGAAGCAACGGCTGCAATCCTGCAAGGGATGGAGTGGCTGGGTCTTGATCACGACGGCGATGTAATTAGTCAATTCGAGGGTGCCGAACGTCACGCCGAGGTGGCGCATCAGTTGCTGACTGAGGGCAAGGCGTACAAGTGCTTTTCAACGCAGGAAGAGGTCTCGGCCTTCCGCGAACAAGCGCGGGCCGAGGGGAAATCGACCCTGTTCCGTAGCCCTTGGCGCGATGCAGACGCGTCCTCCCATCCGGACGCTCCGTTTGCGATCCGCATCAAGGCGCCTCAGGACGGCACGACGGTAATCCGCGATCAGGTTCAGGGTGATGTGACCATTCGCAACGATCAGTTGGACGACATGATCCTGCTGCGGTCGGACGGCACTCCGGTTTATATGCTGGCGGTCGTGGTAGATGATCACGACATGGGCGTGACCCATGTGATCCGCGGCGATGACCACCTGAACAACGCTGCGCGACAGATGATGATCTATGAGGCGATGGGATGGGACGTCCCTGTCTGGGCACATATCCCTCTGATCCATGGGCCGGATGGAAAAAAGCTGTCCAAACGCCACGGCGCGTTGGGCGCGCAGGAATATCAGGCCATGGGTTACCCCGCGGCTGGAATGCGCAATTATTTGGCGCGTTTGGGCTGGAGCCACGGCGATGATGAATTCTTTACTGACGAACAGGCCAAGGAATGGTTCGATCTGGATGGAATCGGCAAAAGCCCTGCCCGTTTCGACCTGAAAAAGCTGGAAAATCTGTGTGGACAGCATATCGCCATCGCGGGTGATGCTGCATTGCGGCAAGAGATCGAAGCCTATCTGGCGGCGGCGAAATTGCCTGACCTCACGGAAACACAATCCGGTGATCTGGAACGTGCGATGTATTGCCTCAAGGACCGCGCGCGCATGTTCCCGGAACTTCTTGAAAAAGCTCACTTTGTTTTGACATCTCGCCCAATTGAGCCGGATGAAAAGGCCGCAAAAGCACTGGCCTCAGTATCCGATGGTATACTGAGTGAATTGACGCCGCACGTGCAAAATGCTAGCTGGACGCGAAACGAACTGGAGCAAACCCTAAATTCGTTTGCAGAAGCGAAAGAGGTTAAGTTCGGCAAACTGGCGGGCCCGTTGCGGGCCGTGTTGGCAGGTCGGGCAGTGACGCCTTCAGTTTTTGACATGATGCTTGTGCTGGGGAAGGAAGAAACCCTGGCCCGGCTTTCTGACGCAGCGACGTAAACCCAATCTTCATATTTGGGTAACGCTGCTCCGCTAACACCCGGACTGCGCGCCCGCGCGCAGCCGTTGCCCGCAAGGTCGGACAGCGATTCGACATGCGTAAGAATGAGGAAGGGACACTATGACCGACAGCAATAAAACAGCCACTCTGACAGTCCATGGTGAAACGTACGAGTTGCCGGTTCATTCTCCGACCGCTGGACCTGACGTCATCGACATCCGTAAGCTGTACAGCGATGCCGGAGTGTTCACCTACGACCCCGGTTTTACGTCGACCGCAAGCTGTGACAGCACCATTACCTATATTGACGGCGAAAAAGGTGAGCTGCTGCACCGTGGCTATCCGATCGACCAGCTGGCCGGAAAATCGCACTTCCTCGAAGTGTGCTATCTGCTTTTGTACGGAGAGCTGCCGGTCGCCAAAGACCTCGAGCAGTTCGAAACCACCATCACCCGCCACACCATGCTGCACGAACAGATGCAGTATTTCTATCGCGGCTTCCGTCGGGATGCGCACCCGATGGCGATCATGGTGGGTGTCGTTGGCGCAATGTCGGCATTCTATCACGACTCGACCGACGTATCTGACCCGCATCAGCGCGAGGTCGCCTCGCATCGTCTGATCGCCAAGATGCCGACAATCGCCGCATGGGCCTATAAGTATCACATCGGCCAGCCCTTCGTTTATCCGCGCAACGATCTGGACTACGCGTCCAACTTCCTGCGCATGTGCTTTGCGGTTCCCGCCGAAGAATATGAGGTAAACCCGATCCTCAGCCGTGCGATGGACCGGATCCTGACTTTGCACGCGGATCACGAACAAAACGCGTCTACCTCGACCGTGCGTCTGGCATCTTCGTCGGGCGCCAACCCGTTCGCATGTATCGCGGCGGGCGTGGCCTGCCTTTGGGGCCCTGCCCATGGTGGCGCAAACCAGGCGTGTTTGGAGATGTTGGAAGAGATCGGTTCCGTCGATTGTATTCCGGAATACATCGACCGCGCCAAGGACAAGAACGACCCGTTCCGCCTGATGGGCTTTGGCCACCGCGTCTACAAGAACTTCGACCCGCGCGCGACTGTGATGAAGCAATCAGCCGACGAAGTGCTTGAACTGCTTGGCGTCGAGAACAATCCAAAGCTGCAGGTTGCCAAGGCACTGGAAAAGCAAGCGCTGGAAGATCCGTACTTTGCCGAAAAGAAACTGTTCCCGAACGTGGACTTCTACTCGGGCATCATCCTCGAGGCGATGGGTTTCCCCACCTCAATGTTCACGCCGATCTTCGCGCTGTCGCGCACCGTTGGCTGGGTCAGCCAATGGAAAGAGATGATCGCAGATCCACAGAACAAAATTGGTCGTCCGCGTCAGCTGTATCTGGGCGAAACGACCCGCGATTATGTGGACATCGAAAACCGCTGATAGCCGGTTACAATTTCGAAACGCCTCGGACCCTTGTCCGGGGCGTTCTTCGTTTCAGAACAACGTCAGTTGATCCCCGGCTTGCGCGGGCCTGGAAAACAGATCACATCGTAGTGGCTGTGTCTTTGTGGCCAACCCCAATCGTTTGACCGCGAGGCTGAACCGCTTGGCCACCAGCCCGGCATACTCACCCTCCCCCCGCATGCGGTGCCCCCAACGCGGGTCATAGTCACGACCACCGTGCATTTCGCGCAGTTTGGACATGACCTTTTCAGCTCGCGCCGGCTCATGCTGATGCAGCCAGGATTGCCACAGCTCAGAGACTTCGCGCGGAAGGCGCAGCATGATCCAGGTTGCGGAATCAGCGCCCGCGTCTCGCCCGGCTTCCAGCATGGATTCCAATTCGTGATCCGTCAGACCCGGTATCAAAGGCGATGTCATGACGCGTACCGGCACTCCTGCATCGGTCAACCGTCGGATCGTCGCCAGCCGTCTTACAGGGGATGGCGCGCGTGGTTCCATACGTCGAGACAAGCCTGGGTCCAAAGTTGTCAACGAAATGCCGACCCGAACCAATCCAAGTTGCGCCATAGGGGTAAGGATATCCAAGTCCCGCTCGATCATCGCACCTTTGGTCACGATTGCGACCGGGTGCTGGAACTCTTGCAAGACCTGCAGGCAAGCCCGTGTGATTTGGTGGTATTTTTCGATCGGCTGATACGGGTCGGTGTTTGTTCCCATCGCAATGGTCGCCACTTTGTACCGGGCTGAGGACAGTTCTTTCCTAAGGACCTCTGCCGCGTTTGGCCGTGCAATCAGCCGGGTTTCAAAATCCAATCCCGGTGACAATCCCAGATAGGCATGTGTCGGGCGGGCAAAACAGTACACGCACCCATGCTCGCACCCGCGATACGGGTTAATCGAGCGGTCAAACGGCAGATCGGGCGATCGGTTGTAGGTGACCACACTGCGCGCTACCTCTTCTCGGACCTCGGTTCTGAGCTGGGGAAGTTCTTCTTCCATCTCCCAGCCATCGTCACAGGCCTCGGTCGCAAAGCGTTCGAATCTGCCTGATTCATTGCTGGCCACGCCGCGGGCCCTTATGTTGAGTGCAGGCATATTTGTTCCCGTTATGTTCTTGCTCATGAATCAATAGACCCTGAATCGCCATGCGACAAGGAAAACTGCGCGAACCGCCCTATTCGCCCCCGATCCTGGACGACCGGTTTTTCCCCGGTTGTGAACAGATTGCAGGATGTTGTTGCAGATAATTCCATCGTGATCGCAAACAATTTGACGTATAGGTCGGTCCCGGAACTGCCAAGGTCGCAATCGTAACAGTCTAACTGCGACGAAATGGCCAAAACGGAAAAAATGCCACCACGGGCCGATGGCCCGCCCAGCACAGGGAAATGCCCCATGTCCGATGAAGAAGACATCGTCCTGTCCGAACTCAACGACGACGAACTTGTCGAGCAGATGTTCGACGATCTTTATGACGGCCTGAAAGAAGAGATCGAAGAAGGTGTGAACATCCTGCTTGAACGCGGATGGACACCATATGACATCCTGACCAAAGCATTGGTCGGTGGCATGACCATCGTGGGCCACGATTTCCGCGACGGCATCCTGTTCGTGCCGGAGGTTTTGCTGGCGGCCAACGCGATGAAAGGTGGGATGACGATCCTCAAGCCGCTGCTGGCCGAAACCGGCGCGCCGCGGGTCGGCAAGATGGTGATCGGCACCGTCAAAGGCGACATCCATGATATTGGCAAAAATCTGGTGTCAATGATGATGGAAGGAGCCGGTTTTGAGGTCGTGGATATTGGCATCAACAACCCGGTCGAAAACTATCTGGAAGCACTGGATTCCGAACAGCCAGACATTCTGGGCATGTCGGCCCTGCTGACCACAACGATGCCCTACATGAAAGTGGTCATCGACACGCTGATCGAACAGGGACGGCGTGAAGATTACATCGTACTGGTTGGCGGTGCCCCTCTGAACGAGGAATTCGGCAAGGCCATCGGCGCAGACGCCTATTGCCGTGACGCCGCTGTGGCGGTGGAAACGGCCAAAGACTTTGTTTCGCGCAAGCACAACCAGCTTGCCGGCTGATCCTGCTCACAGGGAAATGATCAAGGCCGCCCTTTAAAGGGCGGCTTTTTTCGTTTTTGGGCTTGCTACTCATGGAAATTTGGACAAATTAAGCCTGTAGTTAAGGCCCAGTTTGTTACGCGGGTTTGGTTAAAGAGTTTTTGGGGTACGGAATGCCGACGACATTCAATGCTATTTTTCTTGGTAATCTTGCAATCATCGACCCGACTGAGGGTAACAACACCGCTGAAAACGCGGGCGCTTTGGTTGGACAAACTTTTGGTGGTCCGGGTGATCCATTACTTGACGACGCTGTCGTTTGGACACCGGTAGGAAACCCTGGTGGAACCTACGAAAACAACGCCAACTCTGACGTGGATTTTTTTGCAATTGATGGCGCTGCGACCACTTTCGATGCAGCTGTCGCCTACAATGCGACAATTACGTATGTCGACGGCACAACGGCAGACATAACGGCAGTCATCGCGCAAGACACGCTCGGGAACACTTTTCTGGTTCCAGAATTCTCAGCCAACAGCGATCAGGCCGCATTGGAATTTGCGGGCATCAGGTCACTAACGCTCAACAGTATAAACACCGCCACAACTACGGGTTTGAACGCTGACCGTGAATCCTGGGACATCGCCAGATGTTTCGCAACCGGCACTCTGATCAAAACGGAACGTGGTTTGGTCGAGGTCGAGAATTTGCGCGTGGGTGACAAAATTCCGACGCTGGATCATGGGTTGCAAACACTGCGTTGGATTGGCTCTCAGACCGCGCGTGCCGCAGGCGTGTTCACGCCTGTGCTGATCAGGGCGGGTGCGCTTGGCAATGATCGCGATCTCTTGGTCTCGCAACAGCACAGGATGCTGATCAGCGACTGGCGGGTCGAGCTGCATACGGGCCACGCTGAGGCGCTGGCGCCTGCCAAGCATTTGGTGAATGGCCGCGATATCGTGATGAAGCCCGGCGGTCTTGTGACCTATTATCACCTGATGTTCGACCAGCACGAACTGATCTGGGGCGAAGGGTGCCTGAGCGAGAGCTTTCACCCTGGAATCCAGGCGTGGAACAGTTTTGAGGATGACACACGGCAAGAGATCCTGTCGCTGTTTCCGGAACTGGCCAGTCACGGGATCACCGCCTATGGTCCCCCTGCCCGCCCATCGCCTCAATCTTTTGAAACGCGTGCGTCGGTGGCCTGACACGGGATGTCGGAAGCGGACTTGCCTTGATCCGGCATTCATTCTTTGATGCTGCAATCCTTCAGGGAATTGACGATGCAGCAGAACACCACACCGGATGACGTAAGCCTGACGACAAAAGGCTATACCGAAGACACTCGGCAAGGCGGCATACTGCTATTGGCCTGCGGTGCACTGGCGCGTGAAATCCTGCATCTGAAAAAGCGTAACGGCTGGGATCATATGACCCTGACCTGCCTGCCCGCCATACTGCACGTCCACCCTGAAAGGATCACGCAGGCCGTCGAAGAAGCGGTTGCCAAGCACCGCGGTAGCTTTGACCAGATCTTCGTCGTCTATGCCGATTGTGGTACCGGAGGGTTGTTGCAGAAGGCTTGCGAAGAGATGGGCATTGAGATGATCAAAGGCCCGCACTGCTATTCCTTTTTCGAAGGAAATCAAGCCTTTGAAGACCATGGCGATGATGAAACAACAGCCTTCTACCTGACGGATTTTCTGGCCCGCCAGTTCGATGCCTTTGTGTGGAAACCGCTTGGCCTGGACCGTCACCCCCAACTGCGGGACATGTATTTCGGGAACTATACCAAGCTTGTCTATCAAGCCCAGACAGACGATCCGGACCTGACGGCCCGCGCTCAGGAATGCGCCGAACGCATGGGTTTGACGTTTGAACGCCGGTTCACCGGCTATGGGGATCTGGAAACCACCCTGACCGAGTGGGCCGCCCGCAAGTCGACCGCCTGATCGTCAGGCGTTCTCTTGCGCGACTTCGCGGATACGCTCGATCATTGACCGTAAGCCGTTAGAGCGTTGTGCGGACAGGTGATCATTCAGCCCAAGGCGTGCCAACTCGCCGCCCGCGTCGACCTTTGGGACTTCGCCAACAGGCAAGCCATTATACAAAGACCGCAACACCGCAATCAGCCCGCGCACAATCAACGCGTCGCTGTCGCCGTCGAACCGGAAAACGCCCCCCTCGATCGTGGGCTGCAGCCACACCTGACTGGCACAACCATGCACCTTAGTGGCGGGTACTTTGAACGCATCGTCCAGCGGCTCCATCGCTTTACCCTGATCTATGACATGGCGATACCGGTCTTCCCAGTCATCCAGAAACTCGAAATCCTCGACGATTTCCTCAAAGGCGGGCGTTGCCATTTCGGTGTGGTCCTTTTTGTTGCGATCACAATTGTGACCTAGGCCTCCGTTGGGCACCTGTCTAGCCCCGGTGTGGGTTTTCAATCTTTGGAATTTACGATAACCCATTGCTGAAAATACTTCTCTGGGCTTTGGGACCATGAAAAAATCAACACCTCTTCTATTGGTCGGCACGCTTACACTGGCCGCCTGCAGCGGCTGGAGCGAGTCGCGCGTGAACCCGACCAATTGGTTCGGGTCCAGTACACCCGCCCCTACTGAAGTATCCGTAAACGAAGCCGATGCTCTGGTGCCCCAGGGGCGCGACGGCCCGGGCCTGTTTTCGCGACCCGAAAAGGAAGTGATCGGCTTTGCCATAACCAAGGTAGATGAGCTGCGCATCGATCCCACGTCTACCGGGGCAATCGTCTATGTCAAAGGTACGGCCGCAAGACAGGGCGCCTATAATGCGCGCCTTGTCCCCGTGGAAAGCGAAGAAAACGAAAAGAACGGCATTCTGGAATACACGTTCGAAGTCAGCTACCCAAGCTACGCGACCAATCAGGGCTCTGAAAAATCGCGTGAGGTCAATGGTGCCACGACGCTTGGCCGGGCCGAGCTGCGAAACACCCGTTTGGTTCGCGTTCGTGGTGAACAGAATGCACTAGAGTCCCGGCGGCGCTAACCGCCGCTAAAGCGACACGACTTGTACGGATTGCCCCTTGGCGGCCAGAGCGATCTTGCCGTCACACAGTTTCAGGGCATCCTCGCCAAACACCTCAAATCGCCAGCCTGACATCGAAGGCAGCTTACGCTCGCCCGCAGCCAACTGGTCCAGTTCGGAACTGGTGGCGATCAGCTTGGCCGCCACGCCCGAGCTTTCGGTTTTGGACTTGAGCAAAACGCGCAGCAAATCGGCGAGCGCCGGGTTGATCTTTAGCTTGTCACGGCTGTTATCAACGCGCGGCATTTGATCGGCAGGGCAATTCACCCCCTGTTTCACCGCCGCCAGAATACCATCGGCAATCGCGCCTTTGCGCGCCTCGCGCAGCAGCAGGCGAGAACCACCAAGGTCCGACGGAGATTTTGGCTTGGTCGAGGCAAGCTCGATCAAGGCATCATCCTTGAACACCCGGCTGCGCGGAACGTTGTTCTCTTGCGCATAAGCTTCGCGAAACTGCGCCAACTCGCGCACGACAGCCAAGAACTTGGCCGAATTCGTCCGGGTTTTTACCCGCTTCCATGCATCTTCCGGACGGATATCGTAGGTTCCGGGTTGGGTCAGGGTGCGCAACTCTTCGGACACCCAATGGCTGCGCTGCGACTTGTTCAACTGGGCTGCCAGATATTCGTAAATCTGCCGCAAATGCGTGACATCCGCCAAGGCATAGGTCTTTTGCGCATCTGTCAATGGCCGACGTGACCAATCGGTAAAACGCGAGGTTTTGTCGACGCCTTCCTTGCAGATTTTGCGCACCAAAGTCTCGTATCCCACCTGCTCGCCAAAGCCACAGACCATCGCGGCGACCTGAGTGTCGAACAGAGGTTGCGGGAATACGGACGCCTCGACCCAGAAAATCTCAAGATCCTGCCGTGCGGCGTGGAACACTTTGACCACGCTTTCATCGCGAAACAGGTCATAAAGCGGGTCCAGAGACAGGCCATCAGCCAATGGGTCCACCAGAACGGCGCTGCCTTCATCATCAGATGGAACCGCAAGCTGCACCAAACAGAGTTTTGAATAGTAAGTCCGTTCGCGCAGAAACTCGGTATCTACGGTGACATAGTCATAATCCGCCGCGGCCTTGCAGAAATCGGCCAGCTCTTGCGTCGTCGTCAGGGTTTTCATGCGCGGTACTGTTCTTGCTCTTGTTCTGTGCGGCTGATTGTCTGTTTCATTCCGTACCCAGCCGTATTGCGGACCATAGGATGAATTTGACGCGCGTGTAAATCGCCCTGAGACGTTCAGGGCAGCAACACCGGAGTCCGATCCCCACTGGCGTAACGGCGCAACACTGCGGGGTAGAGTTTGTGTTCCCATACCAGCACCCGGGCGGCCAATGCCTCGGACGTATCACCCGGTTCAATATCTACTCGCGCTTGCCCAAGGATCGGACCGTCATCCAAGGCTGCGGTGACTTCGTGAACCGAACATCCATGTTCAGCATCCCCGGCTTCAATAGCGCGCGCATGGGTGTTGAGACCCTTGTATTTCGGCAGAAGCGAAGGGTGGATATTCAGCATCCGTCCCTGAAAGCGTGACACGAAATCGCCTGTCAGAACACGCATGAAGCCAGCCAGACAAACGATATCGGGTTGCGCTTCTTCCAGCGGTTTCAGCAACTCGGCCTCAAACGCGGCACGGTCGCCCTTGAACGGGCGGTGATCCACCGAAGCCGTCGGAATGCTCCGCTCTGCCGCCTTTGTCAGGCCACCCGCATTCGCATCATTGGACAGAACCAGACAAGGCCGCGCAGGGTGATCGTCGGTCATGCTGTCGACCAGCGACACCATGTTCGAGCCACCCCCCGAGATCAGAATTGCGACGCGCTTATGGCTCACAACAGGGTGCCCGAATAGGCCATGCCCGCTGTCCCGGTCACAGTGCCAATCCGCGCAACCGTTTCGCCCGCATCGGCCAGCAACGCCGCCAAATCATCCGCGCGATCCGCTTCACACGCGACGATCATGCCAATGCCGCAGTTGAAGGTCTTCAACATCTCAGCCTCAACAATCCCACCGGTTTCCGCCATCCAGCGGAATACAGGCGGCAAATCCCATGCATTCAGGTCAATCTCGGCACCCAACCCCTCGGGCAGCACACGGGGCAGGTTTTCTGTAAGGCCGCCGCCGGTGATATGGGCCAGCGCATGCACGCCCCCTGCTCGGATCGCCTGCAGAGCTGGCTTCACATACAGACGTGTGGGTGTCAGCAGAGCTTCGCCCAGCGATCCTTCACTGAACGGTGAGGCGGCATCCCAGCCCAGACCCGAAATCTCTACCAGTTTGCGGACCAGCGAATAGCCGTTAGAATGCACCCCGTTCGACGCCAGCCCCAAAAGCACGTCGCCTTCCTGAACACCAGTCGGCAGATGCGCACCACGCTCCATCGCGCCGACCGAGAACCCGGCCAGATCGAAATCGCCATCCGGGTACATGCCGGGCATTTCCGCGGTTTCACCGCCGATCAGAGCGCATCCAGATTGCACACAGCCCTCGGCAATGCCTTCGATAATCCGCGCCGCCGTATCCGTATCCAGCTTGCCGGTCGCGAAATAATCCAGGAAAAACAGCGGCTCAGCGCCCTGGCAGATCAGGTCATTGACGCACATGGCCACAAGATCGATGCCCACGCCGTCGACGACGCCGGTATCAATGGCGATGCGCAACTTGGTGCCCACTCCGTCAGTGGCCCCAACCAGAATCGGGTCCTGATATCCGGCATCCTTTAGATCGAACAGAGCGCCAAAGCCGCCCAGCCCGCTCATCACGCCCGAGCGGTTGGTGCGTTTTGCGGCCGGCTTGATCCGATCGACAAGGGCATTCCCCGCATCAATATCAACGCCCGCATCGGCATATGTGATTCCGTTCTTGCCCGTGGTCATGGCCAGCCCCTTATGAATGGTTCCCGCGCGGGTTATTCGATTGTGCGACTTGTTGCAACGGTCAGGCTTGACGCGGCTGTTCACCATGGTACTCAAAGCGCTCAGGCGGGCCTGTAGCTCAATTGGTTAGAGCAGAGCGCTCATAACGCTTTGGTTGCGGGTTCAAGTCCTGCCGGGCCTACCACCGTCTACTAATTCCTTGCTATCAGTTAAAGATGCTTGCCAGACCAGCAATGCACGGTGTTTCTGCTGTCCTGTTCAAACATAAGATTCATTCTTCTAAATCTGCAGGGTTGCCCAGTAACTCTGAGCCTTATTCAAGCCCCTAGAGTTCGGAGTCCCCGCTCAAGCGGAAGTGCCATTTGGTACATTCAAGACAAAATGACACATACGCATACTATACTTTTGGATACATCACCTATTCGAATGGGCTTTTGGCTATCCCATTTCCATTCAGCGAAACTTGTAAATTCATGTTTTTATGATCTTGCACGTCCCATACATGTGCATCCCAGCCTCCGACTAGCACCCAGTAGGAGGAAATTGACCGGCTTCGCGACCCCTCCGCTCACTCGGACCGCGAAGCTGGTTTTTTTGTGCCGTTTTTAGTTTGAAAAAAAGCTTCCAAAGACAAAGCGCACCGGCAAACCTCCAATTGAAGTTCAGGCCTACCTTGGAGGTTCACCGAAGTATCCACCAAAGTATCCGACCATCGCACCCAAAACGCCAACAACGATGACAATCGAGATCAATGCACCACTGCTTTTTGAGTAATATCCAAGCGTCAAAAGCCCGACGACAAATATACCAACCAAGAAATACAATACAGTGTTGTCCATACCTAAACCTATGCCGCAAAAGACGTTCTGTAACGTTACGATAGAAATGCGCCTCAAGTCTAATGGGGGAGTTACACCCCGTTAAACACCAGGGTAGCCACTCGTTCCCGCTCCAAAAAACCCGCGTTGTTCGGAGGGAAACCGTTACAAACAACGCGGGAGGCAGTTGGGGTAGTGAAGGCGATACGGAGCGGGTCAAGAATTGGACCAAAAAACCCCGGGTAAAGCCGTTCGGTCTAATATGAGGCGGCGAATTTACGCTTCAGGATCTGTCGCCTCAGCCTTTTGGAAAACTGCCAAGGTGACAAACAACCCGCCGATCAGAAGCAAATGGCCCAATGCGGTTACACCGAAAACAAAATAGCTGCCAACCATCAGCGAGAAGATTGCGCTCCACATCCATGCCAACATCTGCATCAGCATGTGTGCTGTGGATAGCGAGTATTTTTTTAGTGGGTTTTTCGTTTCATCCATTACCGATACCCACGATGATTTTACGTCGAAACTATTGGTCATGACTTCCTCCCATTCTAAAGGTTGTACGGGGTGATCGGTGCTTTAGACCAAAGAAAAATTTTGCGCGCCGCTTATGGCAGAGAACCAAAACGTAAATTCCGATCCCACCAAAATCACCTCCCAACAATGATATCTGCGCAAAGGCCACCCAGCCTTTCACTTTTGCCAAGCCGCAGGACACCGCCATGTGCGCGGGCAATATCCGCAACAATCGCCAACCCAAGACCAACGCCACTGCCCTGATTCTGGTTGCGTGCGGGATCAAGACGCGAGAACGGTTTTACAGCCTCAGTGCGCTGCTCTACCGGAATGCCCGGTCCGTCATCTTCGACCCGGATGCGCGTGGTTTTGGGCGTCAGGGACAGGCTGACCTCGGCCCGGTTGCCATATCGCACCGCATTGCCAATCAGGTTCTCGACCGCGCGGCGCATGGCCATAGGGCGCAGCATCGCCGTGCCGTCACCTTCGAGTGAGACCAATTCGGCCTGATGACCTGCCCGTCGCGCGTCTTCGACAATCTGGCGCAACAACGCGGCGGGCTCGATTGCCTCGGCAGGGCCCTCAGCGGCGCCGCGAGAGAAATCGAGGAACGCATCCAACAGCAATTGCATCTCGTCTACGTCCTGCTGCATCGGTGCTGCCTCATCCTCAGGCAACATGGACAGGCCCAGTTTCAGGCGCGTCAGCGGTGTTCTCAAGTCGTGACTGACCCCCGACAGCATCATCGTGCGCTGTTCCATCTGGCGCTCGATTCTTGCCCGCATTTCCAGAAACGCACTACCGGCTGCGCGCACTTCTATCGCACCGCCCGGCGAATAGGGTACCACCCTGCCCCGGCCAAAGGCCTGCGCGGCGTCAGCAAGCCGGGTGATGGGCCGCAGTTGATTGCGCATATAGAGGAATGAGATCGTGGTCATGACCACGGCAAAAAACACCATAGTCACAATCAACTGATGCGGCGCCGTGGGTGACAAGCGGCGGCGATCTATCGTCAACTGCAGAAGCCCCAGATCGGTTTCCAGATACAACCGTGCCTCGTCACCCGAAGGCAAGGCCACAGAAACCAGATCGGGCAGTCGCATCTGTAAATTTGCCTCGACCTGAGGTGCGATGAAGTCGTACCACCGCCGCTTGTCGGTCAATGGATCCTGATCGGGGTCGACAAAGCGGGCCTTCATCTCAAGCGCAACCAAATCCGGGCGTATGGCTGCCAATGCCTGCTGCCGGGTCTCGGCCCCCTGCATCGTTTCAAGCACCAGAGTCACTTCGCGCGCCGCGGATCGGGTCATCTGTGCGGTGACGTCCTCAAGATGTTTTTGCAAAAAGGCAATCCCAACCACCAACAGCAGAACGATAACCGGAAGAACCAGAATCAGTGCTGCTCGGGCATAAAGGCTGCGCGGCATATAGTGTTTGAGCCATTGACTGGACATGCGCTAAACCTAACGGGCTGATCCGCCAAGAGAAAGAGCTCAGAATGCAGGTGCCCGACGATTTCAACCCGCCACCAGGTCAGGCAACCGAATTACAAACTGGCCTGCGGCGGATTCTGGCACCAAACCCGTCTCCGATGACTTATCGCGGTACGAATACGTATCTATTGGGAGGTCGCGATCTGGCGGTCATCGATCCTGGCCCCCTGAGCGACACGCATCTTGGGGCGATTCTGAACGCCATGCAGCCGGGTCAACGGATAAGCCACATCATCGTCACCCACAGCCATCTCGACCACTCGCCACTTGCGGCACCATTGGCAGAACGGACCGGTGCGCCGATTTTGGCCTTTGGCGGGCCACAAGCCGGACGCAGTGCAGTGATGACCGAACTGGCGCATCAAGGTCTGGTCGGCGGAGGTGAAGGGATAGACACCGCATTTCGTCCGGATATCGAACTGGCGGACGGCGAGATGGTCGAGGGTGAAGACTGGCAGCTTGAGATCATCCATACACCCGGTCATCTGGGAAACCATATCGCCCTGGGATGGGGCAATGTCTGCTTTACAGCGGATCACGTCATGGGCTGGGCCAGTTCGCTGGTCTCCCCTCCGGACGGGGATCTGACGGATTTCATGCAAGCCTGCCAAAGGTTGCGCGCCCGGAGCTGGTCCGTGTTTCACGCAGGCCATGGTGCACCGATCACCGATCCTGGCGAACGTTTGGACTGGCTGATCAATCACCGCCTCACGCGCGAAGCTCAGATACTGGCGGCGCTCGAGGATCAGCCCGGCACCGCCCGCCAACTTGCCGAGCGCATTTACACCGATACGCCTATCGCGCTGCTGCCAGCCGCCGAGCGCAACGTGTTTGCGCATCTAATTGATCTATATGGTAAATCAAAAGTCTCCACACTTGATGCGCTATCGGGAAATGCCAATTTTTTCAGAACCGCGTGACTTGTCCAAATTTTTTTCCGATTGATGCAGTTCTCCTCTGGACGGGCAAAAAACGGATTGTTATACGCCCCTCAGTTCCGGCGTAGCTCAGCGGTAGAGCAGTTGACTGTTAATCAATTGGTCGTAGGTTCGATCCCTACCGCCGGAGCCAAAATCCCCTGATATCGAGAACCTCATACGGCACCAAACTCGGTGCTATTTGGATTGATGTCATTTTGGTGAAAAAAACTCTGCACCCCACTGGACGCCGTAGAAACGGGTTGCTATACGGCGCGAACCGTTCCGGCGTAGCTCAGCGGTAGAGCAGTTGACTGTTAATCAATTGGTCGTAGGTTCGATCCCTACCGCCGGAGCCATTTCCAAAAATATCAGGCGCTTAGCCCATCAAGGCATCCTCGAAGTCCGCGCGCAGGTTGCGCTTTAGGACCTTGCCGGTCGCGTTCAATGGAAGCGCGTCCACAAAGACAACCTTGTCGGGAACCTGCCATTTGGCAATCTTGCCGTCAAAGAAGGCCAGCAACTCTTCTTCGCTGGGGTCGGAACCTTCGGCTTTGACGGCCACCAACAAGGGGCGTTCGTCCCATTTGGGATGAGGCACGCCAACAACGGCTGCCGTGGCAAGCTGCGGATGGGCAACAGCGATGTTTTCAAGCTCAACCGAGCTGATCCATTCACCCCCGGATTTGATGATGTCCTTGGACCGGTCCCGGATTGTCATGTATCCGTCCGGGTCCAACGTTGCGACATCTCCGGTCGCGAACCATCCGTCCTGCAGCAGGTCTTCATCCTGCATCTGGAAATAGCTGTCCAACACCCAATGCCCGCGCACCAGCAGATCGCCCTGCGTGACGCCATCTTGAGGCAGATCCTTGCCGTCATCATCGACGATCTTCAACTCGACGCCATAAGGCGGTCTGCCCTGGCTTTCGCGCAGCTTGTGTTGTTCTTCAAGCGGCAGGTCAAAATGCTTGGCCAACGGATTGTTCGTTGTACCCAACGGGCTCATCTCACTCATACCCCACGCGTGAACCGTATCAACGCCATAAGTTTCGCGGAAGGTCTCAATCATCGAGGGCGGACACGCAGCACCACCAATCACGGTGCGGTTCAAGCTGGCCAGTTTGCTTCCTGATTTTTCGGCATGTGCCAGCAAGCCCTGCCAGATCGTCGGAACGCCCATTGCAAGCGTCACGCCATATTTATCGACCAAATTCACCAAGGCTTCGCCATGCAGGCCCGGCCCTGGCAGCACCATGCGCGAACCGGACATGGCGCAGGCATAGGGCGACCCCCATGCGTTGACGTGGAACATCGGAACCACTGGCATCACGACATCCATAGCTGAAAAGCCGATGACATCTCGCGTGTTCGATCCGAAACTGTGCAGAACTGTGGAACGATGGGAATACAGAACGCCTTTGGGATTGCCCGTCGTGCCCGAGGTGTAACACAGGCTGGACGCTGTGTTTTCATCGAAACTCGGCCACTGAAAATCGCCATCGCCAGTTTCGATCAGGTCATCATAGAACGCGACGCCAGGGATTTGGGCAACGGCGTCTTCATTCCGTGGGCCCATCAAAACGAAATGGCGCACTTCGGTCAGGTGTTCGTGCAGGGCCGCGACCAAAGGAATGAATGTCGCATCAAAGAACAGAACCCGGTCTTTTGCGTGGTTGATGATGTAAGTCAGTTGTTCAGGGAACAACCGGGGGTTCACCGTGTGGCACACATATCCCGCACCGGACGTGGCATAGTAGATCTCCAGATGTCGCCGGTTGTTCCAGGCCAACGTGCCAATTCGATCCTGCGGCTCCAACCCCAGCTTGGTCAGCGCTGATCCCAGTTTTCGCGCGTTTTGCGCCACTTGCTCCCATGTGGTTTCGGTGACCGATCCATCGGTTTCGACCGAGTAGATCTCGGTCTGGCCATGATAGCGTTCGGCGTGATCAATCAGCGACGAAATCAGCAAAGGCTGCGTCATCATCTGTCCCAGCATGGACATCCTCCCATTATCAGCGTCGCCTCTATTGGGCAGTGCTGTCTGCTTGCCTGATGCCACTCGCCAGCGTGCGCAAAGCAAAGTGTTCAGGGCGTTCCCTAAGAACAGACCCTGCCAATCATTTAATTGTCTGACAATAAAAGAATGCAGCCTGCCTTCACGGCAGACTGCAAAAAACCGCGTTAATAATCGCGGTGGCGCATTGTATAGGCAACCAGAGCAGCGGTTGAGCCGTCCTTGCCGGATGCGCTTTCATCACCATCAACGATCGGGCCGAGAGATGTCGCAAGTTCCTTGCCCAACTCAACGCCCCACTGGTCGAACGAGTTGATGCCCAACAGAACGCCTTCGACAAACACACGATGTTCGTACAGCGCGATGATCTGGCCCAGAACAAACGGAGTGAGCTTTGGGTACATCAACGTTGTGGATGGACGGTTGCCCGGAAAAACGCGGTGACGGGCTTGCCGTTCCAGCTCGTCCCCTTCCAGCCCCTTCTCCGCCATCCGTTGCCGTGCTTCAGCCAGCGACCGGCCGCGCATCAGCGCTTCGGACTGTGCAAGGCAATTGGCCAGCAACAGGCGGTGATGGTGGGTCAGTTCAGGTTCGTGCCCTTCGGCCGCGACCATGAATTCACATGGGATCACGTCGGTGCCCTGATGGATCAACTGATAGAACGCATGTTGCCCGTTGGTTCCCGGCTCTCCCCAAACCACGGGACCCGAAGGAACGGTCAGAGTGTTGCCGTCCATGGCAACAGACTTGCCGTTCGATTCCATCTCAAGCTGTTGAAAATACGCTGGAAGACGCAGCAGTCTTTGATCGTATGGCAGCACGGTCCGGCTGGCATGACCCAGAACCTGACGATGCCAAATGCCGACCAAAGCCAGCATGACCGGCATGTTTTCGATCCAGTCGGCGGCGCGGAAGTGGACGTCCATCGCCTCTCCGCCACGCAGGAACGCGTCAAAGGCGTTCGACCCTACGGCGATCATTACCGGCAGGCCCACCGGGCCCCAGACCGAGTAGCGCCCGCCGACCCAATCGGCAAAACCGAACACGCGCTCTTTGGGGATGCCAAAGGCTTGGGTCTTGTCCAGCGCGCTGGACACAGCCGCAAACTGTCTGGCCGGGTCGCCGCCGCCATCTTCCATCCAGGCCCGTGCCGTTCGGGCGTTGGTCATCGTTTCGATTGTCGTGAAGGTCTTGGAGGCGACGATTACCAAAGTCCGCGTCGGATCAAGCTGGCGTAGCGTGTCGGCGATATGTGCACCGTCTACATTCGAGACATAGTGGAGTCTTGGTCCGTCATGATACGGGGACAGCGCATGCGTCGCCATCACCGGACCCAAATCCGAACCACCAATGCCGATGTTGACCACATCGGTAAAGCCGCCCCCTGCCCCAGTGACCGCCCCGCCGCGCACCTCTTCCGCGAAGACACGCATCCGTTGCAGTGTGTCCAGAACATCGGGCATGACGTCCAGACCATCGACCTCAACCGGGCCACCATCCAGATTACGCAGCGCTGTGTGCAGAACGGCACGGCCTTCGGTTTCGTTGATCTTTTCACCATCGAACATCGCTGCGCGGCGCGAAGCCAGACCAGTCTCATCACACAACGCGATCAAGGCCTTTCGGACGTTATCTGTGATCTGGGTTTTGGAATAATCAAACAGCAGATCTCCGGTGGACGCGGAAAAACGCTGAGCCCGGTTCGGATCGCTTTCAAACAGCCCGAGGATGGCCTCGTCCTGCACTTCGGATGCTAGATTTTTGAGCGGGTCCAATTGCATCTGTGTCACTCCGCCCAATGAACCGTCATGCCGGTTAGCGCGGCAGCGATCGGGGCCTCTTCCGGATGCAGAGACATGGCCTTATCCAACGCATCGCGCTTGGTGGCGCCAAAGATAATCAGGTGTTTGGATAGCGCTCCATCCAACACGGGGCCAGTCAGCGTGATCCGCGCCTCGGGTTGGGTTTCGGGACGGGCGACTGCAAGCGGTGGCGCGTGACTATCCAGCGCGTCTTCAAGCCCCTCCATCCCCGGAAACAGAGAAGCTGTGTGCATATCCTCACCCATTCCAAGAACCAGAACCGAAAGCGGCAAGACTGGTGTAATCAAGGATTCGATTTCCGGCAGGACATCGTCCGGTTCTTTACCTTCAACATACAGGGGCACGTATTGCGCAGCCGAAGCACGGTTTGTCAGCAAGCGCTGCCGGATCAGCCGTTCGTTCGAACGGTCGCTATCACCCGGAACACAGCGTTCGTCCGTGGGCAAAACCCGCACACGGTCCCATTCCAGATCAGCCGCGCACAGGCCATCGAATACCGGCCCGGGGGTCGTGCCGCCCGGCACGGCCAACGAAACCATGTCGTGATGCAGCAAGGCAGCCTCCAACTCTCCGGCCAAGGCGTTTGCGACATCAATTGCCAGCATGTCGCGATCAGCATATTCCTGAATCTTCATGGGTTTATTCCTTGCCAGCGGCGACCATCTCGTTTCATCAGCAGCTCGGCGTCGCCCGGGCCTGTGCTGCCGCTTTCATAAGGTTTTGGTACGTCACCGCGCGCGTGCCAGCCCGCGATGATCGGGTCGGTCCAAGCCCATGCGGCCTCAACCTCATCCCCGCGCATGAACAGGGTCTGGTTGCCCCGGATCACGTCCATCACCAGCCGTTCATATGCATCCGGGGGGTCTTGATTTCCTGACCCTAGCGCCTCGGCAAAACTCATGTCCAAGGGCACATCGACCAGACGCATACCACCCGGGCCCGGTTCCTTGATCGTCACCTTCAGCGTTATGCCTTCGTTCGGCTGCAGGCGTATCGAAAGGACATTCGCGTGGCGTCCGGCCTCTTCGCCAAAAATCGAATGCGGCGCGTCCTTGAACATCACGTTGATCACCGAAGACCGCGCCACCAGACGCTTGCCCGTGCGCAAGTAGAACGGCGTGCCCGCCCACCGCCAATTGCTGATATGCGCCCGCAGTGCCACATAACTTTCGGTGGTCGAGCGCGGATTGCCCACGGTTTCGCGGTATCCTTTCCTGCTTTCACCTCCATCGAACTGCCCTCGCACGATATGGTGTGGCTGGACCTGATCCAACGCGCGAATAACCTTGAGTTTTTCATCCCGCACAGCGTCCGGATCAAATTTTGCCGGAGGCTCCATCGCGATCAGACACAAAAGCTGCATCAGGTGATTCTGCATCATGTCGCGCATGGCACCTGCGCGCTCATAGTACTCTTCCCGCCCGTCGATACCTACGGATTCGGCCACCGTGATCTGGATGTGATCGACATATTGGCTATTCCACAGCGGTTCGAACAGCATATTGCCAAAACGAACGGCCATCAGGTTCTGGACGGTTTCCTTACCCAGATAGTGGTCGATCCGGTAAATCTGGCTTTCCCGAAAATGCTCAGCCAAGGTCGCGTTTAACGCCCGTGCGCTTTCCAGATCGTGGCCAAAGGGTTTTTCAACGACAATCCGCGTGCTTGGCGTCGCAAGATCATGCGCCTTGATCCGCTCGGCCAAAGGCCCAAACAGGCGCGGACCGACCGAGAAGTAGAACGCGCGCACCCGATCTTGGTTCAGCTTGTCAGAAAGCTGATCCCATCCTTCATTCGAGTATCCGTCCAGAGTTACATAGTCGACGCGGTCCAGAAACGCGCGGAATGCGCCCTCGTCCTGGCATTGCGCAGCCGCATGGGTTCGCAGCGATTCGGCGACCAATGCCTGAAACCCCGCGCGGTCGTGGACCGTGCGCGCCGCGCCAATGATTTGGACGCCTTCGGCCCACTGCCCTGAACAAAAGCGCCGAAACAGGGCCGGTAGAATCTTACGTTGCGCCAAGTCGCCGGTCCCGCCAAAAATGACGAGATCGAACGGATCAACTGGTATGACGCGAGAAACCATGGTTTTTCCTTATCTTGCCCCGCCGGGCATGTCCAATGTTAGCGCAATCGGTCAGCGTAAATCCCCCATCATCAAAACTCTGTCAGGTCGCACTTGCCTGACTTAACTAATCCGAGTCGAGCAGCTACATCAGAAGTAACTTCAAAGAACCGGATACCGGAATGAAAGACAACGCGCCTCAGACCGCCAATATCGGCAAGTTTAAGAACAAATTGGTGACAGCAGATGGGCAAACTCGCGCTTCCGTAGCGTTGAAAAACCCCGAGACGTTGTGGTTCAATACCGGCACTCTTTGCAACATCGAATGCGTCAACTGCTACATCGCCAGTAGTCCAACCAACGACGCGCTGGTCTATATCACCACCGACGAGGTGCGCGACTACTTGGACCAGATCGAAGAACGCGACTGGCCGGTGCGTGAGATTGGGTTCACCGGGGGCGAGCCCTTTATGAACCCCGGAATGATCGACATGACTCGTGTCGCGTTGGAACGCGGCTATGAAGTTTTGATCCTGACAAATGCAATGCTGCCGATGATGCGCCGCAAGATGCGCGAGGGTTTGCTGGATCTGAAGCGCAATTATGGAAACAAGCTGACACTTCGAGTTTCCGTGGACCACTATCGCCCCGAACTGCATGACGAGGAACGCGGAAAAGGCAGCTTTGACAAGACGATCACTGGAATGGAGTGGTTGCGCGACAACGGGTTCAATATCGCTATCGCAGGCCGCACGGTCTGGGGTGACAGCGACGCCGACAGCCGCGCCGGGTATGAGGCGTTTTTCAAGCGGCACAGCTTTGACATCGACGCACAGAATCCCGGCCAAACCGTTTTGTTCCCAGAGATGGACGAAACCGTCGAAGTCCCCGAAATCACAACCGCTTGCTGGGGCATTCTGGATAAAGCACCCGAGGCTGTAATGTGTTCGAATGCCCGCATGGTGGTTAAACGCAAAGGCGCAGAACAACCTGCCGTTCTGGCCTGTACCCTACTGCCGTACGAGCCTGAGTTTGAAATGGGCACCACACTGGCCGAGGCCGAGGCCGACGTGCACCTCAACCACCCACACTGCGCAAAATTTTGCGTTCTGGGCGGCGCCAGCTGCTCGGGCTGATCAGTTTAGCTCGGGCGATTTCCAGTATTTTGTGCCTGACGCCCCAGCCGAAACGCGCCAGCCCTTTTTGCTGAGCACAAAAAACGACCGCCCATCTGTGAACCTGAGCGTCTCATCGGTGCGCTCATCTCCATACATTGCGCCGGATTCCGCAGTCGCGTCGTAACCTTGCGTGATAAAACTGTCCAAATCTGCTTGGGTTTCAAACAGGATCACGAATTTGGTCTCGAACCCGCCGATACCGATCGCCGCGCCCACGCCGCCGGTTCCCATATTCATATAGGTGTGCTGACCAGTCTCTTTGTTCACGGCAACACCGCGCCCGTACCCTGCGGACACCGGGAACACCGTCACTTTGCGGGAATCGAACGCAGCATATCCCGCACTGACATCATATAGCGCTTGTGCTTCGGGGTTTTCGGCAAGCAACTGCGCCAACACATCGACGGCCATGACATCCAGCTTCGCGCGGGTCTCTTCGGGCGTCGCCTCGTTTGACAGCAAATCAGAGGTGGACGTGATAGTTTCATCAACCGCGTTCGCCCCTTTTTCGAGTGTCTGCCCGACGGTTTCTGCCCCGCGTCCGACAGCATTAGCCGTATTTTCAGCGCCCTTCTTGATTTTATCAAGGACACCTTCGGCCAACACAGGCCCGGCTAGGCAGATGGCAACTGCAATCAAAAAAACTCTGGGCATTCCGTGTTTCCGCTTGTGGCCAATGACTTCGCCGCCACGATACCGGATGCACCGGAAATGTATATGGGTTTGGGCCTGATGCGCCCGGGCGTCAATTCACTCGGAATTCGCCTACCACGTTGCGCCATTCCCCGGGCGCGATCATTTTTCGATGTGTAAACCGCACGGAATGCAGCGGTCCTTCGATCTCTCGCTGCCAGAATTCAATAAAATCGAATAGTTTGGGATGATCCGGCGCAAGGTCGTATTCCTGCCAGATAAATGTATTTAGCACGTGAATATAGTCGGGCATGTGATAAAAAAATTCGGCCGTCGTCAGCCCATACCCCTTGAGCATCAGTTCTGTTTCGCTTTGCTCCATGCAGACCTCCAAAATTGTTGCAAGGTCTCTTCAGCATAACACAGAAACCACCTAACCCTTGGTTAACAATATGTTACCCCAGTGTTACGGGTGTTTTTTGCACAGAATGCGCTGCTTGCTTGCACCTTATGTGCCGGGTCTGATAAGGTACATCCACAAGATATAGACCCAGCACAATAAACGGGCAGGTTACGTGAGCGATACGCCAGAAACCCCAGAAAACATGGATGAAACACCGCCCCAGCGTCCCGTATATGACGGCCCGACGGTATCCATCGAATCCGAGATGCGCACGTCCTATCTGGACTATGCGATGTCGGTCATCGTGTCCCGCGCGATCCCCGATCTGCGCGATGGCCTGAAGCCGGTGCACCGGCGAATCCTTTACGCGATGCACGAGACGGGAAACACCCACGACAAATCATACCGCAAATCGGCCCGTCCGGTTGGCGATGTCATGGGTAAGTACCACCCGCATGGTGACAGCGCGATCTATGACGCGCTGGTGCGAATGGCGCAGGATTTCTCGATGTCGCTGCCGCTGCTGGATGGTCAGGGCAACTTTGGCTCGATGGACGGTGATAACCCGGCGGCCATGCGTTACACCGAAGTACGCATGGACAAGCCTGCCGCGTCCCTGCTGGCCGATATCGAAAAAGAGACGGTCGATTTTCAGGACAACTATGACGGCAAGGACCGCGAACCGACGGTTCTGCCCGCCCGTTTCCCGAACATGCTGGTCAACGGTGCCGGTGGTATCGCCGTCGGTATGGCAACCAACATCCCGCCGCATAACCTTGGCGAAGTCATCGACGCAACGCTGGCGCTGATCGATGAACCGGATCTGACATCCGAACAGCTGATCGAATATATCCCCGGCCCTGATTTCCCAACCGGTGGTGTGATGTTGGGCCGATCCGGCGCGCGCAAAGCCTATCTGGAAGGGCGCGGCAGCGTCATTATCCGCTCCAAGACCCGCGTCGAGGAAATCCGCAAGGACCGCTATGCCATCGTCGTGGACGAGATCCCCTATCAGGTAAACAAGGCCTCGATGATCGAAAAGATCGCCGAAGCCGTTCGCGAAAAACGCATCGAAGGCGTCAGCCACGTTCAGGACGAATCCGACCGCAATGGGGTGCGTGTCGTGGTCGAACTCAAACGTGATGCGACGCCGGAAGTTGTTTTGAACCAGCTTTTCCGTTTCTCGCCGATGCAGACCTCGTTTGGTTGCAACATGCTGGCGCTGAATGGTGGCCGGCCCGAGCAGTTGACCCTGCGCCGGTTCCTGACCTCTTTCATCGACTTCCGTGAAGATGTCGTCGCCCGCCGCACTGCGTACGACCTGCGCAAGGCCCGCGAACGCAGCCACATCCTGTGTGGTCTGGCGGTGGCTGTGTCGAACGTGGATGAGGTGGTCGCCACAATCCGGTCATCCGCTGACGCCGCGCAAGCGCGTGAAAAGCTGATGACCCGTCGCTGGCCCGCGGCTGAGATCGAAAGTTATCTGCGCCTGATCGACGATCCTCTGTCCAAGATGAATGACGACGGCACCTATAACCTGACCGAAGTTCAGGCCCGCGCCATCCTTGACCTACGTCTGCAGCGACTGACTCAGATCGGTGTCAAAGAGGTCACGGACGAGCTGGAAGAACTGGCAGGTAAGATCCAGGAATACCTCGATATTCTGTCCTCGCGAGAGCGCATCATGTCGATCATCGGAGATGAGCTGCGCAGCGTTCGTGAACAGTTTGCCGTGCCCCGTCGCACCGAGATCGTTGATTGGTCCGGCGACATGGAAGACGAGGATCTGATCGAACGTGAGGATATGGTCGTGACCGTCACGTCGGGCGGATACATCAAGCGTACTCCGCTGGCCGATTTCCGCGCGCAAAAGCGGGGCGGCAAGGGCCTGTCGGGGATGCAGACCAAGGAAGAGGATGTTGTCACTAACCTCTTCGTTGCCAATACCCACACGCAGCTGCTGTTCTTCACGACGGATGGCATGGTCTACAAACTCAAGACCTGGCGTCTGCCGCAATCGGGGCGCACTGGTAAGGGCAAGGCAATCGTCAACATCTTACCGATCCCGACCGGTGTTTCCATCGCCGCGATCATGCCGGTGGATGTACCCGATGAAGAATGGGAGAACCTTCAAATCATCTTCGCCACCAGCGCGGGCGACGTGCGTCGTAACCGCTTGTCAGACTTCACCAATGTCCGACGCAACGGCAAGATCGCAATGAAACTGCCCGAAGATGTTGAGCTGGTGAACGCCCGTATCTGCTCGGAAGATGAAGATGTGATGCTGGTCACCAATTCGGGTCGTGCAATCCGCTTCCGCACCACCGATGTACGAGTGTTCAACTCGCGCGAATCCACCGGTGTGCGCGGTATCAGGCTGTCCAATGGAGACCGCGTGGTTTCGATGTCGGTGATCCGCCATTTCGAAGCGACCCCCGAAGATCGTGTGGCTTACCTCAAAATGCGCCGTGCGGTTGCAGGGCTTACCGAAGATGACGCTGGTGACGAAGAGGAAGCCGCGGCAAGCAGTGATTTCAACCAGGAAAAGTATGCCGAGATGTCGGCAGCCGAAAACCTGATCCTGACAATCACAGCAGGCGGCGCGGGCAAGCTGAGCTCTAGCCACGACTACCCAGTCCGCGGACGCGGCGGGATGGGTGTGGCCGCCATGGACAAGGCGATGCGTGGTGGCGAACTCGTCGCCTCGTTCCCGGTCGATATGGAAGATCAGATCATGCTGGCGACGTCCAAAGGCCAATCGATCCGGGTGCCGGTTGATGGGATTTCGTTCCGCTCCCGCTCGGCCGGTGGCGTGAAGGTCTTCAACACCGGCAAAGGCGAAGTGGTCGTCAGTGTTGCCTGGATCGCCGATCAAGGCGACGAGGACGAAGCGGAAGAGTAACCGACAGATCCATAACATTATTCAGGCGCTACACTTTCGGGTGTGGCGCCTTTTTATTTATCAAAAGGTCTTCGACCGCCCAAAGGCGATCCTGTCCCCAGACACTTTCCCCGGCGACACGGAAACTTGGGACACCCCATAGCCCGATCTCTTGCAGGCGGTCCTGATTGACCGCTACCCGATCTCTCCAATGATCCGAGCTAACGTGCGGTTTCGCACTCTGCCAATCCAACCCCGCGTTTTCGACGATAATCCGAAGCCCACGATCGGTTGCAGCATTTAGACCCTTTGACCAGACGCCGCGCAGGAAGGCGGAACAGAACTCAGGCAGTTTTTCCTGCGCTTCGGCATAATCCAGTAAGGCATAGCCACGCTCGACTCCTTTGCCCAAAGGATCACAGATACGCCCAAACGGGATCCCCAACCGCCGCGCTTCGCGCACGCAATCATAAAGGATGTAGGAGGACTTGGGTGGAGGGACGGGTAAGCCTCGCATCAACATTGGCAAAACCGGCCTCAGAACCAGCCGTGCGTTGTAATGGCGTGCCAAGTCGACGGCCCGGTCAAATGCCAGATACGAATAAGGGCTGCGGAAAGAAAAGAAGAACTCAATCTCCTGATCTTTAGACTTCTCTTGGTCCAGTTGCACTGAAGGCAAAGGCACTATCGGTGACGATCCGCTTCCCAGACCCACGTGCAGCAACCGATTTTCGAGGTAATGAAGACGATCAACGCCCCAATACCATTCACCATCGTTGTGAAACGTTCCGCCGAGATAGTGACCCAAAGCTGAAAGTTGCTGGTCACCATCCTCGATCAGCGCAGCCGGTAAGGGGTGATCAGACGACGAAAAGCCCTTTCCCGACCAAAGATCTTCGCTGATACCTCGGACATTTTTAACAAAGCTCTCATTCGTCAGTTCGGCTGCCATCTGTTTTTCCGCAATTGCAATGAAAGCCTCGTCAGGAACTGCGCCTTCAGGAGGGCTGAGACCAAGCTTTCGGGCCAGCCTTGCCGCATCTTTGATAGCATTTTGCCGATGTGCTGCCGGGTCCGGCAAAGCCTCGGCCGGAGGGCCCGAAATCAGATGCGGGCGCAGCTCGACATCATAGGTGTCTCGAAACTGCTGCAAGACCTGTGCGGTGAGGTGACAGTATGGGTCGGAAACATCATGGAAATATTGGACAACGCGCGGCCGGTTCAGCACCTGATGCTTTGCCTCCAACACGCGCCTACGCGCCACCAGGCGCGTGTTGCTGGTCAGAATTGACGCTATGTGTGGTTTGACATGTGTTGCAAAGAACAAGGTGGTTCCTTTGGTAAAACCGTTCGAACCACCCTACCCTCATTCAGGTCAAAACCAATGCACCTACACGGCAACTTGACGAAACGTTTCCTGACCTCAGAGCCCGTATAATTCGCCAAATTTTTGTTCCAGATACCCGAGTAACGGGTCAGGTCCGGGTTCCATACCGCTTGCACGCTGAATGGTCTCGCGCGGAGCGTAAAGCCCACCGTGTTGCTGGACATTCTTACGCAGCCAATCGGTTGCGCCTGTCGTGTCACCTGCTGCCAGTTGCGCATCCAGTTCCGGCACAGCGTTCCGCAACGCTTGGTAAAGGCATCCTGCATAGACATTGCCCAGCGAATAGGTTGGGAAATAACCAAACAGACCCACTGACCAGTGCACATCCTGCAGACACCCGTTTGACGGTGTGTCGACGGCATAACCAAAATCCGCTTTGAAGCGGTCGTTCCACGCAACCTCCAGGTCATTCACCTGCAAATCACCGGCCATCAGCGCGCGCTCCAGATCAAAGCGCAGCATGATGTGGAGGTTGTATTGCACCTCATCCGCCTCGGTGCGGATGTACCCGTTGTGAACACCGTTGACCGTTGCATAGAACGTATCCGGGTCGGAGATGCCAAAATTGCCAAACGCGTCTTTCATTTGGCCAAACAACCAACCGGTAAAGGCACGGGATCGGCCCAGTTGGTTCTCGTAGATCCGGCTTTGGCTTTCATGCACACCCATCGACACACCCCGCCCCAGCAGCGTCAGGGCATAAGCCGGATCAATCCCCTGTTCATAGGCGGCATGGCCGACCTCGTGGATTGTCGAATAGAAGCAGTTGAACGGATCGTTTTCACTGGTCCGGGTGGTGATCCGAACATCCGAGCCGCTGCCCGAGCTGAACGGGTGAACGGCCTTGTCGATACGGCCTGTATTCAGGTCATACCCGAAAGTGGTGGCCAGTTTCTCGGACAATTGCATCTGTTTCAGCTCATCGAAACTCCCCGTCAAAGCCTGAGGTGCAGGTTTATCCAGAACAGCGGCGCGCAGAGCTACCAGACGCGGGCGCATCTGGTCAAAGATTTCGGCGATCTGCGATCCGGTCGTGTAAGGCTCATAATCCTCAACCATCGCGTCGTAGATATTGCCACCCTGCGCCAGTGCGGCACCTTCTTCACGCTTTAGCGCCACGACCTCATCCAGCACGGGCAAGAAAGCGGCGACATCTTCGTCTGCGCGGGCCTGCGCCCAGGTTCCCTGTGCTGCTGACGTCACGCGTGCAATGGCCGTTGCCAGGTCGGCAGGCACCTTGACCGTCCGTTCATAGGACCGGCGGATTTCTCGCAATTGCGCCTGCCCGACCTGATCCTGAGGCTCGGCTTGCTCCAGCCATTCAGCCACACGGGGATCGGATCGGCGCGCGTGCAAAACCGCTTCAATCGCTGCCATTTCCTCGGCCCGCTGCGACGCGGCCCCCCGGGGCATCACTGTTTCCTGATCCCAGCCCAAGCGTCCGGCAATTTCGCCCAAGGCCGATGTTTCGCGCTGGAAGGCCATCAAATCGTCATAAGCACTCATGGAAATCAGGCTCCGCGCAGAGAGGTAGCTATTGGGTAAGCGGTCAGGAACCGCGCCCGTAGGATCAGGGTCCAGACGACGACGGCCATGAACTGGTGGAAGATGGCGATCTGCCACGGGGCTGCGTAGATCACGGTCGCGATCCCAATCACCACCTGCAGCGACAGCGCTGCGAAGGCCGCGTTGAAGGCAAAGCGAGTTTGCGGATGAGCACTGGTGCTTCCGCGCCGCCAAACGACGATGCCGAAGATGAACAGCAGATAGCCAGCGCAACGGTGGATGAATTGAACCAGACCGGGGCTTTCGAAAAAGTTGCGCCACATCGGTTCGAGCATCGTCATATCAGGCGGCAGTAACTGCCCGCCGATCAGCGGCCAGTCGGTATAAGACCGTCCGGCGTCGATCCCGGCGACAAGCGCGCCAATAAGGATTTGTAAAAAGGCGAAATGCATCAGGCCAGTGGACAACGAGAACAGACGCGCCTCTTTCGCGCGACGGGCCTGCATCAGGTCACTCTCCTCGCGGCCCAGTTCAAAGATGTACCAGACAAGGAAGCCGAGAATTACAAAAGCCAACCCCAGATGGATGGCAAGGCGATAGCTGGCGACAGCGATCATCCCTTCGCCCTGCGTTACGCCTGAGGCGACCATCCACCAGCCAACAGCGCCCTGAACACCACCCAAAAAGCCCGGAATCAGCAGTTTACCTGTCCACCCGGTCGGAATTTTCCGCGCAATAAGAAAGCCAAAGAAACCAAGCGCCCAGACCAATCCAATCACGCGGCCAAGCTGACGATGGCCCCATTCCCACCAGTAGATGGATTTGAAATCGCCCAGCTCCATCCATTGGTTCTGGATGCGCCACTGGTCGATCTGCTTGTATTTGTCGAACTCGGCTTGCCAGTCCGCCTCATTCATCGGCGGGATGGCCCCGGTAATCGGCCGCCACTCGGTAATCGACAATCCGCTATCGGTCAGGCGTGTCAGCCCACCCACAGCGATCATCACGACCACAAGGGCAAACAGGATCATCAGCCAGGCGCGAATGGCCTTACGCGCACCCCCGCGGCCACGATCGATCATACCCGGTTGAACGGCTTGTTGTTTTTCAGTGTCTGAGACGTCTTCGAAGATGCTGCGCTTACCGCTCATGCTGTCCTCTTGTGCCTTGGATTTCGTCGCAAGCTAGGGTGAAGCGGAACATAGGTCCAGCCTCAGCCTTTGTCTTTCCAGCGGACCATCTGCCGCATGACCCCATGCAACATCTGCACATCCGCCCGCGTCATGCGCATCCGCGACCAAAGGTTGCGCAGGTTCGTCTTCATACCTTCGGCCTTTTCGGGCGGATAAAAGAACCCCGCCTTTTCCAGCCGGTCTTCATAGTGTTCGACCAGTTTCTCGACCTCGATGCCCGTGGCCCAGTCGCCCTTGCCCAGATCGGTGGCCTCATGAACCACATCGCCGGTCTGGCGCATCCACTCATAGGCGGTCAGAAGCACGCATTGGCCAAGATTCAGCGAGGCGTATTCCGGGTTTACCGGAACCGAGATGATCGCGTTTGCCTTAGCGATGTCTTCGTTTTCAAGCCCTGCGCGTTCCGGGCCAAACAGAACACAGACCTTTTCACCAGCAGCAACCTTTTCGGCAGCCAACTGCATTGCGCGTTCCGGGCTGTAGACCGGCTTGGTCAATCCACGCTGTCGCGCCGTGGTCGCAAAAACAAAAGTGCTGTCGGATAGCGCACCGGCCAGATCGTCATATAGCTGCGCCTCATCCAGCAATCGCCCGGCCCCGCTGGACATCGCCACAGCCTTGGGGTTCGGCCACCCATCCCGAGGTGCCACGATCCGCATCCGATCCAGCCCGAAATTCCACATCGCCCGCGCGGCGGCACCGATGTTTTCACCCATCTGCGGGCGCACAAGCACGAATGAGGGTTGGGATTTATCGCTGGGCATGGCTGTCTCCGAAAGCTCCGCCTGCTCTAATCTGCGCGCGCAGGCAGGGCAAGCCGTTCGCGCCTTCATTTGGGCCGGAAACCAGCATAAAAGTTTGCTTCCCCGCCGCAATCCGCTAAACCGCGCAAAAGACTGAAAGCGAAGGACGCGCCAATGGACACCCCCGAGCAGCCGCAGATTTACCTGATTACGCCACCGACCATCGAACTGAGCACCTTTACGAACCGTTTGGCCAGCGTGTTGGACGGGGCAGAGATCGCCTGTATCCGATTGGCGCTGGCTGGTGGAGATGAAGACACGATCGCCCGCGCGGCGGATGCCTGCCGTGAGGTTGCTCATGCGCGCGATGTGGCGCTGGTGATCTCGAACCATGTTCTGCTGGCGCAGCGGTTGGGGCTGGACGGGGTGCATCTGGATGACGCCGCGCGCTCGGTCCGGTTTGCACGAAAGGAATTGGGCGCGGAAGCCATCGTTGGCAGCTTTTGCGGTGCGTCCAGCCATGACGGCATGTCGGCTGGCGAGGCCGGTGCGGACTATGTCGCCTTTGGACCAGTGGGCGCGTCAACGCTGGGTGATGGCACAATCGCCGAAATGGATCTGTTCCAGTGGTGGTCTGAGACGATCGAAGTTCCGGTCGTTGCCGAGGGTGGCCTGAACCCCGACCTGGTTCGCGATCTGACCCCCTGCACCGATTTTTTCGGTATCGGGGACGAGATCTGGTCACAGGACGACCCTCTGGCCGCGCTGAAGGGTCTGACCGACGCGATGCGCTGATCGGTGCGAGCGTTAACGCTTGCACCTACGCCGGGGCTACGGCATGACGACGACATGACACAAAACAGCGACATCCTTTGTATCGGATCGGTTCTTTGGGACGTGATTGGCCGGTCCGCCAGCGCCATGCGGCAAGGGTCGGACGTGCCGGGGCGGATCACCCGCCTACCGGGTGGCGTGGCCATGAACATCGCCATGACACTGGTGCGTTTTGGCATGACCCCCACCCTGCTGACCGCCATCGGGCGCGATCCTGAGGGCGATGAGTTGGCAAATGCGTGTTCCCGGCTGGGCATGGTGACAGATCACATTTACCGTTCGCAGGATTTGCCGACCGACCGTTACATGGCGGTCGAAGGGGCCAACGGCCTGATCGCGGCAATTGCTGACGCACATTCGCTTGAGGCCGCGGGCGCCAAAATCCTTCGCCCGCTAATGCACGGGCCGCTAGGGTACGAAAACGAGCCGTTCGAAGGCCCTATCGCGCTGGACGGCAATCTGACACTGAACTTGCTTGAGGAAATCGCCCAAAGCCCCGCCTTTGCGCGCGCCGATCTGCGTGTCGCACCGGCCTCGCCCGGTAAAGCCGAACGCTTGCTGCCGTTCCTGAAACATGCGCGTGCAACGCTGTATGTGAACCTCGAAGAAGCCGGCATCCTGTGTCAGCGTGAATTCAAGGATTCCGAAAGCGCCGCCAAAGGCCTGCTGGATCGCGGCGCGCTGCGGGTGTTGGTCACCGACGGCGGAAGTTCGGCCACGGTTGGTAATGCGGATGAAATCCTGACCCAAACACCCCCGTCCGTTCTGGTTACCCGCGTAACCGGCGCAGGCGACACTTTTATGGCGGCCCACATCGCCTCAGAATCCGACGGAGCATCCAGCGCCGAGGCCCTGACCCGCGCGCTGAACGCCGCCGCAACTTACGTATCCGGAGAAACCCCACTGTGATCGACATTCAATATTCCGCCGAGGTCCGCGCCGCCAAGGACGCAGGCCAGCCCATCGTTGCGCTGGAAAGCACCATCATCACCCACGGAATGCCCTACCCTCAGAACATCGAGGTTGCGGCACAGGTTGAACAGGATATCCGCGACGCGGGCGCAATTCCGGCAACCATGGCCGTGATCAAAGGCAAACTGCATGTGGGCCTTGAGGCTGATGAGCTGAAAGCGTTGGGTCAGGCGCAGGGCGTCGCCAAGCTGTCGCGCGCTGATATGGCAGCCTGCATGGCAACCGGCGGCACTGGCGCAACCACAGTCGCTGCGACGATGATCGCCGCGCATTATGCCGGGATCGAAGTGTTTGCCACCGGTGGCATCGGCGGCGTGCATCAGGGTGCCGAGACGACCTTTGATATCTCAGCCGATCTGCATGAGCTGGCGCAATCCCCGGTTACGGTTGTCGCTGCAGGCGCAAAGGCCATCCTCGATCTGGCAAAAACGCTCGAGGTTCTGGAAACGCTGGGCGTTCCTGTCATCGCCTACGGGCAGGACGAATTCCCGGCCTTCTGGTCGGCCAAATCCCCTTATGCCGCGCCCCTGCGTATGGACAGCGCCGAAGACATCGCCACGGCCCACGCCACGCGCCGCGCGCTTGGCTTGCCCGGCGGTCAGTTGGTCGCCAACCCGATCCCAGCCGACGATCAGATCCCGGCCGAAGAACTGGCACCTATCATTGCCTCGGCACAGGCCGACGCAGATACGCACCGGATCAGCGGCAAGGGTGTCACGCCGTACCTGCTGCAGCGGATCTACGAACAGACCGAAGGGCGTTCGCTGGCCGCCAATATCGCTTTGGTCCGCAACAACGCGCGACTGGCAGCCGGGATTGCCCGTGCTCTAGCCGCGAAGACCGATTGACTTAAGCCTATTGTACCAAGGCACCCGACTGCTTAACTAACTCGGCAGAAAACCGCTCAGGACCGCAATGAACACGCCATTTGACGAAGAACCACATCGCCGCCCGGGCCTGTTTTCGCGACTGCGCGCGTCTTTCCTGACGGGCATCGTTGTGATTGCGCCGGTTTGGCTGACCATCTGGCTGATCTGGTCCGTGGTCGGCTGGATCGACAGCGCGGTGCTGCCCATAATTCCACAGCGGTTCCAGCCGCAGGAATACGTGGGCATCAACCTGCGCGGCGTCGGCGTTGTCATTTTTTTGATCTTCACAGTTCTGGTTGGATGGATCGCCAAAGGTATTCTGGGCCGGTCCCTGATCCAAATTGCCGAAAGCCTTGTCAGCCGGATGCCCGTTGTTCGATCCGTCTATTCCGGGATCAAACAGATCTCGGAAACGGTGTTTGCCCAGACTGAACGGTCATTCGAAAAAGCATGCCTGATCCAATACCCCCGCCGCGGCATCTGGGCGATCGGTTTCGTCTCTACCGCGGCAAAAGGCGAAGTCAGCGAGCGGGCTGAAACCGGGGGCGAACTGCTGGGCGTTTTTGTTCCGACCACGCCCAACCCGACCTCGGGCTTCCTGCTGTTCTTCCCAGCCGAGGACGTGATCCTGCTGGATATGACTATCGAGGACGCCGCAAAGCTGGTGATTTCCGCAGGCCTTGTTTACCCCAACGAAAAAGACCCGACGCAGCCACCGGAGTGATCAGCCGAACATCTCGGGCAAGTCGACGGTGCTGCGTGCGCCGAGATCGGCTTTGTGATCACCAATGAACCGATGCGCTGCGGCGCGCCCGGCGTCCTTCAGTTTATGCAGTATCACAGGGTTGGGAACCGTCTTGGTTGCCACGGACAAATCGTTCATCAATTCGTCATCCGCGATCATGTGAACAAATACGCGGCTCATCTCTCCGGCCGTCAGCTTGCCGTCCGCCAACAGACGCTGAACAAAATTGATCGCCCGCAGCTCGCGAAACAGGGATGAGTTAAAGCTGATCTCGTTGATCCGATTCTGGATCTGCTGCGGAGTTTTCGGCACCTCATCACGCTCAAGCGGGTTGATGTTCACGACCACGACATCTTCAGGCAAATCATTGTTAAACAGGGGATAAAGCGCCGGGTTTCCAGTGTAACCACCATCCCAATATGCCTCGGTCCGGCCCGAGCTGGGGTCAAATATCTCGACGGCCTGAAACAGGTTCGGCAGGCAGGCCGAGGCCAAAATGGCATCCGTTGAAATCTCTTCCCCGGTGAACACCCGGATCTTGCCGCTGCGTACACAGGTCGCGCAGACAAACAACTGGGGTCCCTGATCCGTGCAAATCTCATCAAAGTTGAACCGATCCACAACCGGTTTCAGAGGATTGCGGTAAAACGGACCATAGGCATAAGGCGACACCATTCGCGACCAGGCATCGCCAATCGAGAATGGCAGTGAATACTCCATCGACTGGGCAATCTGTGCGGGCTCCAGCGCCTGCATCCAGTTGGCAAGGCGCATATCCCCCACCGCACCCATCCGTGCCCATAGCCCGTCCAGACAGGCCCGCGCGCCGTCGCGTCCGTTGTGCACCATCCCGGATTTGAAGGCAGCGCCATTCAGCGCCCCGGCCGAGGTCCCTGTGATCGCCGCAACCTCGATATCTTCTTCGTCCAGCAGCCTGTCCAGAACGCCCCAGGTAAAGGCACCGTGCGCGCCCCCACCCTGCAAAGCCAGATTGATCCGTTTCACCGTCCTGCCCCTTCATCTTTTCCAAAATACTCCGGGGGTGCGGGGCCATCGCCCCCGTGAAACCTCACAACGCTGTCCAACCGCCATCGACCGAGATCGTGGTCCCGGTGATTTGCGCTGCCGCATCCGAGCACAGGAAGATCGCGGTGCCACCCAATTGCTCGACCGTGGCGAATTCTTTCGAAGGTTGCCGTTCAAGCATCACGTTCTTGATCACGTCCTCACGGCTCATGTTGTATTCCTTCATCGTGCCCGGGATCTGCGCTTCGACCAATGGGGTCAGGACGTAACCCGGGCAGATCGCGTTGCATGTGATCGGCTCTTGCGCTGTTTCCAGAGCGACGGTTTTGGTCATGCCAACCACGCCGTGTTTTGCCGCAACGTAGGCCGCCTTGAACGGGGATGCCGTCAGCCCGTGTGCCGAGGCGATATTCACAATACGTCCCCACCCGGCCTTCCGCATCATTGGCAGCGCTGCGGCCATCGTATGAAATGTCGAGTTCATGTTGATCGCGATGATCGCATCCCACTTTTCGACCGGAAACTGATCAACCGGCGCGACATGCTGAATGCCCGCGTTGTTCACCAGAATATCACACGCCCCCGCATTTTCGATCAGCGCGCGGCATTCTTCACCTTTAGACATGTCTGCCTTGATATAACGTGCGCTGGTACCCGTCTCTTTCGAAATCTCGGCGGCCAGCGCATGATCTTCGTCGCGGTCGGTAAATGAATTCAGCACAACGTTGGCCCCGGCCTTCGCCAGCTCACGCGCGACGCCCAATCCGATCCCTGAATTCGATCCGGTGATAATGGCTGTTTTTCCCGAAAGGCTCATGGCCGAACTCCCACAAAATCAACTTTGGCGACACAGTGCCATGCTGCAGCTGCAAAGAAAACGGGGAAACATTCGGGCGACGCATCCTACGACAGATCCGAACAAAAAAAAACGCCCGCACGAAGCGGGCGTTAAGTTATTGAGGCAGGTTTCATACAGGCAAGAAACCTATCGAGCAGTGCGTCCTTTATAAGCAATTTCTTGTGTTCGTCCAAGCTAAAAGTTTGAAAACAAGAAAAATCATAGCTACGATGAATCCCAACAAAATAAGGCCAGAGCAGGATTGTTTCCAAAATGAGCCCCGATTTTCTCCGCCCCGTTCGTCCATTGATCGCGGGAATCACTGCACTTTTGAGCACGTCAATTGCTTATGCAGAATCGACCCATGGCATAGCTATGTATGGTGACCCGGCCCTACCACCGGATTTTGTGTCCCTGCCCTACGCAAATCCAGACGCGCCCAAAGGCGGGAAAGTCGTGTTCGGAAATACGGGCGGCTATAACAGTTTGAACCCGTTCGTGCAAAAAGGCAGCTCGCCCTGGCAATTGCGATTTTGGACCCACGAGGGCCTAATGGGCCGATCCTGGGACGAACCTTTCACTCTTTACGGGCTGTTAGCCGAATCAGTTGAGACAGCGCCGGACCGGTCCTGGGTCGAATTCACCCTGCGTGAGAACGCAGAATTCTCGGATGGTACACCAGTAACAGTGGACGATGTCATCTGGTCGTATGAGACTTTGGGAACCGAAGGCCACCTGCGTTATCGCGGGCTGTGGAGCAAGATTGACAGTATTGAACAGACCGGGCCCCGCTCGGTGCGCATCACCTTTAACGAACCCGACCGCGAGCTTGCCCTGATCGCCGGCCTGCGCCCGATCCTGCAGAAAGCCCAGTGGGAAGGTAAAGATTTTGCCAATGCCGGGCTGCATGACATCCCTATCGGCACAGGCCCCTATGTTGTCGACAGCTATGAGGCCGGTAGATACGTGAACCTCAAGCGGAACCCGGATTATTGGGGCACTGACATCCCCTTCCGTAAAGGCACCATGAATTTGGACGAAATGCGGATCGAGTTCTACGGCGACGGCACTGTTCTATTCGAGGCCTTCAAAGCCGGAGAACTGACCGCGGTACGTGAATTCAATGCCGACAAATGGGCCAACCAATACAATTTCCCGGCCGTCCAGCGTGGTGATGTCGTCAAGACCGAGATCCCGCACGGCAAGCCCTCGGGCATGACCGGGTTTGTCATGAACACCCGCAAAGCACCGTTTGACGACTGGCGTGTCCGCGAGGCGCTCACGCTGGCGTTCAATTTCGAATTCATCAACGACACGATTACCGGCAACGCACAGCCGCGTATCACATCCTATTTCTCAGGCTCGGACCTTTCGATGCAGCCTGGCCCGGCAAGTGGTCGCATCGAAGAGTTGCTGATGGAGTTCAAGGACGACCTGCCTCCCGGAACGCTTGAAGGCTATACATTGCCTGAAAGTGACGGATCGGCCCGCAATCGTTCGAACATCCGCGCCGCCACCAAACTGTTGGCCGAGGCTGGCTGGACCATTCAGGACGGCGTGCTGCGTAACGAAAACGGCGATGCCTTTACCTTGACCGTGTTGCTGCAACAGGGCGACACCGAAAGCGAAACGGCAATCGAGATCTACACGCGCGCACTGGAACGTCTTGGCATCGCGGTGAGCACCGAGCAGGTCGACAGCGCCCAGTTCACCAGCCGTACATCCGAGTTGGATTTCGACATGACCTATTTCCGTCGTGCGTTGTCCCTGTCACCCGGCAACGAGCAGCGCCTCTACTGGGGCAGCGAAAACGCGAATACTCCGGGCACGCGCAATTTGATGGGGGTGGCTTCACCCGCTGTGGACGGAATGATTGACGCCATGCTGGCCTCGGAAAGTCATGAGGATTTCGTTGCTGCAACGCGCGCGCTTGATCGTGTATTGACCGCCGGGCGCTATGTCATTCCGATCTGGAACTTTGATGTAGGCAGGATCGCCCACGCCAAGGAACTCAAGCAGCCGGAAAACTTGCCGATCTATGGCGATGGGCCAGAATACATGCCGCAGGTTTGGTGGTACGAACAGTAACGGGTCACGCGCAGCACCAAAGGGACGTGGGCGGAAATCGGCGCACAGCCTATTGGCACCGCATATTGCGGGTCGAGTTTTTGGTGCGCCAACATGTTGCAATTGCCCCAACGTCAAGTGCTCCCCTAAGAAACTCACACAAAAAGCTTTACTGAACTGGGTTTAGCGATATAGCTTGTGCATAAGCTGCAGTACGCTGCACGAATTGATTATTGCTTTGAATTTCAAAACGTAACTCTTCGTCCGGTGCGCAGCACATCGAATTTACGGACCGGCCTCCACTCACTCAAAATCAGGTCCGTCTGCCCGTTGCGGATAGGCTGCAACGGGCACTTTCAACCCCGTCAAAAATCAAACCGCCTCCCGACCTCGGGTGCGACATTTTGTCATGCCCGAACGCCCCCACCACCTTCGTACGCTGGTTCTTGGGACGAGCGGTTTGAAACCATGAAAACGGAAAGCTGTCTAATGTTGAAATGGACCGATCTGACGCAAGACCTGGACGCTATGTATACGCGCGCCAAACGGAGATTTCCGAACCTGCGGGATCAGGACATGGTGCGGTTAAGCCAAGACCGCAAATGTTTCGAAGCGTATCTGGCTGAACGTCATCAACTGACCATGAACGAAGCCCACGAAGAGCTTGAAGATTTTTTGTTCACGGAAGGTTTGAATCGCGAATTCAGCCGGTCGTTAAGTAAGTGATGTCACCCACAGGATCATTGCATCTTCGTCGCTGACCGAGATTACATTGTGCCCCATGCTCCCGTCGTAATAGGCGCTGTCGCCGCGGCGCATTTCGACTGGTTCATAAAACTCGGTATAAAGGCGCACAACACCCGTCAGGACATACAAGAACTCTTCGCCGTCGTGTCGGACCCAGCCGTCGAACTCATCCATTGACCGCGCGCGGACACGGGCCCGATAGGGCAGCATCTGCTTTTTTGTCAGCGTTTCGGCCAGCAGTTCATGTTCATAGGTGGTTGTGGGATGGGCAGACCCTTCGCCCATGCGCGTCACGGCCATCCGGCCGATCACCTGATCCCGCTGTGGCGGCGTGAACAACTGTGGCACCGAGATCTCAAGACCGGTCGCAAGCTTTTTCAGCGCGTCATAGGTGGGCGACATCTGACCGTTTTCGATCTTGCTGAGCGTTGAACGCGCCAGACCAGCCTGCGTGGCCGCTTGTTCAAGCGTCCATTTCCGCGCTTTCCGCAGCTCGCGCACACGCGCGCCGAGGTCCAGTGGTTCAACTTCCGTATGTTCGCCCGAGTCCCGGGCAATGCGGATCAAAGATGTCTGGTCTTGGGTGCTCATGCGTCATTCTATAGGCGCAGCCTGTCGCGCTTGCAACGCAGCAGTGGTCGCGCTAGCCAGTTGCCATGCTTTCTATTTTTGATCAGGGACCGCCGCCCGCCTGCCCCTCTCCATTCAATCTGGCAGCGCATGTGCTGCGCTGTGCCGCCAAGCTTTCGGACAAGACCGCCCTGTCTGTTCTAGGGTCTTCGGATGCCGAGCATTTGACGTATAGCGAGTTGCAGCAGGCCATTCTGGGCACTGGCACAGGGTTGTTGAAAGCTGGTTTGAAGCCCGGCGATATCGCGTTGATGCGGCTTGGAAACACGGTCGATTTCCCGATTGCCTATCTCGGAGCGATTGCTGTCGGCATCGTCCCGGTGCCAACATCATCGCAGCTGACCGAACCAGAAACAGAGCGCATGATCAAGGACCTCAAGCCTGCCGCCATTCTGCGTGACCCACAGGTTGCGTGCGCCGCGCACCCGGTTCAGATTGACCTGTCCGATTTGGCCGGAATGCGTGATCTGCCTGCTGCTGAGTATCAAATGGGTGACCCGGAAAGGATGGCCTATGTCGTCTATACTTCGGGCACGTCGGGAAAACCGAGGGCTGTAGCCCATGCCCATCGTGCCATCTGGGCGCGTCAGATGATGGTGGATGGCTGGTACGGGCTGCGTGAAACCGATCGCCTGTGTCACGCGGGCGCGTTCAACTGGACCTATACTTTGGGCACCGGTCTAATGGATCCCTGGACCATTGGCGCAACGGCTCTTATCCCCGCGCCGGGCACCGATCTGGACGCACTACCCGCCCTGCTACGCCGTCATCAGGCCACCATCTTTGCTGCAGCACCCGGCGTATTCCGTAAGGTGGTGAGTGCAACAGACAACCTCAACCTACCGGAATTGCGGCATGGGTTATGCGCCGGAGAAAAACTGTCGCGGCATCTGCATGAACAGTGGACGCAAGCGACCGGCACTGAACTCTACGAAGCTTATGGCATGTCCGAGTGTTCGACTTTCATTTCGTCCAGCCCGGCGCATCCAGCGCGGTCCGATGCATTGGGCCAACCGCAGCCCGGCCGCCGTGTGGCCATCCTGGGACCTGACGGTCCCGTTCCTCAGGGTCAGGAAGGCACCATTTCCATACACCGGTCCGACCCCGGCTTGATGCTGACCTATCTCAACGCCCCGGACGAGGCCGAAGCCCGGATGCAGGACGAATGGTTCGTAACCGGCGATCAAGGGGCCATGGCCGTGGATGGCCAGATCACCTATCTGGGACGCGATGACGATATGATGAATGCAGGCGGCTATAGGGTGTCTCCGGTTGAGGTCGAGGCCGCGCTGTCCCGATATCCCGGCATCGCGCAGGTCGGGGCTGCGGCAGTCGAGGTCAAACAGGACACATTTGTGATAGCAGCCTTCTATACAGGACCAGAAAAGCTGGACGACGACGCCCTGCACACCTATGTCGAGGCAAATCTGGCGCGCTATAAGCAACCGCGCGCCTTTATCCATCTGCCTGAACTGCCCACCGGCGGGAACGGGAAACTTCTGCGCCGGGCGCTGCCGGCCTATTTCAAGGCGACCAACCCATGACCGAGACCGTCAAGCTTGATATCATGTCCGACCCGATCTGCCCGTGGTGCTATATCGGCAAAACCCATCTGGACAAGGCGCTGGCGGCGATCCCGGACCATCCGTTTGTGATCGAATGGCATCCGTTCCAGTTGAACCCCGACATGCCGGATGCCGGGATGGATCGCCGCGAGTATCTCGAACGCAAGTTCGGGGGCAAGGAAGGCGCGGTGCGTGCCTATGCTCCGGTCGTTGATCATGCCGAGAACGCAGGCCTTAAGATCGACTTCGAAGGTATGAAGCGCACGCCCAACACTCTGGACGCGCACCGCCTGATCCATTGGGCAGGGATTGAAGGCAAACAGAACGCCGTGGTCGATGCACTGTTCGATGCCTATTTCGTACAGGCCCGCGATATCGGCGATCATGAGGTTCTGGCGGATATTGCCGACAATGCAGGCATGGACGCAGCGGTCGTGCTGAAACTGCTGAAATCCGATGCCGATCGCGAGGATATCAGCAACCGTGACAGCCATTCCAGGCAAATGGGCGTCAGCTCTGTCCCGACGTTCATCGTTGCCAATCAACATGCCGTCCCTGGGGCGCAACCCCCTGAAATGTGGGAAAAAGTGATTGCTGAAATCATGTCTCAACTTGAGGCTTCCGCTGCAAAATAGCACAGACCTCTGTGCAATTTGACACCTAGCGTCAACTGATTTGCCATGATAGCGCGAACAGATCAGGAGGGCGTTATGGCCAATCGCATGTCACGGGGTGAGTTCATAGCACTTGTCGCAATGATGTTTGCGACGATCGCGTTTTCGATCGATTCCATGTTGCCTGCGCTGCCAAATATCGGCGCGCAACTCAGCCCCGACGACGTCAACAAAGCCCAGCTGATCCTAACCTCGTTTGTGTTGGGCATGGGGATTGGCACGTTTTTTACCGGGCCGCTGTCGGACGCCTTTGGCCGCAAACCAGTGATCTACGTCGGATCGGCACTGTATATCATTGCAGCGGCGGCTGCCTGGGCCAGTTCATCACTCGAAATGCTATTGGTCGCCCGTATCTTCCAGGGGATCGGATGTGCGGCCCCGCGCGTGGTGGCCATGGCGATTATTCGCGATCTGTATTCGGGCCGCGAGATGGCGCGGATTGTATCGATTGCGATGATGATCTTCACCCTGGTCCCTGCGATCGCGCCAATGCTTGGTGCCGGAGTGATCGCACTGACCGGATGGCGGGGTATCTTTGCCTCATTCATCCTGTTCTCACTAATCACCATCGTCTGGATGGGCCTGCGCCTTCCGGAACCCCTGTCGGTCGAGAACCGTCGCCCGCTGCGACTGCCCCTTATACTGGACGCCGCACGCCAGATGTTCACACATCCAACTGTCCGACTGTCGATCTTGGTTCAGACATTGTGTCTGGGCATGTTGTTCACCATGCTGACGATGGTTCAACCGGTCTACGATGTCATCCACGACAGTGCCGACAGTTTTCCGTTCTGGTTCGGGTTCGTGGCGTTGATGGCGGGCTCAGCCAGCCTTTTAAACGCGGCCCTTGTTATCAAATTGGGCATGCGCCGGATCGTGACATGGGCGTTGGGCGCGCAGGTCCTCTTTACCACAGCTGTCATCGCCCTGAATGCGGCAGACCTTTCGCCCACCATGTCTTTCGCCGTTTTCGTAAGCTGGCAAACGGCAGTCTTCTTTATGGCAGGCATGACTATGGGCAACCTGAACGCCATCGCGATGGAGCCAATGGGCCATATCGCGGGCATGGCAGCCTCGGTGATCGGAGCGATCTCGACCGTGTTTGCAGCCGCGATTGCGGCCCCCATCGGGCAGATGTTCGACGGGTCTATCACCCCGCTGGCTGTTGGCATCCTGGCCATGAGCGCCGCGGGCTTCGGCCTGATGCTGCATATGGGGCGGATCGAAAACAGGCTTCCAGCCTGATCTGTGCAGGAACGGTGAATCAGGCTAACATCTGCTCAATATGAGTGGAGTTTTTCAGTGAGCGACTATTACGATCTTGGCGCATATTCCTGTCCGATAACGACGGCCTCAGCAGACGCACAGCTTTGGTTCGACCGAGGGCTGAATTGGACCTACGGCTATAACCACGACGAAGCGGTTGTGTGTTTTCAGCGCGCGCTTGAGTTTGACCCTGACTGCGCGATGGCCCACTGGGGCGTGGCTTATGCTGCAGGGCCAAACTACAACCTTCCTTGGAACTTGCTGGATGACCGCGGGCAACGAAAGGCGCTGGCACTGGCCTATGATGCCACGCAGAAAGCCGTGGCTTTGGCCGAAGGGTGCAGCCCGACGGAACAGGCGCTGATCCGCGCCCTACCCGCGCGGTATCCTCAACGCGATCCCGTCGACGACATGCATAGCTGGGACCATGACTTCGCCGATGCGATGCGCGTGGCCTTTGCAGAGCAGTCGGACCACCTCGATCTGCGCACTATATATGTCGAGGCGTTACTCAACCTGACTCCTTGGCAGATGTGGAACTTGAGAACCGGTGAGCCCGCTGAAGGCGCAGCCACGTTGGAGGCGGAAAAAACCCTGGAAGACGCAATGGCAGACGACCCGGCAGCCATGTCGCACCCGGGCTTGCTGCACCTCTATGTTCATCTGATGGAGATGTCGCCAACACCAGAAAAGGCGCTGAAGGCCGGGGATATCTTGCGCACATTGGTCCCGGATGCGGGGCATTTGGTGCACATGCCCACCCATATCGATGTCCTGTGCGGGCATTATCAGAACGTCGTCCATTGGAACGAAAAGGCGACCGAAGCTGATCTGAAGTATTATGAGCGCGAAGGTGCGTTCAACATCTACACAGGTTATCGCCAGCACGACTATCACTTTGCTATCTATGGCGCGCTGTTTCTGGGTCAGATGGAACCTGCCCTGCGCGCCAATCAGGGCATATGGGACACCACCCCCGAAGAGATGCTGCGCACGGAAAGCCCGCCCATGGCGGATTTCTTCGAAAGCTACATGTCGATGGGGCCGCACATCCTGATCCGATTTGGCCGGTGGGAAGAAGCAAAGGCCCTGCCCTTGCCCGAGGATCAGGACCTCTACCGCACCGTCACCGCGACCACCCATTACGCCCGTGCAATCGCTTTTGCCGCCACAGATCAGGTCGCCGAAGCAGAGGCCGAAGAGCAACTGTTCCTTGCCGCCAAGGAGCGGGTTCCGGAAACCCGGCTGCTACACAACAACCGCGTGATCGACTTGCTGGACATCGCCCGCGAAATGCTGCGGGGCGAGATTGAGTATCGCAAAGGCAACTATGACGCCGCATTCGCGCATCTTAGGCGCTCGGTCGAATTGGACGACACGCTACCCTACGACGAGCCATGGGGGTGGATGCAACCCGCGCGTCACGCGCTTGGTGCGCTGTTGTTTGAGCAAGGCCACGTGGCCGAGGCCGAAGCGGTGTATCGTGAGGACCTTGGGCTTGGCGGCACCCTCAGCCGCGCCTCAATCCACCCCGACAATGTTTGGAGCCTGAAGGGCCTGCACGATTGTCTAAAAGCACGCGGTGAAGGGGGCGAGATCAAACTGATCAAACAGCGTCTTGATCTGGCGCTTGCCCGCGCTGACCGGGCCGTCGGGGCCTCGTGTTTTTGCGCTCAGGCAGCAATGAAGGCCGCAGAATGATCCGTGCAGTTATGTTGTCGCTGCTTTTTTGTGGCCCAGCCCTGGCTGACCGGCAGTCATTTCCGCCGGTCGATGAAGCAGAACGCGATCCTACCCTTGTGGCCTTTCGGGAGAGTTTGTTGGCGAGCGTGGCCGCACGTGATACCGACACCGTTATCGCAGCTGCTTGCCCGGACATCTACCTCAGCCATGGCGGAAGCGGTGGGCCCGGGGAATTCCTTGAATACCTCGGCCCGGAAAACAGCTCTCTAGAAGACCAGAGCCGCGAAGCCTATTGGAGCGATCTGGAAACCACCCTGTCCCAACCGGGCTATTTCGACGACGAGGGCGAGTTTTGGATGCCGCATCAATGGCAGATCACCTTGCCTGCCTCATTGGACCCTTACGTGGCCTACTTTGTCACCGGTGAGAACGTCAGTCTTCGGCAAGCCGCCGAACCAGGCTCCCCAGCGCTGAGCCTCATCAGCTACGAGATCGTCATCGTCCCGACCCATCGAGACGGTGCCGACTATCAACCGGTGATGCTGACTGACGGCACGCGGGGATTCATGCACGGCGACTTTCTATGGCCCATGACAGGTCACCGCGCCGCGCTTGTGAAATCGGACGCGGGCGAATGGCAATTGTGCACTTTCGTCAGCGGAGACTAGGCTTTCGCCTTTTTCTTCTTCGCTGCCATGACCTTTTCCGCCAGATCGCGGGCGATGGCAAATGCGCCTTTGATCTTGTCGCTGTCCTTCTTCCAATCGCGTCTGACGACGATCTTGTTGTCCTTGACCTTGGCCAAACCGCGCTGGTTCTGAATGAACTCTACCAAACCCTCCGGCGAGGCGAACTTGTCGTTGTGAAACTGGATTGTCGCGCCCTTCGGCCCGCCATCCAGTTTTGCAATCCCTGCGCGTTTGCACATCGCCTTGATGCGCACGACCAGCATCAGGGTGTTTACCTCTTTCGGCAGCGTGCCGAACCGGTCGATCAGTTCTGCGGCAAAACCTTCCAGCTCGACCTTGGTCGAAAGCGACGACAAGCGACGATAAAGCCCAAGGCGCACATCCAGATCGGGCACGTAATCTTCGGGGATCAGAACCGGCACGCCCAGATTGATCTGTGGCGCCCATTGATCGTCGGCTTCAGACAGCCCTTCCATTTCACCGGCTTTGATCTTGGCAATCGCCTCTTCCAGCATCGATTGATAGAGCTCATAGCCAACATCGCGCATCTGGCCGGACTGTTCCTCACCCAGCAGGTTGCCCGCACCACGAATGTCCAGGTCCTGCGATGCGAGCGTGAACCCGGCCCCCAGAGTATCCAGCGAGCCCAAAACCCGCAGGCGCTTTTCGGCTGTCGCCGTCAGTTTCTGACGCGGTTTGGTGGTCAGGTACGCATAGGCACGGGTTTTGGAGCGACCCACCCGGCCTCGGATCTGATAAAGCTGAGCCAGCCCGAACATATCTGCCCGGTGCACGACCATCGTGTTGGCGGTTGGAATATCCAGCCCGCTCTCCACAATCGTGGTCGCCAGAAGCACGTCGTACTTGCCGTCATAAAAAGCGTTCATTCGGTCGTCGAGTTCACCCGCCGCCATTTGCCCATGCGCCACCATATAAGTCAGCTCGGGCAGTTGTTCCTTTAGGAATTCTTCGATCTCTGGCAGGTCCGAGATGCGGGGAACAACGTAGAAGCTCTGCCCGCCTCGATAGTGTTCGCGCAGCAGGGCTTCGCGTATGGTCACGGCGTCGAATTCGCTGACATACGTGCGAATGGCAAGACGATCGATAGGCGGCGTGCCGATAATCGACAGGTCGCGCACGCCGGTCAGCGACAGCTGCAGCGTCCGTGGGATCGGCGTGGCGGTCAAGGTCAGCACGTGAATGTCGCTGCGCAGCTGTTTCAGGCGTTCCTTGTGACCGACGCCAAAATGCTGTTCTTCGTCGATGATCAACAGGCCCAGATTGTTGAACCGGATACCCTTGGCCAGCAACGCATGGGTGCCGATCACGATGTCGACGGTCCCGCGCGCCATACCATCACGGGTCTGCTGTGCATCTTTCGCGGACACAAACCGCGACAGCTGCCGCACTTCCAGCGGAAAGCCCCGGAACCGTTCCTTGAAACTGGCCGCGTGCTGACGCGCCAGCAATGTGGTCGGTGCAATCACGGCCACCTGAACACCGGACATCGCGGCGACAAAGGCCGCGCGCATGGCAACCTCGGTTTTGCCAAAGCCCACGTCACCACAGATCAACCGATCCATCGGTGCGCCGGAATGGATGTCCTCCATCACCTCGGAAATCGCGCGCAGCTGGTCGTCGGTTTCCTGATATGGAAAGCGGGCGCTGAACTCCTCCCACGCGTGGGGCGGTGGATCCATGACCGGAGCTTTGCGCAAAGCGCGTTCAGCGGCGATACGGATCAGCTTGTCCGCCACCTCGCGGATGCGTTCTTTCAGCTTGGCTTTCTTAGCCTGCCACGCACCTCCACCCAAGCGGTCCAGCAGACCTTCGTCATGGCCGTATTTCGACAGCAGCTCGATGTTCTCAACCGGCAGATACAACTTGGACTGTTCTGCATATTCCAACAGCAGGCATTCATGCGCGGCACCGGCGGCCGTGACCACCTCCATCCCCATGTACCGCCCGATCCCGTGGTCGACGTGAACCACCAGATCGCCTGGGCTGAGCGACTGGGTTTCGGTCAGGAAATTCTCGGCCTTGCGGCGCTTCTTGGGCTGGCGGATGAGGCGGTCACCCAGCACGTCCTGTTCAGCGATCACGGTCAGACCGGGGGTTTCAAACCCGTGCTCAAGCGCCCAGACAGCCAGATGCAATCCGCGTTTGCCGATCCGGGTGCCATTGGTGACAGGGACGGCTTCGGCCAGGCCCTCATCCTCGATCAACCCTGTTAGGCGCTCTCGTGCCCCTTCAGAATATGACGCAATCAAGACGGGCCCCTTGGCCATCTTGTCGGTGATATGGCTTGCCAAAGCACCAAACAGGCTGATGTTTTCCTGCTGCCGCTCTGGTGCGAAATTGCGGCCAATCCGCCCGCCTGCATCAATCACACCGGGACCGCTGGCCTGAGGCAGCGGGCTGAACTGCATCACCCGCCGGTCCCCGACCGCCTGCTCCCACGCGGCATCGTCCAGATAGAGCAATCCGGGAGGTGTTGGCTTATACACCGTATCCATGCGCGAACGGTTTTCCAGTGCCAGACGCCGCGTTTCATACTGATCGGCAATTGTATCCCAGCGTGCCAGCCGCGTGGGTGTCACCTGATCATCCACGGTGATCGTCGCATCCGGCAGATAATCGAACAGGGTTTCCAGCTTTTCGTGGAAGAACGGTAGCCAGTGTTCGATGCCCTGATGCTTGCGGCCCGCGCTGATCGCCTCGTACAGCGGATCATCGGTGCCCGCGGCACCAAATTCGATGCGATAGTTTTGGCGGAACCGCGTTATGGCGGCGTCATCCAGAATGACCTCGGACACCGGGGCCAATTCGACAACATCCAGCTTTTCGGTCGTGCGCTGCGAGACCGGATCGAACCGGCGCGCGCCGTCAAGCACGTCTCCGAACAGATCCAAACGTACGGGACCGGATTCGCCCGGAGGGAAAATGTCGATGATTCCGCCACGAACCGCATAGTCGCCCGGCTCCATCACCGTCGGACTTTGCGTGAACCCCATGCGTACAAGGAAGTTCCGCAGCGCCGTTTCGTCGACGCGGTGATTCACGCGAGCGGTAAAGGCCGCCTCGCGCAGCACATCCCGCGCAGGCACCCGCTGGGTCGCGGCATTGAGTGTGGTCAGCAGGACAAACCGATCCGGCATCTGATGTACTAATGCCGCCAATGTCGCCACACGCGCCGCCGCAATGTCGGCGTTGGGTGACACCCGGTCATATGGCAGGCAGTCCCACCCCGGGAACACAAAGACCGGCATATCGGGGGCAAAGAAGGCCAGTGCGGCCCGCATTGCCTCCATCCGCTTGTCATCACGCGCGACGTGACAGACCGGCCCGCCAACGCGCGCGATCTCATTCAGAACAAGCTGTGCGTCAAACCCTTCGGGAGCGCCGCCAACCGTCACATGGTTCGGAGCTGTCATCGCTTTGCCTTTCTGGTTTTCATCCCCCGAGAACGCCGATCGAGACGTTCTGGTACATACCCCAAAGTGACGTGATGACAATTGAGATCATGCCAATGATCTGGGTGTAAATCCTGCAGCGTACAAGGATCTTTGACACGCTTCCGAGCACCGGCTCGATGCCTTGCAACTTGCGCGCGGCGCGAATGTTGATCAGCATCACCAAACTCACGGGGAACAGCAACAAAAACACGGCCTGTGCAAATTCAACGCCATAGTAGAAACCCAACATCGCAAGCCCGGTAAAAAAGAAACAGCATAAAGCAAGAATAACCAGGCCTGACATATCAACGATGTAAAGCAGCCTGTTCCCATTGATCCGAACGATATCCAGCAGGTCCTGTTCGGACTGTCCGCCAACACGACGGGCACGTACAAGCAGATCGTAGGGAACCCCCATCGCCCAGTGGCTGGCCGACGACCAGAGCACCGCCAGCACGATCCAGTACCACAGATTCGAAAAGCTGCGCATGTCGATGAGTTCGAAAATCGAAGAGTGCAAATCCACGCATCAGCCCTTTGTTCATTGTCCTTGGGGCGTTCTTCGCGCAGGCGCGTCCAATGTTACCCTTGAGACCATCGGGAATTCATGCCACCCAATGCACGATTATTCAAGGAGAGCGCGACATGAAACCGACCATCGCCCCCTACCCCCTTACGCGATTTCGCCGGGCGCGCCAATCCGGCGCCATTCGTGGGTTGGTGCGGGAAAACGCGCTGACGACAGACGATCTGATCTGGCCGGTTTTTGTGCGCGATGGTGAAGGCATTGAAGAACCCGTACCTTCGATGCCCGGCGTTGTGCGGCGCTCGGTCGATCTGATCGCAAAGGCCGCAGTCGAGGCACAGGCTATGGGCATCCCGGCGATCTGCATCTTTCCCTACACCGATCCCAATCTAAAAACCGAAGATTGCGCCGAGGCGTGGAACCCCGACAACCTGTCAAACCGGGCCATTCGGGCAATCAAATCTGCAGCCCCTGATATTGCCGTGATGACCGACGTGGCGTTGGATCCCTATAACATCAATGGCCATGACGGCTACGTCGTCGATGGCGAGATTGTGAACGATCAGACTGTCGAGGCGCTGGTCAAAATGACACTGGCGCAGGCTGAGGCCGGCGCCGACATCATTGGTCCCTCAGACATGATGGATGGCCGCATCGGTGCGATGCGTCGCGCGCTTGAGACTGCGGGGCACCACAACGTGATGATCCTCAGCTATGCCGCCAAATATGCCAGCGCATTCTATGGTCCCTTCCGCGATGCAGTAGGCGCGTCAGGTGCGCTGACCGGTGACAAGAAGACCTATCAGATGGATCCGGCCAATTCGAATGAGGCGCTGCGCCTGATCGAACGAGATCTGACCGAAGGTGCCGACATGATCATGATCAAGCCGGGGATGCCATATCTGGATATCTGTCGGCGCGTGAAAGACACGTTTGGCGCGCCCACATACGCCTATCAGGTGTCCGGTGAATACGCGATGGTACAGGCTGCGGCGCAGAACGGCTGGATTGATGGTGAGAAGGTCATGCTGGAAAGCCTGCTGGCCTTCAAGCGCGCAGGCTGCGATGGAATCCTGACCTACTTTGCACCGCAGGTCGCACGCATCCTTCAGGGCTAAAACCCCGGACGGTCGCGACTTTTCGCCGATTGTGAACGCTGTTGGATCAGCTTTCCCGTGACACACGGACGCAATCGGCGTATTCTTGCACACAAGATCGGGAACACCCGACACTTCAGGCAGTTTATACAGAGAAAAAAACATGAGCAGTTCCAACTCTCCCCGACTAAACCGTCGTGGCTTTGCGCTTGGCATGGCCGGGCTCACACTGACCGCAGCATGCGGAAACGGTGTAGGCAATTCCAATGCGGCCCAGATCGACGCCCGTGTAAACGTGACGTTGAACGAAATGTTCAGCAAGTACCCCAACACCGTCGAGATCGCCAATAAAGCCGACGGCATGCTGGTGATGCCCCTGATCACCGAGGCCGGGTTCATCTTTGGCGGCGCATATGGCCAGGGCGCGCTGCGCATTAACGGTGCAACGGTAGACTATTACTCGGCCCTATCCGGCAGTGCTGGTCTGCAGATCGGCGCGCAACAATATGCGCACGTCCTGTTCTTCATGACGCAGGACGCGCTGGATGACTTCCGCCGCTCCAGCGGTTGGACGGCGGGTGCGGATATCGGCTATGTCGTCGATGCCACCGGCGACTCGCTCTCGACCGACACAACCCAATTGCGTAAGCCAGTGTTGGCCGCCGTTTTCGGACAGGCTGGTCTGAAATTCGGCGCGACCGTCGAAGGCACCAAGTACACGCGCATCATCCCCTGATACAGAATACCACCCCCCCCTTTGCCACGAACCCCGCCACATGTTCAAAACCATATGGCGGGGTTATTCATCTCAACATGTTAACTCAACGTTCGCGCGGCGTTCCTCTTTCGGTTGCCCGGTCCTTCCAGTAGGGTTCAGCCAATAATTTCTTATGGGGATATGGGGCGTTCATGGGTCTTGTCTTTCGCTGGCTGGTACGAATTGCTACGGGCCTGATCCTGTTGGCCGTTGCGGCTGTGGGCCTTGTCTACTTTCTGGCCAGCCAGTCCCTGCCGGATTATGATCAGACCGTCGAAGTCAACGGGCTGCGCGCCCCGGTCGAGATCGTGCGCGACACCGCCAATGTTCCGCATATTCTGGCCGAAAGCGACCCGGACGTGTTCTTTGGCCTAGGCTATGCCCATGCGCAGGATCGCCTGTGGCAGATGACCGTGATGCGTCGCACGGCGCAGGGCCGTTTATCCGAAGTGTTTGGCAAGCGCACTGTCCCCATCGACAAGCTCTTGCGCCGTTTTGACTTGTACAGTCTTGCCCACCGCTCGGTCGAGGTGCAGGACGATTACACCAAAGCTGCGCTGCGCGCTTATTCTGCGGGCGTAAATGCCCGGCTGGACGAGATCAATGAGAACGCATTGGGACGCGGCGCGCCCGAGATGTTTCTGTTCAACGCATCTGTTTCGCCGTGGCAGCCCGGCGACAGCATTGCGATCATCAAACTGATGAGCTTGCAACTGTCCGGCCATTTGAAAGATGAGGTCCTGCGCGCCCGCACATCCCTGATGCTGAACGATCCTCAGCGGCTGGCCGATATCCTGCCAGATGTGCCGGGTGCGGGCATCGCGGCGCTGCCGGAATATGCGTCTTTGTTCCCAGAACTACCGCGCTATGCCGAAGGCACGCCGATGCCAGACTCGCCGCTGTCACCATTCCCTAAACGCGGCTTGGCCGGGGCGTCGAACGCGTGGTCCGCCGCGCCTTCGCGTTCGGCGATCGGGGGCACCCTGCTGGCCAACGACCCTCATCTGGGCCTGACCGCACCGGGCATTTGGTACCTGGCACGGCTGGAGCTTGCCAAAGGCGGTGTCATCGGTGCAACCATTCCAGGCGTTCCCGCGATCATGACGGGCCGCAGTGACCGGCTGGGCTGGGGTCTGACGTCGTCTTACCTAGACGATCAGGATGTTCACATCGAACAGCTGAACCCTGAAAACTCAGAAGAATACCTGTCGCCCGAAGGTTATAAACAGTTCCGCTCGCGCCCCTCAATCATCGAGATTAAAGATGAAGCCCCAATCACACTGACCCTGCGCTGGACCGAGAACGGACCCGTCTTGCCCGGCAGCCACTACGATCTGGAAACGATCACCCCGCCCGGACACGTCGCGTCGTTGTCCTGGACGGCGCTCAGCCCGCGTGACACGTCGATGACAGCGTCGATGGCCTTGATGAATTCGGACAGTGTGCGCGAAGCCATCGATGTGGCCGAGCTGTTCATTGCGCCCTCGCAAAACCTGTCGCTGGTCGACAAGGACACGATCGGCATGAAACTAATCGGCGCAATGCCAAGCCGAGACCTTCGCAACCAAAGCCGCGGCCGTATCCCAACGCCCGGTTGGCTGGCCGAGAATTCGTGGCAAGGACGTTTGCCCTATGCGAACAACCCCGAGTTCGTGGCTCCGGCAGGGGGGATTTTGGGCAATACAAACAACAAGATCATCGACCGCCCCTTCCCCGACCATGTCTCGTATGAATGGGGTGATACGCAGCGCGTGCACCGTTGGGAACGCCTTATGCAATCGCGCGAGGTTCACACCCGCGACAGCTTTATCGAAGCGCAGCTTGATACCGTCAGCTTTACCGCCCGCTCGCTTCTGCCGCTGATCGGCGCCGATCTTTGGTTCACCGGAGCCTCTGCGCCCGACGGCACACCTGAACGCCAGCGTCAGGTCGCGCTGGCCTTGCTGGCCGAATGGAACGGTGAGATGAATGAACACCTGCCCGAACCGCTGATCTATGCCGCATGGTTGCGCGCGTTGCAGATCCGACTGATCTCGGACGAGTTGGGGCCGTTGGCTGCCGAATACAAACATGTTGAACCGCTGTTCATCGAACGGGTCTACCGCGATATCGACGGCGCCTCGGTCTGGTGCGACGTGCGCCAGAGCGCGCCAGTGGAAACCTGCACCGACATGGCCCGGTTGGCGCTGGACGACGCGCTGATCTGGATCAGCGAGAAATACGGTGGTTCGCTGGAATCGCTGCGCTGGGGAGACGCCCATCAGGCCACGCATGACCACCCGGTTCTGGGCACGGTTCCCATTCTGCGGTTCTTCGTCAACATCCGCCAATCCACCAGCGGCGGCGACAACACCCTACTGCGCGGACGGACATCAGGCGAAGGGCCCAACCCTTTCCAAAACGTGCACGGTGCGGGATATCGCGGTGTCTATGATTTTGCTGATCCCAACAGTTCGGTCTTTATCACGGCCACAGGTCAGTCGGGGCATTTCCTGTCGCGCTACTACGACGATCAGGCCCAGCTTTGGCGGCGGGGCGAATACATCCCGATGTCGCTGGACATGGATCTGGCCCGGGCTGCAGCGGTCGGTGTGACCAATCTGATCCCGCGCTGACTTCCACCACTTCGGCAGGACCTTGCCCCTTTTCTACCCCGCCGTGGACGCGTACCGGTGTTTTCGCCTACGATCTGTTGACCGACCATTCGGAACCGGGGGTAAAGATGGCCAGTTTTCGGGATATGATGAACAATCTCGCGCGCGATTACGCAATCGCATGGAGTTCGGGCGACCCAGAGGCAGTTGCCAGCTTTTTTGCGCCCGACGGACAGATCACAATTAACCGGGGTGAACCAACTGTCGGCCGTGCCGCCGTCGCAGACATGGCGCGCGGATTCCACATCAACTTCCCTGATCTGGAAGTGCGTTGCGACATGTTGCGTTGGGCCGGGCCACACGCCATTTTTGTCTGGACACTGGAAGGTCATCATTCCGAGACCGGCAACCACGTGGTCACACGTGGTTGGGAAGAATGGGAGCTGACCGAAGACAACGAAGTCCAATCTTCGCTTTTCTGGTTCGATGCAGACGACTATCAGCGCCAGATAGACGGGCAGTAGCGGACGCCCCGCCTAAACGCGCGTGATCTGATAGTCGCGCGAAATGCCTTCTGTCACCGGGAACCAGATCGAGGCTTTGGTGCGCGCCTGATGCGCGTCAAAGGCCGCTTGGTTCTCAAAAATTTCACGCACGTTGAAGCGACCGGGAATATCCGCGTCTTCTGTCACATCGAATGAGATGCACCCCGGCTCGGCCCGCGTCTGGGCGATGTGGTCCGGCAAAGCCTCCCGCACCTGCGTGATCCGGTCGACAGGCACGGAAATATGACCATGCAGAACCACCTTAGATTCTACCATCGTGACCTCACTTATCGATCAAAGCGCGGCGAACTGCGCCGCCTGTTTGTCGGTCCACAATACGGTGATCTGAAATCCGTCATCCGTCTGCTCTTCGGATTGAACAACGTCCTGACGGAACAGCCATGCACGCTTGTTGCCTTCGGCAAATGCCAGCGTCAGTACCGTTTCGTGCCGAACCCCTTGCAAATTAACCGCGATCTCGGCCAACAAAGGTTCGATGCCTTCGCCCGTCACGGCAGAAATGGCAAAGATCGACGGGTCGCGGTCGGCCCGAGCAAACGTGGCCTCGCGCTCATCTTCGTTCAACAGGTCGATCTTGTTCCAGACCTCAAGCCGGGGGCGTTCGTCATCTACGCCCAACGAGGTCAAAATGGTCTCGACATCCCGGGCTTGTGCCTCGGTGTCTTCATGGCTGATGTCGCGCACATGCACGACGATATCTGCGCCCAAAACCTCTTCAAGTGTGGCGCGGAAGGCCGCGACCAGTTCGGTCGGCAAGTTCGAAATGAACCCCACCGTGTCCGACAGAATCACCTCGGGACCATCGGGCAGTTCAACCCGCCGCATGGTCGGATCCAGCGTGGCAAACAGCATGTCCTTTGCCATTACCTCGGCCCCGGTGAGGCGATTGAACAAAGTTGATTTACCGGCGTTCGTATAGCCCACCAGCGCAACAATCGGATACGGCACCTTTGCCCGAGCAGCACGGTGCAAGGTCCGGGTCTTGATTACCTTCTGCAATTGACGGCGCAGGCGCACAAGCTGATCGTCGATGGCCCTTCGGTCAGCCTCGATCTGGGTTTCACCGGGACCACCGACAAACCCCAATCCACCCCGCTGACGTTCAAGGTGGGTCCAGGCGCGAACCAGACGCGTACGCTGATAGCTGAGCGCGGCCATCTCAACTTGCAGCACACCTTCACGGGTACGAGCGCGGTCGCTGAAAATCTCCAAAATCAACCCGGTCCGATCGAGGATTTTAACCTTCCAAGCCTTTTCCAGATTGCGCTGCTGAACTGGAGTCACGGGACCATCGATCAGAACCAGCTCGACCTCGGCGTCATGAAACCGTTCGCCCAGCTCCTCGATCTTGCCGGTCCCGAACAACAGGCCTGGCTGGGCACGTGGCAGACGCACAATATCGGACCCGATCACATCCAGATCGGGCAAAGCGGCAGCCAGTGCCACCGCCTCTTCCAACGCCGGTCCAGGGACACGGCGCTGTTCATCTGATTTGATTTCCGGATGCAGCACCCAAGCCCGGGTGCGCGTCCTGTCGTGTTCCATCAAGAGGCGTCTTCGCCCTCATACAGGTTGATCGGCTGCGACGGCATGATCGTTGAAATTGCGTGTTTGTAGACCAGCTGCGACTGTCCGTCGCGGCGCAACAATACGCAGAAATTGTCGAACCAGGTGATGACACCCTGCAATTTCACACCGTTGATCAGGAAAATTGTGACCGGGACCTTTGCTTTCCGTACATTATTCAGGAACGCGTCCTGCAGATTCTGTCTGTCCGAAGCCATATTATTATAATCTCGCCATTGTTCTTGCTACGCGCTGCGGACCAACGCGCTCCCTCTGGCAGAGTATGGAGTGTCGTTAACCGATATTCCAGATGAAAAATAAGGTGTCGGCAAAGGTGAGGATTCTTAGTCTCGCCAGAGGGTTGGCGTAATCAGCGCAATGATCGCCAAAGTTTCCAACCGTCCGATCACCATCGCTGCACACATGGTCAGCTTTGCGCCCCAGGGCAAATCGACCAGACGGATGGGAACATCGGTGGCCAGTTCAATCAACGGCCCGGTGGTGCTGAGCGCCGCGACGCTGAGGACCATCGCCTGTTCAAACCCCGACCCCATCGCGGCCAGCAGCAGATTGAACAGTGCTGCGGTCAAGGCGAACATCATCAGGAAGATCCAAGCGATAAAGGCTCCGTCGCTTTGAATGCGACGGTTACCGCCGCCAATGCCACTAACGGATGAGGGATAGATCAACCGATCAATCTCGCGCGCGCCATTGAGGTACAGGGCAAAGACCCGCAACAGTTTGACCCCACCCGCCGTTGTGGCCACCCCCCCTCCGATCAGGGCGAGACCCATCAGGATCAGCCCTGGCGTGCCAAGGCCGGACAATTGTTGCGCATCATTCCAGTTTGCGCTTTCGAATCCGGCTGTGGTCAGGAAGGACAACGCCGTAAAGATCATACCCCAGATCACGCTGAGTGCCTGAAGCGGTTCCAGCTGATTGCCGATTTCCAGAACGCCGGCCCAGACGCGCGCGAACAACAGTGCCGCGACGACACCCACAATCATCAAGCCAATCCGGAATTCGGGGTCTTGGTCCAGCCGGGAATAGCCTGTGGTCGCCGTATCGGTCGAAAACGTCAGCCGCGACAAGGCGAAGAACAGGAACAGAAACAGGATAGCTTCGCCTGTTATTCCGGCCTGCGCCCCCTCCAGCCCACCGACCGGAGAAATCCCCGACGTGGCCATGGTTGACATGGCGTGACACACGGCAGTCAGGCCGTTTTCTCCGGCGATCAGCAGCAGGATCCATATGGTTGCGGTCAGACCGGTATAGACTGGTGTCAAAGTCCGGGTCACACGGATCAGACGGCCGCGGGGGTCGACCTCTTCGCTTTGTGCAACGCCCGACACCGGGCGACCGGGCTGGCCGCGCGCCGTAATCTCGAACCCGCCCAGCGACAAGGGCGCCAGAATTGCAGCCGCAGCAATCCACATCAGCAAGCCGCCCATCCAGCCGACCAAAGCACGCCACAGGTGCAGCGGTGCGGTCAGGCGATCCGGGTCCGGAAACAGATCTGCACCGGTGGTGGTCACAGCACTGACCATATCAAAATACGCATTCAAAAAGGTGGTGGTGCCCAAGGCATCATGCAGCGGAATCGCCAGAAACAGCGGCAGAACGGTAAAACACCCCAGCAACACGGCCAGTTGCCCCAGCGTCCCACGTCGCGGCACCCGGTTTGATGCTGCCACAGCGATCGTGGATACCACGAACAGTCCCAGAAGGCCGGAATAGAAAAAGGATCGCGACGTGTCGTGATCATCCAAGGCCAGCGCGTAAATCGCTGGAATCCACATCGACAACGCAGCGATTCCCGAGATCAACAGAAACAGCGGCAATCGCTGTATCAAAGTGATCTGTTGTCTCAGAGCGCGCGCCATCAGAAGAAATCAATTGAAACCTGCATCAGGCGCTCGACCTCGGGCACGTCCTTGGCCATCGCAAAGATTGCCACCACGTCCTTTTCGTCGATCCGCAGGCTGCCTGTCGGGCGCAAAAGCTCATCGCCTTTTCGTACAGCGCCCACCAGAACGCCTTCGGGAAAATCGATATCCCGCAGCTTCTGTCCTGCCATGGGCGAGGTCGACAGCACCTCGGCCTCGATCACTTCCGCCTCGGCATCCCCGATAGAATACACCTGCCGCACCCGCCCGTGGCGAATATGGCGCAGGATCGAGCTGACAGTGGTTGCACGCGGGTTGATATAGGCGTCGATCCCCAGTGGGCCCATCAGGGCAACCATGCTGGGATCATTGATCAAGGCAATCGCCAAGGCACAACCTTCGGCCTTGGCCCGCACCGCAGCCAGCATGTTGGCACGGTCGTCATCGGTGACCGCCAACATCGCGTCGGCGCGCTCGATCCCGGCCTCGCGCAACAAAGCGGCATCCAGCCCGTCGCCATTCAGGACAATCGTCCGTTCCAGTGTTTCGGCGGCTATTTCAGCGCTTTGGCGATCACGCTCGATCACCTTGGCGCGCACGCGGCTTTCACGCTCTTCCAACGTCCGGGCCACTTCCAACCCGACATTGCCGCCACCAACGATCACGACGCGGTCCTGCTTTTTGTGGGTCTTGCCGAAAACCTCCATTGTGCGGTCCACGTCTTTGACATTGGTAAAGACATAGCATTCGTCGCCGACAAATAGCTGATCTTCGGATTCAGGCGCAAACAGCGTTCCATCCCGCCGAACACCGACAACGATTGAGCTGAGCGTCGAAAACAGGTCCGTGAGCTGCCGCAATGGCGTGTTCACGATGGGGCAATCTTCGTCAATACGGATGCCCAACAGCTGCGCCTGCCCATCCATGAACATCTCAGTATCAAAGGCGGACGGGGCCGAAAGGCGGCGCATGGCAGCAGCTGCGACTTCGCGTTCAGGGCTGATCACGACGTCGATGGGCAAGTGGTCACGACGGAACAGATCCGAATGGATCGCCTGCAAATACGATTTAGCCCGCAACCGCGCGATCTTGCGCTGGATGGAAAAGATCGAATGCGCCATCTGGCAGGTGACCATATTCACCTCGTCCGAATGGGTCGCCGCGATGATCATATCGGCATCCCGCGCGCCTGCGCGTTCCAGCACGTCAGGATAGCTGGCAAATCCGGCAATCCCCTGAACATCCAGCGTTTCCGTCGCCCGGCGCACCAGATCGGGATTGTTGTCCACCACCGTTACGTCATTCAGTTCGCCCGACAAGTGACGTGCGATCTGCCAGCCGACCTGACCGGCACCGCAAATGATGACCTTCATGTTTCTGGCCCTTCTGCCTGAAATCCTTGAATGACAGATGCCCCCAAAGCGGTCAATTGAATTGTCATTCGGGCGAAGCTGGGGCAAGATAACCCTATGAAATCAGTGCTTCACTTACTAATTCCTCTGACCGTCCTGTCCGCATGCAGCGGCCCACTTTCGCTGTACTACCGCGAAGGTGAAAGCGTGTCTCGCGCGCAGTCCGAGACCACGCAATGTCAGGTTAAGGCGGTAAATGACGTTCCCGTGGCTAATCAGGTGCGGCAAAGCCCGCCCACATACTGGCCGGGACGCACTTATTGCGACAACCGGGGGCACTGCTATCGCTCGCCTGGTTGGTGGGAACCCGGGCGCGTGTATACGGTCGACGTGAATGCCGGTCTGCGCAATCAGGTCGAGGCCCAATGCATGGCCAAAAAAGGCTTTCGTCCGATCAGCCTGCCACCCTGCAAACAGAGCGTAAAGTCTCAGGTTCCACCTGCGCGCACAACGAAACTGCCGCCGCTGGGAACCCAATCCTGCTATGTGAAATTCGACGACGGGTCGTTTCAGATCATCAACCCTGGTCAGGCAGGATAGTGCCCCGGCGGATTACTCCGCCGGTTCTGGTTCGTCGATCTGCGCCACCCGCGCCCCGGATTTGTTCGAGGTCACAACACCAAGCGATTTCAGCTTGCGGTGCAGCGCGCTGCGTTCCATGCCCACAAAGCTGGCAGTTCGGCTGATATTGCCACCGAAACGGTTGATCTGGGTCAGCAGGTACTCACGTTCGAACGCCTCGCGCGCTTCCCGCAGCGGCAGCGTTGCCAGCGCACCGGACAAAACCACGCGGCCCGAGTCGTCGGTTTTCTCTTCTTCGGTTGGCAATTCGCGGGCTTCGATCGGGCCTGTTCCATCGCCCAGGATCAGGACACGCTCGATCAGGTTCTTCAGCTGACGCACATTGCCGGGCCAGGTCATGGTCTGCAACAATGCCACCGCCTCTTCCGAGATTTCGCGAATCGGTAAGCCTTGGGTTTCGTTACACATTTCGATGAAATGCTGCGCCAGAACCGGAATATCCTCGCGACGGTCCTCCATCGAAGGCACGGCGATCGGCACAACGTTCAGGCGGTGATACAGCTCTTCACGGAACCGGTCAGCCTCGATTTCGGCATCAAGATCGCGATTTGTCGACGAGATGACCCTCAGATCCACTCGCACCTTGTCAGACCCGCCTACCCGTTGGAATTGCTGGTCGACCAGAACCCGCAGAATCTTGGATTGCGTCCCTAAGGGCATGTCGGCCACTTCGTCAAAGTAGATCACCCCGCCATGGGCCTCTTCCAGCAAGCCGGATTCGATCCCACGTTCCGATGACTCGCGCCCGAATAGCACTTCTTCGACGCGCTCAGGTTCGACCCCGGCGCAGTTGACGGTGACGAATGGCGCGTTGGCGCGGTTGGAATGGGCGTGGATATAACGCGCGGCAATCTCTTTGCCCGACCCGGCTGGCCCGCTCAACATCACACGGCCGTTCGACTTGGTGACCTTGTCCAGCTGGCTCTGCATCGCCCGGAACGAGGCGGATTTGCCGATCATGTCCGAGTTTGTGACCTCGCGGCGCTTGAGCGAAGCATTCTCGCGGCGCAAGCGCGAGGTCTCCATGGCGCGGCGGATCACGACCATCAACTGATCAATGTTAAAGGGCTTTTCGATAAAATCGTAAGCGCCCTGCTTGATGGCTGCCACAGCAATCTCGATGTTGCCGTGACCGGAAATGATCACCACCGGCACATCAGGGTTGTCGCGTTTAACCGACTTCAGGATATCGATCCCGTCCATGCGGCTGTCTTTCAGCCAGATATCAAGGATCAACAGACCCGGCGGCTCGGAATTGATCGACGACATACACTCGTCCGAGTTTGCCGCCAGCCGGGTGGAATAGCCTTCGTCCTCCAGAATGTCGGACACCAGTTCGCGAATATCGCGTTCGTCATCTACGATCAGAATGTCGCTCATCTTTGGCCTGCTTTCAGTTTGTTAGTATGAATTGCCTGCTTTTGTGGCGCTGCGGTCTGGGAAATATTGCCCCCTGGCAAACGGATCACGGCCATCGCACCGAAATGGTCCTGTCCGTCGAAAACGGGCGCGTCTTCCAAAGTCAGCGCTCCGCCATGTTCTTCTATGATTTTCTTGACGATGGGCAGGCCCAGCCCCGTGCCTTCGTCGCGCGTGGTGACATAGGGTTCAAATAACCGCGCCCGATCTTCGGGCAACCCAATGCCATTGTCCGCTATTGTAATGATCGTACCCGTATCATCGTTGGAGATGTCCACTTTGATCTGTGGCTTCAAATTTTCTGGCGGGCCTTTTTTCTTAAGTGTTTCAATGGCCTCACCCGCGTTCTTTATCAAGTTCGTCAACGCCTGGTTCAACATCGTCGCATCGACATCTGCCAGGATGGGGTTGTCTGGCAACGTCGCGTCGATCTGAACGTCCGGCTGTCCGGCTTGCTGCAACAACACGGCTTCGCGCACCAAGTTAACAACGTCTTCCTCACGCCGAACCGGTTCGGGCATCCGCGCGAATTTCGAAAACTCGTCCACGATCCGCCGCAGATCGTTGGTCTGCCGCACGATCACATCGGTCATGGATTCAAGGCTGTCACAATCCTCTTCGTTCAGTTTGCGCGAGAATTTGCGCTTGATCCGTTCCGCGCTGAGCTGGATGGGCGTTAGCGGGTTCTTGATCTCATGGGCAATACGGCGGGCCACATCGCCCCAGGCTGCCATGCGCTGTGCACTGACCAGATCGGTCACGTCATCAAAGGCCACCACGTAGCCCTCAAGCCCGCCATCCTCACCGCGCCGGATCGCCATGCGCACGAGCAAGTTTTCCAACCGCCCCTTACGTGTGACCTTAACCTCACCCTGCACGGCCTCTTGACCGCTGGCTTTCAGATTTTCGAACAAGGGAAGGAATTCGGGAACTGCGATGCCGATAGCCAATTGTTCTTCACCACGCGACCAGTCCAGAAGACGCTCGGCCGAGCGGTTTACGAAAGTGACACATCCATCCGAGTCGACGCCAACCACGCCCGAAGTCACCGAGCTGAGCACGGAATCAAACAGGCGGCGGCGGCGTTCGATTTGACGCGTGTTTTCCAACAACGTTTCGCGCTGCCCTTTAAGTTGCCGTGTCATCTGATTGAAATAACGACCTAACATGGCGATTTCGTCATCGCTGGCCTCTTCGATGACCTGAACGCTCAGATCCCCGGCGCCGACCCTTTGTGCCGCGGTTGTCAGACGGCCAACCGGGCGCGACAGGCGTTCAGCGAACCACATCCCCAAAGACATCGCGGCAAGGATCAGAATAACTGCAAAACCCAGGTACAAGAGCCCGAACTCAAAAAGAACCCGGCCCCTTTCACTTTCAAGTTGTTGGTAGAATTGGACCGTTTCCTTGGTGTCATCCAGCAATTTCAGAAGCTCGCCATCCACCTCGCGGCTAACATACAGATATCGGTCCAGATAAGCCTGTAACGGCACCAGCGCGCGGAATTCGTTGTTTTGCCAATCGGCAATGATCAGAAGGCCACTGTCGGTTGCTTCAACCATCTGCTCCGGTGTCGGCGGTTCATAATTGAACAGGTAGGACCTGTCGCCACGAGATTTGATTTCGCCACTGCCATCAATGACATAGGCCTCGCGCAAGCCCCGTTGAATCTGCGATTGTCCCTGTGCCAGAACCTCGCGCAGTTCTGCGTCCGAGATGTAGAAGTCCAGCGTTCGCGCATTGTCGAGGAATCGGGAAAGAACGATAGCGTCCTGTGTCAGGCCGCCGCGGTGCTCAAGCTCATAGGCCTCGGCGGCGGACAGGGATGATCCGACAACCTGACGGACCCGATCCGAAAACCATCCCTCAAGCCCGATATTTACCGTCAGGCCGGCAAAGATCGCGACGGTCACTGTCGGCACCAGGGCCAGCAAGGTGAACGCACCGATCAGCCGCAGGTGCAGACGAGATCCGGCAGATTTTGCACGGCGTGCAGCGATCAGGCTGAACACCTGCCCCAGAACAAGTGCTGCAACGACCAGCACATAGACCAGATCGGCCAGCAGAATCAGCCGCAGCGTAGGCGCTGCCGAACCCAAATCAAACGGACCGATGACCAGATACGTGGCCAACGCCAGAATTGGCCCCAGAAGGACCAGCCCCAAGGTGCTAAAATTGCGCAGCTTTCGGGATTTCCGCCACCGATCAATCGATAGGATCAGCCCGCTCTGTGCTCGGGTTGCCACCGTCTGCCCTCATCCTGATGTGCCGCTTACGCGACGTACCGCCATATCTCGTGGTCGTTGCCGGGCTTGTACCCGGATGCCACGCTTTGTGTGGCGATATTACATCAGTTTGCGTCGGCGTGTCACCTGAATATCGAGATCGGTGATTTTTTTGCGCAGCGTATTCCTGTTGATCCCCAGCAAATCCGCACATTTCGCCTGATTTCCGCCGGTTGCGTCCAGTGCCTGCTCGATCAAGGGGCCCTCAACCTCGCGCAGGATGCGCTGATACAGGCCCGGAGGTGGCAACAAATTGCCGTGCAGATCGAAATAGCGACGCAAATGACGGGCCACAGAGGCCGAGAGTTTCTCCCTTTCGCCGTCACCAAGAATCGGTTCCGCTTCGGGCTGACTGCCCAAAACCATCTCAACCTCGGCTTTCGATATTTCTTCGGCCCGGCTGGTCAGGCTTAAACGTCGGATCGCGTTTTCCAACTGTCGTACATTACCGGGCCAGGAATACCTTCGGACCAGTTCTACGGCCTCGGAGCTGAGCCAGCGCTTTGTGCCATGCTCCCGTTCTTCGCGGGCAAGGAAGTGATCAACCAGCAGGGTGATATCGTCCACCCGCTCGCGCAGCGCTGGCACGTGGATCGTCGCACCGCACAGTCGATAATACAGATCCTGACGCACCCGCCCGCTTTCCATCGCTTCGGTCAGGTCCGATTGGCTGGTCGCCATAAAACGCGGAAGATGATCGCCGGGCGTGTCCATCATCCGGACAATACGTGCCTGGACCTCATCTTCGATATCAGCGATCTCGTCGATCAACAGGGTGCCGCCCCGTACCCTGGCCATAATGCGCGCAGGTCCCTCGAGGTCACGCAGATCACCAGCGGTCGCAGTGACGAAGGGCAGCGTGCGCCGGTCCGAAAAATCATGAATAGCTCGCGCTATCAAGGACTTGCCGGTGCCACTTTCACCGGAAATCATGACAGAAAGATCGGTATTCATCACACGTGCCACAAGGCGATACAGCGCCTGCATCCCCGGAGTGCGCCCGACCAGCGGCAGCTCCTCAGGACGGTCTTCGGCAGGTACGACCGCATCCGCCTGCACGCGTTGCTTTTGCTCCAAGGCCCGTGCGGTCCGCTTCATCAGGTCTGGCAGATCAAAGGGCTTGGGCAGATAGTCATATGCATCCGCCTCGGCCGCTTGAATGGCGGTCATAATCGTGTTCTGCGCCGAGATCACGATGACCGGCAGCCCCGGACGATCCTGCGCGATTTTTGGCAACATCTCCAGCCCGTTGCCATCCGGCATAACCACGTCCGAGATTACAACGTCTCCTTTGCCCTCGCCGACCCAGCGCATCAGGGTGGTCAGCGAGGATGTCGCATGAACCTTGCACCCGGCCCGCGTCAGGGCCTGAGTCAGTACGGTTCGGATTGTGCGATCGTCATCTGCGACCAGTACTGTGCCATCCATCAGGTGCTCTCCTTACTATCTCTGCCCGGTTGTCCATCTCAGGTCGCGTCGCGCGGTGCGCGCCTGAGCGACAGTCGGAATACGGTGTGTCCCGGAACCGACTCAGCCAAGATCCAGCCGTCGTGGTCCGAGATGATTTTGCTGACCAGCGCCAGCCCAAGACCGGTGCCGTTTTCCCTGCCCGACACAAACGGATCGAAAATGTCGCTGCGGATCTTGTCCGGTAGCCCCGGGCCGTCATCGATGATTTCAATCTGCAGGGGCAAAGAATGCCCCGAACCGTCGCTGCGGCGCAGGCGGAAGGAATGTTCGAAATACGTCCGCAGGCGGATTGTCCCGCCTTTGGGGGACGCCTCGGATGCATTTTTGAGCAGGTTCAGCACCACCTGCAAAAGTTGATCCGGGTCACCATAGGCCAGCGGCAACGAGGGGTCGTAATCCTCGATAATCGTCATATGCGCGCCAAAGCCCAACAGCGCTGAGCGCCGCGCACGGTCCAGAACGTCGTGGATATTGACTGGTTTGAAATCTGGCTGGGTCAGGTTCCCAAATTGCTCGACTTGCTCTAACAGCTTCACTATTCGGCGGCTTTCAGCAACGATAAGATCTGTAAGTTCAAGGTCTTGCTGACTGATATTCATGCTCAGAAGCTGCGCAGCCCCGGTGATCCCCGCCAATGGGTTCTTGATTTCATGTGCCAGCATTTCCGCCATGCCAATCGCCGATTGCGCCGCAGATTTTACCGTGTTGCCCCGTGTCATCCGCCCCGCCAGTTCGCGTGGGGACATGGTCATGATCATCGACCCCGGATGCCCAAGCAGCGGCGCAATTTGCAAAGCGCATTGCAGCGGCGCCCGATTGCCTGACCCCACATCCACATCGTTCACGAAAAGCGGTGTGCCCTGTTGGCGTGCGCGCAAAAACGCTTCTTCCAGTGGGGCATCCACGGCGATCTGGTCCCAGACCGGGTGACCGATGACTGCATTGCGGGACGCATTCAGGAACCCCTCCCCGGCGGAATTCACATCTGTGATCCGGTCATCGGCATCAATGATGAAAGCCGGAACCGGCAGCGAGGCCCAGATGTTTTGGTCCGAGGTCATGCTGCGGCCTCTGCGTCGCTGTGCAGGGCATCGCCCAACAGACGCAGCACCTCGGTGGTATCCCGCGAGGTCAAAACCGCACGGCGCAAGGTTGCCGGGGTCGCGGCCTCATCCATGTACCAGCCGAGATGTTTACGTGCCACGCGCAGCCCCAGATCGGTGCCGTAAAAGTCCAACATCGCCTCATAATGACCGCGCACCATGTCGATCAGGTCGCCATTGGCGGGGATGACCGGCGCTTGTGCGCCATACAAGTCGTGGCACATCTGGGCCAGCAGCCAAGGCTTACCCTGCGCCCCACGCCCAACCATGACGCCATCAGAGCCTGACTGGTCCAAAGCAGTGCGTGCCGCGTCAGAATTCACGATATCCCCGTTCGCGATGACGGGGATCGAGACCGACTCTTTCACTGCCCGGATCGCTTGCCAGTCCGCGCGTCCTTTGTAGAACTGGCACCGCGTCCGCCCGTGGATTGTGACCAGTTGGATGCCCGCACCCTGCGCCCGGCGCGCCACATCCGGTGCGTTCAGCAAGTTGTGGTCCCAACCCAGACGAGTTTTCAAAGTGACCGGAATGTCGACAGCCTCGACCACGGCCTCAATCAGTGTCAGCGCGTGATCCGGTGTCTTAAGCAGCGCCGAACCGGAATAGCCATTCGTCACCTTCTTTGCCGGGCAGCCCATATTGATGTCGATCACCCGCGCGCCACGATCGGCCACCTGACGCGCAGCCTCGGCCATCCAATGCGCCTCGCGCCCGGCAAGTTGAACAGCGGTGTTTTCAACGTCAGCAGACAGCTCGGCCCGTTCCCGCACGCCCGGTTTGGCCTGAACCATTTCCTGACTGGCGACCATTTCGCTGACGACCATGCCCGCGCCAAAGCGCATCACCAGATCGCGGAACGGTCGATCGGTGATCCCGGCCATCGGGGCCAGCATGACCGGCGGATTTAAGGTTTTGTCGGCGAGGTGCAGGGTCAACGTGCTTAATCCTTGGGCAGTTGCGACTTAGATATCGAATTCCGCGCATATGAACAACAAAACGGCAGGAAACAAGCTTGCAAAATCACCACTTGCCTATTTTTTAAGCAACTCGACGCGGGTGATTGCCTCTACATTCACCGCAGCTTAAACACTGCGCTCAAATCATCGGAGAATTCGCCCAATGACCACCGCCGCCATCATCGTCGCCGCAGGACGCGGATTGCGCGCCGGAGGCGGCATTCCCAAGCAATGGCGACCATTGGCCGGACGCAGAGTTGCAGACTGGACCATCGACCGCTTTCGCCATCAGGTCGATCATATTGTTCTGGTGCTGTCCGAGGATGATAAGACCGCTTGGGACGAGTTTTTAGGCTCTGATCTGCTGCTGGCAAAAGGTGGCAGCGATCGTGCCGGGTCGGTACGGAACGGGCTGGATGTATTGGATGGGATGGGGATCGAACATGTCCTGATTCACGACGTCGCTCGCCCCTGCGTGAGCAGCCAGACCATTACAGGCGTCCTGACCGCCCTGACCAAGCATGAGGCTGCAGCGCCCGGTCTGTCCGTTACAGATGCGCTTTGGACCGGTGACGAAGCCGTCGTTACGGGTACGCAGGACCGGACGGGTCTTTTCGCAGCCCAGACCCCACAGGGTTTTCGCTATGACGCGATTGTCGCGGCGCAGGCGGCCCATTCTGGCGGCGCGGCGGACGATGTCGAGGTCGCCCGCGCCGCTGGCATGAACGTCGTGATCGTGCCAGGCGATGCCGATAACATCAAAATCACAAGACCCGAGGATTTTGCCCGGGCGGAACGCGTATTGGGGACAGACATGGATGTGAGACTGGGCAACGGCTATGACGTGCATCGCTTTGGCGACGGGGATCACGTGATCCTGTGCGGCGTCAAAATTCCGCATGACCGGGGGCTACAGGGCCATTCGGATGCGGATGTCGGCATGCATGCGGTTACTGATGCAATCTATGGCGCGCTGGCGCAGGGCGATATTGGCCAGCACTTTCCACCCTCGGACCCCCAATGGAAAGGCGCGGCAAGCGAGATATTCCTCCGCCACGCGGTCGAGTTGTCGGTCCAGATGGGTTACAGTATTTCAAATGTCGATTGCACGCTGGTCTGCGAATACCCCAAGATCGGTCCGCACGCGCCCGCGATGCGTGAAGAAATGGCGAGTATCATGGGGTTGCGCGCCGATCAGATCTCGGTCAAGGCGACCACGTCCGAACGTCTGGGCTTTACCGGACGCAGCGAAGGCATCGCCTCGCTGGCCACAGCTTGTCTGGTGAAGTCATGAACGCCGCGCGCCTGATCGGGACCGTTTGCGGCGTCGGATATCTACGCCCTGCACCCGGAACATGGGGATCTCTGGCCGCCTTGCCCCTGGCTTGGGTCCTTCATACGCTGGGCGGCTTTCCATTGCTGGTCCTCGCCACTGTCGCTGTTTTCGTCGGCGGCCTGTGGGCCACCAAAGTGATGACTGCTGGTCAGGAAGATCACGACCCGTCTGAAATCGTCATCGACGAAGTTACCGGGCAGTTCATCGCGCTTTGGGCCATTTCCTACCCATCCTGGGCGCATGGAATCGATATCACAGCCCTTTGGCCCGGCTGGATCGCAGGTTTCCTTCTGTTTCGCCTGTTCGACATCACGAAACTCGGCCCGGTGGGTTGGGCGGATCGCAAAGGTGACGCGATGGGTGTGATGCTGGACGATGTGATCGCCGGCGTCTTTGCCGGGATCGGCGTTCTGGTTCTTGCCGGCATCTCGCACGGTGTTCTGGGCCTATGAGTGTCGCCGCTTTGCTTGACCGCGCCAAGGCGCAAGGCGTGATGATCGCGACAGCCGAAAGCTGTACCGGCGGCATGGTCGCTGCTGCGCTGACGGATATCCCGGGCAGCTCGGCCGTGGTGGATCGCGGGTTTGTCACCTACACCAATGACGCCAAGCAGCAGATGCTGGGCGTAAACGCCGAGACTCTGGCAACCCATGGCGCTGTGTCCGAAGAAGTCGCGCTGGAGATGGCAGAAGGTGCATTGAAGAACTCGCAAGCCCAACTGACCGTTTCGATCACCGGCATCGCAGGCCCTGGCGGATCAGAATTCAAGCCGGAAGGCCGCGTTTGCTTTGGGCTCGCTGCCGACGGACAGAAGACAAAGACCGAAACGGTCGAATTTGGGCCGTTGGGACGTGACAAGGTCCGCATTGCGGCCCGCGATCATGCTCTGAACCTTCTGTCGCACGGCGTTTCGTTGTTCGCTCAATAATAAAGCACTCTGTACCTTTTGACGCCTATTTTATCATCGGTTGATAAAAGGCCCTTAAAACAGGCACCCAAAACCCCGTCCGCCTCTTTTTTCCCCGTCCTCTCTCCGCTTCAACGCCAGCCACGCAAGCTGAAGACGCCACAGAGGAGACCGGCTGATGAACGGAGCCGATACCGCCTGGATCATAGTTGCAACTGCACTGGTCCTATTCATGACATTGCCGGGCCTCGCCCTGTTCTATGGCGGTCTCGTCCGCGCCCGCAACGTGCTGAGCGTTTTCATGCACTGCTTCAGCATCGCCTGTTTGATGAGCATCCTGTGGTTGGTCGCCGGATACTCGATCGCATTTGGTGACGGCGGGTCGGGTCTGTGGGGCGGTCTCGGCAAAGCCTTCCTGAACGGAGTTGACGTCGACAGCCTGTCGGGCACCCTGCCCGAGGTACTGTTCTTTGCCTTCCAGATGACATTCGCAATCATCACCCCCGCCCTGATCATCGGCGCATATGTCGAGCGTGTGGGTTACGGGTTTGTCATGATCTTCTCAGGCCTGTGGATGCTGCTGTGCTACGCACCCGTCGTTCACTGGATCTGGGGCGGTGGCATTCTGACCGATGGCGGCATTCTGGGCGAGATCGGCGTGCGTGACTTTGCCGGTGGCATCGTGGTGCACGAAACCGCAGGTCTGGCCGCGCTGATCATCGCCGTGGTTCTTGGCCCTCGCCGCAACCGCACGACCCCGCCGCACAATCCGGGCTATGTCATGATCGGTGCCGCGATGCTTTGGGTTGGCTGGTTTGGCTTCAACGGCGGTTCACAATTGGCGGCAGATGGCGGTGCCGCCATGGCGATAACAGTCACGCATATCTCGGCCGCAACCGCATCGCTGACATGGGCGCTGTATGAACGCATCAAATACGGCAAAGCCTCGATGGTGGGCCTGGTTACAGGTACGATTGCGGGTCTGGCCTCGATCACCCCAGCCTCGGGATATGTCGATCCGGTTCAGGCGCTGATCATCGGTGCCGTAGCAGGCGTGTTGTGTCAGGAGGCCGTGAACATCATCCGTAACAAGCTGAACATCGACGACACTCTGGACGTGTTCGCGGTGCACGGCGTAGGCGGCATCTTTGGCACCATCATGATCGCTGTGTTCGGCCTGGGTGCCTGGACCGCGCAGTTGGGCGGGCTGGTGATCGTGGGTGCCTTTACGGCAGTTGTCACATTTGTGTTGATCAAGGTGGTTGCGCTGATCACCCCGCTTCGCGTAGATGCAGAAACCGAGACAAACGGGCTCGATCTGTCGGTACACGGCGAGCGTGCCTATGACATGAGCAGCTAAGCCCACCTTGGCTGCCTCTTGCCCGCAAGGGCCAAAGCGGGCCTCTTCGTGAGGTCCGCTTTTCTTTTGCGCACACCCCTCTCGACTCTGGGACGGGGGACAGGCTATCAGCCCGCAATGCCATTCAGCCCAGAGGTACCGTTATGATCCCCAGTTCATTCCCCGACAGCACCGAAATCGCTCGCCTTACCGCACGGATGTTGCTGGAGATCAAAGCCGTCCATTTCAATTCGCGTGAGCCGTTCACACTGGCCAGCGGCTTGCCCAGCCCAACCTATATCGACTGCCGCAAGCTGATCTCGTACCCGCGCATTCGGTCGACCCTGATGGATTTCCTGACCGTCACCGTGATGCGGGATGCCGGGTTTGAGGCATTCGACAATATCGCCGGCGGTGAGACCGCGGGCATCCCCTTCGCCGCCATGGTGGCTGAGCGTATGGCGCTGCCGATGACCTACGTGCGCAAAAAGCCAAAGGGTTATGGCCGCAACGCTCGTATCGAAGGCGCGATGAGCGAAGGAGAGCGCGTGCTGCTGGTCGAGGATCTGACCACCGATGGCGGGTCCAAGCTGTCCTTCGTGGATGCGATCCGCGAAACAGGTGCCACTTGCGGGCACACGGCGGTCATCTTCTACTATGGCATCTTTCCCGAGACTGAAAAAACGTTGGGCGACCACGGCATCCAACTGCATCACCTTTGCACATGGTGGGATGTTCTGGCCGAGGCCAAAGCACAGAAAGCCTTTGATCAGGAAACACTTGACGGTGTCGAAGCCTTCCTGAAAGACCCGCGTGGCTGGCAGGAAGCAAATAAATCCACGTAAACCTCTTGTGGACAGATTGGGGATAAGCCCGGAAGAATCGGGCGACCGGCCACGATATCTGGTGACTTTTTCCCCAAATCCTACATAATAAGCTACGCATACACAGGTATCCAAACTGTCAGGAAAGTTATCCCAAGGCTTTATCCATAGTTAGCCACAGGTATTTCCAGATAGCCGACACGCCGAAATAGCGTGTAGAAAGCGCCGCAGGGCAGCGGGGACAAAATGAACGAGATCAGCAGCATCGAGCAGGCAGCAGCTCGGATTCAGAACGCCGAAACCATGCCGCATTCCATTGAGGCCGAACAGCAGCTTCTGGGTGCGATCCTGACCAATAACGATCTTTATGATCGGGTCGCCTCGATCATCGGGGCCGAGCATTTCTATGACCCGGTTCACTCTCGGATTTATGAGGTCGCCTCGACCCGGATAGCTAAGAATGCGCTGGCCTCGCCCGTGACGCTGAAATCCTTCATGGCCGAGGATGAGGGCCTGCAGGAACTGGGTGGCCCGGCCTATCTGGTCAAACTGGCGGGCGCATCGATCAGCGCCTTTGCGGTGCATGACTATGCCCAGATGATTTATGATCTGGCAATCCGGCGCGAGCTGATCCGGCTGGGTCGGGATATCTCGGACAAGGCGGCGCGGGTTGATGTCTCAAGCGAGCCGAAAGAACAAATCGTCGAGGCCGAGCAACAGCTTTATCAGTTATCCGAGCAGGGCCAGACCGAACAGGGATTTCAATCCTTCCTCAAGGCGGTCACAGAAGCCGTCAACGTCACCAACGAAGCGTACCAGCGCGGTGGTGGCATGGCAGGGATTTCCACCGGTCTGGCCGACTTGGACAAACAACTGGGTGGATTGCACCCGTCTGACCTGATCATTCTTGCCGGTCGTCCGTCGATGGGGAAAACCTCTTTGGCGACCAACGTGGCATTCAATGTGGCCAAGGCGTACAAACGTGGGCTGAAACCAGACGGCTCAGAGGGCGCGATTGACGGCGGTGTCGTTGGCTTTTTCTCATTGGAAATGAGTGCGGAACAGCTGGCAGGCCGAGTTCTGGCTGAAGCCTCCGAAATCTCATCCCATAAGATCCGCCAGGGTGACATGACCGAGTCCGAGTTCCGCCGCTTTGTCGACGCGGCCAAGGAACTGGAAGCCTGCCCGCTTTTCATTGACGACACGCCCGCCCTGCCGATTTCGCAGTTGGCGGCTCGGGCACGCCGTTTGAAACGGACACATGGTTTGGACCTGCTCGTTATCGACTACCTGCAGCTGTGCCGGGGCATGGCCGAAAACCGCGTCAACGAAATTGCCGAGATTTCGATGGGCATGAAAGCCATCGCCAAGGAATTGCAAATTCCGGTGATCGCCCTGTCCCAGCTTTCGCGTCAGGTTGAAAACCGCGACGACAAACGCCCACAACTGTCCGACCTGCGGGAATCAGGCTCGATCGAACAGGACGCCGACGTGGTGATGTTCGTGTACCGCGAGGAATACTACAAGGAACGCGAAAAGCCCGGCGATCACGAACTGGAAAAGATGGAAGAGTGGAAGCAGGCCATGGAACGTCTGCACGGCAAGGCCGAAGTCATTGTCGGGAAGCAGCGCCACGGTCCCATCGGCACGGTCGACCTTTCGTTCGAGGCGCAGTTCACCCGTTTTGGAAATCTGGTAAAACCCTGGCAACAGGACGGGCAGATTGAGGGGTATTAACCCTTACCATAGCTCGGGTTTGTTGAATGCACTGACACATTGAGATGGCCCCTTGAACGGCGCCATCTCAACCCCCGTCAATGATTGCCCCAACCACCCGTGCGGATGGCTTAACGGCAGAGGAGCTTGGGCGACTTTTTCTGAAATCTGCAAAAACCCGGTTTTACCGTAGTAGTTCGGATCACCGTAGGTCACCACAAAGTCCACTTTGTCACGGCGCAGCTCGTCCAACCCAAACGTGATCAGTCGCTGCCCAATCCCCGCTTTCTGGTGATCCGTACGCACGGCAACCGGCGACATCAAGAACACCTGTCGAAGGTCTTGGCCAAAGCGCAGCCGCGAAAACAGGATGCAACCCTGCACTTGGGGATCATCATCGGCAATGGCGGCGTGCAGGTCATCTCTGTCCGTCGTCTCCAACAAATCGCTGACCAGCGCACTGATCACTGCTCCCTCTTCTTTACTCTCAGATGCCGTGAATACGTCGCGAAACAGTTCAGGCAGTTCGGTCGCATACGCATTGTAGTCCCAGGTCATTTTCAGCATGGAATTCATCTCACTTCATCGTCCGGCTCTGAGTAAACGATATACTTATACAACGTTCGTTGAATACGTGGCGGATACAATGTCGAGGCAACTGTAATACTCCTAAAAGTCAGGCAAACCGCCATTGTCCCTGCGATAGCAGCTAGAAGCCGCCCAGCACTCGCAAAATCTCCTCAAGAATTGCTGTTTACCCCCTTGACCTGCCGCAATCCAATGTCATGAACACTCCATGGGTACCGCACACTTAACGATCAATCTTCATGCGCTCGCCAGCAATTGGCGGGCATTGGACGCAAAAACAAAAGTCGAAACCGGAGCAGTTGTCAAAGCTGATGCTTATGGGCTTGGAGCTGGGCCAGTGTCTGCGACCCTGGCTGAAGAAGGGGTTCGCCAATTTTTTGTCGCCGCCGCCGAAGAAGGCGCCGCTGTGCGCGACGCGGTAGGCCCCAAGCCGCAGATTTTCGTGTTCTCTGGTTTCATGGAAGGGGACAATGGGCTACATTATGCAGATAATCTGATCCCTTTGATCAATTCGCCGGAACAGTATAAAAGGCTCCGGCAGGCAATGCCGGATCGCCCTTTTGGGGTCCAATTGAACAGCGGCATGAACCGCCTTGGGCTTGAGCCCGCAGACTGGGCTGAACTGCGGCCCGAGATGGAGGCCAATAACCCGGTGGTAGTTATGTCACATCTGGCCTGCGCGGATGAGCCTGATAACCCGATGAACCAACAGCAGTTGAAATCCTTCCGCGAGATGACAGATGGCGTGACTGCCCTCCGTTCTCTGGCTGCTACGGGTGGTACGATGTTGGGGTCCGAGTTCCACTTTGACTTCTGCCGCCCCGGCATCGGCCTGTACGGCGGCATGCCCTTTGCCGACGCGAAACCTGTTGTCGCGATCGACCTGCCTGTTATCCAAGTCCGCCCTGTCGACGTCGGTGAAACGGTCGGATACGGCAACAGCTGGATTGCGCGTCGTCCCTCTCGCATTGCAACCGTTGCCGCCGGTTACGCTGATGGTTTGCACCGCGCCATCGGTGGTGGGATCGACGTGTTTTTTGGCGACCAGCCCTGCCCGGTTGTCGGACGCATCTCGATGGACCTGATCACGGTTGACGTCACCGATCTGCCCGAAGATCCCGAACGCCTACGCATCCTGAACGGACATCAAACAGTCGACGATCTGGCCGAAGCCGCCGGCACCATCGGATATGAAATCCTGACGTCGCTGGGCGCGCGTTTTTCCCGGGGATACGTCGAATGAACCCATTGGCCGCGCTGGGTGGGTTGGGCCGTGCTGTCCTGTCCATGCTTGCCAACTTTGGCAAGGTGGGAATATTCGCGCTGGACGCGATCTCACACATCTTTCGGCCACCCTATTACCCGCGCGAGTTTGCCGTTGCCCTGATGAATGTCGGCTGGCTGTCGCTGCCGGTTGTTGGCCTGACTGCCATCTTCACCGGCGGTGCCCTTGCCTTACAAATCTACGCAGGCGGCGCGCGTTTCAACGCCGAGGCCGTGGTGCCCCAGATCGTCGCCATCGGCATGGTGCGTGAACTCGGCCCTGTTCTGGTCGGCCTGATGATCGCCGCGCGCGTGACCTCGTCCATCGCGGCCGAAATCGCGACCATGAAAGTGACCGAGCAGATTGACGCGCTGGTCACCCTGTCGACCCACCCGATGAAATACCTGACGGCGCCGCGTGTTCTGGCCGCCTTGATTACGGTGCCCCTGTTGGTCGGGATCGGAGATATCATCGGCATTGCAGGCGGTTACGTGGTCGCAACGCAAAATCTGGGTTTCAACGCGGCGACCTACCTACAGAACACGGTCAACTTTCTTGAGACCAAGGACATCGTGTCATCTCTGGTCAAAGGCGCGGCTTTCGGCCTGATCGCGGCCATCATGGGTTGCTATAACGGCATGAATTCGGGCCGCGGCGCGCAAGGTGTGGGCCGGGCCACCAAATCCTCGGTCGAATCCGCCGCGATTATGATCCTCGCTGCCAACTTCATTCTCACAGGGGTGTTCTTCTCGGTATGATCAGGATGGAGAACGTAGCGAAAGCCTTTGGCGACAATCAGGTTCTGCAAGGCATGAGCCTTGAGATCCCCAAAGGCACCTCGATGGTCATCATCGGCGGCTCGGGCACCGGTAAGTCCGTGGCTCTGAAGTGCATTCTGGGCCTGATCAAACCCGATAGTGGGATGATCTACGTAAACGGTAAGGACGCTGCGAAAGGCGACCGCGACAAATTCCTGGCCCGCTTCGGGATGCTGTTTCAGGGCGCGGCCCTGTTCGATTCCCTGCCCGTCTGGCAGAACGTTTCCTTCCGCCTGCTGCGCGGTCCGTTGAAGCGCCCCGCCGAATACGCGCGCGAAATCGCCATTGAGAAACTGCGCCGTGTGGGCCTGAAATCTGACGTGGCCGACCGGTTCCCGTCCGAACTGTCAGGCGGCATGCAGAAACGCGTGGGCCTCGCCCGCGCCATCGCCGCCGAGCCAGAGATCATCTTCTTTGACGAACCCACCACCGGCCTCGACCCGATCATGTCCGGCGTCATCAATGACCTGATCCGCGAGATCGTGACCGAGATGGGCGCCACCGCTATGACCATCACCCACGACATGAGCTCTGTCCGCGCGATTGCGGACAACGTGGCCATGCTGCACGGAGGCGTCATCCAATGGACCGGCCCGGTCAGCCAGATGGATGCCTCGGGCGATCCTTATGTGGAACAGTTCATCAGCGGGAGTGCGGAAGGGCCGATTGAGGCGGTGCGGTGATAGTGCAAACTGCGCAAAAAAGATTGTGATCCGTTTTCTACTAGAATTTGTCATGTAAACTGCGAGTCTCGCAATTCATTCGCTGTAGACTTTCGTCTCCTGTAAAAATACGGAACAAGAATTTTTGAAAGATCAAGAACTTGAAAAAGTTTCTATCATTGGCAAAAGAGTTTGGAGCTCGCTATTCGGGCCCACTTCGTTTGATCGCCTGTGCCTTGCCAGTTGTAGTCTGGAAGTTTCTTTTTCCCGAATGGTACTATGAATCTTCATATTCTACGCAAGCCGATTTTGCCTTGGTAGTGGTCCTTCCATTTGTTATCATTTACATGTTTTGGGATTTCTTCAAACTCAAACGAAGAAATTCGAAGAAAGGAACTTCAGCAAAGGACACTTAGGCCCAATAGTTATGTGCTCATGTGAACTTTGATGGAGCCAATGACCCTCCGCCTCGCCACCCTCTCCCTCCTGATCCTCTACCCCATCGCGTGGTTCGCCCCACTGATGCGTGCGGGGCTGTTGCCGATCTTCGGTCTCAGTGAAATCAGCGTCATCACCGGCCTGCAATCCTTATGGAAGTCGGACGTCTTTCTGGCGCTGATCGTCACAATCTTCGCCCTCTTCGCGCCCTACGTCAAAACCATCGGCACCGCATTGATCCAATGGGACCTGCTGGACCCGCGCGTCCAACCTGCACTCAACCTTCTCGGGAAACTGGCGATGGCCGACATTTTCCTGATCGCGCTCTATATCACGCTGGCGAAGGGAATCTCCTACGCGACCATCGAAACTGCGTGGGGTCTTTACCTGTTCACAGCGTGCATTCTGGCCTCACTCGCATTGGGCCACATTACCGAAATGACACGCGGATCACGAAATTCTCAGACGTAATTGATTGAAAACGCTTATCTGAGTATCATCTTTATATTTCGAGCAGAAAATTTTTGTAGTTTCGGTCCTAAGCGGATCATTCTGTGTGCGTTAGATGTCCCCGCTTTGGGCTGGTGTGTTCCGGTTTCAAAAGGAGTTCGTCTAAGATGACTGCCCTCCACAACATCACATTGCAATTTCAGAATGCCTTTTTAAGATTGACTTTTTTCCTCATATGCACTGCGGCCCTGTTCTCGGTTGGCGCGTGTTTTCTGTCCGCTTTGGGGGTTCTGCCCTGGCTATCTATGCAGGCCGGTTTCGGCACAGGTCCAGCTGTCGACGCAGGTATGTATGTCCAGATAGGCCTGACGGTGCTGATTCTCATGTTAGCGTTTTATCTTCCCGCAAACGCCCGGATGATGGCGCTTGAAACGTCACATCGTAAGTTCTCGCTAAACATGCACGACGTGGCTCAGGCCTACCATCTGGCCCATTCAGCGGATCGCGGCGAAACGTTTCTGCTGTCCTCCGAGTTCGACGCGGTCAAGGAAAGGATGGCCTTCCTGCGCCACCACCCCGACTTGCAATCGCTCGAACCCGAAATCCTGGAGCTGGCCGCACAGATGAGCCATGTCAGCCAAGAGCTGGCAGAAACCTATGGCGATGCCCGCGTCAGCCGTGCCCGCACGTTCCTGCAGCAACGTCAGGAAGAGATTGAAACGTTCCAGAAACGGATCGAAGAAGCGCAGGTCATCCAGCATGAGCTGCGCCAATGGACCCACGATATCGAGATGGAAGAATCCATTGCCAAATCGCAGCTGGCACGTTTGCGGGACGAACTGTTTGAACTGCTGCCCGAATTGTCGGCACAGCTTCAATCGCCCGTGGACGACCGCGATCCCAAGAAATCGAGCGTCATAGCAATGTCGCCGCCCCGCGCCGCGGAATAGGCGCGACAGCGCCCGCCGGGGACGATGGCCCATAGGGCCCGAGGACGCGGCGCGCCACCGGCAGAGATGAAAGCCCCGCTAGGGCTTGAAGAACTGCCCGCGCTCGGGCACCAAGGCCGAATGGCAAAGACAACTTTCTCCTGCTCGGCCTGTGGCGCAACGCATTCCCGGTGGTCCGGGCGGTGCGACGGCTGCGGTGAATGGAACACAATCACGCAAGACGTGCCTCTTTCGGCTGGCCCTGCAAAAAAATCCCTCGGCGGCAAACGTGGCCAGTCCATTACACTCACGGACTTGTCGACCGAGGAAACACCGCCGCCGCGCACCTTGTGCGGCGTAGAAGAACTGGACCGCGTTTTGGGTGGCGGTCTGGTCCCGGCCTCGGCCCTGCTGGTTGGGGGCGATCCGGGGATTGGCAAGTCGACGTTGCTGTTACAGGCCGCAGCGCGGTTTGCACGTGCTGGCGTTAAGACGATTTACGTGTCTGGCGAAGAAGCCAGCGCTCAGGTGCGCATGCGCGCGCGCCGTCTGGGTCTAGAGGACGCACCTGTTCAACTGGCCGCCGAAACCAACCTGCGGAACATTCTGACGACGCTTGAGGCTGAGAAACCCGGTCTGGCCATCATCGACTCGATTCAGACGATGTGGGCCGACAATGTGGACAGCGCACCGGGCTCGGTGTCACAAGTCCGGGCCGCGGCGCATGAATTGACCACGTTTGCGAAACGACACGGTGTTTCAATCATCATGGTCGGCCACGTCACCAAAGAAGGTCAAATTGCAGGTCCTCGCGTCGTCGAACATATGGTCGACACCGTCCTTTACTTCGAAGGCGAGCGCGGCCATCAGTTCCGCATTCTGCGGGCGGTCAAGAACCGCTTTGGCCCTGCGGACGAGATCGGCGTGTTCGAAATGACAGGCAAAGGCCTGGCACAGGTGACCAATCCATCGGCCTTGTTCCTGTCGGAACGCGGCACGCCCAGCCCCGGATCGGCAGTCTTTGCCGGGATCGAAGGCACGCGCCCTGTTTTGGTTGAATTACAAGCACTTGTGGCCCCCTCTCCACATTCGCAACCGCGCCGTACCGTTGTTGGTTGGGACAGTGGGCGTCTGGCAATGATCCTCGCCGTGCTCGAAGCACGCTGCGGCATCCCTTTTGCAGGTCTCGATGTGTACCTCAACGTCGCCGGCGGATTGAAAATCGGTGAACCCGCCGCAGATCTGGCCGTTGCCGCAGCCCTGCTGAGTGCCCGAGAAGACACAGCCCTGCCCGCAGATACCGTTGTTTTCGGAGAAATCTCGTTATCTGGGGCACTTAGACCGGCCCCACAGACCGAAAACAGGTTGAAAGAAGCCCAAAAACTTGGTTTCACATCGGCAATCGCTCCGGCGGGCGGCAAAACCGGTACTGTGGCAGGTCTGACACTCACCCGACCCTCTGATTTGGTTGGGTTTGTTGGCGAAACCTTCGGAGCAGGTTAAGGTCGTCCCCTGAGGGGCAGAAAAAGAACAGGCGAGGGCCATGGAAGGTTTTACAATAATTGACGGGGTCGTTGCCCTGATCATCGTCGTTTCAGGCATTCTTGCCTATTCGCGCGGCTTCTTACGTGAGGTTCTGGCCATCGCAGGCTGGGTCGCAGCCGCGGTGCTGGCCTTTATCTTTGCGCCCCAAGCGGTACCGCTGGTCAAAGAGATCCCGGTTGTCGGGGATTTCCTGCGCGACAGCTGCGAATTGTCGGTCATCACGGGCTTTGCCGCAGTCTTTGCGATTGCTCTGATCATCGTCAGCATCTTCACCCCGCTTTTCTCGTCGATTGTTCAACGATCTGCGTTGGGTGGTCTCGATCAGGCGCTTGGTTTCTTCTTCGGCATCGCCCGCGGCATCCTGTTGGTTGCCATCGCATTCTTTGTCTATGACACGGTGATGACGGGTCAGTCCTATACGATCGTTGACGAAAGCCGCTCGGCCAAAGTGTTCGAGCAGTTCAGCGACAAGATCGAAGAACAGAACCCCGAAGCGGCTCTTGGCTGGGTCACCCGCCAATATGAAGAACTGGTCGCCAGCTGCACGGAAGGTTCCGCACCCGCCGAGGATCTGACAGCCCCAACGACCACGGAATAAACAGACGTCAAAATAAATCAGACGTCAGAATAATAAAGCCCGGCATCAGCCGGGCTTTTTTCTAGGTGTTGCGGGACGAAGACGCACCGCGAAGAACGTCTGCGGTGAGCCCATTCTGCCTTTTGCTACGGTCCAGATCTGTGCGTTAATCGACGGTCTATTCGTCGGGGCTTATGAACTTCCTTGTCTGCATCGCAAGGTGGAGGGTCAAAAACCCTCCCAACCCCAAAATCCCGAGCTCCCAGAATACATTTCCACCGAGATTTCGTACAATAATAGACGCAATTGCCGTCCCAAGACCCAAGACAAATACCATAAAAACAAGCCTTAAGAGTCCGCCGATGACCCAAAGATAGGCATTCTTCGCACGCTGCAGCGACGTTGCGAGCAATGCTGAAATTTGAAAGTACATACGGTCTCCTCAACTGACTAGGACTTGAGTTCTGGCATTTGGAGAGTTTGGTTCAAAGTGAATCTGTTTGGCTCCGAAGTCTAGATGTTGAAGATTGGAACGAACGGCAACAAAGTCCGCACAACCGTCCTTAGGTCGGGAAGCTGAGTTGTTCCACCTACGGTCACACAAACCCTTCACCTGCACAAACAGTGCATCTGATCGTTTTCAATCCAAAACAGCCGTCGCAGCGATTGAAAATCGGCTTCCCGTGAATGTCGCGGCTTTTGATAACCTCCCCCGATCCATTACAGATCTGACAGGGTGCCCGCCCCATGCCCCTGCATCGGTGACACCGGCGCTTTACCGGTTCTTCTTTTTTGTTTCCTTGTTTGTGCTGCCACATGGCGGGTATCCGATCGAACCTTTATCATTGCCGAAAACTCACTATGTCGACCATGACACCACATGCCTGCGGTCCCTGTCACCTTTTCATGTTGTTTTTGACAAAATCCGCATGCGTCAAATCGCGAATGTGATCCTTTGATGACACAGGCGCGCTTAGGCATTATGTGAGTGGCGAACTGACATGGAATCGGAGCTGCCGATCTTGCTGTATCTGTTTTCTTACGCGCTTGCCCTTGCGACGCTGGCGTGTTTGCGCCGCCAATCGGCCGGGCGACAATGCGTACAGATACCGCTGTCCAGACGGCCCGACCCGCACACTTAATCAACATAAACACGTCATGGAAATTGGAGCCCGTATATGTGTGGCATTTTAGGGATCGCAAGCAGGACACATGATGTCTTTGCGGAAATCTATGACGGGCTGCTGATGTTGCAGCACCGGGGTCAGGATGCCTCGGGGATAGTTACTTATACCGGTGAGTTCTTCCGTGAGAAGAAAGCCAACGGATTGGTCAAGGACGTCTTTAACGCCAATGACGCCGAGACCCTGCTGGGACAAGTCGGTATGGGGCATGTGCGCTATCCGACCGCCGGATCGCTCAGCGCGGCCGAGGCGCAGCCGTTTTTCGTCAACGCTCCCTATGGCATCTATTTGGTCCATAACGGCAACATCACTAACACCGCCGAGCAGCGCGAGAAAGTCACAGCCAAATACAGCCGCCATCTGCGCACCACGTCGGATTCCGAGATTATGCTGAATGTGCTGGCTGACAAAGTGGCCGACGCAATCAAGGTAAATGGCAATGCCGAACCGATCCGCAACATCTTCGCCGGTGTGAAGATGACGATGGAGCGCGTTCAGGGTGCCTATTCAGTGATCTGTCTGGTGGCCGGTGTTGGCATGCTGGCGTTTCGCGATCCCTACGGCATTCGACCGCTGTCGGTTGCCAAGCGCGATGTGGATGGGGACGGCGACGACTATGCCTTTGCGTCCGAAGACGTGGCATTCGGCATCAACGGATTTGAAAAGCTGCGTGATGTGAAACCGGGTGAGGCCATCCTGATTGACCTCAATGGCAACATGCACACGTTCCAGGCGGTTGAAGGTCAACTTACCCCCTGTATCTTCGAATACGTCTACCTGGCCCGTCCGGATTCGCTGTTGGATGGTGTTTCGGTCTACAAAACCCAGATGCGTATGGGCCAGACGCTGGCGCGCCAGATTGAGGCTGCAGGCCTAGAGATCGACCGCATCATCCCTGTGCCGGACAGCGCGCGACCTGTGGCACTTGAGGTCGCGAAAGCCACGGGCATTCCTTACCGTGAAGGTCTGGTCAAGAACCGCTATGTAGGCCGCACATTCATCATGCCCGGTCAGGAAGAGCGTCAGAAATCCGTACGCCGCAAGCTGAACGCCGTTCCGTTGGAGTTCAAAGGCCATAACGTATTGCTGATCGACGATTCCATCGTGCGCGGCAACACGATCAAAAAAATCGTTCAGATGTGCCGCGAAGCCGGGGCCAAGAAGGTGTTCATCGCCAGCGCCTCGCCACCGGTAAAATTCCCCAACGTTTATGGTATCGACATGCCCACAAAGCATGAGTTGATCGCAAACGGTAAGAACATTGAAGATATCCGGCAGGAGCTGGGCGCAGACGCCCTGTTCTATCAGGATCTCGATGACCTGATTTGGTCCGCCAAGGAAGGTAACCCGGATATCGAATCCTTCGATTGCTCGTGCTTTGACGGGAATTACATTACCGGCAGCGTCAGCGAAGACTATCTGGACAGCCTCGAAAACAGCAGCCGGGTCAGCAAGAAAAAGCAGGACATGCAGGTGCCCGGCGGGTCCTGGAATGCGGCCAAACTGGCGTCCGGCTAAGAATACGCGCCCGAATCAGACTGCAGTGATGGCCCGTTTCGCAATTGCGATGCGGGCCTTTTCACGTATGGGCTGCGCCTGATCGGTCGGTTTTCGCGCACAACTTTTCGATGAAGAAACCGCAATTGCAGGAGCTTCGGCGGCGCAGTTATTCAGCCGCGCTATCGCGCAATCCCCGCCTCTTTAGTTCCTGTCCTTCGTTTGATAGCGCATTTGCCGAACCACTCATAAAACAAGGGGTCAGGCCAACGTGGCCAGGCCGAAAATTATGTCAAACGCTAACGTCAAAAACGCGGCCACACAGACGGGCGCGCTAAAGAAGAACTCAGTCTCTGTGCTGGGCGTCTTTGGTCCAAAAGCTGACATGCGTGCGTTAGTGCGCCTGTCGTCAGGCCGGGTCAAAGAGGTCAAGCCCGGCAGCCGGGTGTCGTCGGGCACTGTGATTGCCATTGATGACGAAGGCGTCATGCTGCGACAAAGCGGCCAGACCAAGCGGATCGTCATCCCCGGAAGTTAATCTGTCTTGACGCCCTGCGCGCATGGGTTCAAACCGCCCTTATGACCGATCAGACTAAAATTGCCCTCATCACCGGGGCTTCGCGCGGATTGGGTGCTGCCCTGGCCGAAGCTCTGGCACCCGAGTATCACATCGTCGCCGTCGCCCGCACCACTGGTGGGCTGGAAGAGTTGGACGACCGGATCAAAGCCAAGGGTGGTGCCGCCACGCTTGCGCCGATGGACATCGCGGATCCGAACGCCATGGCGACGCTGTGCCGGGGCATTCATGACCGATGGGGCAAAGTTGATCTGTGGATGCACACTGCAGTCCACACTTCGGCCCTGACGCCTGCGCATTTCGTGGACCCCAAGGAATGGACGAAGGCGGTCAACATCAACGCAACAGCCACGTCGGTTCTGATCCCTTATATCGCGCCCCTGTTGGGCGACAGCGGCCATGCGGTGTTTTTCGACGATCCCAAGGCCGGTGAAAAATTCTATGGCATCTATGGTGCAACCAAGGCTGCGCAACTGGCGCTTGCCCGTAGCTGGGCAGTGGAAACAGAACGTACAGGACCACGCGTTTCGATCGTGGAACCCGCACCGATGCCGACGGCCGTACGCGCCAGGTTCCATCCCGGCGAAGACCGCAATGCGTTGATAAACCCAGCGGATGAGGCTGCCAGAATTTTGGCATTGTTGTAGGAATAGCCCTTTAGGCCATGCCACCAGTGGGGATATTTTGGCCAGATGTAGCGGGCGGTCTACGCGATATGTACGCCGTTGCGCCCAGCCAGATCGACAAAGAACTGCCATGCCACGCGACCCGAGCGTCCGCCCCGGGTGGCTTGCCATTCGATGGCCTCGGCGCGCAGGATATCGGCGTCGACGCTTACACCATGAGCCGCGCAATACCGGTCGATCATCGCAAGGTATTCATCCTGATCGCAGGGATGGAAGCCCAGCCACAGGCCGAACCGGTCAGAGAGCGAGACTTTTTCCTCGACCGCCTCTGACGGATTGATCGCGCTGGAGCGTTCGTTTTCGATCATGTCCCGCGGCATCAGGTGACGGCGGTTCGAGGTCGCGTAGAAGACAACGTTTTCGGGGCGGCCCTCGATGCCTCCGTCCAGCACCGCCTTGAGTGATTTGTAATGCTGATCATCGTGGCTGAACGACAGGTCATCGCAGAACAGAATGAACCGGTGCGGAGCGGCGCGCAGATGGTTGAGAAGGCGCGCGACCGAGCCCATGTCTTCACGCTGGAGTTCGACTAGTTTGAGGTCAGGAAATTCCGCCTGCAACGTACCGTGGACAGCTTTGACGAGGCTGGACTTGCCCATGCCCCGCGCACCCCACAACAGCGCGTTGTTGGCCTTGTACCCGGCCGCAAAGCGGCGCGTGTTGTCCAGCAACGTATCGCGTGAGCGGTTGATACCCACCAGCAGGTCCAGATCGACACGGTTGACCTGTTTGACCGGCTCAAGCTGGTCCGGCTCGACTTGCCAGACAAAAGCCGGGGCTGCCGCGAAGTCAGGCGCGGCCAAAGGCGCCGGTGCCATGCGTTCCAAGGCGTCAGCGATACGGTTCAGGGCTTGGTCGTTCATAGGCGCCTCCGGTCGGTTTTGCTGGTTTCAAACCATGTTCCGCCGGGCGCAACAAGAGCCGCGCGCAAAAAAGGCGCGCCCTGACGGACGCGCTTTATTGTTATCGATCATCAGGATTACTTGCCTTCTTCTTCCTGAATAATCTCTTCATCCGCTTCTTCTTCATCGTCGTAGTAGCCGTCAGCGCGCAGTTGTTCCTCGCGCTTTTTCTCGACGCGTGCGACCAGGAAGATCGAAATCTCGTACAGCCCATAGACAACCACGAACAGGATGACCTGAGTGATCACGTCAGGCGGTGTCACCAGTGCGGCCAGAACCAGAATGGCGACCACCGCGTACTTACGCACGGCCCCCAGACCTTCAGCAGTTACCAGCCCGGCTTTTCCCATCAGGGTCAGAAGAACCGGCAACTGGAAGCACAGCCCAAAGGCCACGATGAACTTGATGGTCAGGTTCAGGTATTCCTGTGCCGAGCCCTGGAAGACCACGCTGAGCGGTGCAGTAGCAGTGCCGTCAACTACTGCCTCGCCTTCTGATCCGAACTGCTGGAAGCCAAGGAAGAAGTCATAAGCCAGCGGCGTGACCACGTAGAAGGCAAAGCTTGCCCCCAGCAGGAACATGAATGGCGATGCCAGCATGAACGGCAGGAACGCGTTCTTTTCCGACCGGTACAGGCCCGGTGCAACGAACCGCCACATCTGCATCCCTATATAGGGGAATGCCAGAATGAAGCCGCCCAGAAGCGAGACCTTGATGGCGACGAAGAACCCTTCCTGCGGTGAAATGAAGATCAAATCACAATCCTGCCCGCGTTCTGCCAGCACCTCGCACAATGGGTTTGTGAGGAAGTTGAACAGCGGCGTGGCAACGGTGAAGCAAATTATCATCCCGATCAGGAACGCCACGACGCAGTGAATCAACCGTGTGCGCAGTTCTGCCAGATGCTCGATCAATGGGGCCGAGCTGTCTTCGATCTCGTCGGTATTGCTCATGTCTTGCTTTCAGTATTCAGCGCGGCTTCGGCCTCTTCAGCCTTGGCCAGCGCATCCGCAGCTTCTTTGGCCTTACGCTCGGCAGCGGCACGCGCGGTCGAGGCCTGGATCTTCTTGGCCTGCTCTGCACGTTCAGCAGCCAGTTTACCGGTTTCGCTGTCGGGGTCGAACTTAGTCGGGTCCATGCTCTTGGCCATTTCCTGCGCAGCTTCTTTCACGCCGTCCATGGCGGTGTTCACAGGATTGGTGGCCGCATTCAGACCCTTCTTGATCTCGTTCACACCCGCCTGATCCGCTGCCTCGTTCATGGCGCTGCTAAACTCGCGCGCCATGCCACGGGCCTTGCCGACCCAGCGGCCAACGTTACGGAACAGCACCGGCAGGTCCTTTGGCCCCACAACGATCAGGGCAACAATGCCGATGACCAGAAGCTCGGTCCAGCCCAGATCAAACATCTGCGCTTAGGCCTTGTCTTTGTCGGTCTCGGGGGTGACGTCTTTCGCCATCTCGGACGCGTCCTGCTCCAGCTCGTCCGCACCTTCTTTGACGCCCTTCTTGAACGAGGTGATGCCTTTGCCCACTTCGCCCATCAACGAGCTGATTTTGCCGCGGCCAAACAGCACCAGCACCACAACGGCAATCAGCAGAAGACCGGGAAGTCCGATATTGTTAAGCATGTCTCTTCTCCTTTGAAGTCGACGCACATGCGCCGGGAATGTGATCTGGCACTGTGTTTACGCGCGGGCGGCCCATCGCAAAAGCGTGTCGGCCCGGTTCTGTGTCCAAAAATGAACGGATCACGCGATTTTTGAGGACTCGCAATTCTCAACTGACAGGTTTATGTCAGTTGAGAGCACGTAGAACGGCCCTGTCTCATCAAAACAGGAGCATGACGTGACACAAATCGCAGAAACCGTAACCTTCAAACTCGCGGCCGATGTAACAAAGGAGGATTTCGTGAACATCATGAAAGGCACCGAATCCTTTGTTCGGAACGCAGATGGCTTTGTCTTTCGACGCCTCAGCGCAGGGGATGACGGGCTTTGGACCGACACCGTCATCTGGGCAGACATGGATTGCGCTCAATCCGCCGCCGTTGCATTTCCCAAACAGGACTTCGCCCCCGCGGTGATGGCTGCAATCGCGCCGGACACGGTGACTATGCGCCACGATGCAATCCATTGGACCATCGGAGCGTCATGACACACAGGACATCCCATGCGCCGCAGTGACCGGCTATTCGATATCATCCAGATCCTGCGCGACGGCAAACTGCACCGTGCGCAGGACATCGCGGATCGGCTTGAGGTGTCGGTCCGCACCATCTATCGCGACATGGATACGCTGGTTGCTTCGGGCGTCCCGGTCGAGGGCGAGCGTGGCGTAGGCTACATGGTGCGCGAGCAGATCACCCTACCCCCTCTGAACCTGACCCCTGCCGAGCTTGAGGCGTTGAACCTCGGTATGGCCATCGTAGCCGAAGCCGCAGACCCCGACCTCAAGGCCGCAGCCACGTCGCTGGCCGACAAGATCGACGCCGTGTTGCCCACGCAGGTCGTGGCCGAGGCTGACAATTGGAAGTTTGCAGTCTATCCCTTTGCCGATGCGGCTCGGGGGCTGGCGCACATGGCCCCTATCCGTGCCGCCATCAAATCCCGTCAGAAACTCCGTCTGTCTTACCGCCGGATCGACGGCGTTCTGACCGACCGGGTCATACGCCCCCTGCACATGGAATACTGGGGGCGCGTCTGGACCCTGACGGCGTGGTGCGAGCTGCGCCAAGGATTCCGCGTTTTTCGCATCGACCTGGTCGAAGCAATCTCGCCCCTGCCTGAGGTCTTCGCAGACGAGCCCGGCAAGCGCCTAAGCGATTATGATCCGCACGCCTGACGGGATTCGTCTTTTCTCAAATACTCTGGCCGAATGCTTGGCCCGCTCAGGGCCATAACCTTCACCGCAGATAGGGTTCCGGATCGACAGATTCGAACCCTTTACGAACCTCAAAATGCACATAAGCATTGTCGCCACCGCGCAAGGAGGCGATCTTTTGGCCGCGCTTGACGCGAGCACCCTTTTTCACAGTGATGTTTTCGACATTCGCGTAGACGGTCAGCAGGTCGCTGTTGTGCTTTACCACAATGATCGGCACTTGATCCGCGTCTGCCGTGATTGCGGCGACGGTGCCCGCTGCGGCAGCGTTAACCGGGCTACCAGGCGAGGCCGCAATGTCGATGCCTTCGTTCGAGCCCTTTTTATAGGTGCGGATGATCGTTCCGGTGACCGGTAGGCCAAGTGCGGAATTGCTTTGCGTTGTGGGTGCTTCGGCGGTCACGTCCGGCGCGGGTTCTGCCGGCTTGATATCTTCATCCGGCAGCGGTTGCGTCGCACTGGGCGGGGTCGGCGTGGGCGATCCCTGCCCCGGTTGGGTGATCGTGGTCGCAGGAACGGTTGCAGCGGCAGCTTCCTGACGGGGTGCAGCCTGGTTTTTGATGGGAATCAGCAGAAACTGCCCTTCACGGACGGTAAAGTCAGACCCCAGCCCGTTCCACTCGGCCAGAGCGTCGACCGGTACGTTATACAGGCGCGCGATCGTATACGCGGTTTCGCCGCGCTTGACCTTGTGGCGAATGGGCTCGGGTCCTACTGGCGCAGTGGCCGGTGCAGGCGCAGCGGCTGGTTGTGCCGGTTCCAGCGTCGATGTGCGCACCGACCCATCCGCGGGCGCTTCGTCAATCGCAGTGCCTGCAATTGTCGCGATATCGACAGAGCTGGCCGCGCTGACGGTACGGGGCAAGGCGACCACCTCGCCATCACGCAGCTGGTCCGCAACTTGCAATCCGTTAAAACGCGCGACTTCCGCTGCCGGTAATCCGACCCGGGCGGCGACATCGCCAACCGTGTCGCCCCGGCGCGCAACGGCCACTTGATAATTGGGATAGGTGATCACGCCACGCGCATCCGGTACCGGCCGGTTGGCAGTGGCTGCCTGCGCCGCATCGGCCGTGGAAAAACCACCGACATTGCCGCGCAGATCATAATCTATGGGGCCTTCGCATCCCGCGAGGAACGCCAAAGACGCAACACCTGCTGCGACTGCTGATTTGGAAACTGCTCTCATTTTACTGTCCTCACCGCCTGCCCCTGTTGTCCGGGGTTCCAGCGCTTATCGCGAAATATTTCCTTACGCTCCGTCTTTGCCAAGCCCTTCTAGCAGGGGCACGAACCGAACGGGCAACAATTCATCATAGTCCAGGCCGGTCTCAGTGCGTCTGACCCGGATCAGGGTCTGAACCGCATCCGACTGTCCCACCGGCAAAACCATGATACCGCCGATTTTGAGCTGCGCCAAGAGCGGCCCGGGCGGGTCCTCAGCGGCGGCGGTCACAATGATACGATCAAACGGGGCTTGTTCCGACAAACCGAACGATCCGTCAGACAGCATCGCCGTCACATTGGTCATTCCCAATTCTCGAAACAGCTCGCCGGTTTCGCGCACCAGACGTTTATGACGTTCGACCGTATAGACCCGGCGCGCCAGCTTGGACAGAACCGCCGCCTGATAGCCCGAGCCTGTACCAACCTCCAGCACCGTATCACGGGGGCGCACATCCAGCGCCTGCGTCATCAGCCCCACCACCGAAGGCTGGCTGATCGTCTGACCGCAGGCAATCGGCAGCGGTGTATCCTCATAAGCTCGCTCGGCGAACAGACCTTTGACGAAACGGCCCCGATCGACCTGTTCCATCGCAGCCAGAACGCGCGCATCCGTTACCCCGCGCGACCGCAGGGCAAAGAGGAACTGCATGGTTGTTTCTGGATCAAGTCCGCTCATTCGATCGACTTCAGTTGTTCTAGAACGTCATGGGCTGTCAAATCGGCGCGCATTGGTGTGACCGATATGTAGCCCTCAAGATTGACCGCTGCATCAGTACCGGGTGCAGTCGGGTTGTGCTGATAGCCGCCCTTGATCCACAGGAACCGCCGGCCCGAGGGCGAGCTGTGTGGTTCAACCGAGAAATTGGTATCCCGGCGAAAGCCCTGCGGCGCGATGCGCGTCCCCAGAACCTCATCCGCCGGCACAGGTGGGAAATTCACGTTGTAAAACAGGCGGTAATCGACTTGCTCTTCAGGCGTTGCTTTCAGAATTCGCCGCACGAGGTCGGCCCCATAACGCGTTGCAGCCTCGAAAGGATCATTCAGACCAAGATTGCGCGGTCCGAAATACTGCGACAAGGCAATTGCAGAAATACCCTGCAGGGCGGCTTCCATCGCCCCACCCACCGTGCCGGAATACAGCGTGTTCTCGGCCGAGTTATTACCCCGGTTCACACCGGACAATACCAGATCGGGCGGTGTGTCTTTCATGACGTCGTGCAGCCCCGCCAACACACAGTCAGCGGGTGAGCCTTCGGCGGCATAGCGACGTTCGCCCAGCTTGGCGACCATCATCGGGTGGGTATAACTGATGCAGTGGCCCACACCTGATTGTTCGAATGCAGGCGCGACGACCCAGACTTCACCATCCGGGCCTGCCAGATCGGCGGCAATCGCCTCAAGTGCGATCAGCCCCGGGGCATTGATCCCGTCATCATTGGTCAGAAGTATACGCATAAGCCCCATCCACCCGGCGTTTTGCCCTTGATAGACCCGCCCCCGCGTCGCGGCAAGCAACGCGCGCGTCCAATCTGATGCTTTCGCGCACCACTTGGCGCTAAACTGTGGCTTTCCAGCCTAAACCGGGAAAACGAAACACCTGTCACGGCGGATGGTAAGCCACATGACCCGTCCCGGGCTGGGAACAAAGACATTGGGCACCGTCGCCCTCAGGATCGAGCCATCATGGTCCATCCGAAATTCAACAAGGCTTTCGTTGCCCAAAAACCGTGCCCGCTCGACCACGCCCCGCGCCGCAACGCCGTCGGTCGGTGTCGGCAGCGGGCCCTTGCCGTTACGGTCAAAGTCCAGCCGCACGTGCTGTGGGCGGAATACGATCTCGACATCTGTATTGTCCGGAACGCCGGGTGCCAGAAATTGCCCGAATGGCGTTTCGGCCAGGGCTCCATTCACTTTGGATGGTAAAACATTGATATCACTAAAAAATGCCACCGCCGCCTTGTCCGCCGGGCGGGTAAAGACGTTGTAGGGCGCGCCTTGTTGCACGACTTTACCGCGCCGCATCAGGGCGATTTCATCCGCCATGCGCATCGCTTCTTCAGGCTCATGCGTGACTAGAACAACTGCGGCGTCCTCTTCCTTGAGGATCGCAAGCGTTTCATCCCGAATGCCGTCCCGCAACCGGTTGTCGAGGCCCGAGAAAGGCTCGTCCATCAGCATGATCCGCGGACGTGGGGCCAATGCGCGGGCCAAGGCCACACGTTGCTGCTCGCCACCTGACAGATGATGCGGGTAGTCATCGACGAAACGCATCAGGTCGACTTTGCGCAGCAGCGCTTCGACGCGGGCGCGTTTTTCGTCCCTATGCCCCTTCAGGCCAAAGGCCACATTGTCGGCAACGCTGAGATGCGGAAACAGTGCAAAGTCCTGAAACATCAGCCCTATTTCACGCCGTTCGGGCGGCACACGAAACACCGTGTCACAGATCAACTTGCCATCGACATAGATTTCACCGGATTCCTGCATCTCGACCCCGGCGATCATGCGTAGGGTCGTCGACTTGCCGCAGCCCGAAGGCCCCAACAGACAGGTCACCTGGCCCGCCCGCACCGTCAGCGAGACGTCATCCACAACAACCCGCCCCTCATACCGGGCGATCAGATTTCGGATTTCCAACCGAGGAGGAGTAGCGTTTTCTGTCACCGATGGGCCCCGTTGCCTTTCCCGATCAATTCCATCGGGCTTAGGCGGGGATAACAACCCCGCACCTCAGGTGCAAGAGATCAGCAACAGCCGCCGGATGGGGCCTCGCCCGTGGCTTCAAACGGGCTTTCACCACCGCAGCCTTCGAATATCCCGTAATGGGTCGAGAAATCGCCAATGAAGTCGAAATGCCGGGCAAAACGGGTGTCTTTCAACATCATCCACGTGTTGCCGCAGACAGGAAAGACCTTGCCTGCCTGGATCGCGTGGTGATCATCTAGCTCGAACAGATGCGGGGCATTCGGGATGGTGCCCTTGTAGATCACGGCCTGGCCGTAATCCTCGCACGCAGGCTCCAACTCGGGTAGCTTGAACAGACGGTAGGTGGCGGAAAGGAATTTGAGAGGCGCAACACGCTCTTCGAGCACCACGTTTTCAATAGTCAGCGGACGATGCGTGACCCGGCGCGGGTCGCCAAAGCCAGCCTTACGCGACATCGACAAGAAATCGTTCCAATACAACGCGCCGGACAGGCATTCACCGTACAAGACCTCATCCTCGGCCATCTCTTTAGGCACTCGGCGGTCGGCGTAGACGTCCGAGAAATACATCTCGCCCCCGTCTTTCAGCAACCGATGCGCCCCACGCAAAACAGCCTCTTTATCAGTGGCCAGATTGATCACGCAGTTCGAGACGATAATGTCAAAAGAACCGGGTTCCAGGTCAAGCTCATCCAGCTTTTCGATATAGCCATGGTGGAATTCCACATTGCTGTCAGAATGCCCAAAGGCTTGCGCGTGATAATCCTGATGCGCGCGCGCTACGTCCAATTGCTCCGGCGTCATGTCCACGCCGACAACCCGTCCCTTTTCACCTACCATGGCAGACAGGGCATAAGCATCACGTCCCGCACCACAGCCGAGATCCAGAATGCTCATTCCCTCAAGGTCGTGCGGAGCGATCAGACCGCAGCCATAGTAGCGCGTCAGAACTTCATCATGAATTTTCGACAGGATCTTTTTGACATGATCCGGTATGTCATCAGGCGTACAACACGCGTTTGTCTGCAAGTCCGAGCTGCCCTGCAATACTTCGCCATAGTAATTCTGCACTGACTCATGCTTCATCGCGGTTATCCTTCTGTCTGATGGCTGCATAGCAGCTAATGCAGCGCGGGGATTGGCGCAATCCGAGCACTTGCGATCTGACGAAAGCGTGAGGATTCTTTGGCCTCACGCCAGCAGTTCAAAATCCACACCCACACGTAATTTGCCGTTCACCTGAACCTCAAGCCGATGTGCTCCGGGAATCAGTTTGAACGTGGTCGCGTCGCCCTTGAGCTTATGCTTTTTGGTCAGGGTAAGAGCACCATCTGCCAACGCGGACTGTTTCAGCTTGTGCACTTTGGCTGAGGTTTTACCACCAGGCCTTTGAAAATGAACAACGTAATCCACCAAAACAGGTTGGTCGCCGTTTCCACACAGCATTACATCGAATTCCAGCGCGCCGCCAATCCTGGCATCACCCTTGATGGTGACATCGGCCGAAACCTTCGCATCCGGGTCAAAGCCCAGCATTTTCATGGCGCGCGGATGGCCTGCTTTCACAAGCCCGCGCAAGGTGTGCGAGGTCATCCAATCCATCTCGGCCTGGTCCTGCCGCCCGTTCCTGCCCCAATCCTGCAACCGGCCCAAAACCAGATCGGGGTCTTTTTTGGTGATGTCATTCAGATGGTTGGCCACCGACCGGGTGACATAACGGGCCCCATCGGCATGCAGCCGATCCAGTAAAGGCAGCGGATCGGTCAGTTCCAGCGCAACGCCCTGCCCCCAAGGCAAGCGCGGCCGTGTGCCTTCGCTGACCAGTCGACGCACGTGATAGCTGTCATGCGCGCACCATTCCTGCATCCGCGCCAGCACCTGTTCCTGATGGGTATTGAGGAACGGCCTTATGGCCCATTCCATTGAAAACCTTTGGGTCAGTTCCTCGAGCACATCCAATGACTGCTCAGGATGATCCATCCCAACGGCAACAACCCAGTCACCCAGCGGTGCAAAGATGAAATCACCAAAATCGTCATCCGTTTTGCCGGGATCCAATGGTGGCGGCAAGGCGCGCAGCAGCGTTGGTGCGATCTGAGGCAAGTCGCCCGGCACCGCCTGTTGCAAGCATTCGGCGATCCAGGTCATCCTCTCTTTCAGCTCCAGATCTAGCAGGCGCGACATGACCTGCGCCTCAAAGGCCTCGGCATCAAAGGACGGGTCCGCGCCCGCGAAAAGCCCCGCCAAAAAACGGGTCTTTTCGACATTAAACAGTTGATCTTTAAGCGAGAAGTTCTGTGCCATGATCACATCGTCAGGTTGGTGGCGCCACCATCCAGCAGTATGTTCTGCCCGACAATGAAACCGGCATTCTGCGAACACAGAAACGCACAGGCTGCACCAAATTCTTCACGCGTTCCATACCGTCGCGCCGGGATGGTTGCCGCGCGTTCAGCGCGCGCCTCGTCCATCGAAATTCCTTTTTGCGCAGCCACGCCACCATCCAACGAGTCCGCCCGGTCGGTGGCATGAATGCCCGGCAGCAAGTTATTAATCGTCACCCCTTTCGGCGCCACTTGACGCGCAGTTCCCGCGACATACCCCGTCAAACCGGTACGGGCCGCGTTCGACAGACCCAGTGCGGGGATCGGCGCGCGCACAGATTGCGAGGTGATATTCACCACCCGGCCCCATCCTTTGTCCATCATCCCAGGCAACAAAGCCTTCATGAAAGCAATCGGCGTCAGCATGTTGGAGTCCAGCGCCTTGATGAAATCATCGCGATCCCAGTCCGACCACAAACCCGGGGGCGGGCCTCCGGCATTTGTCACAAGGATATCAACACCCTGCGCGGCTTCGATTACCTGCACCTGTCCTTCAGTCGAAGTCACATCGCAGGCGATAGTCTGAACCTGTACGCCAAGTTCAGCGCGAATGCGGTCAGCCGATGCCTCCAAAGCCTCGGCCCCCCGCGCGTTCATCACCAGATCAACACCCGCGGCGGCCAGTGCCTCGGCACAACCCAAACCCAAACCTTTGCTACTGGCGCAGACCAGCGCACGTTTCCCTTTGATACCAAGATCCATCTGATCCTCCCTGTATTTGCCGCACATCTAGCACCAGCCTTTCAGGGAAGACCAGCAATGGACCTTTGATCAATAAAAGAACTCTTCACGCACAATCTTGCCATCCGCGACGTGGTAAATGGCGACTTCGCGCATATCAAAGCTGTCACCGCTTTCCTTCACTGTGCCCTTTACTTCGAAAATTACGGCAAAGCGGTCCTCACCATGCACAAATGGATCACTTACCGAAGTTTTTGTCACATCATGTGCACCTTCCCACCATTCTTGTTTGCCACGGATCGCGTCGCGGCCGGCGACTTCGCGCCCCATGCCCGAGTAATCCACGGCTTCGACGGAAACGGCATCGTCCGCATAGAGCTTATCCAAATTCGCTTTGGCCCGGCCTTCTCGGCAACCAGCGACCAGTTCGTTTGCGATTTCTTTTAAATTCATCACACCTCTCCATCATTTGTTCACTATATGTTCTTTTTGCCATCGTCAGGCGATTCTGAACACCCCCTTTGTCTTGCTTCGGCAGAATTCCCCGCATATACGCGCGTTCATGCTTGATACCGCCACCAACCAACCCGTTTTGCCGCCCGAGATCGCCCGGCGCCGGACATTCGCCATCATCTCGCACCCGGATGCGGGCAAAACGACGCTGACTGAAAAGTTCCTGTTGTACGGGGGCGCTATTCAGATGGCCGGTCAGGTGCGCGCCAAGGGCGAAGCCCGGCGGACGCGCTCGGACTTTATGCAGATGGAGAAGGATCGGGGCATCTCGGTTTCCGCATCGGCGATGTCCTTTGACTATGACACTTTCAGGTTCAATCTGGTGGATACGCCCGGTCACAGCGATTTCTCGGAAGACACCTATCGCACGCTGACCGCTGTGGACGCCGCCGTGATGGTGATCGACGGCGCGAAAGGTGTGGAAAGCCAGACGCAGAAATTGTTCGAGGTCTGCCGCTTGCGCGATCTGCCGATCCTGACCTTCTGTAACAAGATGGACCGCGAAAGCCGCGATACGTTCGAGATTATCGACGAAATTCAGGAAATGCTGGCGATCGACGTTACCCCTGCCGCATGGCCTATCGGCGTAGGTCGCGATTTCATCGGCTGCTACGACATGCTGCGCGACCGGCTGGAACTGATGGACCGCGCCGATCGTAACAAAGTGGCCGAAAGTATCGAAATCAACGGGTTGGATGACCCGAAACTGGCCGAACACGTGCCCGAGCACCTGTTGGAGAAGTTCCTGGAAGAGGTTGAGATGGCGCGCGAGCTGCTGCCCGCCATGGACCCGCAGGCGGTGCTTGAGGGGCATATGACCCCGATCTGGTTCGGCTCGGCGATCAACTCGTTCGGTGTGAAGGAACTGATGGAAGGCATTGGCGCCTACGGCCCCCAGCCGCAGATCCAGTCTGCCGAACCGCGTCAGATTGCACCCGACGAAAAGAAAGTCGCGGGTTTTGTCTTCAAGGTTCAAGCCAATATGGACCCAAAGCACCGCGACCGCGTGGCATTTGTTCGTATGGCATCGGGCCATTTCAAGCGTGGAATGAAGCTGACCCATGTGCGGTCGAAAAAGCCGATGGCGATTTCGAACCCTGTGCTTTTTCTGGCGTCCGACCGTGAATTGGCCGAAGAGGCATGGGCTGGTGATATCATCGGCATCCCCAACCACGGCCAATTGCGCATCGGCGACACGCTGACCGAAGGCGAAGCGATCCGGGTTACTGGCATCCCCTCATTCGCGCCTGAACTGCTGCAAACCGTGCGGCCCGGCGACCCGATGAAGGCCAAGCATCTGGAGAAAGCCCTCATGCAATTTGCCGAGGAAGGTGCCGCCAAGGTGTTCAAACCTTCGATCGGGTCGGGCTTCATCGTCGGCGTCGTCGGCGCGCTGCAATTTGAAGTGCTCGCCAGCCGGATCGAGATGGAATACGGTCTGCCCGTTCGGTTCGAAGCATCTCAGTTCACCTCGGCCCGCTGGGTCAGCGGTGACAAGGCCGAGGTCGAAAAGTTCGTCAACGCCAACAAGCAGCACATCGCTCACGATCATGATGGCGACATCGTCTATCTGACGCGTCTTCAGTGGGACATCGACCGGGTCATCCGCGACTATCCCGAACTGAACCTGACGGCCACGAAAGAAATGATGGTGTGATGCGTCAGGCTGATTGCACAGGCAACATGGCCTGTGCAATTTTACCCGCATGAATGACGACTTCCAGACGCCCACAGGCGCACTACACGGGTTCGGCACCCAGAAAAAACTTTTTGAATTCAGCGTGGAATCGCCCGATCCTGATTCCTGCATTGCGCGTGAATATGGCGTCGCACAACAGGTCTGGGCATGACGACCTGGGGTATCGTCTCAATGGTTCGCGGATCGACCCGCGACATACTCAGGTTCGCGGCCCATCACCTCGATCTAGGTGCGGATTATCTGTACATCTACCTGGACGAACCCAACCGTGAGGCGCACCGGGCCCTCAGGAAACACCCGAAAATCAGAGCGCGAATCTGCGACGATGCCTTTTGGGAGAAACGCAAACGCGACCGACCGGAACGCCATCAGGTTCGTCAGACGCTGCATGCCACATTCGCCTATCGCAACACCGATCTGGACTGGCTGGCCCATATCGACGTGGACGAGTTTCTGTGGTCTTCAAAACGCATTCGGGAGCAGTTGCAATCCGTCCCCGCCGACATCCCAGCCGTCCGTGTCCGGCCAATGGAGGCAATGGCAGGCGGCGAGGATCTGTTCAAGGCGCATATTCCCAGCGGCCCGGACCGCTCAGCTATGGTACAGTCCATCTATCCCAACTATGGCAGCTTTGTACTCGGCGGGTTCCTCAGCCACGTTCAGGGTAAGCTGTTCGTCCGCACAGGCATGGAAAAGCTGAACTTTCGCATCCACAACCTGTTTCAAAACAAAAAACTTCTGCCCTGCAAATTCGAAATTCCGGGGTTAGCGCTGTGTCATCGCCACGCCCCTGACTGGGACCACTGGGCCGCGCACTATCAGTTCCGGATGGCGCGTGGGTCCTATCAACCCGGCATGTCCCCGAACGTTCCGCGCGAACTGGGCGGTCTGAACAAGAATGAGTTGTTCAACTGGATCGAGACAGAACAGGGCCAGGACGGCTTGCGCGCGTTCTATGACGAAATTAGCGGTGCCGATCCCGGCGTACGCGCTCGTCTCGAAGAATATGGGTTGATCCGGCACAGACCGCTGGATCTGGACGCGAAAGTTGCGAAACACTTTCCCGGAAGCTGCTGAATTGTTGCGGAAAACCAGCAGTGGGCGCTAGCAACGCCAGATTAAAACCTCTTCATTTGACCCTGCCTCATGATTTTGTTATGTCCGCGCAAAGCCGAAATGCGCCTGACAGCGCATGGCCATCCGGGCCCGGCATTCCATTGACGCGCGGGCCAGGTCTAGTGTCCGCATGAACCGGACATACATGACAAAATTCAACGAACTGAACCTGAACCCGAAGGTCCTCAAAGCCATTGAGGAAGCCGGATACGAAACGCCCACGCCAATTCAGGAAGGCGCGATTCCCGCTGCCCTTGAAGGTCGGGATGTTCTGGGCATTGCTCAGACCGGTACCGGCAAGACGGCCAGCTTTACGCTGCCAATGATCACCTTGCTGGCCCGTGGGCGCGCCCGTGCACGGATGCCGCGCTCGCTGGTGCTGTGCCCGACCCGGGAACTGGCCGCGCAGGTGGCCGAGAATTTCGACACGTACGCCAAACATTTGAAACTGACCAAAGCGCTGTTGATTGGCGGCGTCAGCTTTAAAGAGCAGGACGCGTTGATCGACCGGGGCGTGGACGTTCTGATCGCCACACCGGGTCGCCTGCTGGACCATTTCGAACGCGGCAAGCTGTTGTTGACCGGCGTTCAGATCATGGTTGTAGATGAAGCAGACAGAATGCTCGACATGGGATTCATCCCCGATATCGAACGCATCTTTTCGCTGACGCCGTTCACGCGCCAAACCCTGTTCTTCTCGGCCACTATGGCACCCGAGATTGAACGTATCACCGACACGTTCCTGTCCGCGCCCACCCGCGTCGAGGTCGCCCGTCAGGCCACCGCGTCCGAGACCATCGAACAGGGCGTCGTGATGTTAAAGGGCGGTCGCCGCGATCGCGAAGCCAGCGCCAAGCGCAAGGTTCTGCGGTCGTTGATTGATGCAGAAGGTGACAAGTGCACCAACGCGATCATCTTCTGCAACCGCAAGACGGATGTGGATATCTGCGCGAAATCGCTGAAGAAATATGGCTATGACGCCGCCGCGATCCACGGTGATCTGGACCAGTCGCAGCGGATGAAAACTCTTGATGGTTTCCGCGACGGCTCCTTGCGCCTGCTGGTCGCCTCAGACGTGGCCGCGCGCGGTCTTGATGTGCCGTCGGTGAGCCATGTGTTCAATTTCGACGTTCCCGGACACCCGGAAGATTACGTTCACCGCATTGGCCGTACAGGTCGCGCCGGACGCGATGGCAAAGCAATTACAATCTGTTCAGGGCGAGATGAAAAAGCCCTGGCCGCAATTGAAAAGCTGATCCAAAAAGAAATTCCCAGGATCGACACCCCGGTTCAGGCTGAAGAGCCCAAAGCCAAAGAAGAAGCGCCAAAGCCTGAGCGGAAAGCCAAACCGACTGACGCCAAGAAAAGCGAAAGCAGGAAGAGCGACCGGAAGAAGGACAAAGAACCCAAGGGCCGTGGCCGCAGAGACGACAAAGGCCCTGCTGTTGTCGGCATGGGCGATCACATGCCCAGCTTCATCGCCCTCAGCTTTGACGAGCGCCGCGCAGGCTAAATCGTAAGTACCAGTGCCAGTATCGAGGCACCAAGCAAGGTCATCCCGGCGATTTCGCGCCGGGTGATTTTTTCGCGGAAAAACAAGATCGAGGCGAATAGGCTGAAGATCAGTTCAACCTGGCCCAGTGCTTTGACATAGGCCGCGTTTTGCAGCGTGAATGCAAAAAACCAGCAGAACGAACCGCACAGGCTGGTGAGGCCGACAAAGACGCCGGTTCGACGTGTGTCCCAAACCGCGCGTAACTCAGCCCGATCGCGCCACAACAACCACAATCCCATGCTCAGGAATTGGTACGACACGACCACTGCCAGTGTGATCAGTGCCCGATACCACGCGTCAATGTCTCCCAACTCCAAAGACGCTCCGCGATAACTGACGGATGAGAAGGCGAACAGAACGCCAGAACCCAACCCAAGGCGCGATGCCCGGTTGGTGAGATGTGCCCACCAAACCCCTTCCCCGCCTGGATTTTTCGACAGTAGCAGGACGGCCACCAGTCCCAGAATTATTGCAAACAATGCGCCCGAGGACACCTGATCACCCAAGACAAGAAATCCGACGATGGCAGTCTGGATAACCTCGGTCTTCTTGAATGTAATGCCTACGGCGAAATTACGCTGTTTGAAAAGCGACACCACACAAATGGTCGCCAATATCTGCGTTGTCCCACCGATCACAGCAAACAGCCAGAATCTTCCGGTCAGGACTGGCAGGCTGTAACCGGTTACCTTCATTGCCACGACCAACCCGAGAACGGCCAAAGGCATGGAATAGGCAAATCGGGCAAATGTCGCACCGGCAGCCGTAAGCTTCACGGTGCTCAGCGATTTTTGCAGCATGAACCGCACGGTCTGAAATGCCGCGGCGGCGATGGTGACGGGAATCCACAAACTCATGAATTCCCTTGTGTCGTCAAATCAACCCTTTGGCCAGAGCGGATGCGCCACCGGATCCTTCGCGCGCCAAAGGTACGAGCGAAAAATCTGGCCGTAGGACCGATAAACATAGGCCTCGTTCGTTGACTGATACCGATCTCTTCCAGCCCGATACAGAGCGGGCAATCGGTACCACGGCGCACCGGGATTCATGTGATGTACGACGTGCAGATTGTTGTTTAAAAACAAGAAAGCTAGTAATCCGCGATCTTCGACAATGACGGTACGCGCACCTGAGTCTTCATGCGCCCTGTGTTCAAGAAACGTCCGGATCTTGACCAAACCCAACCCAACGTTCGCTGACAGAACAAAGGCCCACAGCGGCATTGGCGATTGCGCGACTATCCACAAAACCACAGCGGCGCCGATTAGGTGCAGCCCCCAGGCCAGTAATATGTCTTTGTCTCCGCGTTTAGCGCCGCGCAGCTCATCCCGAATGAAGGTGAATTGACCAATCGCCGGGCCCAGCACCATACGACCAAGCAACGTATTGTTCGCCATCAGTAACCGCTTCTGCCAGCCTTTGAGCGTATTCCAAACCTTGGGGTCCAGGTAGTTCGATTCGGGGTCGTCATACGGATCAGTCAGGGTCGAATCCCTGTGATGCGCCAGATGCAGATCGCGGAACCGGTTATATGGGATGAACAAAGTCAACGGCAGCGCCAGCAATGCCTCGTTCAGCCAACGGGTGCGAAAAGGATGTCCATGCAGCGCCTCATGGGTCAGCGATGAGTGCAGCGCCGCGACCAACCCCATTGCGGGAATGGCCAGCCAAACCGGGAACATGAAGATCACAGCAAGCCAAGCTGCATAGCATGCAACTATAAGGGCAAAGGTGCCCCACTCGGGACCTGGCCGCTCAGACATTTCGGCCCCATGTGATGCCTGCCCAGACACGCTCATAGATCACGTACATCGTCAGGCCGATGCCCGTGTTCACAATCGCCAGAGTTCCACCAACTGCGGCAGAGCCTGTCGCGATAAGGCCCACCAGCGTCATCATGACCAGGCCCATCGCATTCCACACCACAGCCTTCACGACCGATCTTCGTCGCGTTTCCATTCCGTCACCCATATTATTGTTATGTTTTAAGAATTACGGATCGTGGCCGAGTTGAAAATTCTGAATATGATTAACAAAACTCATCACTTATGATAAAAATCATCATATGACGGATAAATTAGACAAACGAGATCGCGCTGCGCAGTTTCGCCAACGCCTTGCCCGCGCGATGGAAGAACGTGACATCAGCCAAAGCGCGCTTGCCCGGGATATCGGTGTCGACCGATCGACCGTATCCCAACTTTTGACTGGCGAAGGTGCGCGCCTGCCGAACGCGCATGTCGTTGGCAGCTGCGCCACAGCGCTTGGTGTTTCGGCTGACTGGCTGCTGAGCTTATCGGATCGGCCAGAAAGCGCTGCAGAGCTACTGGCGCTTTCTCTGAGTATGACCAAGGCGCCCCGCGCGCTGGTCGATGAGCGCATTTTTGAATGGCACAAAGAGGCGGCTGGCTACAAGGTTCGCTATGTACCTGCCACCCTGCCCGACATGCTGAAAACCCGCGCTGTGCTAGAGTGGGAATACGCCCCGCATCTGGGGCGAACAGCGGACCAGGCCATCGGCGCATCAGAAGACCGGCTGACGTGGATGCGCAGCGCGCAATCAGATTATGAAATCGCCATGCCACTGTATGAGATCGACAGTTTTGCCCGCGCGACCGGATACTACGAAGGCCTGTGCCCGAAAATCAGGATGGAACAGATCGACCACCTGTTAAAGCTGAGCGACCAGCTTTATCCCCGCATGCGCATCTATCTGTTTGATGCCAAACGCCTCTACTCTGCGCCCGTCACGATTTTTGGTCCGCTGCTGTGTGTGTTCTACGCGGGCAGCCACTATATGGCCTTTCGGGACCGCGACAGGATCGAAGTTTTTTCCCGTCATTTTGATACGTTGGTGCGCGAAGCGGATGTGACGGCACGGGATTTCCCCGAACACCTCAGGCAGCTGCGATCAACAATATCTACCTGATCGCAGTCCCATAGATGCGTAAGCGACCAAGGTGTGATATCGTCACTTGGCGCGAACTTTCGAGCGATCCGATCACAGACGGAGGACCATAAGAATGGACGCACTAAAAACCGCTCAATACGCACGGGCGCTTTATTCCGCCCACGGAGATCAGGCCGAGGCGGAAGCCGCGCAGAAGATGCGCGAATGCAAAGACGCCGGGAACATGCAGCAAGCCCGCGACTGGCAGGCGGTTCGCCAGAGCATCCGCCAGATTCGCGGACCCAATCAGGGTTAGATTTTCGGGTCGGGGTTGACGGTGTGCCCATCGACGGCAATCACCTGCCCCGACACCAGCCGCGCCGCATCCGATGCAAGGAACACGGCCATATTGGCGATGTCGTGCCCTTCGACGAAGCGACCCATTGAAGTGCCTGAGGCATAACCCTCATAGACCTGATCACGTGTCATGCCCTTGGCATCGGCCTCGCGCTGCAGGACGCCTTCCATCCGCGGACCCTCAACCGAGCCAGGGCAAATGACATTGCACCGCACTCCGTGTGCGCCCAGCTCCATCGCCAGCGTTTTGGCTAGCCCGATCATCCCCCATTTCGCCGCAGCATAGGGCGCGCGATTGGGATAGCCGTATTGTCCCGCAGTCGAAGACGTTATGACCACCGCGCCGTTGCCTTGCCGTTTCAGGATCGGAGACGCGTATTTGGCGCACAAAAAGGCCCCTTCCAGGTTCACCGAAAGACACATGCGCCAATCGTCCAATGCAACGTCTTCAACCAAAGCGGTTGGTCCCGCGATTCCTGCGTTTGCGCACAGGGTATCCAAACCACCCCATTCCGCCTCGATGTCATTGAACAAGGTGGCCATGGCATCCTCATCCGCGACGTTCGCCTCGGACCGCTGCCAATGGGCCGGGCAATCAGACAGGGCCTTCGGGTTGACGTCAGCCACCCAAACCTGCGCACCGGCTGTATCAAAGGCCTCGGCCATGGCGCGGCCAACGCCTGACGCGCCGGCCGTGATCAGAACGCGCCCACTCATGCTGGTTTCCGGATCGCAGCACCCGCACCTTCCGGATAGGGCAATCCGGCCTGAGCTTCGGCGATCCGAGCCATGGCAGCTTCAATCTCGGCCGAAGGTGCGCTCGGGCGGCGGGTTTCCAGACTGACATGCAGCAGGAAGCTTTCGCCCGTCGCCAACAGCTTGTCGCCTTCGTACATGGAATGGAACACGTGCAGCTTCTTACCCTGCCCCAACAGCATCTGCGTGCGCACTTCGATCTTTGCACCCGCGTGGACTTCGTCGATATAGCGGATGTGGTTTTCGGCCGTGAAATAGCTGCCGCCCGAGGCGATGTAATCCGCATCACACCCCATGATCTCCATGAACCGGTCGGTCGCCGCGGCGAAGGCCTCAAGGTAACGCGCCTCGTTCATGTGACCGTTATAATCGGTCCAGTCCAACGGCACCGCGCGCGACAAGGTCAGAATTGGCTGGCTTAGATCGGCCTGATCCATCGTCGGCAAAGCACCCGGTTTCAGCGCCACGTCATGCTGGTTCAGAACAGCACCGGCCCCATAGTTCTGCGCCTTGAGCGCCCGCATCATACCAACGAGGTTATTGTCGCGGATGCGCTCTAGTTCGCGGATCGAGTGCATGCCCGATTGCGCGTCAGACTGATCCGCGATCATGTCGACCAGCTCATCAGTGAATTCGGGCACATCCATCAGCTTGGTCCAAGGCCATTGCAACGCCGGGCCGAACTGCGCCATGAAGTGCCTCATCCCCGCCTCACCACCGGCTACACGATAGGTTTCGAACAGACCCATCTGTGCCCAGCGAATGCCAAAGCCCATGCGAATTGCTTCGTCGATTTCTTCGGTTGTCGCGATACCGTCTTTGACCAGCCACAGCGCCTCGCGCCAGACGGCTTCGAGGAACCGGTCAGCAATATGCGCGTCGATCTCTTTTTTGACATGCAGAGGGAAGAAGCCCACCGATTTCAACAGGTCCTTCGCGCGGTCGACCATTTCGGGCGGGTTCTTGTCGGTCGGCACCAATTCGATCAGCGGCAGCAGATACACCGGGTTGAACGGGTGCGTCACAACAATCTGTTCTGGGCGCAGCGCTCCTTCCTGCAGCTCGGACGGTTTGAACCCGCTGGTTGACGACCCGATGATCGCCTCCGGATCGCAGGCATCCTGCAAGCTTTTGTAAACCTTCAGCTTCAGATCCAACCGTTCGGGCACGCTTTCCTGAATCCAGGTGGCACCTTGCACGGCGTCAGTCAGATCGTCGTGGAAGGTAAGCGCCCCCTCAGACGGCAAAAGCACATCACTCAACCCCGGCAGAGACCGGCGCGCGTTGTCGAGCACCTCACCAATCTTGCGCTCGGCCTCCGGGTCCGGATCGAACACACGGACATCCCAACCGTTAAGCAAGAACCGCGCGGCCCACCCGCCGCCGATGACACCACCACCGATGATAGCTGCTATTTTTGTCATTAGTTTCACCAATTGTCTGGCAGTTTGATTTCTGCACCATCTATGGGCCAGCCATTCTCATCATAGCCGACGCAAAGTTTGGGGGTTTGCGTTTCGGTCTGCGCGATAGTCACCTGCAATGTTCTCGCAAGTCTCGTTCAGGGCGTGAGCGCCATCAAACTCGACATCTGCCTCTTGAATCGTAGATGTCGAGCAAGCTGCCACGGTCACAAAGAGACCTGAAACCAAAACACGACTCACTTAGGCGCTCGTTTGACCAGCCCCAACTTCTCACGCACTTCCTGCGCGCCGATCACCCGCGCACCCATGTTTGAGACGATGGTGTTCGCCCGCTCAACTAACTGCCAGTTTTCGGCCAGAACGCCCTTATCCAGCCACAGGTTGTCTTCAAGCCCAACGCGCACATTACCGCCCGCCAGCACCGAAGCTGACGCGTATGCCATCTGGTTCCGTCCCAGCGCAAATGCGCTGAATGTCCAGTCATCAGGCACGTTGTTCACCATAGCCATGAAGGTATTCAGGTCATCGGGTGCACCCCATGGCACGCCCATGCACAGTTGAACCAGTGCCGGGCTGTCCAGAACGCCGTCCTTCACCAGCTGCTTTGCGTACCACAAGTGACCGGTGTCAAAGGCTTCGATCTCGGGCTTCACGCCCAGATGCGTCATCATCCGGCCCATCGCCTGCAGCATACCGGGCGTGTTGGTCATGACATAGTCGGCCTCGGCAAAATTCATGGTGCCGCAATCCAGAGTACAGATTTCAGGAAGACACTCGGCCACATGCTCCACCCGAGCAGCCGCGCCGATCATGTCCGTGCCATCTTCGTTCAGCGGCAGCGGAGATTCAGTCGGGCCAAAAATCATGTCGCCGCCCATCCCGGCGGTGAGGTTCAGCACAACGTCGACCTCGGCTTCACGAATGCGATCAGTCACCTCGCGGTACAGATCCAAACGACGGCTGGGTGCACCGGTTTCCGGATCACGCACGTGGCAATGCACGATGGCCGCGCCTGCCTTGGCCGCGGCGATCGCACTTTCGGCAATCTGCTTGGGCGAACGCGGCACATGCGGGCTGCGATCCTGTGTTCCGCCCGAGCCGGTGACAGCGCAGGTGATGAAGACTTCGCGGTTCATTTCCAGTGGCATGGTGTTTTCCCCAACTTATACCCGGTTTTGACCTAAGTTATCCTCAGGCTTCTCCCCGGATTCCGATTTGCGTTCATCCCCGACTCTGGCGCAGCTTTATGGAAACAACTTGCCAGAATGCGAATCGAACTTGATGAAATCCGCAAAAAACATATTGCAGCCCGAACATCGCGCCCTAAAAACGGCCGTGCTGGTTCTGGACGAATGCAACACGCTCAGCTTTGCCTCGGCCGTTGATCCCATGCGCGCCGCCAACCGTCTGGCGGACCGCCCGGCATTTGACTGGGACTATGTGACTGCCACGGCGGAACCGGCGATGCTGACCAGCGCCCTAAATGTTCCAGGCACACCGTTGGCTCGGTTGCAGGGCTGCGACCTGATGATTGTCATCGCGGGATTTCAACTGGCCCGTCACGCCACACCCAGCCTGCTCGCCGGATTGCGCCGCATTGCCGGTACCGGAGCCACCATGGCTGGCATCGACGGCGGCCCTTGGCTACTGGCCGAAGCCGGCCTGCTGAACGGCCACTCCGCCACAACGCACTGGGAGGATCTGGACAATTTCGCGAACCGCTTCCCCGAAGTTGATGTTCGCCCTGACCGATTTACTGTATCCGGCAACCGGCTGACTTCAGGCGGCGCGATCCCCGCAGTCGAGATGATGCTACACATCATCGCCGCGCGCCACGGCGCAGGTTTTGCCGCCCGCGTGTCCGGCCTGTTCCTATACGAGGGCGCACCCGAACCGTCCAAGCCACAAAGCCGTACAGGCGCGCCGCATCGTCATACGGCTCTGACAGCAAAGGCGAACTCGTTGATGGAGACTTCGCTCGAGGACCCGCTACCGTTGGCCGTCATTGCCGACTCTCTGGGCACCAGCCCTCGTACTCTGCAACAACAGTTCCGTCTGCGCCTGAACACAACGCCACAGGATCACTATCTGCAACTGCGCCTGGCCGAAGCGCGGCGTCTGGTAACCGATACGGATATGCCATTGATGGACGTGGCACTCGCCACAGGCTTTGCCTCACAATCCAGCTTTGCCCGTGCTTTCCGCACCGCGCACGGCCTGTCGGCCAGAGACCTCCGTCAGGACCGGATCCAGCCCACACATCACTGACCGGATCCGCTTCATCTGGCTAAAAATTTCCCGGGGGAGTCGCGCAAAGCGCAGCGGATGCAGAGCCCCCTTAGAACGGCATCGGATGCGCGCGATGCGCGGCACTGATATCCGCCAGGACATCATCCGCCAACACCACCTCCGTGCCCCCCAGAATATGGGCCAACTGCGCAACCGTGGTCGCTCCGAAAATGGCAGACATCATGAACGGGCGCGTTTGGCACCATGCCAGCGCCATATGTACCGGATCCAGGCCATGCCGCTGCGCGATCTTCAGATAGGCATCTACGGCCCCAAAAACACGCTCGTACTTACGCCCACCCATGGTCGGAACAAGATCCATGCGCGAGCCCTTAGGCACCGCTCCGCCCTGATACTTGCCCGTCAGAAACCCTGCCGCCAACGGAGAAAACGCCATCAGGCCGACATCTTCGTGCACGCTTAGCTCGGCCATATCGGTGTCGAAGTGGCGGCACAGCAGAGAATACTCATTCTGGACCGAAGCGACCCGTGGCGCGCCCGTCTGTTCGGCCAGCCGCAGCCATTGCGCGGTGCCCCATGCGCTTTCATTCGACAGGCCGAACGCGCGGATATTGCCCTTATCGACTTGCTGTTGCAGAGCGACAAGGCACTCCTCCATATTCTCCAGTACGTCATTGGTGTTGTGACCAGACGGCGCATAGGTCCAGTTCTGCCGAAACATGTAACTGCCGCGATTGGGCCAGTGAAACTGATACAGATCGATGCAATCCGTCTGCAATCGACGGAGAGACCCCTCGATCGCTTCGGGAATCGTTTGCGCAGAAATTGGTGCCCCGTCGCGGGCATGCGCGAAACCTGCACCGGAGTGTTTGGTCGCCAGAATATACTCCGCCCGCCGCGCGGGGTTCACCGCGTTCCAGTTGCCCAGGATTTCTTCGGTCCGCCCCACGGTCTCTTTCAAGACCGGGTTCACCGGGTACATCTCAGCCGCGTCAACGAAATTGATCCCAGCCTCCAGCGCCATGTCGATCTGGGTGTGTGCATCCGCTTCAGAGGTCTGCGTCCCAAACGTCATGGTGCCAAGGCACAGATCCGTCACTTCAATACCAGTGCGCCCCAATGGGTTCTTTTTCATCTCAAAATCCTTCTGCTCACAACGCCGCGCACCCTAAAGCAGAGAACCGTCAGAGCAAGGGTGCAGGCGATCAATTCCGGTGCAACAAGGGGTTGGGCTTATTCAAACCTCTCTGCAGAAAGCGGAATAAAGCCAAACGCAGCACACGGCGTTTCTGCCCCCTGTGATACGGGTATCCATGCCGATTCCAGCGAATGCGCTTTCCTTTCAAAGTTTTGGTCCGCCATGCGGACCAATGCTTCCGGTCACTGCAGCTGCGCCAATGCCGGCTTTAGGTTGCTCGTGAGATTCCGCTGAAATGAGAGTTCCAAACCTCTCGTCGAATCTCATCTCTGGCCTCGTATGCCGCTATTGCTTCGTCTAGATCATCTGGTTCAAGCGCGTCCTCACCTCTGGCAATCCGCGTGACTTGCATCGTGTACCATGCAGTCACACCGCCTTCCGGTGGGTTTTTGAAACGCGGGAATTGCGGCTCGTCGCGTTGATCGGAAAGCCAAAATGATGGCAATTCTGGATCAACGACCAATGCGCGGGCCAATCCAACGAGATCGGCTTTGCCCTCTGCAATGGCGCTTTTGGCCTGTGCAAGCGTCTTGAAACCGCCCGTCACCATAAGGGGAATGTTCGTTTTCGCACGCGCACGTTCAGCAAAATCAAGAAAATAGGCGCCGGAACCCGCACGATCTGATGATGACGCAGCACCCGGAAAATATGTGCCACCGCTGACATCAATCAGATCAATTGTTGTTTTGTCTAATGCCGCAATGACCTCAAGGGATTCATCTTCAGCAAAGCCGCCTTCAAGTTGATCTGTCGCGTTCAACTTGATGCCCACAGGGAAATCCGGGCCAACGGCATCGCGCACGGCGCTGATCACTTCCAGCAGCAGTCTCATCCGGTTTTGCAAAGAACCGCCATAGGCATCTTCGCGTTTGTTGAATAGCGGAGACAGAAACTGGTTGAGCAAGAATCCATGGGCCGCATGCAACTCAACGCCACCGAACCCAAGCCGCTTGGCAAGGTTTGCCGTGCGTGCAAATTCGGCCGGCAGCGCGCGGATCTCATCCAAGGACAGCGCGCCGCATTTCAGACCGGGCAATTCAAGTCTACTCGGCCCCTTCGGCGAGCTGATCGGAGCATCCGCCATCGCACCTGCATGTCCAAGTTGCGGCCACAAATGAGCGTCGTTGGTTGCCCCTGCCTGTGCAAGTTTTCTTAGAAATGCGAAATCGGATTGATCGTTCAAAACCAAATTGCCGGGCTTCTCTGCGAAATGAGGTGTGCCCTGCACTTCGCCGATGATCGAGAGGGCGAGGCCGCCAGTTGCCCAACGCTCATAAAGTTTGATTTGATCATCACTTGGATTGCCTTTGCCGTCACCAAGCGAGTCAGACATCGCCGATTTAGCAATTCGGTTTTTAAGAGTTACGCCGCAGGGCAGAATTAGCGGTTGGCGCAAGAGAGACTGAGGTTTGTTGGACATTTGGCTCCTCAAACTTAGGCCTTAACAATTGAAAGCTGTCATTTTTGCCGTGTACGGCATCCGTCAATTTGGGCTTCAATCCGGTCATTGAGGCATTTCTGATCGCACATCTTTGCGCAATCACCACCACGCCTTCCGGAAAGCGGCTCGGGCCCTAAGCCTCAGCTTTCTTTTCCCAGCGCCCGGATTCTTCGGACCAGTATTGGGCGGAACATCCCGCACCGGTCAAAGCCTTCCACTGCCCGCGCGCGTGTTGAACGGCCTCTGCGTCATTGCCGTCGAACAGGATACATACGCGGTCCAGTTTCTTGATCTCATCGGGGTCGACCGCCGCGCCATCTACCGCCATGACACAAGACGGGTCATTGGCAGCCTGCGCCTCGGTCGTCAGCAGGATCGGCTGCGCGGCATCGTGCGGACCGCCTGCGCGGCCATGTGGCAGGAACCCTTCTTCGGGCCCCTGCCACAGCTTTTCATCCAGCCAGTCCATCCGCGCGGGATCGCTGCCCCGCACGGCAATCTTCCACCCGGCCTGCCGTGCCTTGTCCAGCAACACCGGCAAGGTATGCTCCAGCGGTTGGCGGGTCAGGTGATAGAAATAGACGGCCCCCATCGGCTTACTCGAAGTTGTCCTGAACGAAACGGCTCAGCGCGCGTACGCCCCAGCCGGTTGCGCCCTTCGGGGCGTAGGATGTCTCGGACGAGACCGAAGCCACACCGGCAATATCCAGGTGAATCCACGGCATGTCTTCCTTGACGAACCGCTGCAGGAACTGCGCTGCGGTGATCGAGCCCGCCGGGCGACCACCGACGTTCTTCATGTCGGCGATCCGCGATTTCAGCTGTTTGTCATAGGCTTCGCCCAATGGCATGCGCCATGCGCCTTCATCCTCGGCACCTGCGGCTTTCAGGAAGGCATTGCAGAACGTGTCATTGTTCGAGAAAACACCTGCATTCTCATGCCCCAGTCCGATGATGACCGCTCCGGTCAGGGTGGCCAGATCGACCATGCCCACAGGCTTGAACCGCTCTTGCGCGTACCACATCACGTCGCACAGAACCAAACGGCCCTCGGCATCGGTGTTGATGATCTCGACCGTGTCGCCCTTCATGGATTTGACCACATCGCCGGGACGGGTGGCGTTGCCTGAAGGCATGTTTTCCACCAATCCGACCAAGCCGACAACGTTGGCCTTGGCGTTGCGTTTGGCCAGCGCGCGCATTGTACCTGCCACTACGCCAGCGCCGCCCATGTCCATGGTCATGTCTTCCATGCCACCCGCAGGTTTCAGCGAGATACCACCGGTGTCGAACACCACACCCTTACCCACCAAAGCCAGCGGCGCGTCATCTTTGTCGCCGCCGTTCCACTGCATAACCACAACCTTTGACGGGCTGACAGAGCCCTGCCCGACACTCAGCAACGTGCGCATGCCCAACTCGGCCAGCTTGTCCTCTTCCAGCACTTCGACCACAAGCCCCAGTGCGTTCATCTCGTCCAGACGGTCGGCGAATTCGGTGGTGGTCAGGATATTCGCAGGCTCGTTGGTCAAATCGCGTGTCATACGGACACCGTCGGCGACCGCGTAGAGCGGTGCAAACGCAGCCTCGATCTCATCTGCCTTCTGGTGGGTTATGATGACCGAACCGGCTTCATCCGAATCCTTGGTCTTGTGCGCATCAAAATCATAGCTGCGCAGCGCGATGCCCATGGCCAGATCCTCGGCTTTGACCTGATTGCCCGACATCACCAGCAGGTCCTTGCTGCCCGCCAGCTTGGCCAGCGCAGCACCGGCCTTGCGGGCCTCGGCCGGTTCCGGACGGCGCGGCAGGACCAGAACGTCCAGCGCCTCGGCTGCCATGCCGGATGGCCACGCCATCGAGATCACGTCACCGGTTTTCACCTTTTCGAAACGCTCGCTTTCGACCAGCCGTGTCACAGCCCCGCGGGTCAGGCGGTTGGCGCGACGGGCGGCGGGGTTCATTTTGCCGTCGGACGGGATGATTATGGCCACGCGCCCTTCGGCCTGCGCCATCGCATCCATGTCGGGGTCCTGGAAACGGATCGGTACAAGACTGCTCATTGCGAACTCCTCAAAATCAGTTCCCCAAGACCTAGCCCGCGCCGCGCGGCTTGACCAGATAGCAGTTTTCCCCGGCCCGCATTTGGACTACAGTCCCGGAAAAAATCCGACAGGCTCGGGGGAGAAGGTTTTGGCAAGACAGAGCAGGCATAGGCTGTCGCGCACAATTGCGTGCAGCGGTGATTCTGGTCTGTACCCGACCAAAGGCTGTTTGCGCGTCTTTTCGGCAGGAGTTCCTTCGTGATCCTCGACCGCTACTTCGCCCGCCGATTCATTCAAAGTTTCCTGGTCATCGGCAGCATTTTCCTGACGCTGATGATTCTGATCGACCTGATCGAACAGGTGCGCCGCTTTGACGATGCAAACCTGTCCTTTGGTCAGCTGTTGCAATTGACGTTGCTGAATACGCCTGCCGCGATCAGCGAAATGCTGCCGCTGCTGGTCATCCTGTCCACGATCGCGTTGTTTATCGGTCTGGCCCGCAGTTCGGAACTGGTTGTCACCCGTGCCACTGGCCGTTCAGGCATCCGCGCCCTGTTGGCCCCTGTGGTGATCGCCCTGATCATCGGCGCACTGGCGGTTGGCATGTTGAACCCCATCGCAGCCGCCACGTCGGAAGAGTACAAACAGCTTGCCGAATCCTACAAAAACAACGGCGGATCGACGCTGTCGATCAGTGCAGATGGTCTTTGGTTGCGGCAGGGATCGGCCAATGGTCAATCCGTGATCCACGCCCAGGACACATCTAACGGCGACAGGTTCACCCTTAATCAGGTGACGATCATTACCTTCGCCCCGGACGGCACACCGACCCAGCAGATCGTAGCCGACCAGGCGGATCTGGAGAACGGTACGTGGGTTCTGACCAATGCCAAGATCTGGGCGCTGGAAGGCGGTGTGAATCCAGAAACCCACGCCACTGAACACGCGCGGCTTGAGGTTCCCACATCGCTGACACGCCAACGGATTCTGGACACGCTTGGCGATCAGGATTCCGTATCGGTCTATGACCTGCCGGAACTGATCCGCGACCTGCGCGAAGCCGGGTTTTCGACCAAGCAATATGAGGTTTGGTTGCAGGTCCAACTGGCCCGCCCCTTGTTTCTGATGTCGATGGTCCTGATCGGCGCGGCCTTCACCATGCGCCACGTGCGATTTGGCGGCACCGGGATCGCGGTTTTAACCGCCGTCCTGCTGGGATTTGGTATCTACTTCATTCGCAACTTTGCCCAAATTCTGGGGGAAAACGGTCAATTGCCTATCTTAGTCGCGGCCTGGGCCCCGCCCTTCGCAGCAATTCTTCTGTCCCTCGGCCTTTTGCTGCATGCGGAGGACGGCTGATGCGGCTTATTGCCAGTTTGTTTCTGTCCGGTGCAGTCGCACTGACCATGCCCGTGGGCGCATTCGCGCAATCTCAACCCGCTGCCGGTGCCGCGCAGGGTGCCACGCAAGAGGATCAGCCTGCCCTCCTGGTGGCCGACCGGATCTTTATCACACCCGAGCGTAATCTGGTGGCCGAAGGGAATGTCGAAGCCTTTCAGGGCGACACCAAGGTCACGGCCACGCGCATCACTTATGACCGCGAAACCGGCAATCTGTCGCTGGAAGGCCCGGTCCGCATCGATCAGGGCGGCGAAACCACGTTGCTGGCTGATTCCGCCGAATTGGATGACGGGATCATGAACGGTCTGCTGATCGGAGCCCGCATGGTATTCGATCAACAGGTTCAGATCGCCTCGGTCCAGGCTGCGCGCGCAGGGGGGCGTTACACACAGTTCAGCAAGGTCTCGGCCACGTCCTGCCATGTCTGCGCAAATGGTAAACCGCCGCTGTGGCAAATCCGCGCCCGCAAGGTCACGCATGACCAGTTGGAACGCCAATTGTATTTCGAAGGGGCACAGTTCCGGATACTGGATTTCCCGGTTTTCTACTTCCCCTATCTGCGCCTGCCCGACCCGACACTGGACCGCGCGACGGGCTTTCTTGTTCCGTCGATTCGCACCACATCGCAGTTGGGAACCGGCGTGCAGGTGCCGTATTTCTTTAAGCTTGGCGACCACAGGGACCTGACGCTGACCCCCTATATCTCGGGGAAAACTAGAACACTGGGCTATCGCTATCGCCAGGCATTCAAACGCGGCCGGATTGAGCTGAACGGTGCTTTCACCCGCGACGACCTGCAAAAAAATGAGGATCGGGGCTATCTATTTGCCAACGGTTATTTCTTCTTGAACAACGACTTCCGCCTTTTGTTTGATGTGAAGACGACCTCGGATAACGCGTATCTCGCCGACTATGGTCTGCCTGATTTTGACCGGTTGCGCAGCGAAATCGCGCTTGAGCGGATCAAACGCGATACCGCCTTCCGCACCAGTTTCATCCATTACAAATCCCTGCGAGACAGTGAAAATGAGGAAGTGATCCCATCTCGGATCTTCGACCTGTATTTCCAGAAACGTTACTTCCCAACCTCTGTCGGCGGCGAAGTACGCTTGGGCTTTGTGGCCCACAATCACACACGCACCAGCGATCAGGACATCGTTGGCCGCGATGTCGCGCGCGCCACATTCGATGCGGATTGGATGCGCAGCTGGATTTTCGCATCGGGCCTCAGGGCTGATGCCCGGTTCGGGACATCGGTGGATATCTTTGACATCCGAGATGACAGCCAGTTTCCTGACCAGGTGACCCGCGCGGCCCCCCGCGCTGCACTCACCTTGCGTTACCCGATGACCCGGCGGGAAAAGTCAGGCGCCACTCAGGTGCTTGAACCCATCGCGCAAGTCGGTTGGACGAACGTGACAGATCAAGACGTTCCCAATGACGAAAGCACGTTTCAGGAATTCGACCAGGGGAACTTGTTGTCCCTGTCTCGCTTTCCGGCCCCGGATCGTCGCGAAGACGGCGCGACGGCGGTGTTTGGGGTCAACTGGGCGCGCTATGCCGCAAATGGCTGGCGCGCGCTTGCCACTGTCGGACAGGTCTTCCGCTCGACCGCTGACCCCAACTTCAACCTAACGTCGGGCCTACAGGGCACCGCCTCCGACGTGTTGTTGGCCGGTCAGTTGCAAACCGCCAATGGCTGGTCTTTGGCGGGTCGCGGCCTGTTGAATGGTGATTTCAGCTTTGCCAAGGCCGAGGTGCGCGCAGGCTGGAACAAGCCAAATGTCGGCCTAACCGGCAGTTATGTGTGGCAGGAAAAGGATCCGGCAGAAAATGCGAATGACGAGATATCCGAAATCTGGATGAATGGCCGCTACCTTGTTGACCAGAACTGGTTGACGCAGGCCTATGCGCGCTATGACCTCAGCGAATCCGAACCGATCCGTTATGGGCTGGGCGTTACCTACCAGAATGAGTGTGTAAAAGTTAACATGACCGTTAGCAGGCGATTTACCTCATCATCAAGTATTGAGCCTTCGACAGAATTCGGGTTTACCGTAGCCCTGACAGGTTACTCCGTTGAGGGTGGCGGCCAACAGTACAAGAGAAGATGCAGTTGATTTCAGGTTTCTCGCGATTCATTCGTTCCGGTTGGCTAAAACCGGTTGCACCGGCACTGGCTGCCGCTTTGCTGGCCCTGTCCACTGGTCACAGCCAGGCTCAGAGCCTGTTTTCACCTGCGATCAAGGTGAATCAGGACATTGTCACCTGGTACGAACTTCAGCAACGCCAGCAATTCCTGACTGTTCTGGGTGCCCCTGGCGCAACCGAGGACGAAGTCCGCGACGCGTTGATCGACGAACGACTGCGCAAGCAGGCCATGCGCGACGCAGGAATCGAGGTTGCACCAGAAGACATTCAGGTGGGCATTGATGAATTTGCAGCCCGTGGTCGCCTTTCGACCGACGAATTCCTGCAATTGCTGGGCGAAGCCGGCGTTTCCCCCGAAACCGTACGGGATTTCGTCGCTGATCAGCTTTCGTGGCGCGATTACGTCAGTTCGCGCTTTCTGTCCCAAGCCAGGCCGAGCGACGACGAGATTAACCGGGCTTTAGGACAGGCCGGGAGCGGCGGGCTTCAGGTTCTGTTGTCGGAAATAATCATTCCGGTCACTCCGCAGACCCTTGCACAAGCCGAATTGCTGGCCGAAGAGATTGCTCAGGTTGAAGGTTTCGATGCGTTTTCTTCTGCTGCCACGCAGTATTCAGCTGCTGGCACACGCGATGACGGCGGGCGTTTGGAATGGCTGAACCTGACCGACTTGCCCCCTGCCCTGCAACCTGTGATTCTGGGTCTCAAATCAGGCGACATCACGCAGCCTTTGTCGTTGCCCAATGCCATCGCCCTGTTCCAGCTGCGCGGCTTGCGCGAAGTCAGCACCAGCGCGCCGCGATACTCCAAGATCGACTACGCAATTTACAACATGGCCGGCGGTCGTAGTGCCGAAACTCTGGCCAGCGCTGCCCAGCTGCGCGAACAGATCGATACCTGCGACGACCTCTATGGCATCGCCAAGGATCAACCTGCCGCAGTCCTGCAACGTGTTGAAGCCAGCCCCTCCGAGATCCCGCGCGACGTAGCGCTTGAGCTGTCCAAGCTGGACCTGAACGAAGTTTCGACGACGCTGACGGGGAACAATGGCCAGACTCTGAAGTTCCTGATGCTGTGCACACGCACATTGGACCGGGGCGAAGACACCACGCGCGTGGATGTGGCCAACGCCCTGACGCAACAGCGTCTGCAGGCCTTTGCCGAAAGTCTGGTTGAACAGCTCCGCGCCGACGCGACGATTATCGAGCAATGACCGCGCCCATCGCGCTAAGCTGTGGCGATCCTGCTGGCGTTGGACCTGAAATCGCCGCCAAGGCATGGTCTGAACTGCGCGCGAGCTGCCCGTTTTTCTATATCGGGGATGCGGCACATCTGCCCGCAGGCACGCCCACGCAGCGGATCAGCGATCCGGCGCAGGCCAATGAAATCAGCGCCAGTGCCCTGCCTGTTCTGCAATTGAGCTTTCCCGCCACAAACACAGCAGGCCAACCAGATCCGTCCAATGCGCCCAGTGTGATCGACGCCATCGAAACCGGTGTTTCTCTGGTGCAATCCGGCGCGGCGTCGGCGCTGTGCACTGCACCGATCCACAAAAAAGCCCTGATCGACGGGGCCGGGTTCGCCTATCCCGGCCATACCGAATTTCTCGCCGCTCTAGCCGGGCGCAAGCGTGTCGTTATGATGCTCGCCAGCGATCAGCTTCGCGTGGTGCCCGCAACGATCCACATCCCGCTGTCGCGCGTCCCGTCTGAGCTTACCCCCGATCTGCTGCGCGAAACCATCGCCATTACCGCTGAAGGCCTGCGCAGACAGTTTGGTATCCCCCATCCCCACATCGCCATTGCAGGCCTCAACCCGCATGCGGGCGAAGGCGGTAAAATGGGGCATGAAGAACTGGACTGGATCGCCCCTCTGATATCTGATTTGCCGGGCGATACCTGCACGGTTACCGGCCCACACCCGGCGGACACGATGTTCCACGCCGCCGCCCGCGCCCGATATGACGCCGCAATTGCCATGTATCACGATCAGGCACTGATCCCGATCAAGACACTCGACTTCGACCGTGGCGTGAACGTGACCCTCGGCCTGCCCTTCATTCGCACCTCGCCCGATCACGGCACCGCATTGGATATCGCCGGGCAGGGCATAGCAAACCCCACCAGTCTGATCGAGGCACTGAAACTGGCCCAACGGATGGCACAAAGCGCTTGATCCTTCACCTGGCTGAAAATATCCCCGCCGGAGGCAAAAAATCACTGGCGTTCCCCCCCGGACACGCGCCACGGTAATCGGATCATGAGTTCAATCGACACCCTTCCCCCTCTGCGCGAGGTTATCGCGACACATCAACTCTCGGCGCGTAAATCGCTGGGGCAGAACTTTCTACTGGACCTCAACCTGACAGCCAAGATCGCGCGGCAGGCAGGGGATCTGACGGAATGCGACGTGCTGGAAATCGGCCCCGGCCCCGGTGGTCTGACCCGCGGTCTGTTGTCCGAAGGTGCGCGCAAGGTCGTCGCGGTCGAAAAAGACACCCGCTGTATCGCTGCCCTGAACGACATCGCTGCTGCTTACCCGGGTCGTCTTGAGGTCATCAACGGCGACGCACTGGAAATCGACCCGCTGGCGCATCTGACCCCACCTATCCGCATTGCCGCAAACCTGCCGTATAACGTTGGCACCGAATTACTGGTGCGCTGGCTGACCCCACCCGAATGGCCGCCGTTCTGGCAAAGCCTGACGCTGATGTTCCAACGCGAAGTCGCCGAACGCATCGTTGCCCAACCCGGGGGCAAAGCCTATGGCCGACTTGCGATCCTTGCCCAATGGCGGGCCGAGGCGCGCATCGCTATGTCCCTGCCGCCCGGGGCTTTTACGCCTCCGCCAAAGGTCTCAAGCGCTGTTGTGCATCTAACGGCCCTGCCCGAACCGCGCTACCCGGCAGATGCCCGGGTTTTGTCGCGCGTCGTGGCCGCAGCCTTCAACCAGCGCCGCAAGATGCTGCGCGCATCGCTAAAAGGCGTGGCGCCTGATATCGAGGACCGCCTGCTCGCGGCTGGTATCCAACCCACAGAGCGCGCCGAACAAGTCCCGCTCGAAGCGTTCTGTGCGCTGGCCCGGGAAGTTCAAAAAAGCTAATGCGCAAAGAAAAAGCCCCGGAGTGAACTCCGGGGCTTTTTGAACTCTATGGCAGAAATTACTCAGCCGCTTCCGGTGCATCACCGTTGCTTGTCGGTGCGTCCTCTGCCCCCTCTGGCGCGGGCTTTGGCTTACGCGTACGCGGGCGACGCGGTGCTTTTTCTTTTTTCGCCGGTGCTTCGGCGGCCGCAGCGGCATCCTTGCTTTCCGGGGTCTCGACCAAACCGGATTCCGGGGTGGCTGCCTCGGGTGTAAAATCCATCACGTCCGGTTGCGGCGCTTCGGCCGGGTCCGATTGACGGGCAGCAGCTTCGCGCTCCTGGCGCTCGGCGCGTTCGCGATCCCGCTCGGCCTGACGCTCACGGTTCTGGCGATCTTGCTCTTCGCGGCGCGCTTCCATTTCGCGCTGTGCCTCACTCAACAGGCGCAGATAGTGTTCTGCGTGCTGCTGAAAGTTCTCGGCGGCCACACGGTCATTGGACAGTTGGGCGTCGCGCGTCAACTGATTGTATTTGTCGATAATCTGCTGGGGCGTACCACGCACCTTGCCTTCGGGACCCGAGCTGTCAAAAACCCGGTTGACGACATTGCCCCCAGAAGGACGGTTGCGGTTATTCTTGACCCGAGAGCGGGATTTGGAAGATCTCATTTACTTTACGTCAGCCTTGTCATTCGCTGTCGATCATCTCGCATCCTGCACTGCTCAAAAGCTTAGCTGTGACGCGATGTCGACTATTTTGGGCTTGGCGTCCGGGGCCCGCTGAACCAGCGTCAGCCCTCCGACTGGTGTTGAGTAAACACGTCCTGTGCGTACAGACAAGGGGGTTGTCCCAAAAATCGCAGCTTTTTTACATTAATCGGCGTATTTCGGCCTCAGGTTGCCGCATTAAAGCGGCATTTTGGCAAAAACGACGCGATCGCGGCCGTCCAGATCGGGAATGATCCTTGTGGCTGTCAAACCCGCCGACTCGAACAAAGCCGCGACGCTTTGCCCCTGCGTTGGCCCGATTTCCACCAGCAGACGACCGCCGGGCAATAGAAAGTTCGGCGCACCCGCGGCGATGCGGCGATAGGCACCCAGCCCGTCCCCTTCGTCCGTCAGCGCCATGCGCGGTTCATGCACGCGCACTTCTGGCGAAAGGTCGGCCATTTCTTGCAGTGAAATGTAGGGGGGGTTCGAAACGATCAGATCAAACTGGCCGTCAATATTCTGAAACCAGTCCGATTGCAGAATTTCCACCCGGCTCTGTACCTGATGCTGCACTGCATTTGCGCTGGCCTGTAGACAGGCGGCCTCGCTCAGGTCCGCGCCAACACCCGAAGCGCTGGCCCGTTCGGCCAGCAACGTGATCAGGATACAACCTGATCCGACCCCCAGATCCAGAACATGATCGAACGGTTCGCTGAGCGCGGCTTCGATCAGCGCTTCGGTTTCCGGCCGTGGGTCCAGCACATCGCGACTGACACGGAACCGTCGGCCATAAAACTCACGCTCGCCCAACAGATGCGACACCGGAACACGCACCGCACGCAGCGAGATCAACTGATCATAACGCTCTGCAACCTCAGGAGACAGCTCTTCGGGCGCAATCAGAGTGACCCGGCTGGCTTCGATCCGCGCCGCATGGGCAAGCAGAACGCGCGCATCCCGCGCCGGGTCAGCCACGCCAGCCGCCCGCAATCGCGCTGTAGCCGCGACCATCGCCTGTGCTGCTGTCAGTGCGGCGATCATTGCGCCATATCTGCCAGCAGCCGCGCCTGATCGTCGGCAGTCAATGCGTCGATCACCTCATCCAGATCGCCCTGCATCACCTGATCCAACTTATAGAGCGTCAGATTGATGCGGTGATCGGTCATGCGCCCCTGTGGGAAATTGTAGGTTCTGATCCGCTCGGACCGATCCCCCGATCCCACCTGACTGGCCCGGTCCGCAGACCGTTCACTGTCGATCCGCTGACGCTCCTGATCATACAGTCGGGTTTTGAGCACTTGCATCGCAATCTCGCGGTTGCGGTGCTGCGATTTCTCCGAGCTTGTCACAACGATCCCCGTCGGCAGGTGAGTGATCCGCACCGCCGAGTCGGTGGTGTTCACGTGCTGCCCCCCAGCACCCGAGCTGCGCATAGTGTCGATGCGAATATCATTGGCGTCGATCTGGATATCCACATCCTCGGCCTCGGGCAAAACCGCGACCGTCGCAGCCGAGGTGTGAATGCGCCCCCCACTTTCGGTTTCCGGCACGCGCTGCACCCGGTGCACGCCGGACTCGTATTTCATCCGGGCAAACACGTTCTCGCCCTTGATATGGGCCACGACCTCCTTGATCCCACCCAGGTCCGAGGCCTGTTCTTCGATGATCTCAAACTTCCATCCCCGCGCTTCGGAATAGCGCTGGTACATGCGCAGAAGGTCCCCGGCGAACAGCGCGGCCTCATCGCCGCCAGTTCCGGGACGGATTTCCAGCATCGCCGGACGCGCATCCGCCGCATCACGGGGCAACAGCGCAAGCTGCAAGGCGTGTTCGGATTCGGGGATGCGGGTCTTCAACGCCGGAATTTCTTCTTCCGCCAGTTCTTTCATGTCGGGGTCGGCCAACATCGCCTCGGCCTCGGCCAGATCGGCGACCAGCTGACGCCACGCCATGATCTGATCCACAATCGGTTTGAGGTCGGAATATTCTTTGGCCAAGGCCGCAATATCCCCACCCGAGGCACCATCTGCCATGGCCGCTTCGAGGTACTGGAATCGCTGGGTTATCTGTTCAAGTCGTTCTTCGGGGATCATCCGGGCGGTGTCTATCAATCCGGCCCTTTGGTCAAGGCCCCTCACTATGCTAGGCTAATGCACATGAAACGGTTCATACTTGTTTTTACACTGCTCGTAACGCCCGCCCTGGCCGACGTGGTCGGCCCCGGCGGCAAGGTTCAGGACTGTTATTGCACCGACAAATCCGGAACCCGCGTCGAACTGGGCGAGATGATCTGCCTGCAGGTCGACGGCCGCATGTTCATGGCGCAATGCCAGATGTCTCTGAACGTACCGATGTGGCGCGAGGTTCAGGAGGGGTGCCTGTCCTCAGGGCTGCAACAGAGCAAGCCACTCATCAACACGAGCGCGGTTTACCCCAAAATCTGACCGCCCAAACCTGAGACGAGCATAGATGCGAAGCGTGTCTCCGTCCTGTTGCACTGTCGTGTAGTCTGGAAAGCCGATCACTTTCGTGCGTGTGATGTAGGTAATCATCCCTTCATCAACAGACCCGGCCAGAACTGATGTTCGGTCTGAAACGCGTGCGAACGCATCCAGCCGCAGCAGGCCATCCGGCCCCATTTCGACCACGCGGACAACACCTCCATCAAGATCAAGGTCATGATCGCTGACCGGCGCAATATGCCATTTCTCCGGGTCTGAGGGGGCAAGCCGAATGTATACCCCGAATAGAACCAGCAGGCCAACGATTACCCAAACCATCATCTTTTTGTCCAAGGTTATTCCGCCAGTCTACAGGTCGAGCCCTCATCTTTGTTGGGCAAGGTGACAAACGCTCACGGTTGAATAAACTACAACACAAACACGCGCGCTAGGGCTAAAGGAATTCTTCATGGAGATCGTAATCTGGATTTTTGAGGAACTTGCATGGGTGGCTATCCCGTTTGTATTTTTCATGCTTTACATGCATTTCTCGAAAAATAGAAGTTCTCAGGATCGTAGCCCCTCAAATAGCAATTCGGAATACTACAGCTCTGGTGTAGATCCTGATTGCAAATAGGTAGATCACAGTAATTACCTGCCTCTAGCGCGACGTCACGCCTGGCAGGATGCACAGCAACTCAAACAACAGATTGGCCGCCGTGAGCGCCGTATTTCCTGACGGATCGTATGGCGGCGACACCTCGACCAGATCGCATCCGACCACGTTCACGCCTGCCAGCGCATGGATCAGCTGCAAGGCTTGCGGCGTGGTCAGCCCTCCGATTTCCGGTGTGCCGGTGCCGGGGGCATATGCTGGGTCCAGGCTGTCGATGTCATAGGTGATATAGACCGGGTGGTCGCCGATCGTTTTGCGGATTTGTGAGCCGATCTCAGTCAGGTTCTGCTGCCACAGCTCCCACGCCGGGAATTGGCGAAAGCCCCAGTCCTGCGCCTCGGTAAAGTCGCTGGCCGCGTAACCCGAACCACGAATGCCGATCTGAAAAGTCTTGTCCGGGACGATCAGCTTTTCTTCATAGGCGCGGCGAAAGACAGTGCCGTGCGTTTCCCGCTCGCCAAACATCTCTTCGTTCACGTCGGCATGGGCATCCACATGCACAAGCGCCACCGGTCCGTGCTTGGCGGCAATGGCGCGCAGGATCGGCAACGTGATCGAATGATCACCTCCCATCGCAACCGGGATAACCGCCTGATCGAGAATGGAATCGTAGCTTTCCTTGATGATCTTCAGGCTTTCGGCCAGCGAAAAGGTATTGATCGCCAGATCGCCGATATCCGCAATCTGCAGGCTGTCGAACGGAGCGGCCGAATTGGCCATGTTATAAGGCCGGATCATCGCGCTTTCGCTGCGGATCTGTTTCGGCCCGAACCGCGTGCCGGACCGCCATGAGGTGCCGATATCCATCGGAATGCCCAGCACGGCCACATCCAGTCCTGCCAGCGACTCCGCCTGCGGCAAACGCATGAACGTGTTCGGCCCGGAAAACCGAGCCAGATCATTGCCGCTGATCGGTTGATTATAGTCTGTCATGCCCGTATTTCTCCCGTCCGGCTTTTGGTTAATCAGATACCGGAAAGATGGCTAACCAAAGGTTAATCTTGCACCAGCTTATTCCACCCCAGCAGACAGATGATCTGAGTGGCGACATGCGCACCAGCAATGGCCGTTGCACCTGACGTGTCGTAGGGCGGCGACACTTCGACCACGTCCCCGCCTTTGATGTTGATCCCTGCGATATCGCGCAGGATGATCTGCGCCTGAATGGAACTCAGACCACCCCAAACGGGTGTGCCGGTGCCGGGGGCAAAGGCCGGGTCCAGGCCGTCGATGTCAAAGCTCAGATAGACCGGGCTGTCCCCCAGAATGCCTTTGATCTTTTGCGCCACCGCGGCGGGGCCGGATTCGTATACCTCGCGCGCGTCGATGATGTTGACGCCCAGAGTGTCCTCGTTCGTCGTGCGAATACCGACCTGAACCGAGCGTTTCGGGTCCACGATCCCGGATTTCACCGCCTTGTAAAACATCGTCCCGTGATCCACGCGGGACATGTCGTCATCGGCCCAAGTATCTGTATGCGCATCGAATTGCAGCAGAGAAATCGGCCCGTATTTCTCAGCATAGGCCTTGAGGATCGGGAAGCTGATATAGTGATCACCGCCTAACGTGACCGAAGACACATCAGCGGCCAGAATGGTGCGGATGTGGTCGGTCAACGTATCGGGAAAGGCAGGGATATTGGCATAGTCATAAGCCATGTCTCCGTAATCCACGATTGCCAACTCGCTGAGCGCATCGAACGGCCAGCCGTAGGGCGCATCCGGCGATTGCAGCGCGCTGGCCTCACGTATGGCACGCGGTCCAAGACGGGTACCCGGACGGTTCGTCACCGCTTGATCAAAGGGCACACCTGTGACTGCGATATCCACGCCTTTCAGGTCCTTAGTGTAAAGGCGACGCAGGAACGAGGTCGCGCCGCCAAAGGTGTTCTCGTAGGACAGTCCCTTGAGATCAGGATTGGTGAATGCCTCGTCCACCTGGTTCTTTGCGTCTTCCAGTGCCATGTCTTCCCCCCGTCAGCCCAGCGGCTGCGCCTTTTCGACGATCCGTGCAAAGAACGAAGCGCCGATCGGCGCGATCTCGTCGTTGAAATTGTATTTCGGATGGTGCAGCCCGGCGCTCTCGCCCTGCCCTAGAAACAGATAGGCGCCGGGGCGCGATTGCAGCATGTACGAGAAATCCTCGGCCCCCATCTCGCGTCCCATGTTGCCCACCACACGCTCGGCCCCCGACACATCTCGGGCCACCTCGGCAGCGAACCCGGCCTTTTCGCCATCATTGATCGTGGCCGGATAGTTCTTTTCATAGTCCAGCCGCGCCTCGACCCCGTATGAGGTCGCCTGCCCCTGCACGATTTGCTGCATACGCTCGATCACCATCTGCTGAACGTTTGGATCGAAGGTTCGGACGGTTCCGTTGATGAATGCCGTATCGGGGATCACGTTGTTCACTGTCCCGGTGTGGATTTGCGTGACCGAGACGACCAGGTCGTCCAGCGCATAGTTGTTGCGGCTAACAATCGTCTGGATCGCCTGCGCGATACCACAAGCCGCCATCACCGGGTCGCGGGCTTCATGCGGCATGGCCCCGTGACCACCAACGCCCTGAATATGAATCTCGAACGTATCCACCGCCGCCATGATCGGCCCCGGAGTGGTGTGAAATGCGCCTTCAGGCAGGTTCGGTGCATTATGCAGCGCATAGACCTGAGAGATGTCGAACCGGTCCATGATGCCTTCTTCGACCATCACGCCCGCGCCGCCGCCTTCTTCTTCGGCTGGCTGAAAAATGAGCGCCACACGGCCGCGAAAATTCCGCGTTTCGGCCAGATAGCGCGCCGCACCCAACAGCATCGTAGTGTGCCCGTCATGACCGCAGGCGTGCATCTTGCCCGGATTGGTCGAGGCGTATTCAACGCCCGTTTCCTCAGGGATCGGCAGCGCGTCCATATCGGCGCGCAGACCAATCGTCGGCCCCTCGCCCCGCCCGTTGATGATCGCGACGATCCCGGTCTGGGCAATACCTTCGTGCAGCTCGTCCACTCCGAATTCGCGCAGACGGTCCGCTACGAACGCTGCCGTTTCATGGCATTCGAACTCCAACTCGGGGATCGAATGCAAGTGTTTGCGCCATGCGGCCATATCGGCTGAGTAATCGGCAATTCGGTTGACGACGGGCATCTGGGGTGGACTCCTGATCGGGACTGCGGAATGGATGCATCTGACACCGGAACGAAAGGGTTCGCAATGGCCGAAAATCCTCTGATCCACGACAGCGATGCAGGTATCGAGCGCCTGTTGGAAATCATGCGCCGTCTGCGTGACCCGCAAACAGGCTGCCCGTGGGATATCGAACAGGATTTTGCCTCCATCGCCCCCTACACGATCGAAGAGGCCTATGAGGTCGCCGATGCCATCGAGCGCGAAGCCTATGATGAGCTGAAAGGCGAGCTGGGCGACCTGCTGTTCCAGTCGGTTTTTCACGCACAAATGGCCGAAGAAGCCGGGCATTTCACCTTTCAGGACGTGGTGCAGACCATGTCGGACAAGATGGTCGACCGTCACCCGCATGTATTTGGCGATGAATCCCGCGATAAATCAGCGGACCAGCAGACCGTGGATTGGGAAACCATCAAGGCGGCAGAGCGCGCCGGCAAGGAACAGAAAGGCGCGCTGGACGGTGTCGCGGCCAACCTGCCTGCCTTATTGCGCGCGCACAAGCTGCAGAAACGTGCGGCCCGCGTGGGGTTTGACTGGCCTGATGCCAGCCATGTGCTGGCCAAGATCACGGAAGAGGCTGCAGAGCTGGAGGAAGCGCGCAATGCTAAGGACGCAGACGCGCTGGAGGATGAATTCGGCGATCTTCTGTTCGTGATGGTCAATCTGGGCCGTCATCTGGGCATCGAACCCGAGGCCGCCCTGCGCCGCACCAATGCCAAGTTTACCCGCCGGTTCGAGCAGGTCGAGGCGCGGCTGGCTGCGCGCGGTAAAACACCATCTCAAAGCGATCTCGAAGAAATGGATGCGCTGTGGGACGAGGTCAAAATTGAAGAGCACCGCGCCAATGGCAAACTCCCGCCGGTAGGTGCGACGACCGAGGTCTGAAACCGCTGGACAAGCGTGGTGACACTTGCGAGTGTCCGCGCTTCAATACCCCGGAGGCAAAGCATGGCACCGCGCAAGATCATCATCGACACCGATCCCGGGCAGGACGACGCAGTCGCCATCTTGCTGGCATTGGCAAGCCCGGAAGAGATTGATGTTCTGGGCATTACCGCCGTTGCGGGGAATGTACCGCTGGAACTGACGGCCAAGAATGCGCGGATCGTCTGTGAACTGGCCGGCCACACGCATATCCCTGTTTATGCCGGGTGTGATCGCCCGCTAAACCGCCCTCTGGTCACCGCAGAACATGTGCACGGCAAGACCGGCCTCGATGGTCCCATCCTGCCTGATCCGGAAATGCCGCTGGCTGACGGGCACGCGGTCGACTTCATCATCGACACCCTGCGCGCACATGAGCCGGGAACCGTCACACTTTGCCCGCTCGGCCCGCTGACCAACATCGCATCCGCCTTTCAAAAAGCGCCAGACATTGTTGATCGGGTACAAGAAATCGTTCTGATGGGCGGTGCGTATTTTGAGGTTGGCAACATCACTCCAGCGGCGGAATTCAACATCTATGTTGATCCCGAAGCTGCTGATATCGTGTTTAAATCCGGCGTTCATGTCGTCGTTATGCCGCTAGACGTGACCCATGATGCGCTGGTCACGAAACATCGCAATGACGCCTTCCGCGCGCTCGACAGTAAGGTCGGGCATGCCGTGGCCGAGATGACGGATTTCTTCGAACGATTCGATATAGAGAAATACGGCTCGGAAGGCGCGCCGCTGCACGACCCGTGCGTGACCGCCTATCTGATCCGGCCGGAGCTGTTCTCGGGCCGACACATCAACGTCCAGATCGAAACGCAGTCCGAACTGACGATGGGTATGACCGTCGCTGATTGGTGGCGCGTGACAGACCACCCGCCCAATGCATTGTTCATTGGGGAAATCGACGCTGACGGTTTCTTTGCCCTGCTGACCGAACGGCTGGCCCGGCTATGAGCGCCGCACTTCGCCTTGCGCGCCCCGAAGATCTGGATCGCCTGATGGGCCTGGTGACCGCGTTCCACACCGAAGCCGGGATCGCGCAGGACATGGACCAGACCCGCAATGCGCTGACCCCCTTGCTAGAGGGTATTCCCCACGGTTGCGTCTACCTGATCGGTCCAGGACGTGCGCCGCTGGGCTACGTCATCCTGACCTTCGGCTGGTCGGTCGAATTTGGCGGCATGGACGGCTTCATAGACGAAATCTACATCCGCCCGGCCGTACGCGGCCGTGGCATCGCCACCGAAGTGTTGCTTGACCTGCCAAAAGCTCTGGCCGAGGCCGGTCTGACCGCCCTTCACCTAGAAGTCGATCGCACGAACGAGGCCGCGCATAAACTGTACTTGCGCACCGGCTTCAAACCGCGCGATCGCTATGTCTTGATGAGCCGAACGCTCTAAATCGGTCAGATACTTACGGGCGTCGCCGCCCGTCCCCCCGTGAATGCCCTAGCGGGCTTCACCGCGATACATGTAGGTCGGCGATTCCATTGCCAAAACCGGGTCACTTGCGGACACCGCCTCCCCGGTGATCGGATAAGTACCCGGCCCCGCACAGGCCGCCAAAAATACAGTGCTGATCACTGAAGCTACGAGAAGGATTTTCGAACCAGTCATGTCGTTCCCCTTTCTGTAATGCAGGCACATTACGAGACACCGGGATCGGACAAATAGGTAAAAGTTCACACAAAATTGAATTTATGTAGGTATATTTCTAACAAGTTTGATTTTTACAAGCGAAAACAGCACGTAAGGCTTTGAAAAAAAATCACTCAATTTGCGAGTTTTCTGCCTGAGCACCGGACAAAGGCATCTCAAAAAACAATAATGTGTCTTTCGCGATCTCCGGAATCTCGGAATATGCGTCGCGCAGTTGGAAGCCCATCGACAGGTACAGACGCGTTGCCGATTCCAATGGTTTGCCCGTGTCCATGCGAATACAGTCGAACCCCTGTTTTCGGCACTGTTCAATCAAGGACATCATGACCGCAAATCCTGCCCCTGTCCCTCGGGCGGCGTCATTTACAAACACCCGTTTAATTTCGGCAATGCCCGGCCCGATTGTCCGGAACATTCCGCACCCAACGGCATGTCCATCCTTTAGTACCAGCCGTACACCACCGCCCGGTGGGGCGTGTTCGACTTCGATCTCGTCCATCAACCGGGCATAAACGGCGCGGGGATAAAAGGTTTTTACGACGCGCACGGACTTGGCGTCCAACGTCAGCAGGAAGTCGCGATATTCCCAACACAAACGCCGAACCTCATCAAAGTGGTCCGGCGTTTCAGCTTCGATAACTTTAAGCAAAACACGATCCTCGAAAAACACGAGGATCAGTCTAGCATTATTGATCTCAGTTGCGAAGGATTGACGCGCCTGCGTATTCCGCGACTTCACCCAGCGATTCCTCGATACGGATCAGCTGATTATACTTGGCCAACCGGTCCGACCGCGCCAGAGAGCCGGTTTTGATCTGACCGCAGTTGGTCGCAACCGCCAGATCGGCGATGGTCGCGTCTTCGGTTTCGCCAGAGCGGTGCGACATGACGTTGGTGTAGCCTGCGCGGTGCGCCATATCGACGGCGCGCAGCGTTTCGGTCAACGATCCGATCTGGTTCACCTTGACCAGCATCGAGTTGGCGCAACCACGCTCGATCCCTTCGGCCAGACGCGCCGGGTTGGTTACAAACAGGTCGTCCCCCACCAGTTGGACTTTATCGCCTATGGCGTCGGTCAGGGCTTTCCAGCCGTCCCAGTCATCCTCGGACATACCGTCTTCGATCGATATGATCGGATAGTCTTTGACCAAAGCCGCCAGATACTCGGCGTTTTCCTCGGACGTCAGCGAGATGTTCTCGCCCGACAGGACATATTTGCCATCTTTGAAGTATTCGGTCGCCGCGCAATCCAGCGCCAGATGGATTTCCTCACCCGGCTTGTAGCCTGCCTTTTCAATAGACTGCAGGATGAAATCCAGTGCTTCGCGGGTCGATGCGATATTGGGGGCAAAGCCGCCCTCGTCGCCAACACCGGTGGCCAGACCAGCCGCCGACAACTCACGTTTCAGCGTGTGGAACACCTCGGAGCCCATGCGCACGGCTTCGCGGATATTCGCGGCCGAGGTCGGCATGATCATGAATTCCTGAATGTCGATCGGGTTGTCGGCATGCTCACCACCGTTGATGATGTTCATCATCGGAACCGGCAATACACGGGCCGAGGTGCCGCCGACATAACGGTACAAAGGTTGCGTCGTGAAATCCGCTGCGGCCTTTGCCGTGGCCAATGAGACCCCCAAAATGGCGTTAGCGCCCAGACGGCTCTTGTTCTCGGTCCCGTCCAGTTCGATCATCGCACCGTCGATGGCCACCTGTTCGGTCGCGTCATAGCCGACCAGTTCTTCGGCGATCTCACCGTTCACAGCGGCGACAGCTTCAAGCACACCCTTGCCCATATAGCGGGATTTATCACCGTCACGCTTTTCCACCGCCTCATACGCACCGGTTGACGCACCCGAAGGCACAGCGGCGCGGCCCATGGTGCCGTCTTCCAGAATCACGTCCACTTCGACGGTTGGGTTGCCCCGGCTGTCCAGGATTTCGCGTGCGTGGATGTCGATGATGGTGCTCATGAGGCCCGTCCCTGTGGCTGCATTTAGTTGCATGCCTCATAACATCACCGGGCCAAAAGTAAACCAGTCATGTTACCGCTAACAGGTATATTCATGAGGGTTTAGGGCTAACAGCAACGTGTTTGCGCCAACGTGCGACGATCCGTCAGGCCGCAACCACCATTGCACGCGCCAGCCGGCGTTCGCGAACAAAGGTGTACATGCCAGAGCCGAGGATCAACGCGGCACCGGCCACAGTCATCAAATCAGGCCGTTCGCCAAACATCAACATCCCTGCCGCGATGGAAAACACGAGCCGGCTGTACCGGAAAGGTGTCAGGGCCGAGGCCTCACCGATCCGCATGGCCGTCACGATGCCGTAATATCCCAGGACGCCAAAGCCGATTGCCCCCAGATACGGACCAATCTGGGCGTTCTGCAGCGGGACAATGGGCTGAGCCAAAAATACCATCAGAACCACCCCGGCAAGGGCAACGGCGATATACGCCTGCATGGCAACAACGGACGAGGCCACACGGACGTCCAGCTTGCGTGTGATCAGATCACGTGCGGCGATCGCAATAACGGTCGCCACCACGAACAGCGACTCGGGCTGGAACCCCTCCAGACCCGGACGAATAATCATCAGGACACCGATAAAGCCGATCCCGATGGCGCTCCAACGTCGCCAACCGACTTGCTCGCCCAGAAATAGCGCGGCGCCCATGGTCACGGCCAGCGGCATGGCCTGAAATACGGCGGCAACCGTAGACAACTCGACCAGAGACAACGCAGTGACAAAGGTCAGGGCACCAACCGCTTCTGTCGCTGCCCGCGCCAGCGGCAGGCCTTGCCACGCCACCGGATCTAGGATGCGTTTGCGCGTGGTCAACGACATCGCGACGAATACCAGTCCACATACCAACCCCAATGCGATCATGATCTGGCCCGTAGGGACAGTGACCGACAGATGCTTGATGAACATGTCCTCAAGCGCGAAGGCCGCCATCGATCCGATGATCAGCAAGATGCCGTGTACGTTGTTCATACGCGTGTCCGTTGAAATGGCGCGGGAAATTCCGCGACCTTAAGTCAGCAAAACCGTAACATCGACGACGCCGCAAGCGATATTGCGACATGTTTCATGAATTGCCGTGCGGCACCCAATCGCGTTTCGTGATGAATCAGTCTTGTTCCAGCGGCACGCCGTACAGTTCCAGCCGGTGCCCTTTCAGCTTGTACCCAAGCTTGGCTGCGATCTTTTCCTGCAGAGCCTCGATCTCGGGATCGACAAATTCGATCACTTCCCCCGACTGCATGTCGATCAGATGGTCGTGGTGGTCTCTCTCAGCATCCTCATAGCGGGCGCGCCCATCACCGAATTCCAACCGCTCCAGAATCCCTGCCTCTTCGAACAGCTTTACGGTGCGATAGACCGTGGCAATCGAGATACCAGAATCCACTTTTGAGGCGCGCGCATACAGCTCTTCTACATCCGGATGGTCATCGCTTTGCTGCAACACCTGAGCAATCGTGCGGCGCTGACCCGTCATGCGCAAACCTTTGGCTTCGCAACGGGTGATGATCGTGTCGGACATAGTGACCCTCAGAGTAGTTCGGGTTTCTGTCTTAATACGTCTGCGCCGCTGGCGCCACAGGGGAATTGCGCCTAAGCAACCCGGCGAAGATCAGCCCAGATCGGCAGGTGATCTGATGCGATATGCGCAGGCCGCGCTTTGTGGACGCCATGCACCACGGCCTCAAGCCCAGCGCCCAGCGCGATCCGATCCAGTGCGCCCAGAGGCTGTGCAGCCGGGAAACTGGGAACCGGGGGTAAAAATCGCATGTCGGGTGCAAGATGATCGAGCACTGGCTGGCGCGACCACTCGTTGAAATCTCCGGCCCATACGGTAGGCATCTGATCCAGATCCTCATCGCAGCGCCGGAGCTGGTGAATCTGCTGCCGCCGAGAAGCGGGCAGAAGGCCCAGATGCATCCCCATCACCCGAAGCGGCCCGATCTGGGTATCGAACTCTACCCGCACGGCACCGCGGGGTTCCAACCCAGGCAAATCATGGTGACCGGTCTTGCGCACGTCGATTTTGTCTCCGCGCCAGATGACGGCGTTGCCGTGCCAGCCCAAGCTGCCTGCGCCCCCCAGATCGACAATCTGCCAACCGGCTTCATCCAACATGAAATGCGGTAAGGCCGCGGGTCGCGGCGGCAGCCTTTTGTCGGCCTCTTGCAGCACCACAATATCAGCCTGCATGCCTTCAATGACCTGCATGATGCGCTGCGGTTGGCGGCGAAAATCCAAGCCCACGCATTTCTGGATGTTATAGCTTGCAATCCGCAGGGTTGAATGAGGCGACATAGGGTTCCGATCAAATGGTCGACTCCCAAAGTGCCATGCTGGTTGCGGGGTGCAACCCCAGTCTTTCTAAGGTCGATAAATTAACGCTGATTATCCTGACCATTTGCCCGAAAATTCGGCAGATCGCGAGATCAGGAATGCTGCGCTTGATCAACGGGGTGCCGATACTCTATCCCCGTGGAACGCGTCCAATTGAGGCCTGAAGTGGTTTCCAGCAACACACTCTCGAACAACCGCACCTGGGCAAGCATCGTTCTGGTGATCGGTGGCATGATGTGGGGTCTCTATTGGATCCCCGTTCGGTTTCTCTTTGACCTGGGCCTGACCGGGCCCTGGCCGGGTATTGCGATGTATAGCGTTGCGCTGCTGGGCCTGGTTCCCTTCATCTGGAAAGAGAGAGGGACGCTGGCCCTGCAATGGCGCGATCTGGTGTTCAGCGGAATGTTCACCGGCGCGGCCTTCAGTCTTTATTCCATCAGCCTTGTCTATACGGATGTGGTGCGGTCGATCCTTTTGTTCTACCTCACACCGATCTGGGGCACGATTCTGGGCCGCGTGTTCCTGGGCGAACGCCTGAGTCTGGGGCGGCTTGCAGGTCTTACTTGCGGAGTCGGTGGCCTGTTCGTCGTGTTAGGCGACTCAGGCGGTGTTCCGCTGCCCCAAAACAGCGGCGACTGGATGGCGTTGGCCTCTGGCATGTGCTGGGCGCTGGGTACGTTGGGGCTGTACCGAACCAGCAAGATCTCAGCCTCGGGTCAGGTCTTTGCCTTTGTCGCAGGCGCGCTGATCCTTTCTCTGGTCAGCCTCACGGTCCTGCCCGAACCTGTGTTGCCGACAATTGTGCAGGCGGATCTTCTTTGGACCCTTCAGTTCGTACTGCTGTCGGCCTTCTACACCTTACCCATGGTGTTCATGACAATCTGGCCCGCAACCAAACTGTCCCCTGCCCGCGTTGGCATCCTGCTTATGAGCGAGGTGGTCGTTGGCCTGGCCTCGGCCGCCGCGTTCTCGGGCGAGCCGTTCGGGTTGCGCGAGCTTTTAGGCGCCATCCTGATTGTCAGTGCCGCAGTGCTAGAAATCATACGGGACTAGGCAACGAACCGCTTTGACCTTCAAAGCTACTGTTGGCCTATCCCTTTCGAGTGTTTATCTGTTGCCGAGTTTGTTGCCCTATCAGGACGTTACCAGATGTCGACGCCAAACGCGGAACGTAGAAAACAGCTTGAGGGGCGCGCGCTCGTCGTTGCCATGGGCGGCAACCTGTTCATGGGTGCCGCGGGTATTCTGGCCGGGATCCTGTCGAACTCCAACGCGATCATGATGGACGGGCTGTATTCGCTGGTCGGCTTTGGATCGGCATTCCTTGGCCGTCGTATTAGCCTGAAGATTGATGCAGGCCCCGACAAACGCCGCCCCTTTGGCTATGCAGCGGATGAGGCGATCTTTTCCACCTTCCGCTCTCTGTCTCTGTTAGGACTGGTGCTGTTCGCCATCTCGAACGCGACTAAAAACATCTACAGCTACTACAACGGCATGATGCCTGAACCGCTGATATTCGGACCGATGTTCATCTATTTTGCCGCCATTGGCCTGACCTGTGTTTTACTGTGGGCGTTTCACTATTTCACTTGGCGGAAGACCGGGAAGGCCAGTGCAATCCTGCGGTTGGAATCCAAGGCGGCACTTTTCGATGGCCTGTTCACCGCTGCTGCAGCAATTGGCCTTGGTGCAATATACCTGTTCCGGGATGGTGCCCTATCGGCGATCGCACCCGTCGGTGACTCGATCATCGTACTTTTCCTGTGCATCCTAGCCATCGGATCATATCTGCGCGACTTCCGCGGCGGGCTGGGAGAGTTGGCAAACGCCACCGCCAGCCCAGAACTTCTTGCTGCTGCGCGTCGTGCCTTGCGCCCGGCAATCGCAGAGGACGGTGGCGCATTGCGGGACATGTCCGTAACCAAGCAAGGTCGGACCATTTTGATCACCGTCTACTACAACCCCCTGCGCGCCATCACCGCCGACGAGGTCGACACGCTTAACCTGCGCATGGTCCGCGATGCGCGCAAGGCAATCGACGGGGCGGACGTTTACCTAATGATCTCGCAATACGCCCGCCGTTGGCCGGATGAGGTCAATCCCTATCGTGATGAGGCCTGAGGGGTCAAAATTCAGGTTCCACAGAACGTGGCGTGCACCACTTCGCTGTCGGTCGGCGGACGCTTCAGATCATCCGCATCAGGCTGTTCCTCATAAGGTCGCGCCAATACACTGTTCAGCCTTTGGAACGGCGCATAATCGCCCTGAACGGCAGACTGGATCATCTGCTCAACACGGTGATTGCGCGGAATGAACGCCGGGTTTGCGGCGGACACTACGGCGGATGGGTCCTGCTCACGCCCCAGACGCGCGTTCCACCCTTCGGACCAGGTGTCGTACGCCGTGGGATCGGTGAACTGATCACGTGCGGCATCATCGCCCAGCGCACGGAAGGTGTTGGTAAAATCTGCCTGATTCTGCGCCATGCGTGTCAGCAGGTCCGAGATCAGCTCCAGATCGCCCTCTTCCACGGTCACCAAACCGATCTTGGCGCGGAACCGCTTCAACCAGTGCTCCTGCAGTTGCACAGGCATGGCGTGTACGATCTCGGTCGCCTCTTCAACGGCAGCGTCCTTGTCTTCCATCTGCTGAATCAGTGCCGTCGCCAGTTGTGCCACGTTCCAAACGGCAATGTCGGGCTGGTTGGAAAAAGCATAGCGCCCCATCCGGTCAATCGAGCTGTAGACCGTGTTCGGATGATAGCTGTCCATAAAGGCGCAGGGCCCATAATCGATGGTTTCACCCGCGATTGAGCAATTGTCGGTGTTCATCACCCCATGGATAAAGCCAACACTCATCCATGCCGCGATCAGCCGCGATTGCGCCTCCACCACCGCGCGCAGCAGGCCCATCGGGCCATCCGCGTCAGGATAGTGGCGGTCTATTGCGTATTCCGTCAGGCGGCGCAGGCTGTCCAGTTGGCCACGCGCGGCGAAAACCTGAAATGTCCCGACCCGCAGATGACTTTTCGCCACACGGGTCAGAACCGCACCGGGCATCGGCCCCTCGCGCAGCACAATCTCTCCAGTCTCAACCGCCGCCAGCGCGCGGGTCGTCGGGATGCCCAGCGCATGCATTGCCTCGGACACCACGTATTCCCGCAGCACGGGTCCCAGCCAAGCGCGGCCATCCCCCTGACGGCTGAACGGGGTCGGTCCCGACCCTTTGAGCTGGATATCCCGACGAAGACCATCTGTCCCGATCGTTTCGCCCAGCAGTACAGCGCGGCCGTCGCCAAGCTGCGGGTTATAGTTGCCGAACTGATGTCCCGAATAAAGCTGCGCAATCGGCTCTGCGCCTTCGGGCAGCGTGTTGCCGGCGAAGGCTTCGGCCATCTCCTCTACCTCTCCCGGTGTGACTTTCAAGATCTTGGCCAATTCCGTGTTGAAGGCGATCAGGCGTGGCGCACGAACGGGAATCGGCGCCTGCCGCGCATAAAAGCTGTTGGGAAGGCGGGCGTAGCTGTTATCAAACGGGATGGTCAGGGTCATGCGGCAAACATATTCCTTGCGTACACGAATACCATAGCGGATCGCACCTTCCCGTGCATAATCATCGCAAAAGACAAGAGGCCCCATGACCGCACAAGAGATCATCGACCACCTGAGACTGGAACAACACCCGGAGGGCGGCTGGTTTCGCGAAACCTGGCGCGCAGATAACGAAGGCCGCGCCACCGGCACCTGCATTTATTTCCTGCTGGCCGCTGGTGAAAGCAGCCACTGGCACCGCGTGGATGCGACCGAGATCTGGCTCTACCACGCTGGCGCGCCGCTGATCCTGTCGCTGAGCGCTACGGATGACGGTCCAGCCACCGATCACATCCTAGGCCCCGACCTGTCACAAGGCGCACCGCAACTGATCGTGCCCGAAAACCATTGGCAGGCGGCACGCACCACCGGAGACTATACGTTGGTCAGTTGCTCTGTTTCTCCCGGGTTCCAGTTTGACGGGTTCGAACTGGCGGAGCCAGGGTTCGACATAGCGCGCGGATGATGCATGGATCACCGCGCCCTCATAGCGTCGCTGCCACCTGAGGCCAAAGATCAGCTACAACGGCGCTCGGACGCAGCAGGTCTGCGGCACCTTCTGGGCTACCTGGTGTTACTGTCCGCCACCAGCGCGGGTATCGCCTGGCAGGTCCCGCTCTGGCCGCTCCTGATCCTGCCACAGGGTGTCTTGTTGGTGTTTCTGTTCACGCTCAGCCATGAATGCACCCACAAAACGCCGTTCAAGACCGGCTGGCTGAACGACGCTGTTGGGCATCTTGTTTCAGTCCCGATCGCCCTGCCCTTCACGTGGTTTCGATATTTTCACCTTGCGCACCACAAATGGACGAACCACCCAGAGAAAGACCCCGAGCTTGGCGGCAAGCCACGACCCCAGGACCGGCTGAGCCTGCTGATCTATCTGTCCGGCTGGCCCTATTGGAAAGGCATGGCACTTCTCCTGTTACAAAACGCCTTTGGTCGCATCGACGCCCCGTACCTACCTGCGCGCCAACACGCCGCCATGCGGTCTGAGGCACTTTTGCTGTTGATACTCTACGCGGTCGCAGCCCTAAGCTTGTTCCTGTCACCGCTGCTCTTCTGGCTTTGGATTTTACCGGTTTTACTTGGGCAACCATTCTTGCGCCTCTACCTTCTGGCAGAACACGGCCTGTGTCCGCCAGTCGCCAACATGCTCGAGAACTCGCGCACCACATTCACCAACCGGATCGTGCGTTTTTTGGCCTGGAACATGCCCTATCATGCAGAGCACCACGCGTTTCCGAATGTTCCGTTCCATCAGTTGCCCGCATTGCATCACTGGACACGGGAACATCTGAGATCGACTTCGGACGGATACTCGGAGTTTACGATTGATTATGTACGCAGTGTTAAGCGGCAATCATTCAGCTAGTTGGTTACGAATTGGCTGCTTTGAGCCCATTTTGCCGATTGCTGCAATGTGCACGAATGACCGCTGAACAGGTGCAGGCAAGGACCCAGCATTCGCTTATCAACTAAATGCAATGCTTGATGGATTACTACGGTGTCCCCAAATGCCGAATACTTGGCGAAAATAATCAAACTGGCGGCTGATTAAACATAGCTCCGAATCCAATTTGAAATAGATTTAACCTAACATCGGAGACGCAATCATGACTGATACAGATACAATTTTCTTTGGCTATCATGCTGATCCATCGCGCTCCAGCTCATTGCAGGCTGCTGCCTACACCGAGCGCAAGTGGTTTGACGCAGACCTTTGCGCCATCCTCTCCAAAACTTGGCAATGGGTATGTCATGTTGAGAAAACACGTGAGCCGGGATCTTATGTAACAGTGGATATTGCCGGCCAACCCATTGCCGTTGTGCGTGACAAAGAGGGTAAGCTTCGTGCCTTTTATAATGTCTGCAAACACCGTGCGCATGAATTGCTGTCGGGCGAAGGCAATACAACGCGGATCATGTGCCCCTATCATGCTTGGGTCTATAAACTTGACGGGCAATTGGCCCGCGCACCACATACCGAAAACCTCGAAGATTTCAGGAAAGACGAGATTTGTCTCGATGCAGTGCAGGTCGAGGAATTTTGCGGCTTTGTTTTCGTCAATTTGGATCCGATGGCAGCTTCTTTGTCAGAACAATCCGGCAACTTGGAAACCGAAGTGCGCCATTGGGCACCGGATGTGGATCAACTCACTTTTGGCCATCGTCTGACCTATGACATCAAATCCAACTGGAAGAACGTCGTGGACAACTTCCTAGAGTGCTATCACTGTCCTACAGCGCACAAAGATTTTTGTGACCTCGTGGATATGGATACCTACAAGGTTACGACCTACGGCATTTACTCCAGCCATATGGCTGACGCGGGCACAAGTCCGAATTCCGCATATGACGTGTCGAATGCCACCGTGAAAACCCATGCGGTTTGGTGGCTCTATCCGACGACCTGCCTGATGCGGTATCCGGGACGGTCAAGCATGATCGTGTTGAACATCATCCCCGTTGGGCCAGATCGGACGCTTGAAACTTACGACTTCTTCCTTGAGACGCCGGAACCCGACGCGATGGAGTTGGACGCAATTCGTTATCTGGACGAAGTTCTTCAGGTCGAAGATATCAGCCTTGTCGAAAGTGTGCAGCGCGGGATGAACACACCTGCGTTCACCCAAGGTCGGATCGTCAATGACCCGGATGGTTCCGGCAAGTCCGAGCACGCCGTACATCACTTCCATGGCTTAGTCCTGGATGCTTACGCAAAAGGTGCTGCGTGACGCGGCCAAACATCCTCGTGATAATGGCGGACCAATTGGCACCGCACTTCACTGGGGCATACGGGCACAAGGTTGCCAAGACACCCCACCTTGATGCGTTAGCCGCGCGCGGCATGCGCTTTGATGCGGCTTACTGCAATTCTCCACTCTGTGCACCTTCACGGTTTGCCTTTATGTCGGGCCAGCACATCAGCCGCATTGCAGCTTACGACAATGCATCCGAGTTCAGAGCATCGGTGCCAACATTTGCGCACTACCTTAAATCGCTAGGCTACCGGACCTGCCTTTCAGGCAAGATGCATTTCGTTGGCCCAGATCAGATGCATGGGTTCGAAGACAGGGTAACAACCGATATCTACCCCGCAGATTTTGCATGGACCCCGGATTGGGAAGCGCCGGATGAGCGGATCGATAAGTGGTATCATAACATGCAAACCGTCAAGGAAAGCGGTTTGGCCCATGCGACCTTCCAGATCGACTATGACGATGAAGTTGGCTTTGCCGCCAATCGCTGGCTCTTCGATGTGGCCCGAGACAAAGCACGTGGGAACGATGCACCCTTTGCGATGGTGGTAAGCTTCATTCACCCGCATGATCCTTACGTTGCGCGGCCCGAATGGTGGAATCTTTATTCGGACGATGAGATCGACATGCCGTCCTTTACACCCGTGACGGAGGATCAGGACCCGTTCTCGCGTCGGTTGATGGATGGGATCGAAGCATCATATGTGCCGCTCAGCGACGAAGAAATCCGTCGCGCGCGTCATGCTTATCTGGCCAATGTCAGCTACTTCGACAGCAAGATCGGGGAGCTGATTCAGACCCTCGAAGAGACGAGCGAGTTGGACAACACCATAGTGTTTGTAACTGCGGATCACGGCGACATGCTGGGCGAACGTGGGCTGTGGTATAAAATGAATTTCTTTGAACACTCTGCGCGCGTTCCACTGGTCATGGCCGGGCCGGGCGTTGCAGTGGGGACAACGCAGAATGCAGTGTCGCTGGTCGATTTGCTGCCGACCTTTATCGATATTGGCGGCGGTAATGAGGCGATGATCGGAGAACCGATCGACGGCCGCAGTCTAATGCCTTTGGCCCGTGGCGAATACGACCCAGTTGATGAAGCCATCGGTGAGTATTGTGCCGAGATGACGGGCTATCCCGTAATCATGATCCGGCGCGGCCCTTTAAAATACATTCATTGCGACAGCGATCCGCCGCAGCTCTACGATCTAAACGCCGACCCGCTGGAAACAAAAAATGTTGCCACAGACCCTGACTATGCTGACCCGGCAGCCCGCTTTGCAGCCGAAGTCGCGGAACGGTGGGACGGTGGTGAATTGCGAAAAAAGATTATCGCCACGCAGAGATCACGCCGCGCGTTACATGCCGCGATGGAAGCAGGTGCCAGCGAGTCATGGGATTACAACCCACCATCTGATGCAAGTCAGCAGTATGTCCGCAACAACTTGGATTGGACGGTGGCCGCTAGTCGCTACCGCTATCCGCCTTTAAAGGATTGAAGCCAATGATGCTGAACGGAAAAATTGCCCTTGTGACCGGCGCGCGCGGTGGCATCGGGCGTGCAATTGTCGCGCGGTTCCTAAAAGAAGGGGCAACAGTATTTGCCGCAGACCTCACACCGGAAGGATCGTTAGACCAGCACGACGAAGATGGCAGTCATTTTGTTAAGCTGGATGTGACTCAAGAGGCAGATTCGGTTGCGGCGATGAATCATGTGCGCGCCACACACGGAAAGTTGGACATCCTGGTGAACGCGGCCGGGATCGAGATCGAAAAAACCGTTGAAGAGACTACGCTGGAGGAATGGAACCAAAGCTTTGCGGTTAATTCCACAGGCACGTTCCTGACCTCGAAATACGCCATCCCATTGATGCGCGAAGCGGCGAAATCAGGCAACAGCGCAAGCCTCATCAATTTTGGCTCCTACGATGGGTTCATTGCTGATCCGGGTCTTGCGGCCTATTGCGCAACCAAAGGTGCAGTACACGCTTTGACCCGCGCAATGGCTTGCGATCATGGCCCCGAAGGTATCCGCGTAAACGCCATCTGCCCCGGCTATATCGATACCCCAATGCTGCAGAGCTTCTTCAACGGAGATGGATCTGGTGGCGGCGGCGGCAATATTGAAACGCTGCAACAGGCCGTGCGCGATGTTCATCCGACGCGCACCTACGGGACGCCACAGGACATTGCAAACCTGGTTAACTGGCTTGCTTCCGACGAAGCACGGTATGCCTCTGGCCAGTTGTGGGTTCTGGACGGGGGGCTGTCTGCACAAGTGCAGCAGATGAAACTCTGATGCCCAAATCCGTCATCATCACCTGCGCACCCACAGGGGGCATCCATACGCCGTCGATGTCACCACATCTGCCGATAACGCCTGCCGAGATCGCGACAGCAAGTATTGAAGCGGCCCAAGCCGGAGCGTCGATCATTCACTTGCATGCACGGCATCCAGAGACCGGCAAACCCGACCCCCGACCCGAGCTGTTTCAGCAATTTTTACCTGTGATCAAACAGTCCACTGATGTGGTGATGAATGTCTCTACCGGCGGCGGTTTGGGTATGTCGATGGATGAGCGCCTGCTGGCGGCGACCTCGACTAGCCCAGAGATGGCATCTCTCAACATGGGTTCCATGAACTTTGGCATCTTTCCGATGCTGCAGAAATACACTGAGTTTCAGCACGATTGGGAACAGCCATTCCTGGAGATGACAGAGGACTTCATCTTTCCCAACACCTTCAAAACAATTCGTTACGCCATTGAAAAACTTGGTGGTGATCATGGCACCAAGTTCGAGTTCGAATGCTATGATCTTGGCCATCTCTACAACGTCAAATGGTTCGTGGATCAAGGCCTGATCAAACCGCCTTTTTTCATTCAGATGGTGTTCGGCATCTTGGGTGGCGTTGGCGCCGATGCAGACCATCTAACCCACATGCACAACACAGCGGACAAGCTGTTCGGGGCAGAGAACTACGAATGGTCTGTCCTTGCCGCTGGCCGTCACCAAATGCCTTTTGCAACCCAAAGTGCATTGCGCGGCGGAAACCTTCGGGTGGGTCTCGAAGACAGCCTGTTCATCGGCAAAGGTGAGTTGGCCAGATCTAACGCGGAGCAGGTCACGCGCATCCGATCAATTATTGAAAACCTTGGCCTAACGGTCGCGACCCCAGCTGAGGCGCGCGTGCGGCTTGCACTTAAGGGCGGCGATCAGGTTGGGTTCTAAGGAGACGCATATGCAGACCAAAATGTTGATCAACGGTGAAATGGTGGAAGGTACCGGGGAAGCCTTGCACATCCTGAACCCTGCAACAGGCGAGACTATAGGCGAAGTAAAAGAGGCCAGCGATGCACAGATCGAGGCGGCCGTGCGCGGCTCTACAGAGGCATTTGAAGCTTTTTCAACCTCGCCCCCTGCAGAACGAGCCGCGATGTTGCTTCACATAGCTGATGTTATCGAGGCGAACAGCCAGGAGTTGGCAGAACTTGAAAGCCTGGATGTGGGAAAGCCTTGGCCATCCGCTCATGATGACGAGATGCCGCTGACGATTGATGTCTTTCGCTTTTTCGCTGGTGCTGCGCGAACCATGATGGGATCTGCTGCTGGCGAATATGTTGCGGGTCATACCTCGATGATCCGGCGTGATCCAATTGGTCCCGTAGCGGCCATAGCGCCTTGGAACTATCCGCTGATGATGGCGTCCTGGAAGATTGCCGCACCAATTGCGGCAGGATGTTCCATTGTGTTGAAACCGTCCGAGATAACGCCCCTATCTACTCTGCGACTTGCAGAATTGTTACAAGATGTTCTGCCAAAAGGCGTGCTAAACGTAATCCATGGTCGCGGGCTCGGCGTGGGGAATGCCCTGATGAACAGCCCACAGATGGAAGGGATCAGTGTAACGGGTTCTCCGGCGACAGGCATGGCTGCAATGCGGGCTGCTTCCCAGAAAATTAAACACGTTCATCTGGAATTGGGCGGCAAGGCACCGGTCATAGTCTTTGATGATGCTGATCTCGATGCTGTGGCCGAGACGATCCGATATGGCAGCTACTTCAATGCCGGTCAGGACTGCGCACAGCCATGCCGCGTGATGGTTGCAGACAGTGTTTACGACAAACTTGTGGCTGCGATTGCCGATCAGGTAGGCCAGATCCAGACAGGTGCACCGAAAGCTGAAGGAACGGAAATGGGCCCGCTTGTCTCTGCAGTTCAGCGGGATCGTGTAGCGGGTTTTGTTGATCGCGCACGCTGCAGCTCTGAAATCGTTTCCGGTGGGGCATCTGGCGAAGTAGACGGCTTTTTCTACCAGCCGACAGTCATCGCTGACGTAGACAATACTGCGGAGATAGCTTGCAACGAGGTGTTTGGACCTGTTGTAACAGTCTCCCGTTTTTCTGACGCAGAAGAGGCGTTGAAGATTGCCAATAACGGGCCTTACGGGTTGGCCTCATCGGTCTGGACACGAGATGTTGGACGCGCGATGCAAATGACATCCAAGCTGCGCTATGGGTTTACGTGGGTAAACACGCATGGGGTCGCGACCCCCGAGATGCCATGGGCCGCTATGAAGGGGTCCGGTACGGGTAGCGATATGTCGGTCTATGCGCTGGATGCTTACACCGCAGTCCGTCACGTTATGGTGGCACACTGATGCGGTTGGCTGGAAAACGTGCCTTTGTCACAGGCGGCAAGCAGGGCATTGGGCGGGGCATCGTTGAGGCGTTCGTGGCTGAAGGGGCCGCTGTCACTACCTGCGGGCGTGGCCCTCAACCCGATGATCTGCCGGAAAACGTAATTTGGTACACGCTGGATGTGTCCGAAGCCGACGCAGTTGCAGAGATCGCCATGACAGTCTGTGGGACTGATATCCTTGTAAACAACGCCGGTGTTCAGGTCGAAAAAACAGTGACCGAAAGCACTGACGCGGATTGGGACTTAGTGATGGGCGTAAATGCGCGAGGCGTTTTTAACTGTTGTCGCGCCTTCATTCCAGAAATGTCGCAAGGTGGCTCGATCATCAACATCGGGTCGATCTCGGGCAATGCCGCGGACCCATCGATGGCGCTCTACAATGCGTCAAAGGCGTTTGTGCATGGGCTGACACGCTCTATCGCAGTGGACCACGGACCAGCGGTGCGCTGCAATGCGATCTGCCCGGGGTGGATTGAAACGGGCATGCTGGACGCAGCGTTCGACCTCGCCCATGACTCGGAAAAAGCTAAATCCGACGCGCTGGCTCGCCACGCGGTCAAACGCTTTGGCAAACCTGCCGATATTGCAGCGATGGCCGTGTGGCTGGCCTCTGACGACTCGTCTTTTGCAACCGGCCAGTTGTTCACGGTGGACGGTGGCCTGACGGCGGCCTCCCCCCTTAATCCGGGACTGTTATGATGTCAGAAATTGAAAGAACCGCCATTCTTGGAGCCGGTGTCATCGGGGCAAGCTGGGCAGCTTTGTTTCTCGCCTCGGGCCGTAGCGTGACGGTCTTTGACCCCGATCCGAATACCGAAGCATCCGTCCGCTCTTATATCGAAAAAGCCTGGCCGACATTGGACGAATTGGATCTCACAGATAGGGCCACACCTGACGCTATCACTTTCGTTTCAACCGCCGAGGCGGCTGTCCAGGGCGCACAATTCGTTCAGGAGAACGTGCCAGAAAGACTGCCAATTAAGCATTCGACCTATGCCGGGATTGAGCCAGAGTTGAACCCTAACGCAATAGTTTCAAGCTCAACTTCCGGCCTGACGCTCGAAGCCTTGCAAGAGGGATGGCGCGATCCTAGCAAATTGATCCTAGGTCATCCATTTAACCCACCGCATCTCATCCCACTGGTCGAATTGACCGTCAACGATTCCACCAGTTCAGATGTTTTGGACCGCACAGAAGCTTTCTACAAAGACATTGGTAAAATCACGATCCGGATCAAGAAAGGCATGCCAGGGCATGTCGCGAACCGTTTGCAAGCCGCAGTTTGGCGCGAGGCCGTTCATATGGCGGTCGAAGGTGTCGCCAGTGTCGAAGACATCGATAAAGCGATGTGGGCTGGTCCGGGACTCCGATGGGCCGTGATGGGTCCCACAACGCTTTTTCACTTGGGTGCAGGCGATGGTGGCCTGCAGGCCTTCTGTGACCATTTCAAAGACACATTCAATGGCTGGTGGGACGACCTGGGCGACCCTCGTCTTGATGAGGATGTCATCAATAAACTGGTCGACGGCATAAAGGATCAGACACAGGGGCAAAGTACCGAAGAGTTATCAGCGCAACGCGACAAGATGCTTACGGCGATGCAAAAAGCTACCCAACACCTTCGGACTTGATGTCAGGTTTGAACATTGGCCAAGCGCGAAACTCGAACGGGGTGCGGCCTTCAATGCGATCCGCACTGGGTGTCAATCCAAATCGTTTGCGGTATGCCCGGCTGAAATGAACCTGTCCATTAAACCCTGATGCTTCCGCAATCTCGCTGAACTTAAGCTCAGTTTGCGTCACTAATCCGCGCGCGCGATCAAGGCGTATGTCGCGGTAATACTCGATCGGTGACTTATGGACATATTGCTGAAACAATCGGCTAAGTTGTCGTTGCGAAATTTTCAACCTCGCTGATATTTCAGGGATCGACAAAGTGGCTTCCAAATGCGCTTCCATCAAGTCGATCGCGTCCCTTACCACCCCAGAGGTGACATACCCCAGCGGCTCTACGTCTTTGGGGTTCTGTGATTGGCCTTCACCCCGCACGTTGTGATGAAAAAGGTATCGAGCAGATGCATTAGCGATACTCTCACCAGCGACAGAATGTATAAACCGCAATCCCAGATCTGTTGCTGCAGAACCCCCGCAACAAGTGAAAATCTTTCCATCCATAACAATCATGTTCTCCGACACGGTGGTGTCATGGGCCGTTTCGGCAAAGGCGTCGATGTGTTCATAGTGAACCGTTGCGGTCTTTCCTTTGAGTAGTCCAGCCGTCGCAAGAACAATCGCGCCGGTATCCAAACCGCCAAGGATCGTTCCACCCGATTCCCATTTCTGTAGGGCTACCTTGAACTGAGGTGTCCCGTGACGCTCAGGTGTCCAACTTGTACTCACCAGAACCATCCAAGGATTGCGCGCCACCACCTCCGCCAATGGGGCAGTGTCAACGACCAAGCCGCTGCTGGATTCAATTGGACCACCAGGGTCTGAGACATAGGTCCAAGAAAATCGAGCCGAACCTGACAGGTAATTTGCTACTCTGAATGGATCCACGAAAGACGTTGTCGCCGAAACATTAAAATGCGAACTCACCAAAACAACTATGTCTAACTTGCGATCTAATGGCTGCGTCATGACCGATTTTGTAAAACAGCGTCCAAAATTGTCAATTATGTTTCGGAATTACGCAAAAAACACCAATGTACTGAGCCAAGCACTGCCTAAGTGCGAAGGCTAGGCCGAGGGGATCAGATCTAAATCAGTTTCTGAAGCTAGAAAGCCGACATTCGATCCACCGCAACGAAGGTTCATTTTGAGCCCAGAGCAGCTTTTTTGAAAGTCAAAACAAACGTCTGAATGATCATCCCTCGGGCTATGGCGATTTATGTTAAGCTTTACAGAAACCAGCAGAGACATAACAGTTCTAAGGAATAGAGATGGAACGCAAATTGGCGGCCATACTGGCCACGGATGTTGTTGGTTTCGCGGGGCTGGTTTCGCGCGACGAGAGCGGAACATTGGCCGAGTTGGTACGTCTGGAACGTGAAATCATCCGCATGCAAGTTGAGGCGAACCGAGGCCGTGTTTTCAAGTCTACTGGCGACGGATTCTTGGCTGAGTTCTCAAGCGTTATTGAGGCGGTCAACTGTGCAATTGGCATTCAAAAAGCGTCTGCGCTCGAAGCCCGTCAGTCGAACACGGAAAATGCACTCATCTTGCGTATCGGGGTCTCTCTTGGTGATGTCGTTGTACATGGGGCAGATATATTGGGAGATGGTGTTAATATTGCCGCTCGGCTCGAAGCAATGGCCGAGCCAGGAGGAATAGCGGTCTCCGGCGAAGTGATGGCGCAAATAAATGGTAAGGTAGACATTCCACTTGCGGATTGCGGGCACAAAAAACTGAAAAGCACGGATACTTCAGTCCATGTTTACATGACCCAGTCAAAGCACGGTGAAGAAGGCGGGTTTCTGGATTTCGACAAGGATGAATTGGCAAAGACTATGGAAAAGGGCGGCTGCATTTGTGGAGCCGTCCGGTACGAAGTCAATGCACCAGCGATCAGTACAGGGTATTGCCATTGCAGCTGCTGTAGAAAATTCTCTGGGTCAGCGGTCAATGCGTGGACGGCTTTTCCCGTTTCTGCTGTTCGATTTCTTGATGAAGAGCCCGTGTATTTCGCGACTACGCCAATAGCCAAACGGGGCTTCTGCGCCAAATGCGGAGCAAGCCTGACCTACCAACTCGTTCAGCCGAGGGAAACGGCTTACTTGGTTATGCACACTTCGAGCCTCGATAACCCAGAAAACTTCGCTCCATCGGTCCACTCCGGGATAGAAAGCAAAATGCCTTGGTTCGACATTTTGGATGACTTGCCTCGTACACGGTCAGCAGATTCCAAGGTATTATTGGAGGCATGGTCAAGTGTCGGCTTACCTGACCCGGAAACTTGGGGGCCTCTGGCCAAACCGCCTGAAGTTTTCTAGAACCCGCGCGATGTCGGCTTTGTCCGCGTCTTGCCTGTTCATGCGACGCGCAGCGAATGTCGATCCATACCAAACCGGCCCTTGGTGCAGATCCCGGCGAAGGTGTCAGGAGAGCCCAATCTGTCTTATGCTGCGGAACAGCCGAATGTCCGCATTTCTCTCAGGAAACCATCACGGCACGCACCATCGCAATGACCTTAAGCCAACGTGGAATAAACCTCGGCAACTCGCTGAAAGGTCCAAAAGCAGGCGATAGCCGCACATCCACCGGCTAAGCCCACTCGTAAGGACATCCACAAACTGGAGTTCACGCGCCGACACATTATTAAGGCAGGCCAGAGCGCAAGAATAATGGCGACCTGGCCAAGCTCGACGCCAAGATTGAAAGCAAGCAAGCTCTGCCAGATGTTTGGGGATGTAACCTGCAAAATCTTGTGCAACACAAAGCTAAACCCAAGCCCGTGCAAGAGGCCAATCAGCGTTGTCAGAAGCACCATCGTGACTTCAGAGCGCGCATTGTCCTTAAAACCCACAAACGCTGCGACGGCTGCAAATATGATAGAAAGCGCGATCCCAGTTTCGACGGCAGGAACAAACCACGCGCCCGATGGCACAAACCCGAAGAACCCCAGAGACAGCGTCACGCTATGCCCAATGGTAAAACCGGTTGCACGCAGCAATAGCGCCCTGAGTGTCTGCGCTCCAATGACCAAACACACAACAAAAAGAACATGATCCAATCCTTCGAGGATATGTCGTATACCTTCCCAGACAAAACTCAGGAATCCTCCATACCCCTCTTGCTGAACCACCAATGGTTCAGTCATCAGGCCCCGAGATCGGAATATCTGCGGTGTGTCCGAAGCGTAATCGAGAATGAGGTTGGCCGTTTGGTCCTGATCCGGCAAGCCGGGGTCCAGCACGTTGGCAATGCTGTACGATTGGACCGGGCCGTCCGTGTCATAATGCAGGACGAGATCGACAATTGTGTCACCAACAAAAAGCGGTGGCGTTAGGGCCGTTTCGCTGTCCTCGGCCTGTTGAGCTTCGGCCAAAGTTGCAAATCCGGGCTCATTTCCAATTCGATGCAAGCGAACGGACTTAACTGTTCCTCTTATGCGCTGATTGTCGACCAACAGATGCAACCCACCTTCGGCGAATTGCCCCAGACCGTTGGGATCGCTCATGACAGCCTGCAAGTCGACAAAGTGGACCAACTGACCGTCGCTCATGGCATTAGTCGTGAATGGTGCAGCTATCGGCAAGGCATCACCTTCCTGATCACCGACCTTGTCTGCAACCAGATAAGGCATGGGCGTACGGATGTAGACGCGCAGACCGTCTTCGGAATGCTCGACATGCGAAATTCGAACGTTGAGGTTAAGCAAAAAATGTGCCGAGGCTGACAGCGTCAGTGACAAGAACAAACCGACAAACAAAGCGCCGAAAGCAAAAACCTTTGGTCTTAAACACTTACGCATTTGGATCGCGAGCCTCGATTACAGTTAATCCATCCAGCTTCCATTGCCCTGACTCAGGTATGACCTCCGCCAGCACCCGAAATGTAACGGCGCGTATGTGGGCGTGCCCCCAATGACCGCCTTGTGCTTTCACTGTCCATTTGGTCAGGGCACTAAATCCTCCCGGCGTGTGGGTTGGGTTAATGCGCTCCAATTTCAGGTCGCTGATATCAGTAACCGTAGCAAGACTGCCTCCTGGCGTTCGGATCGCGAGACCACGTTCAACCTCTGTTGCGATGTCACCTAGAGACGCTTCCGTTACAATGTGTGCCAGCTCTGACTTTCTTGCGGTAGGCGAAATTTCCAGAGTCACCGTGCTCAAGTTCTCGACCATTGAGCGCAGTATATCTTCCGCAGCCTGCAGCTCAGGGGGTTCAGACTTCTTCCAAGGTAAATCCGGCAAAAGTCCCGAAAAAACGACGGTCGCCGAAGCAGCGGCAATCATGGTTGCGCAACTGGCGCGCTTTGCAACTTTGCCCCTGCACATGAGGAAGAAACCAAGTGAGACGGCACTGATAACTCCGGTGATTAAAGCGATTGCCGGGTTCTGCTGTATCTGCGGCTCAACTGGAATCTGAGTAACAGATGCTCTTTCGTATTGGAGCAAGTGGTTCTGCCAGTGGAACTGTGGGTCCGCTGGTGTCACAGCCCCAAAGAACGGCCCGGCGATATCGTTTGAAATGGTCGCGACGCGGGTAATTTCCTCGTCAAACATATCCCATGTGACTGTCACCTGTTCGGGAAGTTCTGCCGATGAGAAAGACAGGATAGCTCCGATAAACGCATTGTTCACGGACACTTCCTTTCCAGGCTCGACAACCTGAAAACCTTGCGATGTTAGCTCCAGGAGCTTTGCTGTTGCGTTTGACGGTTGCACTGATTTGCCATCAATTGTCACCGGGTTACGAGAAGCCAGGAAGGGCGCTGCCTGGTTTACGATCAAGGCGCTACGCTGTGGCGAAAGTGTCTGCCCTACGTCGAAAGTTTCACCAATCCAAGGCGCCAGTTCACGCAAGCGGATCAGCGTCTCATGCCGAACTTCACGAGGTTCGATATAAAGAAATGTTGATGTTCCGTCCTGGGCTTTTCGATTCAGGCTTTCTGCGGAAAATCGGGTTTCCCAAGGGTCAGGCCAGGAAATCTTTAACTCTGCCTGCTTTGACAAGAAGCTGAAATCCGTGACCGGAACCTCTCGGTCAAAAACCTGCATCCCGATAGTCGCCAGTGGCACACTATCCCGCGATGGAGGCACTATAGTCAGCTCCTTGGGAACTGAGTTTTGAAACGGAAAGAACACTTCGACGAACAGAACACGCGGATCTTTTGGCGGGCTGGGAACAATTTGACCCGAGAATGGATCGCGCTGACCTGCAAGCGGCGAGGCCCGGTCGATGCGCGTTCGGTATTCTAGCTTTCTGATTTCAGCGTGTAGGGGCTGTTCGTCCCTTGCAACAATAGACAGTGCCCGACTTTTGGCTTGGGCAGAACCTTGATCGGACTCTTGTTCGACCTTCGGCTCACCCTCGACGAAATCGGATGACAATCCGATTGGCAGCATATCCGCAAACAACGGAATATCTTCGACATAGACCTCAAGGTCGACGTAAACCCCATCATCTTTGACATGAAGGACAGCAATGTTGGGTGCGACTTCCGAACCGTTTGTCAAAACGACATCTGCTGAAACGGCCTGTGCACCCGAGGCCATCACACTCAGCATCAAGAATAGTCGGCACAGATACCGCCAAATTGGAATTTTGTTCACCCCTGAAGGTTAATTGTCCGGCATTGGCGGTGGCGTGTAACCATCCCATTTGCCGGCTTGAACCTTTTCAGAAGGCTCTTTTTCTTTTGAACGCGGTGCATTGATGTATTCGTCGCTCACAGCTGGTGGCAGCGCATAGTCGTCAACACTCGCTTCCCGAACAACGATCTGATCCTTGGTTACGTTTATCACCTGTAGATCTCGCGCCAGCGTGAGCGGTCCATCGTATGTCGAACGGACACCTTCCAGGATTGCCTGATAGTTTTCGGGCGAAAGAACAGAGTGATACCCTAGGGCCATGCGTGGCTCGACAGCGGACATAACTTTGCCGAAAGCCGCAGGTTCCGTATGAACGCGCGTAGCTACATAAGTCGCCTGTTTCATGTCCCAGCCAAAATAAGGGGCCAGCGCATCCGGTGGTAGAAAAGCCTCGTGAGAAGCGATGTCCGCCCCTTTGGCATATTCGACATACCATTTGTTTGGGTAAGTATCGCCACCAAAGACGTATTTTAGCCCATTCCATTCCAGTGAGTAGCTCACGGAACCATCAAGGCTGTGGATCGCTGGCCAGGACCGGATCGTGACATCGTTCTCCTGATAAACAATTTCGTTTTCCTGCATGTAGTCGAATTCAGTGACATCAAGCTTTGCGCCATCGTCCGGCAGCGCGCCCGTTCGCGTGGCCAAGTCCCAGGCGTAAGCCATGGACATGCCATCAACATAGGCTTTGGTGCCCAGTTCATCTTCTGATCCGGACGGGCCGAAGATGCGGAGCGGGGTATATCTGCCTGAAAGCCACCCCCCAACGTGGAGGCCCATGAAATCTCCAACGTGGTCAACATGCAAATGGCTGAAAAAGACCTTGTCGACCTTTGCAAAGTCCGGGCGCAGCGAGAACAGGTTGCCCGTTGCGCCCGTTCCCACATCAAACAGAAAGACGTCACCATTCCCAAGTTCCACATAAAACGAAATAGAAACTGCAGCCTTGGTTTGATTTGGCATCCCCGTACCCAGTGCCGTAATTCGCATCTCATCCTCTCCGAGGATTTCTGTGTTGGGAAAGTAAGAAGCGGGATAAACACCGTTTTCGATTTCAGTGGCACTCCGACCCGTCGGCAAGGCGTTTTGCGCCGTGGCTGTGCCAGCCAGTGTCATGCCTAAGGCCATCAATGTACCGGCTGCGGTTTTCATTAAGTTATTCATTGATCCCCCCTTTTCAAAGCGAAGCCTCTTAAGAGAACACGAATTCGTGAACCTCTCGTTCACCATAGACATCTCTACGGTAGATCCATAGACTACTCTATGTCAAATAAAGAATGCTGTAATCTGAATGTCAGAATCTATAACTCGAAACTCACCCAAAAACGCCGCGACCAAAGAAGACTGGATATTGCTGGCCTACAAAGTACTCAATGAGGGCGGCGTTTCCGCGATAAAGGTCGTGCCAATGGCAAAGCGACTGAACCTGACAAGCGGCAGCTTTTACTGGCATTTCAAAAACGTCAGTGAGCTTTTGGATGAGGTCCTCAGATATTGGGAGCAAGAACTGACTGACAAAGTGATCGCAAAGGCAAAGACATTTGGCGGCCCCCCGGAAGACCGCATTCTTCTTCTTATGAAAAAAGTCATTGAAGAGGACGCCGCCTTGCCGGATCACGCTGTCTCAGTGTGGGCGAATACCGATGAGAAGGTGAAAGAATCGTATCAAAGAACCATCGGCAAACGGTTCCAATTCGCCGCCTGGATGTTTGAACAGGCCGGGTTCTCGAAAGAGGAAGCGAAAGCGCGTGGAAGATTGATGGTTACTTCGCTAATGGGAGACTCTTCAACCGGTCTGAAAGCGCAAGGCGATTGGGAAAAGGTTATAGAGAGGGAACATGCAATTCTTGTCGGAAAGAAGAAGACAGAATAAGTATATCGCCCGGCATTGTTAGTTTGCTCGAAACGGACCGCCAGTTTTTAAGTGCCCTGTAGGAAGAGCACACGCAACAGTGCCAGAAGCCGACGTTCAGTCTGTGACCATCAAGGACCGCTTCGTCCGCGAAAGCAGAAACCGGGCAATTAGCTTTTAACCCACCGCCCCATTACGCAACCGAACTCACTACCCCACCGCCGACCAGCGCTTTCACACCTGTCGTCCCCGGACACGACGTCGGCAGCCTGCGGGCGACGCGTGCCGCGAGATAGGCGAAGGCCTGCGCCTCAAGCATATCTCCGTCCAGACCCACGGCCTCGACTGGTTCGACCGGGCAGTCCAATGCAACGCGCAGCATCTCCATCAATACTGGATTGTGCCGCCCGCCGCCGGTGACCAACATGCGCGAGGGTGGTTTGGGGCAATGTTCCATCCCCTGCACCACGCCCGCGGCACACATGCCGGTCAGCGTGGCCACCGCGTCCGCATCGCTGAGTTCCTGCACCAGTTTGATCATCTCGGAAAAGTCGTTCCGGTCCAGTGATTTTGGCGGCATGCGTGTAAAGTAAGGCTCGGACAAAAACAGCTCGAGTGCGCCCATCTCGACGGTTCCGCCGCGCGCGACGGCTCCGTCGCGATCCATCGGCAGGCCCAGACGCGCCTGCATCAGATCGTCGACCGGTGCATTCGCGGGACCAGTGTCGAAAGCCAGCAACGCGCCGGGGGCTTCGGGGCCATCGTAACTGGGGTCCACATACGTCAGGTTCCCGACACCACCGAGGTTCAGAAAGCACAGCGGCTGGGTTGCCTCGATCCACTTGGCGCAGGCAAAGTGAAAGAACGGCGCCAACGGGGCGCCTTCGCCGCCCATCGCCACATCGTCGCTGCGAAAATCCCAGACGACTGGCACCCCCAATGCCTGAGCCAGCCCTTTCCCGTCGCCCACCTGCAACGTCCCGCGCCCACTTGGTTCATGCGCAAGAGTTTGGCCGTGCACACCGATCAGATCGACCTCATCGAATTCAGACAGCGCCTCGGCATGGGCCAGGGTAACAAGCTCTGCCGCGGCATCCACGTCAGGCCCGTGCCACTGCCCTAAAGCGGCGCGCAATACCGCGCGCTCGTGATCGGAGTAGGCACGATACCCACTTGGACCAAAGTCGATAATCCGGTGCCCGTCCGTTTCGACGACCGCAGCATCCACCCCGTCCATCGAGGTGCCAGACATCGCACCCAAAACCCTGATCGCACCTGTTCGTTTGATGGCCCGCCCCACTTTGATCTCTCCTGCCGAATTCTGTTTGTACCGTCATGGTTGATCGGCACAGCCCGTTTAACCTGCCCCTACCGCCGAAGCCAAGGCAAGCCAGATCACACGAGTGTCGCGCTTTTTCCCGACAATTTGGTATAAGGAACACAAATCGGTTTTAGGTGCATATGTCAGACACATACTCACAGAAACAACCATCCGAAAGCCGGAACTATTTCCTGATCTTCTGGTCCGGCGCCCTGGCCACGATCGGAGGGCAGCTGATCAACCCCAATCTGGTGCTTCCGTTCCTATATCTGGCTTTGGGTGCGCCAACGTTCTTTGCGGGGTTGCTTCTGCCTTTTGTCACCGGGTCGCGCCTGATTGCCGAGATCTTTGTCTCGCCCTTCATCAATCGGGCGACCCGCGCCAAGCTTGCCGTTTACGCACCGAACCTGTTGACGGCCGTGGTATTGGCGGCGGTGGCCCTGTTTTCAACAAAACTGCCCAGCGTGATGATCGTGCTGCTGTTCCTGACTACTGCGATGGTCCTGGGTTTGTGTCAGGGGATCACCAGCCTTGGAACCAGCCAGATCTACGGCATCTCTGTCCCCGAAGCGAAACGGAACAGGATGGTGTTTGCGCAAGCCACCATCTCGGGCATTTTGGCCATCATCGTCGTTCTGGTCACGCGCGACCTGCTGTCCGGGGATCAACCGATGCAGCGTCACATCGTCGTCTTGTGGTGCGGCGTGATCGCCATGTTCGCCGCAGGTGTTGCCTTTGCAGGGGTGCGATTGCTTGAGGATGAACAACGCGCCCCTTTGCCGGAGCCGAAGAAAAAACCCAAACCCTTGGCCGAACTGGCGACCGGATTCAAAACCGGCATGGCCTATCCCTGGTATCGCAAGTTTCTTTCGGCGCGGCTGATCTTTGTATCGGTCGAGCTGGCGATGCCCTTCTACACGATCCATGCGGCGACCCTGCATATGGGGACCAAGCATTCGCTCAGCTATTTTGTCATAGGGGCCAGCCTTGGAATGGTGATCGGCTCGCTTCTGTGGGGATGGCTCAGCGATCGTGTCTCGGTCAAACCTGTGATGTGGTTGGGGTGCATGATCGCCACAATTTCGGCCCTGATGGCGCTTGGCTTTACATTCTTCGGCTACGCTCAGAACGTCTGGGTCTACGCGCTGGTGATCCTGCTGCTATCGCTGGGCGGGAACGGAGTGATCTATGGGCGCTACCTGTATCTCATTCAGATGAGCGTCGAAAAAGAGCGCCCCTACCTAGTTGCACTAGGGGATGTCAGCGCTGGCCTCGTTGGAATTGTCTTTGCTGCGATCCTTGGCGCAGTCGCACATTTGCATGATCCGATCACGCCGATTGTTGTCCTTGTGGTGTTGAACATTATCGCAATGCTTTATGCCTTCCGCCTGCCCCCGGTCAAAAGCTGACACAGCCCGCGTTTTCTTGGAAATGGTGGCTTTTCCTTGGCTGACGCGCCGCCTATACAGTGCCCCGCAACATAAACCCAAAGGGCACGATATGACCTACCACCCCAAATCGGATTTCATCGCCACGATGATCGAGCGCGGCTTTCTCGCCGACTGCACCGATTATCAGGGCCTTGACGAAGCGCTGATCAGTGGGTGCAAACCGGCCTATATCGGCTTTGATGCGACGGCCAAGTCGTTGCATGTGGGCAGCCTGATCCAGATCATGATGCTGCGGTGGTTCCAGAAAACCGGTCACCAGCCAATTACTCTGATGGGCGGCGGCACCACCAAGGTGGGCGACCCGTCGTTTCGCGCGGATGAACGCCCCCTACTGGGCCCCGAGCAGATCGACGAAAACATTGCGGGCATCAAAAAGGTGTTCTCGGCCTATATCGACTATGACAGCGATGCCGAAAACAAGGCGCTGATGCTGAACAATGCCGAATGGCTGGATGGCCTGAACTACCTTGATTTCCTGCGCGATATCGGGCGGCATTTCTCGGTCAATCGAATGCTGGCCTTTGAATCGGTGAAATCCCGGCTGGACCGCGAGCAATCGTTGAGCTTCCTTGAGTTCAACTACATGATCCTGCAGGCCTATGACTTCCTCGAACTGAACCGCCGCTATGGCTGCGTGCTGCAGATGGGCGGCTCGGACCAGTGGGGCAACATCGTCAACGGGATCGACCTCACGCGTCGGGTGCTGGATCACGAGATCTACGGCCTGACTTCGCCCCTGCTGACCACCAGCGACGGCAAGAAGATGGGCAAGTCTCAGGACGGTGCGGTCTGGCTGAACGCCGAGATGCGCTCGCCGTACGAATTCTGGCAGTTCTGGCGCAATACGACCGACGCGGATGTTGGCCGGTTCCTGAAGCTTTACACCGAAATGCCGGTGGATGAGTGTGACCGACTGGGCGCGCTGCAAGGATCAGAGATCAACGAGGCCAAAATCCGCCTTGCTAACGAGGTCACCGCCCTACTGCACGGTGCCGAAGCTGCAGCCAACGCAGAGGCCACGGCCCGTGAAGTGTTCGAAAAGGGCGGTGTCGGGGACGATCTTCCGACCCTGACCCTCAGCGCGGATGAGCTGGGTGACGGCATGTCCATCGTGCAGGTCATCGTGAAATCGGGTCTGGCGAAGTCCGGTAAAGAGGCCAAACGGCTGATCGCGGAAAACGGCGCCAAGTTGGATGATGCGCCGTTGACGGATGCCGGGTTGATGATCGACGCGGGTGCTCTGTCGTCACCAATCAAGCTGAGCGCAGGTAAGAAGCGCCACGCGCTGGTTCAGCTGGGCTAGCGAGCCATTCACCATGAAGTAAACGAAACGGCCACACTTTGCGGTGGCCGTTTTTTGTTTTAGGTATCGGCTAAGCTTAGGGATGCCCTTGCAAGAACTGCGTCACCTTTCATCATCGTGGGCATTGTTACCCTGGCCCGGGCTATTGCCTTCCGGCCCGTTGCCTCCACCGTTGTTCCCTTTACTGCCGCCCTTACCGCCACCTTTACCTTTGCCGCCTTTGCCGCCACCTTTACCGTCGCCGCCCTTGCCGCCACCTTTACCGTCGCCGCCCTTGCCGCCACCTTTACCGTCGCCGCCCTTGCCGCCACCTTTACCGTCGCC